>DCWQ01000007.1 GCA_002328185.1 Dehalococcoidia bacterium UBA2158
GAACCAACGACCTCGGTCTTATCAGGACCGCGCTCTAGCCACCTGAGCTACAGGCCCACATAGTGGAGAGTGGCCAATAGCCACGTTTGGATTATAGCGACTGGTCGTGGGTGGGGCAAGGTCGGGGGCGGGATGTACCAATTTAGCCATCACGCCACTCCGAATAAACGCGGCTGCGCCGCTACCCCGGCCCGTCTGGGCCGTCGGGGCCTCCCATGGGGCTTTCTCCGCCGCCGGGGGGGACGCCGTCTACGTCGGGGCCGTTTTGCTTTTCCATACAAGGGTTGAAGTCTCGGGGGGTGCGTGAGGGTCTGGGTGGGCGCGGGGTGGTCGTGGCTGTGGCGCCGATGGACTCTGGGCTGAAGCCGTCGGGGAACTGGAGGGTGCGGACCGGGTAGTTAATGGTTATGTCATTTTCTTTGAATCGGCGGTGCAGGTTCTTGATCAGGGCCGATTGCAGATCGAAGCTGGAGATGCGGTCGCGTGCCTGCAGAAACAGCCAGAAGTCCACGTTGGACTCACCGAAGGAGTCGAAGGCGAACCAGGAACCGTACGACCGGTTGGCGCTCAGGCTGTTCTCGACCAGCTCGGTCATTACCTCCCGGGAGACCTCCTCCACCAGGTCCAGGTCGCTGTCGTAGCTAACCCCGCAGGTCACGTAGACGTTCACCGCGGGCACCGGCTGCTGGTAGTTGGTGATGATGGTCTCGGCGAAGCGGGCGTTGGGTACCACCACCAGGTTGTTGCCCCAAGTCCGGATGCGGGTGCTGCGCCAGCCCACCTCCACCACATACCCCGCCATACCGCTTTCAAGCTCGATGTAATCGCCGGTTGAGATGACGCCCTCGGTCATGACGTAGGTGCCAGCGAACAGGTTGGCCAGGGTCGGCTGGATAGCCAAGGCCACGGCCAGACCGCCCAGACCCAGACCGGCGATGAGGGGGCTGATGTTGATGTCCATGACATCCAACACCAGCAGCGCGCCGATACCATAGATGAAGACGCCGCCAACCCGGCGTAACAGCGGGAATAGCCTCAGGTCGACCACATGGTTGGCGCGGGTGGCGAGGGTGGCCAAGTACCAGTCAATGGCGCTGGAGAGCAGGCCGACCACCACCAAGATCCCAACGACTATCCCGGCTGCGCGAGCGATTGTGTCCGCCCGGTCCTGCTCGGAGCCGGACAAGCCCAAGGGAATGGTCACGGCCAGATACGCCCCCAGCACCAAGATGCCAAAGACAACGGGCCAGCGCACCGACCCCACCAATCGGGAGTCCAGGTCTGTGGGCGTCCACTGGGTGAACCGGACGATGAGCGGAAAGACCAGCTTGAAGACCAGGAAAGCCACCACGATAGCGATAAGACCGATGGCGCCTGCAGTGGCGGGGTCCAACCACGGCGGGTCGCCCAATCCGAAGCGGGCCAAGATAGGTGCTGTCAGAGCGAAATCCATTGAAATTGGCTGCTCCCGGCGCGGGGATTGATGTCCGAATCGAGACGGATAACCCCGAAATCCATTGTTGAGTTTATAACATTCAGGCCTGGTTTTCAGGCTGGGCAGAACTACCGTTCTTGAGCCGTTTTAGCAGCAGGGGGAGCAGTTCCCCGGATGGACCGTCGAGGGTGATGTCGCACCACTGGGTGAGGGTGGTCTCCTCAGGGTTGATCTCGATCAGCTTGGCACCCAGTTCCTTGGCGACCAGGGGCAGACGCGCCGCCGGGTTAACGGTCCCAGAAGTCCCCACCAGCAGCATACAATCGCAGGTCTCGGCCTGCTGGCGACTGGCCAGCAGCACATCCTCAGGGATGGGTTCGCCGAACATAACCGTGTCCATCTTGATCACACCGCCGCAGTGGGTGCAGATGGGCGGCAGGCTATCGAAATGGTAGCCGTCCCTGGGTTGCCGGACGCCGCAGCCGAGGCAACGGAGCCAGGTCCGGTTGCCGTGTATCTCCAGCAATGACCGGCTGCCCGCCTCCCGGTGGAGGTTGTCTACGTTCTGGGTCACCACGCACTGCAGAACCCCCATTGCTTCCATCTCGACCAGGGAACGATGTCCCGGATTGGGCTCCGCTAGGTCAACGGCAACCCTCATCTCGTAGGTTGGGTCGCCGGGCTTGTCTTCGGTGCGGAACCGGGTCTCCCACCATTCCCCGGGGTCGCTGATGAACTCTTTGAACGAGAGATTGGACGGCTCGCCGAACTTGGTCCAGAGTCCGCCTGGGCCCCGGTAGGGAGGGATGCCGCTCTCGACAGACAGCCCGGCCCCAGCCAACGCAACCACGTGGTTGGAACGCAAGATGAGCGCAGCGGCTTCGTCAAGGGAACGAGATAATCCGGCGGTTAGCTCTAACATGATTGATTGGATATATTAAACACGCCAGAGCGTTCTGAGAAGGGACGTTTACGGGGAAGTGGGAAAGGCTTCGCGGCCGATCAATGGGACAAAGCGGCAGGGGCCAAGCATGCGCAAGGAGATGCCCTCACCCGTGCGTAGGACACAGACGAGTTCTTGCTGGTCACGGTTGCCCACGGGCACGATCATGCGGCCACCGACGGCTAGCTGGGCGATCAATCTCGGCGCCAAGGAAGGGGCCGCGGCCGACACGACGATGGCGTCGTACGGCCCGCGCCAAGGACAGCCAAGTGCTTCCCTGGCGTCTTCAACGATGACATTCTTATATTCGAGGTCTTCTAGAGTGTCCCGCGCCCGTTCCGACAGGCTGCGGACCAGTTCAACGGTGACCACTTTGCCTTCCGGGACCAGTTCGGCCAGCACGGCGGCTTGGTAGCCGGAACCGGCGCCAACCTCCAGCACCCGGTCAGCCGGTTGCAGGCGGAGCGCCTCGGTGATCAGGGCCACGATGTGGGGTTGGGAGATGGTCTGGCCTTCGCCGATGGGTAGCGGTATGTCCCGGTACGCCCTGGAACGTTCGCATGCAGGCACGAACGCTTCTCTGGGCACTCGCTCCATGGCTTTCAGGACGGAATTCGACCTGATGCTGCGTCTCAAACTTATAAACAGTTCCCGACGGTCAGAAAGCAGTTTCTTGTCCGATTCGTGTCCTCTCATCAACCCAATTTTAACATTACATAAGCAGGCAACAAAGAAGTTTACAGGCACATATCCGGTGTTTTATGAACTTTCCCAGGAGTGATTGACTGTAAGAAACCCGTATGCTAACTTGGTTTAAGTCAGCAGTGGAAAATTCAGTTTCTTAGAGATTTTTATAGGTTTTTATGGCCGAATCCGGCCCGTAAAATGTCTCAGAGTCGATCACCTTGGTAGAAATTCAAACTAAGGACAACCAAACCACCGAAAAGTCTCAATGGCTCTCCCTCCGGGACGCCTGCCGATTGCTTGATGTCAGCAACACGACCCTGAGGCAGTGGGCCGACAACGGCTACCTCAGGGTGTACCGCACTCCTGGCGGCCACCGCCGGTTCCTCCGCGAGGACGTAGAGTCCTTCGCCAACGCCCCCGAACAGGCACAAGAACAGGGCCGGGAAGACACCACCGAGAGTTTGGCCCTCCGTAAGATCCGCCGCAGCCTGGGCCGGAACGATGTTCTACAGCAACCCTGGTATCAGAGCGTCGAAGAAGAGGGCAAGATTCGGATGCGGCTCTTCGGACGCCGCCTGTTATCCTTGCTGTTGCAGGAAGCAGGCCCCCGCCGCCGCAGGCAGGAACTTCTCGAGGAATCCCACCTGCTGGGCCGCGAGTACGGCAGTGAGATGTCGGAACGGGGCGTGACCCTGAAGGACACCATCGAAGCCTTCGTTTTCTTCAGGACCATGGTCCTGGACTCCGCCATCCCCAGTTCCTGGAGCAGGATCATTGAAGCGGCCGACCGGGTGTTGGTCGGCATGGCCGATTCTTATGAAAACTTAGAAATCTCCGCGCCCGTCGAACCCAAATGACCGGACCGAGCGAATATAGAACGGGCATCAGCCTTTAACACTCAGTGATTAACTTATGTAGTCCTGGAGGGACCGCAGGCAGATATGGATATAACCGACCGCAAGCTTCTCAATTTGATCCAAGGGCCCTTTCCCATGGTCGACCAGCCCTTCCAAAAACTCGGCGAAGAGGTTGGGATCAGCGAACAGGAAGTCCTCGAAAGATTGGCTGAACTGAAACGGACCAACGTCCTGCGTCAGATCAGCGCCATCTTCGACACCCGCCGCCTGGGTTTCAAGACCACACTTGTAGCCATGGCATACGAAACAGCGAAGTTGCATGACGCAGCCATGGTGATCAACAAGCACCCCGGCGTCAGCCATAATTACGCTCGGGAAGGCTCCTACTACAACCTGTGGTTCACCCTGGCCGTGCCCCCGGAACACGACCTGGAAGCCACCGCTGACTACATGGCCCGCAAAACCAACGCCCTGGAACAGCGAATCATGCCCACCAAACGGTTCTTCAAGATCGGCGTCAACTTCGATATGGTCAAGAAGAAGGGCTCCTCGTTCAATTTCTCTCCTGATAACGTCAACAAAGAACAATCCGACGGAGAGACCGCCGCCAACAAAGAGGAAGCCGACTCCTGGAACAAGGCTGTCCCCGTGACCGAGGCCGAGAAGGACGCCATCCGCGGGATGCAGGAAGACCTGGAGCTGATTCCCCGACCCTACGACCAGACCGCCGAGCAGTTGGGCATGACTACCGACGAGCTGTTCGCCTTGGCCAAGGACTTCCAAGACCGGCGCATCATGCGGCGCTATAGCGCAGTGCTGCACCACCGCCGATCTGGATTCAGGGCCAACGCGATGATCGTCTGGAAGGTCCCAGAAGAGCGGTCCGAGGAAGTCGGCCTGATGATGGCCTCCCACGACGCCGTGACCCACTGTTACGAGCGCCCGACCTTCCCTGACTGGCCTTACACGCATTTCACCATGGTCCACGCGACCACCCCCGAGGGCTGCGAAGAAATCAACACCGAAATCAGCGAAGCCACGGGAATCACCGAGCGCCTGGTGTTGTACAGCACCAGGGAATACAAGAAAACGCGGGTCCGCTATTTCGTGCCCGACTACGACGAATACGTGGACACCGAGAAACCCGACGCTATAATCACGGCCTAACTCCAGACCAAGGGGTCCGGCCCCGCCGGGCCCGCGAGTCATGGATATATATCGAGAGCTTATGGCAAATTTTTATCCCGTTTTCCTCAACCTGACCGGACGCCGCTGCGTCATCATTGGCGGAGGGCAGATCGCCGAAGGCAAGATCTCTAAGCTGCTCGAATCGGGCGCTAAGATCATCGTGATCAGCCCCGATACCACCCAGGGCATCCGCGGCTTTGCTGAGCGCGGCGACATCGAGTTCCAGCGACGTAGGTACGAAGCCGGCGACCTCGATGGAGCATTCTTGGTCATCGCGGCAACCAATGACCGGGTGGTCAACCAAGAGATATTCGAAGAAGCCGAGAAGCGAGGCGTTTTGCTGAACGCAGTGGACGATGTGCCCCGCTGCTCTTTCATCGCCCCGTCCATCGTGGAGCGCGGCCCGGTGACCATCGCCATCTCCACCGGTGGCGCCAGCCCAGCCTTGGCCCGCAAGCTGCGGGAGACCCTGTCGGACTCTAATGACCTGGACTGGACCGAAGCGACTAACCTGCTCTCCAAAGCCCGCCAAGTTATCAAGGACAAACAAGTGGCAGTTGACCCGCAACGTTGGCAGTGCTGCATGACCTCGGAGCTGCTCAGCCTGGCCAAGTCGGGCCGGGAAGACGAAGCCGTGGAGCTGCTGCTGAACGGCCTACTGGGCAAGGATTCCAACGGTAAATGTTCCAACATCGCCGAGTGCGTTGACGGCGGCTGCCAGATTAGGAACCAGACCACACAGGCCCCGGTTGAGTCCAAGGACTCACCACGCACCGAAGACCGGATAGCCCAAGCCGCAAGGGATTAAACCTTTGTCCACCAGCGACTCAGAAGAAAGTTCAGTTAGTTCAGGCATTCCGGCCACGAAAGTCGGAAGCCGCGGCAGTGCCCTGGCGCTGATTCAAGACCATGTGGTGATCAGTCGGTTGAAGGCCAACAGTCCCGCCCTGGAGTTCCAAGTCGATACCGTCCGGACCAGGGGAGACACCGACCAGACCTCCCGTCTCGCCGGCATGGGCCTGGGCATCTTCGTCAAGGAATTGGAGCAGGAGCTACTGGACGGCAAGCTGGATATCGCCGTCCATAGCCTCAAGGACATGCCCACCCAGTTGGCCGACGGCCTGGTGCTAGGAGCGGTGTTGTCCCGAGAGGACCCCCGTGACGTGCTGGTAAACCGGTACGGCTGCCCCTTAGACGGGCTTCCCGAGGGCGCGAAGATCGGCACCAGCAGCCCCCGCCGCGCCGCCCAATTGAAGCAATACGCCCCCCAGGTGGAGGTTGTTTCCATCCGGGGCAACGTGGAGACCCGGCTGCGGAAAGCCCAGGGAGAAGAAGCCGATGGCGCTATATTGGCCGCCGCCGGCATGATCCGGCTGAGACTGCAAGACCAGGTCACCGAGTACCTTTCCATCGAGCAGTTCGTGCCCCCTCCGGGGCAGGGCATATTGGCGGTGGAAGCGCGGGCCGACGACCACCGAATGCTGGCATTATTGGCAGCCATTGACGACTCGGACACCCGCTACGAGGCCACAGCTGAAAGGGCATTCTTGGCAGAGCTTGGCGGCGGTTGCAGCGTACCCGTGGGCGCCTATGCCCAATGCATCGACGACGAGATGCTCATGACGATCTACATAAGCTCGGAAGACGGCGAGAACAGCTTCACCACCAAGGTGCAAGGACCAAAAGCGGACGCTCTGGGAATAGCCCGCGCGGCGTTCCACACCCTGGAGAGGGAGGGCGGCGCCGATCTGGTGGCCGCTGCCAGGGCGAACCTGGCGTAATATTCCGCCCTGATGGGCGTTTAGAAGAGATGAAATATTGACCGGTAAAGTCTATCTGGTGGGCGCCGGACCCGGCGACCCCGGCTTAATCACAGTTAAGGGAATGTGGGCATTGGAGCAGGCCCAAGTTGTGGTCTACGACCGCTTGGTGGACCCCTCCCAGCTCCAGGCCGTGCCCGACGACGCCGAACTCATCTTCGTGGGCAAAGCCAGGGGACGCCAGGAACTGACCCAACTCGAGATCAACCAACTCCTGGTGGATAAGGCCGCCCAGGGGTTCACCGTGGTGCGGCTTAAAGGCGGAGACCCGTTCGTATTCGGCCGGGGCGGCGAAGAAGCCCTCGAGTTAAAGGCCAACGGACTGCCCTTTGAAGTCGTGCCCGGCGTAACCTCGGCCATCGCCGGACCAGCCTACGCAGGCATACCCCTGACCCACCGGGGCATCTCCACTACTTTTACTGTCGTCAGCGGCAGCGAGGACCCGAACAAACCCGAGTCTACGATCCCCTGGGACATACTGGCCAAGAACGGCGGCACCCTGGTGGTACTCATGGGCTGGAAATCCCTGGAAACCATCCTAGCCACCCTGAAGGAAGAGGGCCTCCCGCCAACAACACCCGCGGCCCTCGTGCAATGGGGGACCTGGAGCGACCAGCAGACCGTTACCGGCAACATAGAAAACATTCTGGACAAAGGTCAAGAAGCTGGGCTGACACCCCCGGTCATCACCGTAATCGGTGAGGTGGTCAACCTCAGGAAGGACCTGGCCTGGTTCGACAAGCGAACTCTCTTCGGCAAGCGCGTCCTGGTCACCCGCTCCCGTTCTCAGGCGTCACGGCTCTGCACTCTGTTGGAGCAATCCGGGGCCAACCCGGTGGAATTGCCCACCATCCAGATCAGCCCATTGGACGACTTCTCAGAACTAGACACCACGTTAGAACGATTAACTGATTACAACTGGGTAATCTTCGCCAGCGCCAACGCCGTTGAATCGGTGTTTGAGCGGCTGGAGCTAAAAGGCAAAGACGCCCGCGCCCTGGCCGGTACGACCGTCGGAGCAATCGGCCCTGCCACTGCCCAAGCTCTGGCCAACCGGGGCATCACCACCGACTTTATGCCCAGCCATCCGGTCTCGGAAAAGGTCATCAAAGAACTATCGGGCCGCGACTGGAAGGGTGTTTCAGTATTGCTGCCCTCCGCCGACATCGGCCGCCACGAACTGGAAAAAGGTCTCGCCGAGATGGGCGCCCAGGTCAACCGGCTGTCCGCCTACCGAAACGTGCCCGTAGCGGGTGTGAGCGACCTGGCCAAGCGGGCTTTTATTGACGGCGTCGATGTCGTAACTTTTACCAGTTCCTCCACCGTACGAAACCTGGCGGAGATGCTGGACGGAGACCTAACGGCCATCCAAGCCAGCTTCATCGCCTGCATCGGCCCAGTTACTGCCGCCACCGCCCGCGAGCTGGGATTGCGGGTGGACCTGGAAGCATCAGAACACACGGTCGAGGGCTTAGTCGACGCGCTGACCGGCCACTTCGCCGGCGGTGAGCTTTCCCGCCAGTAAACTCTAGAAGAAGGTCTAGGAGAAAAGATCATGACCAGCTTCCCCGACTCGAGGTTGCGCCGACTGCGCGTCAGCGATCCCATGCGCAACATGGCCCGGGAGACCCGGCTGTCCGTCAAAGAGTTCGTCTACCCGCTGTTCGTGGCCCATGGCAGCGGCGTCAAAGAAGCGATAGAACCGATGCCTGGCCAATTCCAGATGTCCATAGACGTTCTGTCTGAAGAAGTTGGAGAGGCTGCCGAATTGGGCATCCCATCGGTGTTGCTGTTTGGACTGCCCGCCGAGAAAGACCCCCTGGGCGTCGAGGGCTACGACCCCGAAGGCATCGTCCAAGAAGCGGTGCGCATGATCAAGAAGAACCACCCCGGCATGATGGTGGTGACCGACGTCTGCATGTGCGAGTACACAGACCACGGCCACTGCGGCGTAATCGCCAACGATAGGATCGACAACGACCAAACACTGGAATTACTAGGCAAGACCGCCGTATCCCACGTGCAAGCGGGCGCCGATCTTCCCGCCCCGTCGGCCATGATGGACGGCCAGGTCTGGGCCATCCGCCGGGCATTGAACGACCACGGCTACGACGACACGCCGATCATGGGCTACGCGGCCAAATACTCGTCCGGATTCTACGGCCCATTCCGGGTAGCCGCCGATTCCACGCCCCAGTTCGGCGACCGGAAGAGCTACCAGATGGACCCGGCCAACGCCCGCATGGCCATGCGAGAGATCGAAGCTGACATCTCCGAGGGCGCAGACATAGTCATGGTTAAGCCGGCCTTGTCTTATTTGGACGTCATCCGGCAGGCCAAGGACCGGTTCGTCCTGCCCTTAGCGGCCTACAATGTCAGCGGCGAGTACTCCATGATCAAGGCCGCGGCGGCCAACGGTTGGGTCGACGAGAAGACCGTGACCATGGAAGTATTGACCTCCATCAAACGGGCCGGAGCCGACACCATCCTCAGCTATCACGCGAAAGAAGTTGCGCGGTGGCTTAAAGAAGCCGAATAACTCTCTTACCCAAATTATTATCAGGACGTGGCATGCAACGTAGCAAATCGGAAGCACTGTTCGCCGAGGCGCAGAAATATATCCCAGGCGGCGTCAACAGCCCGGTCCGGTCCTTCAAATCAGTTGGCGGCACCCCGCCATTCATCGCCAGGGGCCAAGGGGCGCGGGTCTGGGACGTGGACGGCAATGAATACCTCGACTACTTGGGCTCCTGGGGGCCGTTAGTCTTGGGGCACTCCCATCCCGCGGTGGTTGAAGTCCTGAAGAAGACTGCCGAGGGCGGCACCAGCTTCGGTGCGCCCGTGGAACAAGAAGTCGAACTGGCCAAGATCATCTGTGGCGCGCTGCCATCTGTGGAGTCGGTCCGGCTGGTCAGCTCCGGCACCGAGGCCTGCATGAGCGCCATCCGGCTGGCCCGGGCGTTCACCAACCGCGACAAGATCATCAAGTTCGCCGGCTGCTACCACGGCCACGCCGACGGTCTGCTGGTCAAAGCCGGCTCCGGCGCATTGACTCACGGCATACCCACCAGCGCGGGCGTTCCCGAATCCTACGCCAGCGAAACACTGGTGGCGGAATACAACGACATCGGGTCGGTGGAAAGGTTCTTCGAAGCCAACCCCAACGCCATCGCCGCCATCATCATCGAGCCGGTGGCCGGGAACATGGGCGTGGTCCCGCCCGCCAACGGGTTCTTGGAAGCCATCCAGAAGATCACTAAGGACAACGGCGCGCTGCTGATTTTCGACGAAGTCATCACCGGGTTCCGGGTCGGGCCCAACGGCGCCCAGGGCCTTTACTCCATCACCCCGGACATCACTACCATGGGCAAGATCATCGGCGGCGGACTACCGGTGGGAGCCTACGGCGGCCGGAAAGATGTCATGGAGATGGTGGCCCCCTTGGGAGCCATGTACCAGGCGGGCACACTGTCCGGCAACCCGCTGGCGGTCAATGCGGGCATCGCAACCCTGAAAGAATTGCAAAAACCTGGCATCTTCGAGGAGCTAGAAACCCTGGCCGTGCAGTTGACAGATGGCCTGACCAAGGCCTTTCAAGCGGTGGAGATACCCTCCACCATCAATCGGGTCGGCTCCATGTTCACCGGGTTCTTCAACGCCGGTCCGGTGGCCGGCCTGGCCCACGCCCAAGGTTCGGACACCGAGATGTACGGACGCTACTTCCACGCCATGCAGGAACAGGGAGTCTACATCGCACCCTCCCAGTTCGAGGCCGGTTTCGTCTCCACGGCCCACACCGAAGCCGACATTGACGCCACTATTGAAAAGGCATCGAAAGCCCTCAGTACCCTCCGGTAGCTCACAAGCTTGACCACAAAAAAGGCTCCCCATTTTTGGGGAGCCTTTTTGTTTTGCCCTAGTTAAGTTGTAGCCTACGAACCGTAACGCGCGACTGCGTGAGGGTCACTGTAGGACTCGCCCTTGGTGGCCCAGAATGCGGTTGCGATGGTGTCGCAGGTGGCGACCAGTTCTTCGCACTTGGCCATGTCGATGTTCTGCTTGCATTGTCCAGCCAACTTCAGGGCGGCGTTGAACGTTGCATGCAGGTCGAAACCGGCGGGAGTGTTCGGCCAACCGTAGTCGGCCCAAAGCACGGCTAGCTCGTGCTTGCAGGTCTCGGCATGTTGCTCTTTGACTTCAACATACCGGGCAATCTTGTTGGCATAGTCCGCAAATCCAGCAGCGTCGCCGTCACTGGGCCGCTCCAACGCTTGAATCCGCAGGACCATCTTCTGGACGGTCTGGGCGGCTATCTTTGCCGAGACGGGGTCGTAGATCCCGCATGGGATGTCACAATGGGCTTGGGCGATTTCTGGCTTGATCCAGCCTATGGGGTTAAACATGGCAGCCTCTCCTGACTACACCTGATTTTAAGCAAGCAACAGCGTAATCAAAATTTGGTAGGGACGCAACCCCTGATTCGTGCCTGAGATCCTCTTGATATTCGCCCATCTTGTAACCACTTAGTATAGGCCCTTATAATTGTCCGATTACGCGATACCGCAGACCATTGCCTATCGATAAACCGTTTGGCAATCATTCGGTGATTATTCAACTCCCAGGAGATGAACCAGTGGCGACAAAAACCAGACCCACCCATATGAGACACCGCAGCAGTGAGTTGGTTGACGGCCCGAATCGAGCGCCGTCTCGGGCCATGCTGATGGCCATGGGCCTGACCCAAGAAGACATGAAAAAACCTTTCGTCTCCATCGCCAACCTGGCCAGCGACGTCACCCCCTGCAACGTCCACCTGGACCGGTTCGCCCAGGCGGCCAAAGAAGGCGTGCGCGCTGAAGACGGAGTTCCCTTCGAGTTTGGCACCATCACGGTGAGCGACGGCATCTCCATGGGCACCGAGGGCATGAAGACCTCACTGGTCAGCCGAGAAGTCATCGCTGACTCCATCGAACTGGTCACCTTTGGTGAACGCATGGACGGTCTGATCACCATTGCCGGGTGCGACAAGAATATGCCCGGCTGCATGATGGCCATGGCCCGTTTGAACGTGCCGTCCATCTTCATGTACGGCGGGGCGATCATGCCCGGTCAGTTCAAAGGCAAAGACGTTAACATACAAGACGTGTTCGAAGCAGTGGGCGCCTACGCCACCGGCGACATGAGCCTGGAGGACCTCACAACGCTGGAATGCGTAGCCTGTCCCGGCGAGGGTTCTTGCGCTGGCTTGTTCACCGCCAACACCATGTCCACCAGCATCGAAGTTATGGGCATGTCCCTTCCCGGTGACGCCTCGATTCCGGCCATCGACCCCAGGAAGCTGGGCGAGGCCAGGGACGTGGGACGGACCTTGATGCGTCTTTTGGAAGAGGACATCCGCCCCCGTGACATCTTGACCAAACAGGCCTTTGAAAACGCCATCACCGTGGCCGTGTCCATGGGCGGCTCCACCAATTCGGTGCTGCACCTGATAGCCATCGCTCGGGAAGTTGATATCAAACTGACCCTGGACGATTTCGACCGCATCAGCCGCAACACTCCTTACATCGCCGATATGAAACCGGCCGGACAATACGTCATGTCCGACCTCAATCGTTACGGCGGCATCGCTCTGGTTATGAAGCGCCTGCTGAACGCCGGATTGCTTCACGGCAACGCCACCACCGTCACCGGCAAGACCCTGCGGGAGAACGTTGAGGCTGTGGAGACGATCGAAGACCAACCGGTGGTCTACCAGATCGACGCCCCGCGCGCTCCCACCGGCGGCTTGGCCATCCTTCGAGGCAACATCGCCCCCGACGGCGCAGTGATCAAGGTCGCCGGACATCAAGAAAAGTTATTCGAGGGCCCGGCCAGGGTCTTCGACCAGGAACCGGCCGCTTTCCAGGCCATCCAACGGGGCGAGGTCAAGGCCGGTGACATCGTGATCATCCGGTATGAAGGTCCCAAGGGCGGGCCGGGCATGCAGGAGATGCTGTCTGTTACCGCCGCCATCGTGGGACAAGGACTGGGCGACGACGTTGCCCTGATTACCGACGGCCGGTTCTCCGGCGCCTCCCACGGCCCAATGGTCGGCCACGTTGCCCCCGAAGCCGCGGTGGGCGGGCCCATCGCGTTGATCCAGGAAGGCGACATCGTCACCTTGGACATCCCAGGCCGCCAATTGAACGTAAATATCACAGGAGAAGAACTGACCGACCGGCAGAGCAAGTGGAAGCCCCTACCGCCCAACTACACCACTGGGGCTCTGGCAAAATACGCCAAACTTGTTTCATCCGCCTCGGATGGGGCGGTGACGCACTAATTTTTGGCCCTCTAGATCAGGACTAATAGGAGATTAATCAAGATGGCTCAACAATCCAGGGACTATGGGAAAGAGGCGATCGACCGCCACCGGGAAACGCGCGGAAAGGTCAGCATCGCTCCCAAGATGGTAGTTGAGACGCTGGACGATCTGTCCATCGCCTACACTCCCGGCGTCGCCTCTGTCTGCATGACAATCCATGGGGACGTATCGGAGTCCTACCATCTGACCAACCGGGCCAACACCGTGGCGGTGGTGACCGACGGTTCCGCAGTGCTGGGGTTGGGCAACATCGGCCCAGAGGCCGCGATGCCGGTCATGGAGGGCAAGTCCATCCTGTTCAAGGGCCTGGCCGACATTGACGCGTTCCCCATCTGCCTGGCGACCCAAGACAATGACGTAATCATCCAGACCGTGCGCGCGCTGGCCCCAAGTTTCGGTGGCATCAACCTGGAAGACATCGCCGCGCCCCGCTGCTTCGATATCGAAGACGCCCTGCAGGACCTGGGCATCCCGGTGTTCCATGACGACCAACACGGCACAGCCATCGCCGTCCTGGCGGGGGTGATGAACGCCCTGCTGGTAACCGACCGCAAGATCGAAGACGCGAAGTTCGTATTCGCAGGTGCCGGAGCTGGTGGCATCGCTTCCACCAAGCTGCTCATGGAACAAGGCGCAACCCACGTGACCCTGGTGGACAGCACCGGCATCATTCACCGCGACCGGTCAGACCTGACCGCTGTGAAGTCCGCCATGCTGGAAACGACCAACCCGGACAATACCCGGGGCAGCATCGAAGACGCCATGCGCGGCGCCGATGTGTTCATCGGTCTATCGGCTGCTGACGCCGTTACTCCCGAGATGGTCTCTTCGATGGCCAAGGACTCGATAGTGTTCGCGATGGCCAATCCCATCCCGGAGATCTGGCCCGACGAGGCCCGCGCCGCCGGGGCCGCGGTGGTGGGTACCGGGCGCAGCGATTTTCCTAATCAGATCAATAACAGCCTGGTCTTCCCGGGCGTGTTCCGCGGTGCCTTAGACTCGCATTCCACCAGGGTGACCACCCGGATGAAGCTGGCCGCCGGCACCGCGCTGGCAGCGCTGGTTCACGAGCCCACGCCGGAGAACGTCATTCCCTGGTCGCTGGACCGGCAGGTAGCCCAGACCGTCGCCAAAGCTGTGGCCGAGGCGGCCTAGAGCCGTCATGCCGTCTCATTCTTCGCCACGCGTAACCGTAGAATCCCTGGACCGGTTCCGGGAGAACCTGCGATCGCTGGTTGCCGAGAAGGCTAAGACGCTGCCGAACCTCCGCTACTGCGACCTCCGCATCGAGGTACGGGAAGAGAAGGGGGCTGTAGCCGAGAACGGCGCAGAGAAGAGCAGCTCTGAAGACTACGCATTCGACTTCGGCGTCCGGGCCATCGCCGGGGGGCGCACCAGTTCCTCTGGCTACTACGGTCGGATATTGGGCACGTCCGACCTGGACCGCCTGGAGGCGGTAGTTTGGGACGGCATAAAACAAGCCCACAACCGGGCCTGCGCCAGCGCCAGACAGAAAACCCAAGTTCGGAGTAGCTACCCGGGCCTGGGCGGCAGTCTAACCCCCAGCGAACTTGCCCCCGTGGCAGTCCACCAAGCTACTACCGTCCCGGCAACCTACCAGACCGACCCCAGGCGGGTGCCCCTGGCTGAAACCATCGCCATGGCCGTGGACGGCTGCAAAGCGATGCAAGGCCAGGGCGGCAACATCGTCTACTCCGCCTGTTCGTCATCCACCTTCCTGCTCCGGGAGCTGTTCTTGAGCTCCGACGGCGCGGACATCGACCAGAGCTTCGCCCAGACCGAGGGTTTCGCCATCGCCATCTGTTCCGGCGAGCACGGCAACTTCGAGCTGTACGACTTCACCGGCCACCAACGGGGCTGGGAGATACTCACGGACGGATATTCCAGTGGGCCCATCGTCCTGCCCAATTTCCTGGACTTCTGCAAGACGCTGGGCGCCGACGCCTTGGAAGTTGCCGCCGCGCCGTCCCTGAAACCTCCGGACAAAGAGGTCACAGTTGTGACCAACCCCCACTTCAACACATTGTTGGTGCACGAGGTGGTAGGCCATCCCTCCGAGTTGGACCGGGCGCTGAAGTATGAAACCGGGTACGCCGGCCGGTCCTGGTTCCTAAAGGACATGCAGGACAACCAACTGGGCAACCAGATCGCCTCATCCATGGTCACTGCGTACTCGGACCCGACCATGGAGGGCTACGGCTCGTTCGAGTATGACCATGAAGGCACCCCGGCCCGCCGCGCCTATATCCTGAGAGACGGCGTGCTGGAAGAGTTCTTGAACAACCGGCAGACGGCAGCCATCATGGGTGTCGAACCCAACGGGTCGGCACGCTCAACTGAGGCGCAATTGGTCCCACTGATCCGCATGACCAACACCGTCTTCGGACCGGGGCAACAAGTCCCCGAGAGCATCATTTCAGAGGTCGAAGATGGCTACTACATCGCGGGACGACGCACGCCTTCCATCGCCGAGTCCCGGGAGAACTTCCGGATCACGGCGGTAAAAGTGTACGAGATCAAGAACGGCCAGTTGGGCCGATTATACCGGGACGGCGGCATCACCTCGGACAGCCGCGACTATTTCATGTCCATCAACGCGGTGGGAAACGACCTGCGGGTGAACCCCATTCCTAACTGCGGCAAGGGGCAGCCCATGCAGGCCAAGCGAATGAGCAACGGCGGGCCCACCATGAGAGGGGTCGCCCGCCTGACCGGGCCCGGTTAACCATGCCGGATTTGGGGGGAGCATGACGGCAGCATCGATCGTCATCGGCATAGTCGCCGTGTTGTCCACGGGGTTGGCGGCTGCCCTCATGTTTCGCCTGATAAACAAGGGCGGTGGCAGTCAAGAAAGCGCCCTCGGCCATCAAGTTGGCGAAATACGCCAGGGCATGGATCGGGTCAACGAGGCCATTCAGACTCTCAACGTGGACCGGGCCAGACAATCGGAACGCCTCGAGACCATGCTTAGCAGCCTGAACAGCAGTTCCTCAGCCCTAAGGGACATCCTGGCCAACACCCAGGTCCGCGGGCAATGGGGTGAGCGGATGGCCGAGGACGTCTTCCGGCTGATCGGTTTCGTGGAATTGGTGAACTACACCAAGCAAACAACCATCGCCGAGGGCAGTTCCAGGCCCGATTTCACCATACTGATGCCGGAAAATAAGAAGCTGAACATGGACGCCAAGTTTCCCCTCACTAACTACATGAAGTTCGTGGAGGCGGAGACAGAGCAGGAAGCCGAGGAACACAGCCGCGCCTTCATCCGCGATGTCCGCGACCGGACCCGGGAGGTCGTCGGCCGGGACTACATCAATCCCGAAGACAACACCCTGGACTATGTGCTGGTCTTCATCCCCAACGAGCCCATGTACCACTATATACAGCAGCACGGGGCGGACGTGGTGGCGGAAGCGCTCCGGAACAAGGTCGTGCTCTGCTCGCCCATCAGCCTGTTCGCCATACTGGGCGTGATACGCCACGCTCTGGACAACTTCGCCACCGCCCAGGCCTCCAACGAGATCCTCTCGGAGCTGGCCAGCTTCGACCGCCAGTGGGGCCGGTTCACCAAGCAGATGGAGTTGGTCGGCAGGCGTTTCGAATTGGCCCAGACTGGGTTCGAGGCCCTCTCTGGGACCCGCCGCCGGGCCCTGGAACGGCCGTTGGGCAAGATCCAAGCCATCCGCCAGCAAAGGGGCATTCCGGATGCTCTCGACGAAGGGACGGATGAGAATGACGACGTTCCGACCCTGACCGAGCCGGCGCCTCTAGAAGACGAAGATTAACTGGCCCAAGGAAGCGAGGAATTAAAGAATTTGCTATCGGTATCTGACCTGCGCCGCGCCGTTAAGACCGCCCTGGCATTCGCCTCCGCCCAACCCGATGTGGTCGAGGCGGAAGTCTTTGCGTCGGCCGGGGCGAACCTCACCGTCCGGCTCAACTACACCTCTCATATACCCAGCAATGGTGTCGAAGAACCCAAATCCACCGAGGGCTACGGCCTGGGCATCCGGGCCACTTTCCACACACCGGACGGTGTCAAAACAGGGTTCGGTAGCGAGCCCACCGACCTATCTGTGGAAGGGACTGAACGGGCTTTGGACAGGGCCCGCGTCGGAGCGGTCTACGACGCCGAATTCGTTTCGCTGCCAAAACTGGACTTCCCCCAGCGTCCAGCCGAGAACGATGGCACCCCGATGGCCAATTACGACCCCGCATTGATGCGCATTGGCGGCAAGGGTCTGGTGAACGCAGGCTGGCGCATGATGGACCGGGCCCTGGGCGCATTCCAGTCCTCCGAGGACCTGTTGGGCCTGGCCGGTTCATCGGAGAAAATGGCCGAACTGGGACTGATTCTGGGTGGGGACGTGGTCATGCTCCAAGATCGGATGGCCATCGCATCGACTCACATACCCCGGGTGCAGACCGAGCAGAACACGCTGATTATGTCATTCGCCACAGCCATGATCGAGGGCCAAGCCAGCAAGGGAAGCGGCTGGTCCGTAGGAAGTGAGCTGGCCAATTTTACTGGGGAGGCTGCTGCTGAGGCTGCGCGTAACGCCATCGAATCCATGGGCGGCGAACGCATCCCGACGGGCAACTACAACGTGATTCTGGGCCCCCAAGCGGTAGCCGAGATATTGGAATGGGTGCTGATGCCGGGGCTCTCCCTGAACATGTTTTACGCCGGGGCCTCGCCGTTCATGGGCAAACTGAACCAGATGGTGGCATCCGAAGACTTCAACCTCTACGACGACGGAGCCGCCCCCGGCTTACCCAGTTCCAAGTCCATCACCGACGAGGGTCTGCCCACCGGTCGCACCGAATTGATCAACAAGGGCACGCTTTCGGGACTGCTGGCCGACTACTACAACTATCAGCGCATACTGAACGACCCCACCGGGCGAGAGAAGCTGGGAGTGAACCCTGTCGACGCCCTAGCCAGCATCGCACCCCGGAACGGGTTCCGGTCCGGTAACGGTGGAGGACGCGATTTCAGGGCCATGCCCAACACCGTATCCAGCAACCTGGTCATTGAGGGCACCAGCGGCCACAGCCAGGAAGAGCTGCTGGGGCTGGTCGGCAACGGCGTGTACATCGGCCGCATCTGGTACACCTATCCGGTGAACGGCATCACCAGCGGCGACTTCAGCGGAACCATAATCGGCGACTCCTACCTGATCAAGGATGGCAGGTTCGCCGCGCCACTAAAGCCCAACACGGTGCGCATGAACGATAACGTCCTGCGCATGATCAACAACACCCTGGGCATCGCAGCCCAACGCCGGGCCACTGTGCGTTGGTCGTCGGACCAGGTGACCTGGGCCCCGGAGATCGCGGTGGCTTGCTTCGACCTGGAGGAAATCTCCGAGTACATGGAGAGTGTTTAAATGGCTTTTGAAACGATAATTTTCGAGAAGATGGACGGCGTGGGCATCATAACCATGAACCGCCCCGAGTCCCGTAACGCCCTGATAATGCAGATGGTCGCCGAGATGGGCGAGGCCATCGAGGCGTGCAATATGTCTGATGTCCGGGCGGTGCTGCTCACAGGTTCTGGCGGAGGATTCTGTTCCGGCGCCGACCTTAAGTTTCTCCTAGAGACCTCCGGCAGCGACGACCCAAAAAAATTGCAAGAATACATCCGGAATCTGGCCGACGAACTGCATCACAAGGTGGTCCTGGGGTTGCGGGGGTTGGAGAAACCGGTGGTGGCCGGCATCAACGGTGTTGCCGCAGGCGCGGGCTTCAGCCTAACGCTGGGCTGCGACATCCGGGTGGCCGCTAGCAGCGCCCGGTTCCTGATGGCCTACGCCAACATCGGGGCGCCCGCCGACGGCGGTTCTACCTACCTGCTGCCCCGCTTGGTAGGCGCAGGCCGGGCCATGGAACTCTACCTGGCCAGCCAGCCAACTAGCGCGCAAGCAGCCTTGGAGATCGGATTGGTCACCCAGGTGGTCGAGGACGAAGGGCTGCACCGCCACGCCATGGAATTCGCGGTCCGGCTAGCCCAAGGACCCACCGCAGCCTTCGGACGGGTCAAAGGCCTGTTCGACGCTTCTTGGGACAACGACATCGCCACCCAATTGGACGCCGAGACCGCGACCTTCGTCGACGTCTGCCTAACCGAAGATTTCCAAGAGGGAATCAAAGCTTTCACGGAACGCCGACAGGCACGGTTCCAGGGAAAGTAAGGGCTGGCTGGCTTACTCCAATTCCGCCATCGTGATTCCGTCGCCGCCCGGCCCTTCTCCGTTCTCGGCTGATATCACTAGAGGGTGGCCACCCAGGTATTCGCGGATGGCCTGGCGAAGAGCTCCAGTACCTTTGCCGTGGATGATACGTAGTGATCCGGCTCCCTCCAATACCGCGTCGTTGAGGGCTTCATCAACCCGGCTTAAGGCTTCATCAACCCGCATGCCGCGCAGGTCTAGATCGGCATTTGGGGCTTTTCTTGGCGCACGATCCAGGTACACTCCCTGGATTGCCGCCGCCGGGTGTCCTTCGGCCTGACGCTCCAGTTGGTACACCGGTATCTTGGCCCGCATGATGCCCAGCAGCACCTCCACCCGGTCCTGCCCGTCGGCGGCAGCGATAACCTCCACCGGCTGGGCGATACCCCTGATGTAGACCCGATCTCCCTCTTTCAATATGGACTGCCAAGGCACCCGTTCGACCTCGATGGGCGACCAAGCGGCCGATTCCAGTTGACGCTGGACCTCCCGGAGCTCATCGCGATGGGCTTGAATATCCTGTCGCGAAGCCTCAACTGCCCTGGCCTGAGATTCGGCTTCCTGCCGCAATTCGCCAGCTTCCAAAGAGCGTTCGGCCCTGACCAGGCGGTCCAAGATCCCGCTGATGCGCCACTGGAGTTCCTGGCGGGACTCCTCCACCAAGTTGGCCTTGGCCGACTCCACATCGGCCAATTGGCCGTCGAGTTCCCGCTGCTTCCGGGTCACGTCAGCCGTGACGATCTCGGCTTCTTCCCGCAGTTCCTCCACCACCCGACGTTCCTGTTGTAGCTCTTGCAACAAGCCTTCAGTCGCTTGCTCGACGGGGGAGACACCACTTCGGGCGTCGTCAATTACTTCCTGAGGTACGCCCAGACGGGCGGCGATGGTCAGTGCGTAGCTCCGGCCCGGCAGTCCCAGGGTCAAGCGATAGGTGGGTTCCAGGGACGCGGGGTCGAGGTCTACGCTGGCGTTGACCATGCCCGGCTGGTCTTGCACCATCCTGGCGACGCCCCGGTGGTGGGTGGTTCCGACCACGAAGGAGCCGATCCTCTGGAAGTACCGGAGCACGGCGCTGGCCAATGCTGAACCCTCTTCTGGGTCGGTGCTAGTGCCAAGTTCATCGACCAACACCAGGGAGTGGACCGTGGCCCGGGACATGATTCGCTTCAGGTTGGCAATATGGGAGCTGAACGTGGACAAGGACTCTTCGATGCTCTGCTGGTCTCCGATGTCCGCGTAGACGCCGTCGAACCTGGGGAAATGGGCTTCTTCGGCGGGGACGTGCAGGCCAGACTGGGCCATCATGGCCAGCAACCCCACTGTCTTCAGGGTCACCGTCTTGCCCCCGGCATTGGGCCCGGTGATCAGCATGACTCCCTGGTCTCGTTCCAGATCGACGCTTACAGGAACGACCGTGCCGGTGAGCAACGGGTGTCTTGCTCGGACCAACTTCAAGTGCCTCTCTGAAACTCCCTGGTCGGAGACCCACGGGGCCACCGCCGTGAGGGCGGCCGAGTAGCGGGCCTTGGCGATGTCTAAGTCGAGCCGCCCCATCAGGTCCAAGGTCAGAAGCAGGTCTTCGCCGGACATCCCTACCATCCCTGACAACTGCCGCAGCACCCGCTCGACTTCCCTTTCTTCAGCCAGGCGGGCCTCCCGCCAGCGGTTCCCGACCTCGACGGCCGGCATGGGCTCGACGAACACCGTCGCTCCGCTGTCGGAGACGTCGTGGACGATGCCAGGCACCCGGTACCGAAGCTCGGCCTTAATCAGCAGCACCATGCGGCCGTTGCGCTGGGTTATCAGCGGCTCTTGGACCACCTCCGACCGCTGCAGTCGGCGCAGGTTACGCTCCATGATCTCATTGAGGCGGTTCTGGGCCTGCCGTGACTCCTGGCGGAGGTTGTGTAAAACCGGACTCGCATTGTCCAATACTTCGCCGGCTGGGCTGATGGCGCCGGAGATAGCTCTTTCCAGGTCGCCCAACTCAGGTAGGTTGTCAGCGACACTGGAGAGCATTGGTATCTCTTCGTGCCGGCCGAGTTCCGTGCGGTCGTGGCGTGCCGCCCGGAGCAGTTCTCGAACCAAGAACAGTTCATCGCCGCGGAGCAGCCCGCCCAACAAAGCACGCTGGAGCAATTCCCGGAAGTCCTCGTCAGGGCCAAATTCCAATCTGCCGCCCTGGTCCAGGTACTGCCTGGCCTCGGAAGTCTCCTGCAGCCGGGTTGCTATCTCCAGCAAATCACGGCTGGGAGAAAGGGCCCGCGCACGCTCACCGCCGACCACGGTCTTGGTGTAGGTGGCGATCTGCTCCAGGACCCTGCCAAACTCCAGTAGCGGCCCGGCGAAATGGAAACCGCCCAGGTCGCTATCCCAGGTGCTGGGCCCGCTACGAGTGCTGAAATCGTGCCGACCGGGTTCGGTCGCAGATTCCTGCTGATTGTCAGGCTCTAGTTCAGCGTCGTTCAATGTTCACCAATCGAATCCCCAGACGCGGCTCTCGTGGAGAGTGCTACCCAGGTCATCTAGGGTGTCACGTTTGGGGTCTCGGATATTAAGTCTTCGTTTGAGAGTGATGTCTTTGTAATCATCCAGGCGCGGACAGACCTTGAGGAGGCCATTCAGAGTGAACTTCTCTCCACCCAGTATCACGTGGTCCAGCTCATCAGCGACCGGCTCGAATTGGGTGCGGATGGTCTCGCAGACCTTGACGTAAAGCCGGCGAATCTGACCTTCTCTGACGCGGGTGTAGCGGAGTTGTGAAGTGCCCCCAGCGTGGTGCTTGCCCTTCACGTAGCGGGAGTCGGTCTTCGAAGTTGCCAGGTCTCCGCCCCGATACACCGCCACCGAGTAGCGGCCCAGGCGGACGAGCACCACCCCTACTGTGCGCTCGCCGTCCAAAAGGGACCACAGCGGCCCCTCGTTCCAAACATTAAATTGGCTACTTTCAGTTACAGGGAATGGTGGCGCGATAACCAACGCCCGGTCTCCGGTACGAAGGCAGACCAGGCCACATCCACTCTCCTCAGGCGTCTTGCCCAACCGCGACAACCGCTCTCGCCATTCGGGAGACTTGACAGCCTCGCCGGGCCGCAGGTATACCGACGACGCAGCAACACCTTCGGACGGGCTCCGCACGTTCAGCAGGTTGCGCAATCGCTCGATGGTGAGCCAGTCTCCGACGAGGCTGGCAGCAGACGTGGCGGGTTTTTGTTTTGATTGGGTCATGATTACTCAAGAAATTGTACCACCGTGTGCTCCCACTTCCTTCACGTTTGCGTGGGCCTTAGAATAGCCTCACCAAGCATTCGGAGAAACCCATGACATCACAGCAGAACCTGACCCCGCTCCAACGGCAGGCACGCGTGCTGGAGCGGCTAGACGAAGGGTACAAAACACTCCACGCCTCCCTGGAAGGACTTGATCCTGTGGACGCCTTCTTGGGCTCCAGGTGGTCGGTGTGGGAGGTGTTGAACCACCTAGACACCGAGAAATTCGTGGCGGCCCTGGAAGATATCGCCACCGAGAAGATGGACATGCTGCCCCCGTTCAACACGCGGGAGGCGAAGCTCAAGTCTGACGTCGCCCATCTGGACGACAACTACCGGCGATTCCGTGCGCTGGTGGAGAGTCTGACTGAAGAGAAGATGTCCCAGCTAGTGACCGCGCCTAACCCGGAAAACTCCTTCCCGGCTCTGACACTGCTGGAGTTGGTGGAACGATCGTCGGGCCATTGGACCACCCACGCCCGGCAGATCGTGTTGACCCGCCAGTACGTGGAGGCGTTCAACGCCAAGGAACGGGCCGTGACCTTCATTGCTCTGGATCCTGACCGCCCTTCCGAGTTGGGCGTCTCGGCCGTTGGCCTGCTGAAACACGCCGATTACGTGGCGGGCAGTCCTGAGGTCTTGGACGCGGTCCGCAACTCCGCCAGCGGGACCGAATTGGAGCTGAACGGCAAGAACACCGACGAGGTCTTAGCCCGAATGGGCAGGGACACCCGCGCCGGGCTTTGGGTCGTGATCTGCACCATCGGCAGTCCATCGGTGTCCAACCCGGTTTTGCTGAAGGCGGCTGAGGAGCATTGCGACAAGGTGGTCATCATGAAGGCAGGGCAATAACTCCGGCTAGTTTGCCCCACCGAATCAGTTTTGCTACACTGTCGCGTAACTTCACGCTCGCCTGTGATTAAGCTCGGAAACGAGCCTGGGAGGGCCGACAGAAAGCATTCGAACCCGGAGAGGAGCCGCCATGATCTACGAAGTGCGTACCTACGTCCTGAAACCCGGCAGCGTCCCTGAATTCGAGAAAAATTTCGGCGAGGCTCTGCCCTACCGCGAGAAGTACTCCAAGTTGGGGGCTTTCTGGCATACCGAGATCGGTCCTTTGAATCAGGTTATCCACGTTTGGCCCTACGAGAATGTGGAAGAGCGCAACAGCATCCGCGCCGAGGCTGCCAAGGACGACCACTGGCCGCCGCCAAATGACCCGGACATGTATGTCAGCATGAACTCAGAGATCTTCATCCCGGCGCCGTTCATGCGCCCCTTGGGCGGCGACCAAGCGTTGGGCGCACTCTATGAGATGCGCACTTACACCTACAAGACCGGCAGCATCGGCAAGGTGATCGACATCTGGGCCGAGGCCGTACCCGCCAGGGAAGAGTTCTCCCCGTTGGCCGCCGCAATGTACACCGACGTCGGCGGACTGAACAAGTGGGTCCACATCTGGCCCTACGCCGACCTAGAACAACGGAGCAATATCAGGGCCGAGTCGGTCAAAACCCCGTCTTGGCCGCCGCCCACCCGCGAGTTCCTGGTCAACCAAGAGAACAAGATAATGGTCCCCGCATCTTTCTCCCCCATGCACTAGCGGCGCAGCCGTGTTTTGTCTGGACAAGCCGGGTAGCGGTCTGTGAGGGGGCTTTGCCAGAGATTTTCGGTAAAGTCCCCTTCGTCGTTAAGTCCGCCTCCTCCGTTATTCCCGCTTTCGCAGGAATAACGGGGGGTTATCCCTTCTCCCGCGCACGGGAGAGAGTTAAGGTGAGGGCAACGGTTCTCTCCAGGTCATCTGCCAACCGCCATGGTTGGCTGAGTGGATTCCCGCTTGAGCCGGCATGACGGTGGAGCAAAGCATTTATGAATAACATCGACGAACAATTGGAGCTGTTGGTCACGGCCAACCGGATTTTGGCGCGGGAGAGTGTCGTCGATGCCTACGGGCACGTCAGCATCCGGCACCCAGAGCACCCCGACCGGTACATCCTGTCCCAGTCGCGGGCCCCTGACCTGGTGGAAGTCCCCGACCTGATGGAGTACGCCCTGCAGGGAGACCCCATCGACCAGCAGGGCCGCCCCATGTACACCGAGCGGCCGATCCACGGCGGCATCTACGAAGCCCGGGATGACGTGTTGGCCGTCGTGCACAACCACGCGCCATCGGTGATTCCTTTCACCGTTACAAACACGCCCCTGCGCCCCATCCTTCACTTGGCCGCCCTGACCGGGCCCGAACTGCCGGTCTGGGATATACGCGACAACTTCGGAGACACCAATCTGTTGGTCACCACGATGGACCAGGGCCGTGATTTGGCCAGCTGTCTGGGCGACCGCCGGGTGTCGCTGATGCGGGGCCACGGTTGCGTGATCGCCGGAAAATCCATACGGGAAGTGGTGATGGCTTCGGTCTACCTTCAGGTCAACGCGGGGATGCTGCTAGAGGCCCTGCGCCTGGGCGATGTTAAATACTTGTCGCCAGGCGAGATCGAAGCGATGACCGAGAGCCAGATGAGTCTCACCGGCCAAGAACGGGCCTGGGAGTATTGGGCCAACCGGGCCGGCCGGGGCAAGAAAGCCTAGTGACTCCGCAAGCTGAACCGGAGATCGTCGAGGAGATCAAAGCTGCCAACCAGCGGTTCTACGACGCCTTTTCTGACCTGGACATTGCGGGCATGGACCGCATCTGGGAGAACTCCGGTCGGGCAATGTGCGTTCACCCCGGTTGGCCCCCATTGGTCGGCTGGGACGATATTCGCCTGAGCTGGGAGCGCATCTTCCAGAACACCGCCCTGATGCAGTTCCAGGTGCGGTATCTGAACGTGGTTGTCCAGGGAGAGTTTGGCTACGTGACCTGCATTGAGGGCATCACCAGCGTGGTGCAGGGAACGGCCACCAACTTCAGCACCTTCGCCACCAACGTCTTCGCCCGCTACGAAGGCGGCTGGCGCATGACCGCCCACCACGCCTCTTAGGGAGGCTGAGCCCAGTATCCCAGCCACCAATTCCCACCTCGCCGGTCGTAATCCGCACCGACCTTTCCGACGGTCTCCACCCGCCACCTGATAAAATAGATCCTGCTGCCCAGCCGCCCGCCGGCCTTCCGGCTTGAGGTTGATTGTGCCTAACCGCGCGCCCTTTGGCAACCCCATAGAACCGAGAAAGGACACCAATCATGGCTACAGAATCACCGTCGATGTCAAAGACGGATAGGAACCTTTGGTCGGCCATCGTCGCCGAGGCCCTAGCCCACTTAAAATACAACGCCTACGCCCACCGGGCGTTGGAAGAGGGGCACCCGGAAGTTGCCCAGGTATTCCAGGAAGTCGCCGGTGCCGAGACCATCCACGGCATGAACCACCTGCGGGTGTCGGGCGCCTTGGACACCACGCCGGTCAATCTGCGCACGGTTACCCAGGGCGAGTCGAAAGAATACAGCACCATGTACCCCAAGATGATTCAAGACGCCCTGGACGAAGGCCGTCAGGACGCCGCCGATTCATTTGCCTTAGCCATGGACCGGGAGCGCCACCACCTAGAGGTTTTCACCAACGCGCTAAATCTCTTGGACGCCAAGACTGCCGCCATTGAAGCCGCCGGTCAGCCGGTAGTGGCCGCAACGACATTTGCGCCTGTAACGCCTCCAGGAGGCGCCCTTGAGGTCGAGACCGACGGCATGACCATGGCCGACTACGTCAGCGCAGCCACCGAGATCGACCGGGAGCGGTGGCGAGTCGCCAGGCTGGGCCGCCTGCGCGAAGTGGTGTTTGGCGCCCAAGATGGCCTGTTGAGCACGGTGGCGCTGGTCACCGGCGTGGCCGTGGCCGTCGAGAACCAGACCACGGTGTTGGTCGCCGGCCTTGCCGCGGCCCTGCCTGGGATGCTGTCCATGGCCACCGGGGCGTTCTTAGGCTCCCGAGCCGAACGAGATGTACAGCGGGCTGAGATTGCCAGGGAAGCCCAGGAACTGGAGGATAACCCTGCCGAGGAATTGGCGGAATTGGTGGTCCTCTATCAGCGGGAGGGCAAGACCTACCAGGAAGCCCGGCACCTGGCCGATGAGATCTCAGAGGACAAGGAGCTGTGGTTGCGAACGCTAGTGGAAAAGGAGCTGGGCATCAGCCCCGACGAGACCAGCAGCCCGTTGAAAGACGCCCTCACAATGGGGATCGCCTTCATCTTGGCGGCCGTCGTCCCAATTCTGCCCCACTTCTTCTTGGAGGGCGGGCCGGCCATCGCCGTATCTATAGCAGCAGCGCTCACCGGGTTATTCATCCTAGGCGTGGGCAAGGGTCGTCTGGTGCAACGCTCACCGTTCTTCCAGGGGTTGGAGATCCTCACCATTGGAGCAATCTCCGCGGGGATCGGGTTTGGACTTGGGGACTTGATTCCAAGGTTGATTGATCTGGGGTAGGGGTCTGGAAGCCCATCACGATACCGCTCATCCTGAGCTCCGACGGAGTCGAGAGTCTCGATGAAATCGGACCTGTCGAAGGACTGATTCACAGCCAGAACTGGTTTCGGGAGAAGCGTTACCACCACCCTAACCCTCCTACCGGGCGCGGGAGAGGAAATTATTTGCCTACCCGTTGGTGCGGGAGAGGATTCCGCGCGCGGCGGCTAGGAAGTCGACCGGGTTGTCACCTTGGACCAAGTGCCCGGCGTCTTTGATGGTCTCGGTTGTGCAGTCGATCATCACCTGGCCCATCCTGGCCAGGGTTTCCTCGGCGAAGATGTCACTGCGACTGCCCCGCACGACGAGGGACGGGCAATCAACGGCTTCAACGCACTCCCACAGCTTTTCCGTGCCCCAGTTGGGGTCGTCCCCGCTCCTGGTGCGGTTGCGGGTCGCCGGGTCCCATTTCCAGGCCCATTTGCCGTCAGACATTTGGCGGATGCTGTACTTCAACGCCCCCAAGACCTGTTCTTCGGTTCGCCCGGTGTATTCCTTGACCCGGTCGGCGAACTCTTGGAAGCTGTCTAGGTTGTTGGGCAATTCCCTGAAATTGCGTATCCGGTCTTGGCCCCGGCGTTGGGTCTCGGGTCCGGTGTCGACGATGGTCAACGAACGCAGGGTCTCCGGATGGCGCGACGCCCAGATGAAGCTGTTACGTCCTCCCATGGAGTGCCCCATGAGGTTGAAATCAGTCAGGTCCAGAGCGCCGATCACGCCGTCTATGTCATCCTGCATGGAATCGAGGGTGTAGGTGCCGTCTCCGGCCCAGTCAGTGTCGCCGTGGCCGCGCTGGTCCACGGCAAGTATGTGGTAGTCCGGAGATAGGGCCAAACTGATAAAGTCCCAACTGTGGGCCTGCTGGGAAACACCGTGGAGCATCACCACAGTGGGCTTGGACGAATCTCCCCACTCCAGGTAGTGGAAATTCATTCCGTTGGCCTGGACCGTGCGGTCCACGGGTTCATTCTCTTCGGTGAAGGGCACCCCCATGTTCCTAGCAGCTTCGTACAGGGTCAAGCCCATTGAATGAGACGCCATCTTTCCTCCTCCGGTTTAAATCCAAAACTATGATAAACCGAGTGTCAATATTTCATGGTTTGCAAGGCCTGCGCCGACAGGGAGTTCTTTATCGCCATTCACTTTCCGGGTGGCTGATGCTATTATTAGGCGGTTGCGCTGCGGCATCTCTTGCGACCTTTCCACGAGCGCCGTTCCCTCTGGCAAATGTCTTTGGGGACCGACTCGGTCAATCATAAGCAGCATAAAAATCACCGGAGACCATCGTCCCATGACCACCAACGCAGTCCAGATCGAACTAGACCCCAGAGAATTGATGGGCAAAAAGGTCGGGCGCTTGCGCCGGGCCGGCATTGTGCCCGTACATCTATACGGCCCTGGGATGGAGCCCCGTGCTCTGCAATGCCAGGCCTCCCGGTTGATCCAGGTGCTGGCCACCGCTGGCGGAGCCACTCCCATCCAAATCACCATCAGTGGCGAGTCGGGTAATCACCTGGCCTTCGCCCGGGAGATTCAATGGGACCCCAGGCGCGACGACCTATTGCACGTGGACCTACTGGCCGCCGACGTAAGCCGGCCGGTCACTGCCCAAGTGCCGATCAACCTGGTCGGCGAGTCCGCAGGCGCCCGTAACGTCAGCGGTACCATCATGCACCAACTGCGTACCGTGGACATCCAGGCCCTGCCTCTGGAGATGCCGGGTCAGATCGAAGTAGACATCACGGTCATGGAAGAAGCCGACTCGGTCATTCGTGTTTCCGACCTACCGATTCCCAGCAACGCCACCCTCCTTTCCGATCCGGAAGAACTGGTAGTTCGCATCGAGCTTCCCAGGGTTGTGGAAGAAGTGGTTGTCGAGGGCGAGGAAGGCGAAGAAAGTCTGGAAGGCGCCGAAGAGGGCGGAGCTGGCGACGCTGGCGACTCCGCCGAGGAGTAAACTCTGGGACTCAGCCTATCCGCTGGATACGGTAAATAGTAAAAACCGCCGGAGGAGCGAACCCCACGGGGCAAGCGGCCTCCGGCGGTTGTTTTGGAGACAGGAAGATGTTCTTAACCTACGTAGGGGAATCAGGGATCACCGGCACGGCCACCACCGATTCTTCCCAACCGCACCAGGTTTACACCGGACTGTTTATTCACGAAAGCCAGTCGATCTCGGTGAACGGCGAGTTCAACGCGTTATGCCGCCGCCATTTCGGCGCTCCCCTAGGCCAAGAAGGTGCGCCCTCTGTGATACGCCCGGTGGATCTCTACCAGGGCCTGGGTTACTTCTCTTCCTGGCAGGGCGCCAAGAGGAACGAGTTGATCCAAGACTGCCTGGGCATCATGGTCCGCCGTGAGACTCCGGTAATCACCTCATACGTCAACAAAGACGAATTCAACAACGCCAAAGCCGTCGGGGATGACCCGTATCTCACTCTGTGGGACACACCGACCGGGCCGCTGGTCAATAAGTTTTTCTTCGCCGTCAGCATGTTCCTGGACGAGCTCAATATGTCATCCATGTCTGAAGACCAGATCATGGACGGCTCGATGTCGATCTCCAATCATTCCCTGATCGTGGCCCAGAACGGGGCCTCCATGGAATCCAAGTTCATGTCCGAGTTTCTGCGTTCCGATGAGGGCATCGACGCCACCGGCCTGATCGACGACATCTGCTTCGTGGAACAAGAGCACTCGGTGGGCAGCCAACTGGCCAACCTGGTCGCCTACTTTGTGCGCCGTTGGTTGCAGAACCCTGAGCGGGCCCATCCCTACTTCGACGGCCTCCGCGACAACAAGGTCATCCAGGTCATCTACCCGGTGACCATCTAGATCCGGGCCGCCCGGTGATGGTCCAGATGCACGCCTAATCAGGCTGGTGGTTCCTTTACAAGGCATGGGCCTGGCATTACAATCGCTAGTCAGAAGAGATGACGCATTCCGCTGTTTTCTTTGGCTTTTTCACCCGATTATTTCGACCGAGCCGGCCCAGGACTCTTAGGAACAAATGGCAGACCGAGAAGACACACTTCTGGAGAACCGGGCCGCCAAGCTCGCACGCATCCGCGCCAACGGCCTAGACCCCTATCCGGCCCGTTTCCGCCGCACCTATGACACCGCCACGGCCATCGCGTTTTTCGAGGAACTGGAGCAGACCGACCCGCCCGACGACAAGCTTCAGAACGTCACGCTGGCCGGCCGCATCACCTCCATGCGCACCATGGGCAAGGCCGCCTTTTTAGACCTGCAGGATGCCTCAGGCGCAATCCAAGCCCTTCTTCGGCAGAACAATCTTAACGAGAGCTTTGACCTGCTCAAAGACTTGGACATCGGCGACCATTTGGGTGTGCGAGGCAACCTGATTCGCACTCGGACCGGGCAGGTGACTATCGACGCCCTGGAACTCACCGTCACCGCCAAGGGCATGCGCCCACTGCCGGAGAAATACCACGGCCTGAGAGACGTTGAGACCCGATACCGGCAGCGCTACCTGGACCTGATCGCCAACCAGGAAGAGGTCATGCCGGTGTTCGTCCTGCGCACCAAGGTCATCAGAGCGATACGCCGGTTCCTGGACGACCGGGGCTTCTTGGAAGTGGACACTCCCATATTGGTGCCGGTGGCCGCCGGGGCCCACGCCAAGCCCTTTGTCACACACCACAACGCGCTGGACCAGCAGCTCTACCTGCGCATCGCCACCGAGCTATACCTGAAGCGGTTGATCATCGGCGGCTTCGACAAAGTCTACGAGATCGGGCGGGTCTTCCGCAACGAAGGCATCGACCAGGACCACAACCCCGAGTTCACCCTGCTGGAAAGCTACGAGGCCTACGCCGATTACAACGACGTGATGGACATGGTCGAACAGATGGTCTCGGCCATCGCCACCGAGGTCAACGGCTCCACCAAGGTGACCATCGGCGACGATGTCATCGACTTCGCGCCGCCCTGGCAGCGGGTGAGCCTGCGTGAGGAACTTGAAAAACGCAGCGGCATCGACTTAGAGATCATTGATGACGACGCCCTGCGTCAGAAGGCCGGCACCCTGGGCATCGATACCAAGGTGCTGGAGAGCCGTGGCCGACTGATAGACAAGCTGCTATCCACATTTGTGGAGCCCCGCCTGATCCAGCCGACGTTCGTGCTGGACTACCCAGAGGAGATGTCCCCTCTGGCCAAGGCCAAGCCCGACGCCACCGGCTACGTAGAACGCTTTGAGGCGTTCGCCGTTGGAATGGAGATTGCCAATTCCTACAGCGAACTGAACGACCCGGCTGTGCAGCGGGAGCGGTTCGAAGGCCAAGCGGAGATACAACGTCTATACGAGAACGAAGATGTTGACCGCCAGGACGAAGATTTCCTGACCGCCATGGAGTACGGCATGCCTCCCACCGGCGGCCTGGGTATCGGCATTGACCGGCTGGTCATGCTGCTTGCAGGCCAACCATCCATCCGCGACGTTTTGCTGTTCCCTCAGATGCGCACCATGTCGAGCGATACGAACGACGAAGAATCCGAGTAACCCATGCTTTCAATAGAACACATAAGAGAGCACCCGGAAGAGGTGCGCGCCGCCCTGCAGGCCAGGGGCGAGGATGACCAGATCACAGAGGCCTTGGAGCTGGACTCTCAAATTCGCGCAGCTATCACGCAACGCGACGACCTGAACGCCGAGCGCAACCGGGTCAGCAAGGAACTGGGGCAAGCTCGCTTCGAAGGCAAGGAAATCTCGGATGAAGACCGTGCCGAAATGCGGAAGATCGGCGACCAAGCCAACGCCCTTAATGAACAGACCAAGGAACTGGGCGACAAACTCAGCGAGTTGATGCTGACTCTGCCCAACCTTCCCCAGGCCGACGTGCCGGTGGGCGAGGACGAAACCGGCAGCGTAGTCATTCGGCAAAACGGCGAGCCCCCGACTATGGACTTCCAACCCAAGCCCCACTGGGACTTAGGCGAGGAACTGGGCATCATCGATTTCGAGAGGGGCACCAAGCTGGCGGGAAGTCGGTTTTACACCATGCTGGGCTACGGCCCCAAGCTGGAACGCGCACTCATCGCCTGGATGCTGGACCTCCACTCCAACGACCACGGGTATACCGAGGTCTCGCTGCCCGCAGTGGTCAAACGGGAGATCATGGAAGGCTCAGGGAACCTGCCCAAGTTCGCCGACAACCTCTACCACGACGACGAGGACGACCTCTGGCTGATACCAACAGCCGAAGTCCCCATCACCAACCTGTACCGGGATGAGATCATTCCTGCCAACACACTGCCCCTGAAATACGTGGCCCAGACTCCATGCTTCCGCCGCGAGAGGGCGTCGGCAGGTCGGGACACGCGGGGCATCAAGCGGGTGCACCAGTTCAACAAAGTTGAGATGTATCAGTTCGTGGAACCCGAGACCTCCAACCAAGAGTTGGAGCAGTTGGTAGACAACGCCGAGGACGTCTGTCGCAAGCTGGGGTTCACCTACCGGGTGCTGCAACTCTGCACCGGTGACATGGGGTTCGCATCGTCCAAAACCTACGACATCGAAGTCTGGGCCGCCGGCTGCGAAGAGTGGCTGGAGGTCAGTTCCTGCTCCAACTGCACCGATTTTCAGGCCCGCCGCTCCAACATCAGATATCGGGCCGGGGATGGCGGTCGCCCCCGCCTGCCCCACACTCTGAACGGCTCCGGCCTGGCCTTGCCCAGGGTCATGATCGCCATCATGGAGAACTACCAGCGACCAGATGGCTCAGTAGTGATTCCCGAGGTTCTACGCCCATACACCGGGTTTGACGTTATTCCCGCAGTGGAAGCTAACAACTAGCAGCACTTTGGAGGCATGAAAATGGCCGGAAAGATAAGTTGGGGTATTTCCATTCCGCAGGTTTTCTTCGATGGGCCCATAGACATGCCGCTGATCGAGCGGTGGTCGAAGCGAGCCGAGTCGCTGGGATTTGAGAGTCTTTGGACTCAGGAAGCCATCACTGGCGTAGTCCCCATCCTAGAGCCGGTGACCCTGTTGTCATACCTGGCAGCTATCACCGAGAAAGTCCGGTTGGGCACTTCGGTGATCGTGGCGCCGCTGCGGAACCCAATCCAGTTGGCCAAAAGCCTCGGGAGCCTGGACCACATGAGCAAGGGCCGATTGACCGTTGGCCTGGGCCTGGGCGGCAACCCCAACGACATCCCGCCATTCGGCATCTCCGCTGACAAGCGGGTGCGCCGTTTCACCGAGATCATCGACGTGATGAAAGCGCTATGGACTCAGCCCGAGGCCCATTTTCAGGGCGAATTCTGGCAACTTGACGACCTCAAAATGGAGCCCAAGCCTCTGCAAAAGCCCTACCCTCCTATCTGGCTGGGCGCCCGACACATCAATGCCCTCAAGCGCGCTGTCAGGCACGGGGACGGTTGGATGGGTGCCGGCTCGTCCGACACCGCAAGCTTCGTTACGGCCGTTGACCAGACCAAGATGTACTTGGAAGAGGCGGACAAAGACCCCGGGTCGTTCACCATCTCCAAGCGGGTCTACGTGGCCGTGGACAACGACGAAGACCGGGCCGAAGGCCGCCTGAAAGAATGGTTCGGTAAGCGCTACAGCAACGCCGACATGGCCTCTCAGGTATCGGTCTGGGGCTCCACAGCCAAAGTCACGGAAGAACTGGCCAAGGTCACCGGCGCGGGAGCTGAGATGGTCCTACTGAACCCCGCCTTCGACGACATGGAACATTTAGACGCGCTGGCGGAAGAAGTAATTCCTAACTTTTAGCCTGGAGGGAAACTATGTCGGGAATATGGCCCGGTGAGACGCAGTGCGTGGTGCTACTGGGATTCGACGTTGACGGTGTGTCGTCTTGGTTGAACCGCGACCCATCATTCGCAGACCACCCCAGCCTCATGTCCATGGCCGAGTACGGCCCTTCGGTGGCCACGCCGCGTATCCTGGACATGCTGGATGCCCACTCCATCCCCGCCAGCTTCTACGTGCCCGGCTATGTTGCGGAAACCCATGAAAACATGGTCCGGGAGATCTATGACCGCGGATTTGAGATAGCCCATCACGGCTACATGCACGAGCCGCCGTCTTCGCTCACCAGAGAGCAAGAAATAGAGGTAATCGAGTCGGGCATCCGCATCCTCAGCGGCATCACTGGCGAGATACCCCTGGGCTATCGCTCACCCAGTTGGGAACTAAGTGAGCACTCCCTCGAGATACTGACCGACCACGGCTTCATCTACGATAGCAGCCTGATGGGGGATGACGCTCCATATGTCGTCGACTCCCCGTCCAACGGCAAAACCATCGTCGAACTGCCCATCCATTGGCTGCTGGACGACGCCCCCAACTTCGTCTACGCCCCTGTGGCCAACCGGCTGGGCCCCATGCGCAACCCGGAGGAGGTCTACGGCACCTGGGCTGCCGAGTTCGAAGGCCTCTATCGCTATGGTCGGGCATTCACCCTGACCATGCACCCCCAGTACATCGGCCGCCCCGGCCGGCTGTTGATGTTGGAACGGTTGATAGAGCACATCAAATCGTTCCCCAACGTGGCGTTCATGCGGGCCATTGACGTGGCAAAGATGTGGTAAAAAGCTGACAGCCATCGGCTTTCAGCCGTCAGCTCTTGCAATATCTTGCCAATACTGTGCATCGCATCTACTATGTCTGCACCTTCGCCTTTACCAGAGCAATAGGAGCTAGAGATGCCTAAGGTACATGACCGCGGCGGTTGGCCCAACGACGACGCTATCGATCCTGACGAGCATGAGATGGAGGAATGGGAACGCCAAGTTGACGCTTTGAACGGCGTTCTCGGCGACAAGGGCCTCAAAAACACCGACCAGTTGCGGCGGGCCATCGAGAGCCTGGACCTGAAGACCTACGAGTCGTTGGCCTACTACGAGAAGTGGACCGCGGCGATGGAGATGCTCCTGGTTGAGCAGGGCGTGATGACCAAAGAAGAGATCGACGCCAAGATGGCCTCCCTCGCCCAGGACAAGAAGTAGCCATGGCCGCCAACGTTACTGAGAAATTCCAGGCCGGCGACCAGGTGCGCATCAGAGTGGGGGTACCACTGACACATTTCCGGACCCCAGAATACATCCAGGGCAAGCTGGGTAGAGTCCAGTTATCATGGGGCGCTTTCCCAAACCCCGAAGGTCTGGCCTATGGTAAGGACGGTCTCCCGGCTCAGCCCCTGTATCTGATCGAATTCGCCCAAACTGACCTCTGGCGAGATTACAAAGGCGCAGCCAGCGACACGCTGATGATAGATGTTTACGAGAACTGGCTGGAAACGATTTAACCCCAAGCCTAGTCACCATCGAGACAGGAGAGATTCCCATGGTAACTAACGGACACGAAGACGGACACAACCACGGAGACAACGCCGAGTATTATTCCCTGCGGGCGCAGGCGATGCAGGCGCTGTTGATAGAGAAGGGCGTCTGCACGCTCGCCGACATCCTGACCATGGCCGACAAGATCGATTCCCGCTCGCCGGAGGATGGCGCCAAGATCCTGGCCCATGCCTGGGTCGACCCCGAATACAAGAAGCGCCTCTTGGCCGACGCCGAGCCCGCCTTCTTGGAGCTGGGCTACGACCTCCCCGAGACTTCGCCCAAGATCACAGTCATCGAGAACACGGACGATGTCCACAGCATGGCGGTGTGCACGCTGTGTTCCTGCTTCCCCAGGGCCATCATCGGTCGGCCGCCTGCCTGGTACAAAGGCTTGGCCTACCGTTCTAGGGTGGTCGTTGATCCCCGGGGCGTGCTGGAAGAATTCGGAACGGAACTTGATGAATCGGTCCAGGTGCGAGTCATCGACAGCAGCGCCGACTACCGCTACCTGATCCTTCCCAAGCGGCCCGCCGGCACCGAGGGCATGATCGAGGAAGAACTGGCCAAACTGATCACCCAGGAGAGCATGATCGGCGTCGGCCTAGCGCTGTCGCCCGAGTCTGTTAAAACCATCTAACTCACCATATTGTCGTAAAAACAAGGCCCCTTCGGAGAGTATCCGAAGGGGCCTTGTTATTTTCAAGTGTAGAGGCGGGTTAAAAACCCGCCCTGTTAGTCGCAACCAACTTTAATGCCGCCAAGAAATTCCCAGCCCCACCACGTTATTCCTGCGAAAGCAGGAGTCCACGGAACCTCCACACTGGAATTAATCACGAAGCAACCGTTTTGATTTTTGCCAAATACATGGATTCCGGCCTTCGCAGGAATGACGGAAGGGGGCGACCGGGTTAGTCGGGCCGGTCCAGCATCTGCTGAGGTATGTCGCCCAGGAGCGCTTCCACGCCGGGCATGGCAGCAACGTTGCCCAATGCTAGGTGCAACGGCGTGATGGAGATGCAGCTATTCTTGATGGCAGCGATGTCGCTGTCGGGAGCGGGGGTCTCGGGGCTGGGCTTGTTCCGGGATATCCAGTACCGTTTCTCCGGCCCAACGTTCTCGGCCCGGACGTTCTCGCCCCATGACCGTCCTCCCAGATGCGTCACCCGGACGCCGGCCACCTGGGCCATCTCTATCTTCGGGATGTTCACGTTCAGAAACAGGGTGTCGCCGGTGTATTTTTCGAATTTCCCGGCCAGCGGCTTTAAGATCTTCTCGGCGATGTCGTACTTGGTATTGGTCACAGCGGCCACTGAGATGGCAATGGTGTTGATGCCTCGGATGAAGCCCTGAACCGCGGCTCCGACTGTCCCAGAGACCATGACGTCCCAGCCGACGTTCGAGCCGGCGTTGATACCAGAGACCACCAGGTCCACGTCCTTGACCAGGGTTTCCAAGCCTAGGATGCAGCTATCACCAGGGGTGCCCTCGACCGAGAAGGCACTCACCGGATGCAGCCCCTTCCCTTCGGACTGAAACTCTGGCACCACCGTCCATTCGCCGGCTTTCACCGGGGCATGGAGGGTCAGGCTGGCGCCCACGCCGCTCTGTTGCCGGTCGGGCGCGACCACGACGACCTCGCCAACCTGCCGCAGGGCCCGGGCCGCGGCCCAGATGCCGGGGGCGGTGATTCCGTCGTCGTTCACCACCAGTATCTTCATGTTTCTCCTGCGTTTTTCGTGCGTGCGGAGCCCAATCATAGATATTGGGCAACGAGGAATATCTTATCAGGCGGGATATTTAAACACAAAAACTGCTGTTGAAACTAACACCGGTTCGGTGTGACCTCGAGTAAAACGAGGGGTCTCTTTGCTCTGGCCAAACAGGTCGAAGCTGAGCAAAGCGACTCCTCGTCGGTCTTTGGCGCTCCTCGGAATGACAGTGGCAGAAGGAGAGGCGCTACACACAGCGACTAAACGCCCTGTCGGTCAGGGGCCGCCACTGCACGCTGGGCCTCGTCGGCGATGACTTGCTTGGACCACTCTTCAGTGGGCAAGTCTAGGCGCTCATCGTGGCGGTCGATTAGCTCTTGCACGCCGCCGGTGCGCCGAACACTGCCCGCGTTGGCTTCAAGGCAAAATGGGATGGTCGACTCCAATCGGCGGTCCTATTCTTCGGATACCCGGTTGGAAGATTTCCCTTGGCGACAAAACCCAATCTTTCACGGCTTGGATTCCCTGCCGGTGGTTTTCAACGCTGTTACGACCTAAAACCCTGGCGAGGGAAGAGACTCGGGACTAGCAGGACTCTGTCGAGCCGATGGGCGTAAATAAATAGGGGCACAGCATGCCGTGCCCCTACGTGTGTGCGACTAGTTCGGGGTCTAGTTGTGGTGAGCCAGGCCAGTGGCGTGGAAGATGGCGTGCTTAAGCTCGATGGCCGCCATGGCCCGGCGGTATTCGCCCGATGCGAAGACATCGCCAAGGATATCCGAGCCTAGATCGCCGTCGATCAGCGCGGTTGCGGCGGCAATGTTGTCCGCGGTCAACTCAATCCCGTTCAGCGCAGCCTCCACCGACGGGCCCCGGGTGGGCTTCGGCGTGAGGCCGCCCACCGCTACCCTGGCACCAGTGCAGACACCGTTGTCCACGGTGACTACAACCCCGGCGCCTACCACCGCGAAGGAAGTGGCAGGGTGGGCCATCTTGGCGTACTCGGCGTGTTGGTTGGCCGCCAGGACCGGCATCTCGATGGCGGTGAGAATCTCGTTCTCCCCCAAAACGGTCTCGAAGGGTCCCGTAAAGAACTCGTCGGCCGATACGTTCCGAGAGCCTCGGCGGGTGATCCCGCCCTGGCCCTGGATGGTGAACACGGCGTCCATGACTGTCAAGACTGTTGGCAAGTCTGAAGCGGGGTCGGCGTGGGCGATGTTGCCGCCGATGGTCCCCCGGTTCCTGACCTGAGGGTCGCCGATCCCGTAGGCGGTCTCCCACAGTATTCCGGAGGCGTCCTTGACGACATGTGACTCAGCGATATCCGCGTGGGTGGTCAGAGCGCCGATGCGCAGGGTGCCGTTTTCCACGGATATGCCGCGCATCTCCTCAATGCCGCCGATGTCGATGACCATTGGCGGCCGGGCCAGGCGCAGCTTCATCATCGGAAGCAGGCTATGGCCGCCGGCCAGTATCTTGGCCCCATCGTTACTGCCCAGAAGCTGGATGGCCTCTGAGACTGAGTTGGCTTTCGTATATTCGAATTCTGTTGCAAACATCGTTTAGCTCCCCTGTCCCTGGCGAATCACCCGCCAGACTTTCTCCGGAGTTAGTGGCATGTCTAGGTGGGTCACGCCCAGTGGCCGCAAGGCGTCTAATACAGCGTTGTAGATGGCCACTGTGGAGGCGATGGCCCCCGTTTCACCGATGCCCTTCACGCCCAACGGATTGTGGGGTGACGGGGTTTCGGTATGTAGGGTCTCGATCTGTGGCAGCAAGTGGGCTTTGGGCAAGGCATAATCGGTCATTGAACCGGTCAAGAGTTGGCCGCTATCGTCATAGACCGCTCCTTCCCATAGAGTCTGCCCCACGCCCTGCACCACACCACCGTGTACCTGGCCCTCGACGATCATCGGGTTGATCTGGGGGCCGCAGTCGTCTCCCGCCACGTAGCGCCTAAGCACGATGTGACCATTGTCCTTGTCAACGTCCACAACGGCCACATGCGTGCCGAAGGGGTAAACGAAGTTGGGCGGGTCATAGAACGCCGAGGCTTCCAGTCCCGGCTCCATGCCTTCCGGCAGGTTCCAGGCAACGTTGGCCATGGTGGCCATCTCTGCGATGCCCTTGCTCTGGTCCGGCGAGCCCTTGACGGAGAAGTTTCCGTCTGCGTATTCAACGTCCGTTTCGTTAGCTTCCAACAGGTGGGCTGCGAGCAGACGGGCCTTCTCTTTCACTTTGCGAGCCGCGAGCACCATGGCCGCGGCTCCTACCGCCGTGGTCCGGCTGCCGTAGGTGCCCCAGCCCATCGGAGTGTTGCTCGTATCACCGTGAACAATGGTCACATCGTCAACGTCAACGCCCAGTTCATCGGAGATTATCTGGGCGAAGGTGGTCTCCTCTCCCTGTCCGTGGGGCGAGGTGCCGGAGTACACGTTCACTTTGCCAGTGGGATGGAACCGGACGATGGCGCTCTCCCACAAGCCGCCGCCAAACCCAACAGCGCCGGCCACCTGTGAGGGGCCAAGGCCGCAGATCTCGGAGTAGGTTATAACGCCGATGCCCATGTAACTGCCTTGTTTCCGCATCCGAGCCTGTTCTTGGCGAAGGGCCGGATAATCAACATGAGCCAATACTTTGTCCATGAGCGTTTCATAGTCGCCGCTGTCATAGGTTATGCCGCTGGCAACGTCGTGGCCGTCTTCGAACTTGGGGATCAGGTTCTTGCGCCTCAGCTCCACGGGGTCGGTGTCCAGTTCGACTGCCAGCAGGTCGACCAGCCGTTCCACCAGGAAGGTGGCCTCGGGGCGGCCGGCGCCGCGGTAGGCGTCCACCGGAGTGGCGTTGTTGAACACCCCATATATGTCGGCCCTAGTTGCGCCAACGTCGTAGGGGCCGCTGTACATCAAGCCGTGAAGAATAGTCGGGACTCCCGGGCCGGCAGTGGACAAATAGGCGCCCATCCCGGCGTAGATGACTGACCGCACGCCCATGATCTTGCCTTCGCGGGTGGCCGCCATCTCAACATGTTCTACGTGGTCGCGGCCGTGAATGGTCGCCTGGTAGCCCTCAGACCGGGTCGCGGTCCATTTCACGGGGCGGCCCAACTGCATGGAACAAAACGACGTGATCATCTCATCGGCGTACAAAGGAATTTTGCTGCCGAACCCGCCACCGACCTCGGTTGCGATGACCCGTATCTTGTGTTCGCCAACTCCGATAACCAGCGATGTCAGGAACCGGGCGATATGGGGGTTCTGGCTGGTGCTCCAAAGGGTCAGTTCGCCCATCGCTCCGGACCAGTTGGCCACCGCCGAGCGGGGCTCCATGGCATTGGGGATCAACCTTTGTTGGAGGATGGTATCTTTCACGATGACATCGGCGCCGGCGAAAGCCGCATCTGCATCTCCGCCCTCTGCCACCCAATGAAACGCTTGGTTGTTGGGGGCGTCGGCGTGTATCTGAGGAGCGCCTGGCTGCATGGCTTCATAGGGGCTGATCACCGCCGGAAGTGGTTCGTAATTCACGTTGATCAACTCCAGGGCGTCTTCCGCCTGGTAGCGGTTCTCAGCGACCACTACGGCCACTGCATCGCCCTGGTAGCGGACAACATCTTTAGCGATGGCCGGATGCTCAACCGCTTTCATGTCGGTATCCGGTGGCATCCAAGCGCAGGGAATGGGGTTCAACACGCCTTCTGTGTCGGCGCCTGTGTACGCCGCCACCACTCCCGGCGCTGCTTTGGCCGCGGCGGTGTCGATGCTGTTTATCTTGGCATGGGCGTGGGGGCTCCGCAGCATGGCCGCATAGAGCATCCCAGGCAGTTGTACGTCATCGGTATAGGTCGCGCCGCCGGTGATCAGACGCGGGTCCTCGCGGCGGCGGATGCCTGAGCCAAATATCCTTGTCGTCATGAACTAACTCCTCTTGGCTTCGGCGGCCGCCAGAGTCGCCTTTACGATATTCTGATAGCCGGTGCAGCGGCAGATGTTGCCTTTGAGTCCTTCTCGCACCTCGTCTTCCGAGGGAGAGGGGTTCTTTCCGAGCAACTCGTCCACCGTGATGATCATGCCGGCGGTGCAGAAGCCGCACTGGAGACCATGGTTGTCCCAGAACGCTTCCTGTACTGGGTCCAATCCGCCCTCTGGGGCAATGCCCTCGATGGTGGTGATGTCGCTGCCGTTGGCCTGGACCGCCAGACAGGTGCAGGATTTCACCGTTTTGCCCTCCATCTTCACCACACAGGCGCCACATTGGCTGGTGTCGCATCCGATCTTGGTCCCGGTCAACCCCAAGTCGTCTCTGATGAAGTGGACCAATAGCGTGCGTGGTTCCACCTCTTTTTCGTGAGCTTTTCCATTCACCGTTACCTGAATATTCAAGAGAACTCCCTTGCGTGGTGGATAGTGGCTTGCCAGGCGTGATTTAGCCTCAGGGGGCCGAAGTGCCCAGAGTATATACTTGGTCAGATACGCCGTCAACGGGCATGAAACGATACTAACAGTTGCGCGAATTCCACCCTGGCACTATGCTTTCGTGAGTACCTAGACTTGATACCCCTCAGGCTTACCGTAAAGTAAGGAACCCGATTAAGGAATACGATGTTCCCACAGAGCGTTTTTCCCGATACCGCTGAAATAGACTCCCAAGGCCAATTGGTCCTGGGAGGTTGCAAAGCCATCGACTTGGCCGACGAGTACGGCACCCCTGTATACGTGCTGGACGAAGCCACTCTGCGCGCCCGCTGCCGCAGCTTCATAGGTGAGTTCCGCAAGCTATACCCCGCCACCAACGTCAGTTATGCCTGCAAGGCCTACATCAACCCAGCCCTGGCCAAGATGTTCCAGGAGGAGGGCATGGGGTTTGACGTGGTCTCCGGCGGCGAGTTGGCTACAGCCATCAGTGCTGATATACCCATGGAGGAGGTCTATTTTCACGGGAATAACAAAACGCCTCAGGAGTTGGCGGAGGCGCTGGAGCACTCCATTGGCTGGGTAGTGGTGGACAGCTTCCATGAGATAGAGCTTCTGGACCGGTTGGCCGGAGAGGCCGGCAAGACCCAAGACATCCTGATCAGGGTCTCCCCCGGTGTCGACCCGCACACTCATGTGTACACGACCACTGGAACCTTGGATTCAAAATTCGGTTTCTCGATTCAGACCGGGCACGCCGCCGAAGCCATCCGCATGGGCTTAGCCGCCAAGAACCTGAACTTGCGCGGGCTGCACTTCCACCTGGGCTCACCCATCTTCGAGTTGGAGCCGTACCGCGTGGCCATTGATCTGGTCTTGCGATTCGCCGCCGAGTTCCGGGAAGAGGGCCTTGAGATGCAGCGGTTCAGCCCCGGTGGTGGTTTCGCGATCGGATACATCAACAGTGACGAACCACCTCCTGTGTCCGCTTACGCCGAGGCCATCGTCTCCACCGTCACTGATACCTGTAAAGACCTAGGCATGGAGCGACCGTCCCTAGTCATCGAGCCCGGCCGGGCCATCATCGGACCCGCAGGCGTGGCCCTCTACCGCATTGGGGCGATCAAAGACGTGCCGGGCATCCGCAAGTTCGTCAGCGTTGACGGCGGCATGGGCGACAACATCCGGCCGGCCCTATACCAGGCGGAATATGAAGTGGTCGCCGCCACTAAAGCCAACCTTGATCCAACCGAAAAAGTTACTGTTGCAGGCAAGTATTGCGAGTCGGGAGACCTCCTGGCATCCGATATAATGCTGCCAAAGCTGGAATCTGGAGACCTCCTCGCCATCCCCGCAGCAGGAGCTTACTGCCCCTCCATGGCTAGCAACTACAACATGAATCCCCGTCCGCCCATGGTCCTGGTGAAGGACGGGAAGAGCCGCCTGATCCGCAGGAGAGAGAGCTACCAAGACATGATGCACTGCGACGTCTAGCCATGCCGGCAGTCATCACAACCAGTAATTAACAACACCGTCTCATCGTCTAATATACGAGTGGGATACAGGTTTTTATGTGGACCATCTTCGGTCAAGACCATCTGCTCAATAGGCTTGAGCCCAGCCTGAAGCACCGCAGGCAGTCACATGCCTATCTGCTGTGCGGCCCACCGCACGTGGGTAAGATGGCCCTTGCCATTAATCTATCTCAGGCCGTAAATTGTTTAGAAGGGCCTGGTGTGCCCTGTGGTTCGTGCACCCAATGCGCCAGGATCGCAGCCGGACACCACGCCGACATATCGACCCTTGCTCCCGGTCAGGGAGAAGAGGGCCGGTCCCCCAAAACAGTAATCGGCATAGATGCCATCAAAGAAGTTATCCACCGGGTGAGCTTGAACCCATTTGAGGGACAATTCAGCGTTGTGATCATAGACGGCGCCGAATCTATGAGTGACGAGGCAGCCAACGCATTGTTAAAAACTCTGGAAGAACCGCCACCGAATACCATGTTCTTACTGCTAACGGCGGATCAGGAAGCGATCTTGCCCACTGTTCGCTCGCGCTGCCAAAGCATGAATCTGATACCAATTCCGAAGAATCAAATGGTAGAACGGCTGAAAGAAAGTCACCAAGCAACGCCGGAAATGGCGGACCAGTTGTTCCGACTGTCCCGGGGTTGTCTGGGATGGGCCATCGGCGCTTTGGAAGACCACCAAGTGCTGGAACAGCGGCAGGCCGACTTAGAAAAGTTGCAAGAGACCCTGGATGCAGGGTTGGAAACACGATTTACCTACGCCAACGAAGTCGCTTCCCTATTTGGCAGCGACCGCGACGCAGCCAAGGATTTATTGGCACTCTGGCTTCGTTGGTGGCGCGACCTCCTCTTGATCAAAGAGGGGGCCGAAGAATTCTTGCATAATTCGGACCACGCGGAGTCCTTAAAAAGCCAGGCTTCAGGCTTGAGTACGACTGAGATCGTGCAGTTCACCAATCGCCTGATGCAGACCTTGTCCAATCTAGATAGCAACGTCAGTCCCAGACTGGCGATGGAAGTTTTGATGCTGAATCTACCGATCGAAGCAGGTCAAGTATGACCCGCGTAGTGGGCGTCCGCTGGCGGGATGCCGACCCGGTGAGTTACGCCTCCGCCGGCAATTTTACGCTACCCTTGAATAGCCACGTTGTCGTGCAGTTGGAGAAATCCCAGGAGTTGGCCCGAGTCTGCCGTGAAGCCACCGAGCTGGTGGCCTGCCAGCCGGACTCAGAGCCGTCCGTCCGCGTGGTACGCAAGGCCACCGCTGGCGACCTGGGCCGACTGCAACAGAACCGCGAATCGGAGCAGAATACCTTCAAGATAGCCCGCGCCAAAGCCCGGGAACTGAATATCCCCATGAAGATAGTGGACGCCCACTACGCCTTCGACCGTTCCCGCATGGTGGTGACATTCGGCGCAGAGGGACGGGTGGACTTCCGCCCGCTGATCCGCGCCTTGAGTTCAGCCACCGGGGGCCGTGTGGAATTGCGGCAAGTGGGCGACCGGGACGTCGCCAAGCTGGCCGGGGGCATGGGCCGCTGCGGTAGCGATTTATGTTGCATACGATGGATGGACAAGTTTGAGTCCATATCCGTGCGCATGGCTAAAGAACAATCATTGCCCATCAGCGCGGAGGGTCTGGCCGGCGCCTGCGGCAGGCTGCGTTGCTGCCTACGCTTCGAGTATGAGCAATACCGACAGATCAACCGGGCGCTGCCCAAGGTCGGGGAATTGGTCGGGACTCCCAGCGGTTCCGCCACGGTCATCGTGGGGCACCGGCTTAAGGAAACCATATCGGTGCGCTACAGAGATGACCGGATCCTAGAGTTGCCCTTGGCCGAAGTCACCAGGAACCAGCCCTCCAAAAACTAGCGCTTTAGTCCCTGATGGACCAGGGGATGTATATCTCCCATTCGTCCAGGATCACCCGGCTCTGAAGTATCAGGTATGGGTTGGGGTCCGGAGCGCGGGGTACCCTGCCCAACCGCATCTTAGCCTCGGCCGGAGTGCGTCCCGCTTTGTGGAGATTGCACCTGTTGCAGGCCGTGACCACGTTCTCCCAGGTGTGTGCGCCTTGCTGCCGGCGAGGGATAACATGATCCAGGGTTAGGTCATGGACTTTCTTGCCGCAATACTGGCAGGTGAACTTGTCCCGTAGGAAAACTTCCTTCTTGGAGAGCTTCCGGGGCAGAAATGGCCGCTTGACCATGTAGGCCAACCGGATGACTGAGGGCGCGTCGATGTCTTGGGAAACGGTGTGGAGACACCCTTGGTGGTTCTCCAGGAGCTCGGCCTTACCTTTGGTGACGAGGACGATGGCGCGGCGGACGGTGCAGACGTTCACCGGGACGTAATTGAGGTTCAGGACTAGGACCGGCGCACGAATCAATGCGGCGACATCCACTGCCTCCGCAAGTCCATTTCCGGAAGCGCCGTTACCAGAAAACAGTTCTTTTTCTGCTTGGTCTACCATGTCGGTCGGCTAATGGTCCTCCCGCACGTATACAAACGCGCTAGGGGAAGTTCCCACCCGGACGTCGCCGGGGCCACCACACATGCGCACGAGGCCCTTTCGAAACCTTTAAAGGGTCATCTGCGCTCGGAACCTATTCGCAATCATGGTAGCACATAGGCCGAGATAGGATGCGTGATCCTGGTAATTGCTAGGGGGTTAGCTGGTCCAGCTCATCGTCCCAATCGCCGGGTATGAGCTTCACGCCACGGATCACAACGTCAAAGTTGTCGGCCAAGAACGCGCCCAAGGCAGATTCGTCGATGGTCTCGTCGTAGTCCCGGACCGGGAATCTTTGGACGTTGGTCAGGATGCCAGATAGCAGCACGAAACCGATCAACAGGCCCACGGCCATGCCCGCCAAACTGTTTGCAAAGCCGAATAGGGGGATTATCCCGAGGGACCTGCGTGCCATGAAACTGAGGATTCCACCCGCTATGAAAAGGACTCCGAAGACCAAGAGGAATCCAGCCACCGTCTGGGCATTCTCATTGTCGGTAACGACTCTGAACAGTTCGCCTACCGAGTCGCCGATGCGGCTGGAGAGCGCCAATCCAACGATCAGGGAGACAAAGGGGACCAAAATCAGCAAGATTCCGGCGGAATAACCCCAGAGCGCGGTCACTCCCCAAACTACCAGGATGACGATATCGACCCAGTTCATGGCTCCTCTCCACACGACACGAAATAGCAATCAAACCGAGTGTAGCATGGGGGAATTGGGTGCGCCTAGGGGTTAGCGGGTGGTTGCGACTGCGTTTCGAAGACCGATCAGGCCGACCAGCGCCATGGCCCCCAGAACATACGAGCCGATAACGTCGCTGGGCCAGTGCACTCCGAGGTAGACCCGGGAGGCGCCCATGCCTATAACCATGAACACGAGGCTGGATTGGATCGCACGCCTTAACAACAGCGGCTTAACCCACAGCCCAACCAGGTAAACCAGCGCGCCTCCCAGAACCATCGCCAAGAGCGCGTGGCCGCTAGGGAAGCTGAGACCGGACTGCAGTGGTTCAACGATCTGGTATTCGGGCCGGGGCCGGTCAACGATAAGCTTAAGGCCGTTGCCGATGCCGATGACGGCCAAGCTGGCGAAGATCATGGCGGTGTCGGCGTAACGCCTGGCGAACACCAGGCACCCCATCAGTACGGCGGCGGCAGGCATGAATACCCAGAGCGATCCAATGTTGGCGAACCAGATGGCGGTGGCGTCCAACAAGCCGCTTCGAAACGCCTGGAACCGCATTAAAGCGCCTTCATCGCCGGGGAACGTCGGAAATGCCCAAGCGAGGATGGACAGAGTCAGTGCGGCCAGCGTTCCCAGAGCAAGGAGAAGGAGTTTCCAGGGAACGCCAAATAGGGGACGGTTGAACTCTGTTGCTTGCATCATAGATATTACGCCAGCCGGTAATGGTTTAGGTTCCATTCCTAGCTACCGTATGTGAAATGTAATTCTAAGACTAGCCACGTGGGCAAGCGCCCGATAATTGGGACAGGATACTACATTTCAGCCGAGCCTGACGATTCCATGCCAACCGCGATCTAGCAGGTTTGACGGCTCACGAGGCCGTCGGCTGAGACAGCCCTCAACCAAAACCGGTCTCAGCGTACCATCGATACAGGGGAACGATAATCATCAAGAGGATTCCAGGCAGTAGGTAGGCGGCAGCTACGTCGCTGGGCCAGTGGTCTCCTTCGTGGATACGGGTGGCCCCACGGCTACCACTAAAAGCCCAGGCAGCATGAAGATCGGGACAGAGAACCCTCGTTGCAATCGGTGATGGAACGGCAAGAGCGCCAAAAACCCAAATAGGACCGTGCCGCCGAAAACTTGGCCTCGGGTAACTGCTGGCCGTTGCACCCGATATCGGACGGGTCCTTTCGACCAATTCACCCAGGGTAAAGTCGTCTACGGAGGAGGCAACAGCAGCAATGGCCCCCACAAACACCAATGCCTAGGCAGTTTTCCGCTGCCGAGTTATGAAGAGACCCCCGAGTCCTATGGCGCCATAGACCAAACCAACCTTGAGACTGGTGATCGCGCTGATCAAACTTAAGAATCCCGACAGCCCCGGCAGATCCCAGCCCCTGATCGAGTTCATCACCGTCATGTCCTGTTGGAGTTGAGGGTCGGCATTGATTGCGACAATCAACAGAGTTGCCAACGTTGCGAAGACGACGGCCACCGATAGTCAAAAGGTCGTCAAATGCCGGATGTTGATGCCTATCTCACCTCGCATAACCCGCCCCTTTGACAGCTCTACAGCAATCGTCGTTCAAGTTGATTGGTAATAATTACCGGGTTAGCCGGAAGGCGGTCCAGCCCAGGCAGCGGTGTATAATGCCCGTGCGTGGCATCTATGCCGCCAGAAGACCCCAAACACCCAAAACGTGAGCAAAGGCAGAGGAATTATTTGGTCCGCGGAGTAAGCGTAATAGCCATCGACGGCCCGGTAGCAGCGGGGAAGACGGCGGTGGGCCGGAAGTTGGCCCGTGCACTGGGGTTCGGTTATCTGGACACCGGCATCATGTACCGCGCCATCACCTGGCTGGCCCTGAAGAACGGCATTCCCGTTGACGACACAAACTCCCTGGGTGAACTCGCCCGCGCCAACCCACTGGAGATGGCCGGGGACCCCGATTCCATCTCGGGCGACCGGGTATCCGTGGCCGGCCACACACTTGGCCCCGAACTTAGAGACTCCTCCGTGGATGGCAATGTTTCCGCAGTTTCCATGGCCTCGCCGGTGCGAAAAGAACTGGTGGCCCAGCAGCGGCAGACCGCCGACAAGGGCAAGATCGTGATGGTCGGCCGCGACATCGGGACTGTGGTCCTACCCGATGCCGACCTCAAGGTGTTCCTCACCGCTTCTCTTGAGAAACGGGCCCAGAGACGCTGGCAAGAGATGCGTGACCGCGGAGAAGAGATTGAACTGTTCACGGTCTTGAGCGAGACCCTGGCCCGCGACAAGAAAGACCGCAACCGCGAAGATTCCCCCCTCAAACCCGCCGAAGACGCCTGGGAACTGAACACCGACGGCCTGGACATCCAACAGGTGGTGCAGAAGATCATCAACCGGGCCGGAAGCACCGGTGACCCCAAATGAGCCGCTTCGAAGATGCCACGTTGATCTACCGCATCTTTAATCAGTTGGGCCGGTTCTGTTTCCGTGCCTTTGGCCGGATGCAGATCGTCGGGTTCGAATGCGTGCCTCAGCATGGCCCGCTGATCATTGTCAGCAACCACCTGTCCTTGAACGACCCTCCCCTATTGGTGGCCGCCATACCCAGGCCTTTGTACTTCATCGGCAAGAAAGAGCTGTTCAGCAGCTCGGTCTCCCGCCTCCTGATGCGGGCGTTCCACGTGTCATCGTTCGACCGGTCGGCCGCTGGGATTGACGCCATGCGCGTCCTGATGCAAAATCTGGAACGCGACAGAGCCGTGGTGGTCTTCCCTGAAGGCACCCGAAGCCCGGGCCACGCCATGCAAAAAGGGATGCTGGGAGTGGTCTACCTGGCACTGAAATCTCAAGCGCCCATCCTGCCGGTTGCGCTCACCGGCACTGAGAAATTCCCGTTGTGGCGAATTCCCTTCCCCTTCCGGCGGATGACGGCCAACATAGGCCCACCGTTCACCCTGCCGGTGATCGAGGGCAGGCCCAGCAAGGCGGTGATGTCCAGCATGCTGGACATGGTGATGGGGCGCATCGCAGACCAACTGCCACCGGAGTACCGAGGGGTTTATGGCGGCAACACGATTGGAGAATCGGCAGAGCAGACAGCTTAATAGCCCAACAACGGGCCACGGTACTGGCCGCAGCTAAAACGTGAACTCGGAGAGACTAATGCAGCAAGCATCCAAATTCGGTATCTACCTCAACGCCAATGACAACCAGGTGGTCCGCATAAATTCGCCATACTGGCTACCTGAAGAACCCGACTGGGTTTTACTGACCAACGAGGTCAACGCCACCTTGCTCAACATCCGTGAGATGGCCCAAGAGAAAGGACTTTCCAAGGATTCCGGGGCCATCACCTGGGGCACCATCCCTCTCAAGGACTAGTCCGACAATATGAATAGAGGCCCGGTGGAAGACCTGCAAGTAAGGCAACGGCTGGAGGCATTGGAAGAGAATCTCTCTCCTTATGCCAGCCGTTCCAGCCGGTCTCTGGGCCGCGAGCGGGCTGAGACTCCGTCACCTCTACGCACCGAGTACCAGCGGGACCGGGACCGGATCATCCACACCAACGCCTTCCGCCGTCTGAAGCACAAGACACAGGTCTTCTTAGCCCCCTCCGGCGACCACTTCGTCACCCGGCTGACACACACCCTTGAGGTTGCCCAAGTCGGCCGCACCATCGCTAGGGCTCTGAACCTGAATGAAGACCTGGTGGAAGCCATGTCTTATGGTCACGACCTTGGCCACACACCCTTCGGACACCTGGGTGAAGAGACCCTCGATTCAGTCTTTGCAGAGGGCTTTGCCCACAGCGCCCAGAGCCTGCGGATCGTAGAGAGATTGTCCCATGATGGTGAAGGACTAAACCTGACCTGGGAAGTCCGCCAGGGAATCATCTCCCACTCCAAACCCCAGGGCGATTTCCTGGATATCGAACTCGACGCTTCACTGACTTTGGAAGCCCAGATTCTGCGGCTGGCCGACTCTGTGGCCTACCTGAACCACGACATCGCCGACGCCATCCGGGCCGGCATGCTGAAGGTGGACAACCTACCGGAACAAGCCAACCGGGTCTTGGGAAGGACCCATTCACAGAGGCTAGACTCGCTGGTTACGAGCATCGTCCAAGAGTCGTGGCCTTCTTCAGGGTTGGCCGATGGCGTGGCCGAAGAGAAGCCGGAGATCGGCATGGACCGTGAAGCCCGCGAAGCCATGATGGAACTTAGGAACTACATGTTCCAGAACGTCTACCTGCCCCTGGGCAACACTAGGCAATCGGAAGTGGGCCGGGACGTGGTGAAGTTGCTCTACCGGTACTTTGTAGAGAACGCCGAGGAGATTCCCCCACCCTATTTCAGTCCTGGCGCTGACCCAGACCGCGCCTCAGTCGACTACGTGTCCGGCATGACCGACCACTACGCCATTCGCCAAGCGGAGAAGTTGCAACCCGGCGTGACCCAGGGAGTTTTTCAGAATGTTCCGCTGAGGGACTAGCCTTCGGCCTAGGTGTAGCGTTCGGGGTTCGCCGCCAATTTTTTGAGAAATACGTCAACGGATTGTCCTAAGTCGTATTCCGGCTTCCAATTCCATTCCTCCTGAGACTTGGTGTCATCCACTCTTTTGTTAAAGTCGTCAAGAATCGGATGAAGTATTGGGTCTGGCTCGAATGTAATCTGAGCGCCGCGTATCTTGGCCCGGACGACGTCGGCCAGCTCCCCGGCACTGGGAGTGGGTGTGATTCCGTTTAGCACATAGTTGGTCGTCTTAATGTTTTCCACCGGGGCCTGCCCCAATTCGACGAGGGACCCGGCGGACTCAGTGAAGTGCATGATTGGTATCTTGGTCTCAGGCGTCACCCATATGGTGAATGGGTTTCCCTTGGCAGATTGTTCCATAACGCCGGGGATTGTACTGGGCGACCCGAGGAGTGGTCATTCCGGGTCCTATTATGCTGGGGTACCGGATCACTCGGAAGTCGATCCCATATTTCCTCTTGTCGAAGCGGCCCATATTTTCCGTGAACGCTTTAGTGGCGCCGTAAAATAACAGCGAGCGTTGCGTTGTGTTGTCATCAATGAAATCTTCGGTCATATCTGCGCCATAGACCGCAAGAGAGCTCGTGAACGGCACTTGGCGAACATCGAATAACCTTGGTGCCTCTAAAACGTGAAAGGTTCCGAGAGCATTGGCCTAAATCGGGGCGGCCGGGTCTGCTTCAGAAGGAGCGGTCAGCATCCCGCCCATGTGGTAGATAACGTCCGGCCACGTTGTCCCGACGACATCCAGCACATTGCTGAAATTGCCCAGGTCTCCTGCGATTCCCTCGACACTGTCGCCCAGGTCGGCCGACCGCGACGTATTAGGAATACTACTGAAGACAATCGGTTTCTCTCCTTTCTTCAGCAGCAGCCTCACGACCTCCGCGCCCATCAGACCGACTCCCCCAGTGATCAAACTCGTCAAGAGGCCTTCCCTTTGAACAAATAGGCCCCATCTCTGGGGCTTCTTTTAATCTATTGCTAGGTTGCTCGTCTGAAGAAAACGAGGCGAGCCTCACTCCCGAGGCACCTGGCTGGGCGCGGGGTTGACCAGCTCGATGCCGATGGTTACGGGGAAGACTCGGACCAGTTCTTCCACGGTCCACTTGCTATCTTTCTGGATGGTTTTGACCGGCTCGGGTTCGTTGAGCAGGGTTACCAGGCCTTCGGTCACGTGGAAGACGTGGCCGTTGACGTGGGCTGCCTCGTCGGAAGCCAGCCAAGTCACCATGGGCGCGATGTCGTCGGCCTGGCCTCTCAGTGTCAGGGCTGCGCCGGTGCTGATGCCGCGGGCGGCCCGCAGCTCCCGGGCGTCGTCGGGGATGCTGCCAATCATCCTGGTGGCGGCGCTGGGGGAGATGGCATTAGCGGTTACACCATAACGTCCCAAGTCCCTGGCAACCACCCTGGTGAACCCGGCGATGCCGTCCTTGGCCGCGCCGTAGTTGGCCTGTCCGGAGTTACCGTACAGCCCCGTGGTGGAGCTGAAGGTGATGATCCGGCCGGAGCGTTGCTGGCGGAAGAGAACGCTAGCGTTCTTCACGATGGAGAAAGTCCCCTTCATGTGAACGGCGATAACGTCGTCCCACTCTTGTTCGGACATGTTGAAGATCATCCGGTCCCGGAGAATACCAGCCACGGTGACCACGATGTCCAGCTTCCCGTAGTTGTCCAGGGCGGTCTGGATGATCTTGTCGCCGCCGGCCATGGTCGCGACTGATTCCAGGCAGGCCACGGCTTCTCCGCCGTCGGCCTTGATCTCGTCTACCACCGTTTGGGCAAAAGACGAGTCGGCGCCGGTGCCGTCCACGTTGACTCCGGGGTCAACCACAACTACTTTGGCACCCTGGGCGGCCATCAGTTTGGCGACTCCCCGACCAATGCCTCGGCCTGAGCCGGTTACGATCGCCACTTTGCCTTCTAGCAGGTTTGCCATCAGATTCTCTCCATCTGGTTACTTTTCATTATTTTTTAATCGGGGCCAGGCCTTTAGACCCGCTCCCACAGCAATATGTTTGTCAGGTCAGACGTGCGCCCCTTGATGGGCTGAGTGCTAAGGCGTAATCTTTCGCCTTCAAACTCGAAGTTCCTGGTCTGGATATCGCCGATCCAATTGGGGAAAAGCGATCCCACCACCTGATGGGTTACTTGGCTGCTGGCCTCGTCTACCTGGTACGAGCCGTAGTAGGCGATGTATCCCTCGAACGCTGTTTTTATCTCTTCGGTGGTCCCTTTCAGCAGGTTTCCCGACTGGAACGCTGGTCTGCCGCTGCCGACTATCTGGCCCGAGAAGCTGCCGTGTCCGTCGTAGATCAACTGGCCCTCGGGTTTCTCGCCGTAGGGATAGCTGATGCGGCCGTCGGACCAACTGCCGTAGCATTCCAACAAACGCCAGGTGCCGGCGAACTTATCTTTGGCCAAGCCTAGTTCGGCTCCCGGGCCGGGGCTGGGTTGAAGATATCCTTGGTCAGCACATCGCGGGCCATCTGGGACAGCTTGTCCATATCCCAGGTGCCGCTCGGCTCGTAGATGGCCTTTTTCGGCCTGGGCTGGGACACCAACGAGATGGTGTCACCATAGACCAAGAAAATCTGTCCGTTGACGTTATCGGCAAAATCGCTGGCCAGGTAGGCCACGAAAGGCGCGATATGGTCGGGGTCCAGGTTGGCCAGGTCTTCTTCGCCGGCAATCGGAGCCACGCCACTGCGGGCCCGAATCTCCGAAGCGCTCCCTGGGATGTCGGCGATCATGCGGGTACTGGCGCGGGGCGCTATAGAGTTCACAGTCACGCCGTAGCGGCCCATGTCCTTGGCCACCACTTTGGTGAACCCGGCGATGCCCGACTTGGCTGCGCCGTAGTTGGCCTGGCCCGAGTTGCCCATGAGGCCTGATTCGGAACTGAAGGTGATGATGCGGCCGGAACGCTGCTGGCGGAAGAGGATGCTGGCGTTCTTCACCACGGTGAAGGTACCCTTGAGGTGAACGGCGATGACGTCGTCCCATTCCGCTTCCGACATGTTGAAGATCATGCGGTCCCGGAGGATACCGGCGCAGGTTACAACGATGTCCAGCTTGCCGAAGTTATCCACGGCCGCCTGGACGATCTTCTCGCCGCCTTCCATCTCAGTGACCGACTCCATGCAGGCGACGGCGTTTCCGCCATCCGCCTTGATCTCGTCCACCACCAGTTGGGCCACCGACTGGTCTTCGCCACTGCCGTCCACGTTGACACCAGGGTCAACGATCACCACGCTGGCGCCTTCGGCAGCCATGAATTTGGCGATGCCTCTGCCAACGCCACGGCCGGAGCCGGTGATGATGGCCACTTTTCCATTTAACATTTCCGCCATTTAATGCCTCCCCGGGTTGTAAGTTCTAATCAATGGTTGAGGTTTAGGTGCCTAACGAGCTGGAAGAGCCACCGTTGCAGAGCCGGGGGTGGTCTTCTCTCCTTTCTCGTTCTCCAACCATATGTCGCAGTCGATTAGGTTGGCGCCTTTGTCTTGGTACTTCTTAGTGACCACGCCCTTGGCGGTGACCGGTGTGCCGGGGATATCCATGCCCCGGTACTGGCAGGCCAGGCGCTTCAGATCGCCGTCGGCGCCCATCCACTTGGTGACCAAATGGCCCAGGAACGCGTTCTTCAGCGCGCCGTGGAGTATCACATCGTCCAGGTCGTTGTTCCTGGCGAAGCCCTGGTCGTAGTGGATCTGGTAGTAGTCGCCGGACGCGCCAGCGTACTTCACCAACTGCTGGGTGGTGGGGTTCTTCACCACGGCAGGCAACTCCGTACCTTCTTTTACGTCGTCCCAAAAGACTTGATCGGCCATGCTAGGCTCCAATCGCCGTTATCCGGCGTTTTAATATCTGGGCTTTAGTAACGAATAGAAGTGCTGGTCTGGATGGCGGCTACTTGGTCAAACTGGTTGCGGTAGGTCACCACGATGGAGGTGATGATCATCAGCCCCATGCGTCCATTGCGCTCATTGATGTCGGCGATCTCCGAGATGGCTGTGATGCGGTCGCCAGCCCGGACGGGGTGAAAGTACTCCCAGTCGCTACCGCCGTCCAGAAGCCGTCCGAAGGGCATATCAAAGGGATATTCGGGACGGTCTACGCCCACGGAGCGGAGGAAGGTGGGGGGCGCAATCAGCCCGCCGTACCGGCCCTCGCGGGCGGCCATCTCATCGTTGTAAACCGGGTTGTCGTCTTCGATGGCCTCGGCAAACTTGATGATGGCGCCTTTCTCGATATCTATGGTGCGGGGCGCACTCTTCTGGCCAATGGCCTTCTTGATCATTTCGTCGGTTAAGAATGACGCGGGAGTAGTCACGAAATCCCTCCTGTTCCAGTGCAGAGAAAGTCTATCTGTCGCCCTGTTGAGTGTCAAATATCTCGGGCTTCCGGGGCCTGCGTCTGGGCGATGGAAGATCATTGGACACGCCAGCCACGCCGATATATAGTTGGACGAAACCCCCACCGGCCACTACCCAGGCACGGTTTCCTGCCTGGAACGAACGTTGGTCCGGAGCCGGATACCGAGCAATTTCCCAGGAGTCTTCAGCATGGAATACGGCTTTTACCTCCCCAACAGCGGCGCCGGTGTTCAGCCCGATGCGCTGGCCAGCATCGCCAAACAGGGCGACCGGCTGAGCTTCTACTGCATGGTCATGCCCGACCACATCCTTCAGCCCAACAAGGTCAACTCCACCTACCCCTACAGCCTGACCGGCGACATCCTGGAGGCTGGACAGTCTGGGGACGGCGAATGGCCGGAGCAGATAACGACCCTGGCCTGGCTGGCCGGGATCACCGAGAGGATCCGCCTGGTCACCAGCGTGATGATCATCCCCTACCGCAACCCCATCCTCACCGCCAAGATGCTGTCGACACTGGACATGCTCTCCAAGGGACGATTGATTCTGGGCGCAGGTGTCGGCTGGATGGAAGAAGAGTTTGAACTGCTGGACACTCCTCCCTTCGCCGAGCGCGGGGCGGTGACCAACGAATACCTGGAAGCGTTCATCGAGCTTTGGACGAAGGACGACCCCAAGTTCGAGGGCAAGTACGTGAACTTCTCGGACATCACCTTCCTGCCCAAGCCGGTGCAGAAACCCTATCCGCCCATCTGGATCGGCGGACAGAGCAAACCAGCCATCAGGCGTGCCGCCCGGCTGGGCAACTGCTGGCATCCCGTGGGCGCGATCCCGGCTGCTCCGCTGGAGCCCGAAGAGTTAGCTGAGAACTTGGTATTCCTGCACCAGTACGCGGAAAGAGCCGGCCGGGACCCGTCCGAGATTCAAGTTTCGGTGAAGGCGCCCCTGTACGATTCCGGGAGTTCCGGCGGGACCCGTCGTAGGTTCAGTGGTTCGGCCGACGAGGTCCGCCAGGACGTCCAGATCTATGCCGACGTGGGAGTAACCCACCTGATCTTCGACTTCCGGACGGCCGACCCCCACCAGACTGAGGACCGCATGGCCCAATTCGCTGAAGAAGTCATGGCCGTCACCTAGGCAGGCCACCTCGTAAGTTAATTATTTTCAGCCAGGAGGCGCTCCCATGGAGCCTTTGAACGAACGGTACGATAAGGGCCAGGACATGCGGTCATTGATGGCGCGGGGCGACCCCAGCCATTACACCTTACCCGGCATCGACCAACTGGCCCCGGACCTGAAGCGGATAATCAACGAAGCCTTGTTCGGCCAGATCTGGGCCCGGCCCGGACTGGACCCCAAACACCGCTGCATGGTCACCATCTCAGCGCTGACGGCGGAGGGACAATTGCCGCTGTTACGCCGCCACATCGAGCGCGGTCTCAACCTGGGTTTGACTCCGGCGCAGGTGGTGGAAGTGTTCGTCCAGCTCACCTTCTACGTGGGCGTCCCGGCGGTTGAAGCCGCCATGCGCACCACCAAGGATATCTTCGAGGAACGCGGCATTGAATTCACGCCGACGGAGGTCTATGACACCAGCCTCTCGGCCGACGCCCTGTATGAGACCGGCAAAAAGAGCTTCCAAGAGAACATCGGCGACTCGACTCTATACCCGGTAGAGGACACCGATTCCATTGAGGCCGAGCTGGGGCGGCTGATCGACGAATACCTTTGGGGCGCCATCTACACCCGGCCCGATCTTGACCAGAAGAGCCGCGCCATCTGCGCCCTTTCGGCCATGACCGTCATGGGCCAGTACGACCGGCAGATACGCCGCCGCATCGAAGGAGCGCTAAAGGTAGGCGTGACCCCCCAGGAGATCATGGAGGTGTTCTTCCACCTGATCCTCTACGGCGGTTACATCAACTCACGGACCGCCATCCGTGTGGCGCGCTCGGTATTCACGGAACAGGACCTCAGCGCCTGATAATATCCATTAAGATTTGGGTGGAGCAACGATATGAAACTACGTCTCGATGACGGCATAGAGCTCTTTTACACCATCGACGACTTCACCGACCCCTGGACCGAGCCGGAGACGGTCCTAATGCACCACGGCATGGCCAAGAGCCACAAGATGTGGTTCGGCTGGGTGCCCATCATCGCCCGGCACTACCGTGTCATCCGCTTCGACATGCGTGGCATGGGGCTGTCCGACGTGTCCGGCCCAGAGCACGAGTGGACGCTAGACAGCTTCACTCGCGACCTAAGAGAGTTCGTCGACAAGATGGAGCTGGACAAGTTCCACCTGATCGGCGAGACGGTGGGCGGGTCCATCTCAATGAACTTCTCAATCACCAACCAGGAGCGGCTGAAGTCCCTGACGGTCTGCACCTCTCCCACCAGTTTCGACTCGCACCACAAAGAAAGCGCGGAACTCATCGAGCGCGAGGGGATCAACGTCTGGGTTGAAGATTCCATCGGACGCCGCTTGGACCCGCAGATAGTCGATCCGGCCTACATCCGCTGGTACGCCGAGCAGATGAAGGCAACCCCGGCACACGTGGTGGCCGGCTTCCAGCGTAATGCCACCGGGGACATCGGCCGGGCATTAAAGGACGTTCAAACCCCCATGTTGATGCTGGCGGCTGCCAATCTCCGGGAGGAAGTCCTGGGCGATTTTCGGGGCGCGGCGGACCTGTTTCCCAATGGCCGCAAGGTGATTTTCCCCGGTGTTTACGGCTTCGTCCAACACATCATACCGGTGCCGTGCGCCAGAGTGTGGCTCGACTTCGCCCAAGGCCTGAAAGAGAAATAGCGCCTTGCCCGATGAAGCAACACCGGACGACCAGCCTCATCCTTTAGACGAAGCCAGTCGGCCAAAAAGAGACCGGATCTTGGACCGATGGGGGGTCCTGGGGGACCTACTCCGCGAGGAAGGTAGCCCTTATCTGCTAGACCCCAAATTCCGGCTCAAATTCCGGCAGTATCTCTTCCAAGCGGCGCTGGCCACAATAGCCATGGCCCTGATTCTGTTGTTTGTGGACTCGCTGTCCACAGCCGCCATCTCCGCGGGCTTGGGCTCCAGCGTAATCGGCATGTTCATCAATCCCACCGGCGCGACCGCCAGAATCCGGGCTGTCGTTGGCGGGCACACCATGGCGCTGTTGCTAGGCTCCGTGTTCTCTTTGATTCTCTTCGCAGGTGGTATTGAGTCCTTCATCGCCGACCACAGCCGCTTCCATGCGCTGATTATGGCGGTCTCCGTGGGAATGCTGATCCTGGTCATGGCCATAACAGACACAGAGCACCCACCAGCCGCCGGTATTGTCATCGGCATGGCCAGCCGGGAGTGGACCCCAGAGGCGTTCGGGGCCATTCTTGGAGCCGCGGCACTGCTGGGCGCCATCAAGCTGGTGCTAAAGCGGAATCTTCAAGACCTTCTTTAATGAGCTTAGGGATTCCAAACTGAAAATCATTTTCTGGGGGCACTAACCATGGACCTATCACTGGCAGGAAAGATCGCCATCGTCACCGGTGGCAGCAAGGGAATCGGCCGGGCCGCGGCATTGGCGTTGGCCCATGAGGGAGCGGATGTGGCCATTTGCGCCCGCGGCATGGAGGACCTAGAAGACGCCGCCGCTGAGATCCGCGCCGCCACCGGACGGAAGGCGCTGGCGGTCCAGGCTGACATGGGCAACCCCAAGGACATCAAGAACCTGGTCGCGGCCACCGTGGCCGAGCTGGGCGGGGTCGATATCCTAATCAATAACGCGGTGAACTCCAAGGCTGCGCCCTTCATGGAGTTGGCCGACGAAGACTGGTTGAACCACATCAACGTTAAGGTCATGGGCTACGTCCGCTGCTCGCGAGAGGTGATTCCCCACATGCAGGCGCGGGGTGGCGGGAGAATCATCAATATTGGCGGCATGGCTGCCCGTCAGGCGAACACACTGGCCAATAGCAACGGCGTAACCAATTCATCGGTCTCCAACATGGCCAAGAACCTCTCTGACGCGTTCGCATCTGACGGCATTTTGGTTAACTGCATCCATCCGGGCACAACGAGAACAGAAAGACAGACCCGAAGCCTGGTCGCTCGAGCGGAACACGCCAGTATCTCAGTTGAAGAGGCCGAACGCCGCGCCGTGTCCGATATACCCATCGGCCGCATGGTGGAATCCCAAGACATCGCAGACCTGATCGTGTTCTTGGCGTCAGACCGGGCTGGAGCCATCACCGGTCAGACCATCGCCGTGGAAGGAGGCGCTGGGCGGGGTATGAATTTCTGATCTAGCTTCGCCTTTATATGCTACATCTGTTATCGTCGATACAGCATATAAACAATAGATTCGAGTGCGACTTGACCTATCTGGGGTGGAAGACTGGAGGAAATCCAATCGCCACCCCGGTTTTGTGCCGCCCATTCGGCTTTGATTAAAGATACGTGTACCGGGCAATGCACCCAAGTGCAAAAGGACAATATCGATGTTTAACCTGGCCAAGGGGCTTGGAACTCTGCCTTGGGCACTCAGCCTACGGACCCTTCTTCTCTTGGCGCCGTTGCTGCTCATATTGGTGGCGGCGTGCTCATCGGAGTCTGACGATCCGATCATATCCAGTGAGCAGGAATCCGGCGGGCCCGAATACTCAGCCATCATCATCACCACCGATATGTCGGTGGGCGAGTCCCGCGTCCTGTTTGGCGTGATCGACCGCCAAGGCATGCCAGTACCCGGGACCTCGTCAGAAGTGGGCGTTTATTTCCTGGTCCCCGGTGAAGATGCCAGGGTACTGAAAGAATCGGTGACCGCCAACTTCGTGAACTGGCCGACCGCCGTGGGGGGAGTCTTTGCCGCCAACCTTGACCTTGATATCGGCGGACTATACGAAATAGACGTTAATCTAACCTCAGTCGACGGGACACAGGTCTTCGCCCAAGCCAGTTTCATCCTCCAAGATCATCCCAGTACGCCGGCCATCGGCTCCCCGGCTCCGGCCAGCGTGACCCATACTGCCGCCGAAGCAGAGGACATCTCCCACATCACCAGCTCCCTCGCGCCGGACTTGGACCTGTATCAGTTGTCCATCCACGAGGCGCTACTGCAAAACAAGCCGTTGGTAGTGGTTTTCGCCACTCCAGCCTACTGCGTGAGCGCCACCTGCGGGCCCCAGGTGGGAGAGGTGACCAAAGTCAAAGAGAGTCTGGGAGACCGGGCGAACTTCATCCACATCGAGGTCTTCGAAAACCCTCATTTAATCGAAGGTGAGAGACCCACCACCGATCTGGTCGCTGCAGTACAAGAGTGGGGGCTGCCCACGGAACCGTGGACGTTCGTGATTGACAGCCAGGGCCTGGTGCGGGGGAAATTCGAGCAGTTCACCACGGCAGCGGAGATAGAGGCGAAACTCCTAGAGGTCTTCTGACCCTTCATAAAAACGGGGGCTTTAAGAACGGAGATCAGGGAAACGGCTAAGAACCAGGGGCTGGGAGATCGCGGACTTCGGTGGCGATGAGGCGGCCACCCTTTGCCTCGTACTTGACTACCACGCCGTCGCCGAGTACCTGGTGTTGCCTTAGATGGGCCGCGTTGATCCCCACGTTGCCTTCCGTAGTGAACTCCCAGACTCTGCCAGACCTGTCCCGAACCCGGAGCAGCTCGATCTCAACAATGTTGCGGTCGACGGCCTCAACCACTGTCCCGGTGACGGTTTTTCCTCCGTCGCCGCCACACGCCACGGCAATCAGCAATAGCACCGCGGCCAATGCTAGAACCTTCAACCCGGTCCGTCTCGTAACCATGATCACCCGAACTTGAACACTTTGACGGCTGCCAGCGCCGTGGCCGCCGCCCAGCCGCCCAGGGCCGCCAGATAGGGCCAGGTGTCCCAGATGGGCTTTCCGTCTATCGCGATGTCCCGCAGCGCCGCTAGCATGGGGGTGAGGGGCAGCGCCAACGACAACTGGGGGAGCACCCAGGGAAGGGCTGCAGTCGAGAAGAAAGTCCCGGCCAAGAACATCATTGGCAGGGCCACTGCGTTGCCCATCCCCGAGGCGGCCGCCGGCGATTTTGCCCAGGCGGATAAGACGAACCCAATGTTCAAGAACACGATGCTGCCCAGGGACGTAACAGCCAATACCCATATGATGTTGCCGTGAACATGCCCGCCGAACACGAATACGCCCAGAGCCAGGATGATTCCCGCCTGCACCAAGGCCAACAGCACGTGGGCGGTGATCTCGGCGGCAAAGAACTTCCAGATGGATAGCGGAGTCACCAGAAGGCGTTTCAATATGGACTGGTTCCGGAAGGTGCTGATCCGGACGGCGATGGAGATGATGGAGTTGGTCATGACCCCCAGCCCCAGCAAACCCAACAAGACGTTATCGAAGTAATCGACCTCGGGAACTTGGATCACGTCGGCAATGAGTAGTTGCGACGGAATCACGGGGGCGCCGTCCGAGGAAATGTCTGACACCAAGTTACGGACCGCACCTTCCACCAGTTGGTTCCGGTCCGGGCTGCGGGTGCTATAGAGGAACGTTACGGGCGCCGGGCCCTCTACTTGGACCTGTCCCGCTGGGTCGTCGAACAGCTCTGGGATGACTATTAAGTATCCCAGATTGCCGTCCTCCACCCTTCGGCGCGCCTCATCTGGATTGAACTCCCCAAACTCGAGGTCTAGAAACCCTATCTCCTCCAGTCGTTCCCGGAATAGTTCGGCCCTGGGGCCGCCAGACTGGTCGACTACGGCCACGTCGGCCACACCAACGCCGTTGAAATCGAACAGGCCGAAGACCACGACCAGCATCAGGGGGAAGAACAATGCCCAGAAGATCGCCTGGCGGTTGCGCGCCATCATCTTCAGATTAGCCAAGATCAACGCAACCAAATTCAGTCTCTCAGTTTCAGATTGACCAGGATCAACGCAACCAAATCTACTCTCTCAGTTCGTTGCCGGTGAGCTCAAGAAAAACGTCTTCCAGGGTAACCGGGGTGATCTGCAGGTTTTCCAGGCCCAGGCCGGCCTTGGCGATCTCGTCCAGCATGGCCCGGAGCGCCGAAGCAGAATTGGCGAGGCGCAGAAGGTAGGTGTTCTCCGTCACGGGGCCATCTTCGTCCTGTTCCCCCGATTGGACCACGTCAACCGCGCCGTTTAGGGCCTCGATCTGGGCCAAAGTCATCGGCTGGTCCATGGTCAGCTTGACCGTGTAGCTGGCTTCCAGTCGATTGATCAGGTTTCTGGGGGTGTCCAGCGCCAGTATCTGGCCGTGGTCCATAATCGCCAGGCGGCTGCAGAGAATCTCAGCTTCGTCCATGTAGTGGGTTGTGAGAACTACGGTCACGCCGCGCTGATTTACCTCGCGAATGAGGCCCCAGAGATTACGGCGGGCCTGGGGGTCAAGGCCGGTGGTAGGTTCGTCCAAAATCACCAGTTCAGGGTGATTGACCAGGCTGGCCGCAACGGCGAACCGTTGCTGTTGGCCGCCGGAGAGTTCCCTGATGCGGCTGGTGGACAAGTCGGCCAGCCCAACTTGCTCAAGCAAGGTTGCGGGTTCAATTCTGGAAGGATAGAAGCTGCCCAGTAGGGACAAGACCTCTGTGAGGTTTAGATAGTCGTAATAGGCGGAGGCTTGGAGTTGAACCCCGATACGGGCCTTCACCTTGGCGGCGTCAGACTGTACATCCAGTCCCAAAACGCTGACCCGGCCCAACGTTGGCTTCTGGAGACTCTCGATGATCTCCAGTGTGGTAGTCTTACCGGCCCCATTGGGGCCCAGAATTCCAAAAACCTCACCCCGTTCGACGGCAAAAGTAACTCCGTCAACCGCGGTAAATGAACCGAATCGTTTAACTAGGTTTTCAACTTGGACAGCAGGCTCCATGATAGCGCAGCAAATGATAACACAGTCCGGGCTTAATTCAGACCGCCCCAACTCAAAACCAGGCCTGCGGGCTGTGCGTGGCCAGGCACAGAATTTATTGACATCAAATAGGGGCTATGTTACGGTTCGGTGCGTCTTGGCGGGACGACCCGGCGTCCTTATTTTGACAGTCCCGACAAACGATCTTCTGGCCCGCTGAAAACGCCCGACGGCGCCGACGCCAACAACCAGGAACCCAATGACACCCAGCAACCAACCACGGCATCTTCTCGTCAGTCCCAACGGAATTCCGAACATTTCCCACCCTCCGGCCGAGTTTCTCTCGTGGACCTAGAACGCAGTGGGAGTTTTCACAACTGGTTCCGGGGTCTATCCGCATTCACAGTACTGGCAACATTCGCTCTGGTTATCCTCGGCGGAGTGGTTCGGGTCACCGAGTCGGGTCTCGGCTGCCCCGACTGGCCGGGCTGCGACGGGGGCATCTTCCCGCCACTGGAGACCAAGGCGCTCATCGAATATACCCACCGGATCACCGCGTCGTTCGTGATCGGACCTTTGATCCTGTTCCTGTTCATAGCCGCCTTGGTGCGGTACCGGCAGGAACACTGGATCTTGTTCCCGGCCACCATCGCCTTCGGACTGGTCATCGCCCAGGCCGCATTGGGCGGTGCCACGGTGTTGAGCGAGCTGCCCGGCTCGACAGTCATGGCCCATCTCGCGGTGGGCGAGACCTTGGTCGCGGTGCTGGTTTTACTGGCAGTGGTGGCCTACCGAGGACCTTTGTCGTTACGGAGGCCAGACTGGGCAGTTGGCAAGGCCCGCCGGCTCCCTATATTGATTGTGATTGCCGGAGTCGCGCTGTTCCTGCTCCTGTTATCCGGGTCATACGTGACCATCACCGAGGCCTTTGGAGCTTGTTCGGAATGGCCCACGTGTTTGTCAGATAACGCCTTCCCTGGAGAACGACTGCAAGTCATTCATATGTTTCACCGGTATGTCGCCGGGGCCGTGGGCCTGTTCGTTCTATATAGCCTGCACCTAGGATTCCGAGGAAGGACGCAACCGGTGGAGATACGAATCTTATCTATGGTGGCCGTGGCGTTGTTCGTGGCCCAGGTCTTGGCTGGCGCTGGAGTAATCTGGGGCGATTTCGGTGAAGAAGTGCGAGCGCTACACCTAGCCATCGCGACCTCAGTTTGGATCGCCGTCTCGGCTTTGGCCGCCATGACATTCTCCAGCCCCGGTGCCCGTTGGAGCGGCGGAATCAATGGATGAGGGAGTGAAGCCCGGTCAGACAGTGATTGAGAAACCGGGTGGCACCATGGGCCTGGTCAACGATTACGTGACTCTGACCAAGCCGCCGATCATCGTCTTGTTGGTCATCACTGCCATCGGGGGCATGTTTCTGGCAGCGGAAGGAATCCCGTCCCTACAGACCCTGGCTCTGGTCAGTGTCGGCGGAGCGATGGGGGCCGGCGGGGCCAACGCCATCAACCACTTCTTAGACCAGGATATCGACGCCATCATGTCCCGTACGGTGCAACGTCCGGTAGCCAGCCACCGGGTCCAACCGATGAGCGCCTTGGTCTTCGGCATCGCCCTGAACGTCGGCGCTTTCTTTGTTCTGACTTACTGGGTGAACTTGTTGTCGGCGTCGCTTACCCTGGCGGCTACGCTGTTCTACGTATTGGTGTACACCGGTTGGCTCAAACGCAACACGCCGCAGAACATCGTCATCGGCGGCGCGGCCGGGGCGATTCCCCCCATGGTCGGTTGGGCCGCGGTCACTGGAAGCGTGGACCTGCCGGCGCTGTACCTGTTCTCCATCGTCTTTTTCTGGACTCCGCCTCATTTCTGGGCTTTGGCCCTAATGATCCAAGACGACTACCAAGAAGCAGGCGTCCCGATGCTGCCCGTGGTGGTGGGAGAGGAGCGGACCGCCCAAAACATCTTCATTTACAGTTTGGCGTTGGTGGCGCTGACCCTGCTGTTCGGCGCATCGGACGCTGTCGGCCTGGTTTACTTGGCTTCGGCCGCGGTCCTAGGCGCTGGGTTTATCTACCTGGCCTGGAAACTAAAACTGGATCACTCCATCGGCAAGGCCAAGCACCTCTACCTCTACTCTTTGTTGTACCTGTCGCTGTTATTCGCGGTCATGTTGGCAGACGGCGTCTATCGGTTCTAAGCCTGGTCCCAGCCCGGATTTAGGCAAGGAACACAACCGGCGCGACCCATGCTCAGATGCGTTGACAGCCAGTTGGGCGTATGGTAAGTTCCCCCATGGTTAGTGAAATTTGGCACACACACGCTCAAGCGACGGTCTAAATTAGGGGAAAATGGCCTCTAAACGCAGCCTGCTGAGGGCGGGGTTGCCAAGCTAAATAAATCTCCTGGGAGACAAAAATGGGGCTGTTGCCCTTTCGGCGGGAAGGATCTCCATCCAAGCCTTCCGCCTCGAACTCAAGCGAACCCGCGGGACGCCGCTGTAGTCTGAGGAACCGTTCGGTGCTCCTCGGCCTATTGATGGCCCTTTTCTTGTTTGTGGTCGGCTGTTCCAAAGACGGCCAGTCCACGTGGGAGGCATTTGGCCCCGTCGCCCAAAAGCAATTGGACCTATTCAACGTCCTCTTGTGGGTGATGGTTGCAGTCTTCTTTTTGGTTGAAGGCGTGCTGCTGTACGCGATACTCCGCTACCGACGACGTCCCGGCGATCCGAAACCGCCGCAGATTCACGGCAACACTAGATTAGAGATAACGCTGACCATTATTCCCACGATCCTCGTCTTGGGTCTGGGAATCTGGTCCATATTTACCCTCTTTGACATCGAAGAGCCCCCCAAAGACGGGCCTGCGCCGTTGCAGGTGAACGTAACCGGCCACCAGTGGTGGTTTGAGTTCGAATACCCCGATGTTAATGGCAAGCACATCATCACCGCCAACGAGATGCGGATCCCGGTAGACCGCCCCATCCAGATACAGTTGGAAAGCGACGATGTTATTCACAGCTTCTGGGTGCCGAAACTCGCGGGCAAGCTGGACCTGGTGCCAACCCACATTAACAACATGTGGTTCCAGGCTGACTCGAACAAGATCGACGAAGACCTGCCAGTTACGCTGTTCGGTCAATGCGCCGAGCTGTGCGGTCTGGCCCACGCGTTAATGCAGTTCCGTGTCACCGTGATGGAACAAGGTGACTTCGATTCCTGGGCCGCTGCCTACGGGCCGCCACCCACCAACACAGATAAGGCCAAACAAGGCGCACAGATCTTTGCAGCCAACTGCACACTGTGCCACACGATAGACGGCCCCGATGACCCCGCCCTCTCAGCCACCCGGCTGACTGGTTTCTTGACCGGCGGCGACATCACTCCCGTGCCCGCGCCAAACCTGACCGACCTCCGGAGCCGTCAGACCCTTGCAGCGGGGATAGTAGACCTGTCTGAGACCACCCTGCGAGAGTGGTTGCACGACCCTGAAGACGTTAAGCCCGGCAACTATATGTCGGAACGTGCGGTCTTGTACCAGGACGGGCCCGCAAACCTAAGCGATGAAGAGATAGATACCTTGATTGGGTATCTGTTGGACCTGAAGTAAAATTAACCAATAGTATCGGAGACCGAGTCTCATCCACCAAAAGTGGTGGGCCCGGACAAAGCGAGCGATGTCAGCGATAACAGGCGTCATAGCACGACCAACAAGCTACGTGGGCATTTGGGGTTGGATGACTACGGTCGACCACAAACGCATCGCTGTGCTTTATGGCGTCACTGCTTTCATCTTTTTCTTGGTCGGAGGGATTGAAGCCGGTGTCATCCGCATGCAGTTGGCCTCGGCCGACAACGAACTGATCACCGCCGGCCGATTCAACCAGATGTTCACCATGCACGCCACCACGATGGTGTTCATGGTCATAATGCCGCTGTCGGTCAGCTTCTTTAACTTTGTCGTCCCGTTGGCCATCGGCGCACGGGATGTTGCTTTCCCCAGGCTCAATGCTTTGAGTTTCTGGATCTTCCTGTTCGGCGCCCTCCTTATGCACATGGCGTTCGTCGTCGACCAGGTGCCCGACGCCGGTTGGTTCTCCTACGCGAATCTCACTGAAAAGCCCTTCAGCGTCAACAGAGGTCTGGACTTCTGGGCCATCGGCCTTCTGGTCATGGGTGCCGCTTCAGTCGCAGGTGGCCTCAACTTCGTAGTGACTATCATCAACCTGCGTGCGCCTGGCATGTCCATGATGCGCATGCCGGTGTTCGTCTGGATGACCCTGATAACTTCCATCCTATTGGTCTTAGCCTTCCCGGTGATCACCGTAGGCCTGATCGAATTAGTGATGGACCGCAACTTCGGGACCCACTTCTTCATACCCACAGGGGGCGGCGACCCGGTTCTCTGGCAGCACTTGTTCTGGGTCTTTGGCCATCCTGAAGTGTACATTTTGATCCTGCCTCCAATGGGTATCGTGTCGGAGGTCTTGCCGACCTTCTCACGAAAGCCATTGTTCGGCTATCCCTTCGTGGTTTTCTCTGGAATAGTCATCGGAATCATGGGTTGGGCTGTGTGGAGCCACCATATGTTCACCGTTGGGCTCGGCCCGGTGGCGAACTCGGTCTTCACCATCACCACCATGTTGATCGCGGTGCCAACCGGCATCAAGATATTCAACTGGATAGGCACACTCTGGAAGGGCTCCATCGAGTTCACAACTTCGATGATGTTTGCCCTCGGGTTCGTGGCGCTATTCATCGTCGGAGGTCTGAGCGGAGTGTCACACGCCGTGTCACCGTCCGACTTCCAGCAACAAGACACCTATTACATCGTCGCCCACATCCACTATGTGCTGTTCGGCGGCTCGATCTTCGGCATCTTCGCCGGCACCTATTATTGGTACCCCAAGATCACGGGCAAGATGCTCGATGAAACGCTTGGTAAATTGAGTTTCTGGTTGCTGTTCATTGGCATGAACCTGACGTTCTTCCCGTTGCACTTCCTAGGCTTGAACGGCATGCCGCGCCGGATCTACACCTACTCGGCAGAGTTCGGCTGGGAAAACATGAACCAGATCGCCAGCGTCGGATACCTCGTGCTGGCAGTTGGAATCATCGTGTTCGTAGTAAACATGTGGCAGACCCGCCGGTCACGGTTCGTCAGCCACGACCCCTGGGATGCACCCGGACTAGAGTGGAGCATCGCCTCACCTCCCCCGCCGTATAACTTCGCGGTGGTTCCCACCGTCGAAGGATTAGACCAATACTGGATCATGAAAGAACGGGCAGAAGCCGCAGGTACTCTCAACACGGAGCCCGAAGCTCTGGTCGATCCGGACACGATCCATATGCCCAGCCCGTCGTACTGGCCGATCTTCACAGCCGTGGGCGTAACCCTGGTCGGCGGCGGCCTGCTTTCCCACTTCGCCCTCAGCTTTGTGGGCGGGGCCATAGCGATGATGGGTGTCATCGGCTGGGGCAACGAACCTGCGACCGCGCCCAGCGACGACCACTAGGAGACAGATATCTTGGCCCACGCAGCAGAACATGAAATCACCACCACCGGTTTAACCCACCGGAAGTTACTCATGTGGGTGTTTTTGGGGTCGGACTGTCTTTTCTTCGGCTCCCTGATCGCCACCTACATGGTTTACCGCGGCCAAAGTTTGGTCGGCCCATATCCGGTGGACATCATCAACGTGCCGGTCACCACCATCAGCACCTTCGTATTGCTTATGAGCAGTTTCGCCATGGTGCAAGCGCTGGCGGCGACCAACGCGGACAACAAGAAAGCCATAGTCACCTGGCTGATGGCCACGGCAGTGCTGGGGGCGATTTTCATCGGCTTCCAGATAGTTGAATTCAATACCTTCAAAAACGAAGGTCTAACTCTGGGTGGCAACCTATTCGGCGCATCGTTCTTTACCCTGACCGGATTCCACGGCGCGCACGTAACCCTCGGTATCATCTGGCTCGTAGCCATGGCCATACTGGCGCAAAAAGGACGCGTAGGCCCCAAAAACGCGCTGGATATCGAACTTCTCGGCCTATACTGGCACTTTGTCGACATCGTCTGGATCGTCATTTTCACGTTGCTATATCTCATCGCGGGGTTCGATACAGGCCCGGCCGCAATAACCGGCGGTTGATAAACATACTGTGCCTAGCTCCGGCGCCTAGCCCGATGAGGAGTCCCTTAGAATAAATATGGCCCACGAAACTGAACATACATCACACCACCCTTCGTTCAACCAATATGTGTTGATCGCGATTATCCTGTTCGCCATCACCATAGTCGAGTTTCTGTTGATCTGGGACAGAGCCAATATTGTCGACCACTTGGGTCCTTCCAAGATTCCTCTGTTGGTCTTCTTGTCCGCGATCAAGTTCGCCATCGTCATTATGTTCTACATGCACCTGAAGTTCGACAACCGACTTCTGGGCTCGATATTCGTCTCTGGGCTGGTGCTAGCGTTTATCGTAGGAATAGCAATCATATCGATCTTCGTGGGCTTCGAGGGAAATCAGCGGTCATTCGCCGCACAAAACGCCGTCCCCTATGTCGAGCATGAAGCTGAGGAAGCATCAACCACTTCATCAGAAACCACTGAGCCGACAGAGACCGAAACGCCACCGGTAGCCGCCGGTCCGGTCACCTTCCAGATCAGCGCCAAAGGCGAGGAACTGGCGTTTGACCTAAATAGCATCACCGCAGATTCTGGGGCCGAAGTGACCATTACTTTCAACAACCCGGCCTCCTTCAACCAACACAATCTGGTGATTGTCGCAGCGGGCGACAAAGACCTTGTTGCCGTCGACGGCATCCCGGCCGGAGCTGATAACGACTACGTAGACCCGGGAGATGCTAGGGTGATCGCCAAAACGAAACTGCTGGCCGCAGGGGCATCAGACGAAATAACCTTCACCGCCCCGGCCTCAGGTGCCTATGAGTTCGTTTGCACCTTCCCTGGGCATAACTTCACCATGTTCGGTGACTTTACCGTCAACTAGACGGACGTTTCTGAGAATGAAAAAGACCCCTCTGGATCACCCGAGGGGTCTTTTTTTCTGCGCTTTAGGTTGGTTTATCCGGAGTAAGCCCGCTTGAATCCCTGCCGGACTGGCCCAATGATTCGCTCGCCCATGCGCTGGGCGGCCATTTTGAGGCCTTGCTCGGCGAACGACAAATCACGGGAAGTTATCTCAGATTTGGATGCAGCCGCCAATTTTGAGGCATATTCTTCTAGAAAACGGTCCACATGTGCTTCATCCTCCGCCATCCCCCGGAAAACGCGGTACATGGGCAGCGTGCGGACAAAGTTGTGCACCTCCTCCCGGTCGAAGCGTGGGTGGCGGTCCAACATAAGTGAGATGCCAAAATCGATCAACCGGCAGGAGCCGTCAGCCTGCACTAGAAGATGCGAGCGACCTCTGGGGTCGGAGAACGTCACATCGTTGTAGTAGATATCCGCCTGGTGCAGCCGTTGCATCATGTCTCCCAGCGTCGACCCAATCCCCGCCAAGGAGCCGTCCGCCAGTTGATCACCCGGCAGTTCCGTGAAGAACGTGCCGTGGATGAACTCCTCCGTGAGGTATCCAGGCAATGATTCCAGTTGCGCAGGCCCAACTCCGATCTCTCCGACGATGCGGGCAATCTCATCTTCGCGGCTGTTTTGCAATGGCTTGATCACGATAGACCGGTCGGAAAATCCAAGTATAGTCACCATCCCTCTGGTCCGGCCGGAAAATTCCAGCGTGAGGAGATCTAGCCCCGAACGCAACCGTTGAAACACCTCGGGGAAGAACGCATAGCGGGAGAGGGCTTTGACCATTGGATCTTTGGTAAGCCGCATAAACAGGGGAAGTTCCAGGTCTGACAGCTTCCAGAAGGGCGGCATGTGGTCAGGAACGGGCTGCCCGGCAGCCGGCCGCATGGCTTCGATCACTTCTTCCGGGGGTTTGGGCGGCGGCGGGGCAATGGCGCGCCTGATCACCGCAACCTCATCCTTTGTGTAATCCAGAGGCATCAGTCTTCCAAGAAATGCCCGCCGTCGGCATCCACCTGCAAGGCTCGCTCCCGGACCACGGCGTCGGCATTCAACATCCCGTAGATATGGGGGTAAATCTCCCCTGAGCGGCTTGGCTCGTGTTTGATGGGCGATGTTAGCTTGTCCAGATCCACGTCCAACACCAAAAGCTGGGCCTCGCCCGGGTAGAGACGCCCCGCAACCTTGATGAGCTGGGAAATATCTTGGGAGCAGTGGATGAACCCCTCCTCCGCCAGACTGGGCGCCGCGTACTCGCCGGCTGGTCGGGCGGCCTCCCAAGCGTCTTTGTAAGTCAGATGAAAGATCAAGGCCATGTATTTAACTCCAGATGGGTTCGGGGTTCCTACCGCCGCAAATTGTACCCCAGAGCGGCGGGTGTTAGGATGATAGCCGCAACCGAACAGGGAGGACTTCCACGATGCGCGCCGAGATCAACGAAGGAACGGGCCTGCAATACATCACAGTGGTGCCCGACGAATACACTCCAGACTCAACCTATCCCCTAGTGATAATGCTCCACGGGTTCGGTGCCAACATGCAGGACCTGGCCGGCCTGGCCCCCGCCATCAACGACACGGGCTACGTTTACGCCTGCCCCAACGCGCCGATACCCTTTCAACTCGGTCCCGGCCAGACCGGGTTCGGCTGGATGACGCCCCGGGGCGGCGGCACGCCCGATGAAACGGCCAACTCCGTGAAGCTCCTCACCGACTTCTTCGACACCGTTTTCCAGCAGTTCAACGTCTCACCCGGACAGGCCCTTCTGCTGGGATTCTCCCAGGGCGGCGGAATGACCTACCGCTGCGGGCTAGGACGCGCCGAGTATTTCGCCGGGTTGGTCGCGTTAAGCGCAACACTTCCAGACGAAGAAGAACTGACGCCCTTGCTCCCCCAAGAACGCGACCAACTTATCTTCATCGGCCACGGCAGTTTCGACCAGATGGTCTCCGATAACACCGCCCAATCGGCCAAATCGTTCCTGGAAAGCAACGGTTACAGCCCCGATTTCCACATCTACAACATGGCGCACGAGATCAGCGAAGAGGAATTGTCGGATCTGGTTCCCTGGATAGCCAAGGCACTACCGCCCAAAGAATAACCTCTTTAAAAAAACCTGGCGCGGCTTAGCCGTCATCCTCCCACGACATTATCTTGTCAATGGTGATATTGAGCAGGACCATACGTTCTTGGCCCAGAAGTTCCTTGGCGAACTCAACGCCCTTGTCCGGGCCGTCGTAGAGCACGCACATCCGCTCCACCACGTCGTCCAGGCCCTCCGATGTCACTTCCGCCCGTCCTTCCAGTGAAATGTAAGACAGCGGCCGCTCCGGCGTGGCGATAGACAGGGCTACTGTCGGGTTGCTTTTGATATTCCGGACTTTCACGGTATCGCCACCGGCCATGACCCAGACCCTCCCTTTCTCTCCGTGTTTGCCGTCCCATAAGAACCACACCGGCGCAACGTGGGGCGTGCCCGCCGAGCGCAGGGTGACCAGATGAGCGAGCCTAGGCTGGGTCAGGAATTTTTCCCTTTCTTCTTTATTGAGTCTGGTCATCGTTTTTCTCCGTATAGTCTCAGGCGCAGGATTCGCCTAATATAACAAATACATGAAATTACGGTTACTAGCTCTCTCCACAACTTTCCTCCTGGCCGTTGCCTGCGGCGGCAGCGCCACGCCCAACGCTCCAGCCCCGCTGGTGACTTTGCCAGCGGACGAAGGCCCCCACGACTCGGGTATCGAGTGGTGGTACTTCAATGGGCTGCTCACCGACGACCGGGATCAAGAATACAGCTACCACTACGTGACTTTCCAGAGCGAGCGGTCAGGCGGCGCCGTGCCAAGCCTCCTGCAGGCCAGTCTGGGCGACCACACAACCGGCAAGCACCTCACCGGAGAGCAGATCCTCTTGGACTCGCTGGACCCGGACGCCACTGGCATCGACATCGCTGTGAACGGATGGAAGATGCAGGGCGACGGGCAGTCCTACAACCTCGAATTCGTTCTAGCGAGCTATTCTCTGGACCTGGAAGCTGTTTCTGTCAGGCCGCCAGTTCTGCACCATGGCGTGGGGTTAGTTAGCCTAGGGCCAGCGGGCGACACTTTTTACTACTCGCGGACCCGTCTGGAAGTGACTGGGAATATCATGATCGACGGTGAACAACGCCCCATAACCGGCGTCACCTGGATGGACCACCAGTGGGGCGACGAGATCAGCCAACGTGTCGGTTGGGACTGGGCCAGCGTGCAGTTGGACGACGGCAGCGATCTGATGGCCGTGATGGTCTGGGACCCGTCAGGTCGCACTCCGTTCGCCAAATATGGCACTCTGGTATCTCCAAACGGCTCGGTGTTGAATCTGGCACAAGACGATGTCTCTATCAGCTCTTCGGCCACCTGGACCAGCCCAGCCACCGGCATCGAGTACCCCAGCGGATGGACGCTGACCGTCTCTTCCCTGGACCTCAGCCTGGAACTAGAACCGGTGTTGGTGGACTCGGAATTCGCCGGAAGCCGCTACACCCCGGCAGCCTACTGGGAAGGGGAAGTTCGGGCTACGGGAACACGCCAGGGCAAAGTCGTTAGCGGCAGAGGATTCGTGGAACTGGTGGGTTACGACCCAAGCCAATCAGACGGCTATACAACCCCTTAAAAGCGGATCAGCCCCCGGATGACATCAGCAACACGAGCCTGCTCCGCCGGAATGTCCGGCGGTTGCACGGGGATGGGCAGGGCGCTTAGTTCGGCCAGTACCGGGCCGGACAGCAGGGCGGCTTCTTCTTCGGAGAGTTCCCATTTGCGGGCGATGTCGGATGCGCCATATAGAACCGCCTGGCGAAAGCCGTAGTCGGCGATGGCGCGGCTGGCTATGTCGATAAGTTTGTCCATAGCTATTGAGCTCCTGCCCAGGCGCCGCCATCGATGATGTAGGTGCTGCCACTCACGTAAGAAGCCTCATCGGACGCCAGCCACAACACTAGGTTGGCAATCTCGTCGGCGGTGCCCACCCGGCCCATCGGGTGGCCCTCGTTTCGCCCGGCAAACGCCTCGGCGCTGGCCGTGCTTCCCCGCATCTGGGGTGTGTCCACGCCGCCTGGAGCGATGCAGTTGATGCGCACTCCTTGGGAGGTGTACTGGCTGGCCGCGACGGTGGTGAGGTGAATAACCCCGGCCTTGCTCACGGCATAGGGTACAGAGTAGCCAACGCCGCGGACGCCGGACATGGACGATATATTGACGATGGACCCGCCTCCGTTGACGGTCATGGCGGGGATAGCGTGCTTGCAGCAGAGGAACACGCCCTTGACGTTGGTCTCCATGGTCAAGTCCCAGAGCACCTCATCTACTTCGACTAAGGGCGGGGTGCGGATCAATATGGCGGCGCCATTGATCAGGATGTCCAACCGGCCAAACTGGGTAACTGCCGCGTCGACCATCCGTTCCACCTGAAATGAATCGGAGATGTTCACGTCCACCATGGCGGCGTTTTCAGGCGTGGCGCCCATCAAAGTCAGCGTCTCTTCGGCCCCGGCGATGTTCCGATCGGCGACCACGACTTTAGCGCCCTCCTGCCCAAAACGCTGGCAGATGGCACGGCCAATGCCTGAGGCCCCGCCAGTGACAATGGCAACTTTGTCTTCTAACCGACCGGTCAAATTCATGCTCCCTGGATGTACGTAGTTGGAGCAGATTGTAGCACAGGCCTGCTCACACTAAGGCTGGAGGAGAAATCGGTCGCAGGGGCAGCGGTGTATCACGGCGTTGGCGACGCAGACCTGCCGCAGCCGGTACATCTCAGCCGACCCAGGTTCTTCTCGAAGCTGGAGGAACGATGCATGGCTTGGGTACCAGACAGCCAGAATCTCATCGACCCCATCGTGCTCGCAGCCAACAGGTTGGCCCGCCACCGGCGTGCGCCAGAGGACCTTGCCGCCCACCCGGCCGACCGAATCCTCTAGCTGGGCCATGTACGTCTGGTATTCATCGCCATTTGGATAGCCGGCAGCAACCGTATAGCGATTGAGGTTTAGCATCATGACCGAAGCATCCTGGCCGCCTTCGGCGGTCGCTGTAATCGCGTCGATCTCCAATGGCACTCTCGTGATGTGGTTGTCCATGATTGACTCGTCTCCTTCGGCAGTGGACATTATACTCACCGCTCCCCTTGCCTCAATCCCGGGCAGCGGTTATGATGCTCTGCGCGCCTGAGCACACCTAGAATTCCCCCATTGGAGCGTCTTTCATCGTGGCCCCATGGTGACTTCAGATAATCTCCGGACCAGCCTTTATGACACCCATGTTTCCCTGGGCGGGCGCATGGTGGAATTTGGCGGTTGGGACATGCCGGTGCAGTATCCGGAGGGCATCCTGGCCGAAGTGAAGGCCGTCCGCACCGCCACCGGGGTTTTCGATGTCTCACACATGGGCCGTCTGTATCTTTCAGGCCCCAAGGCTACCGAGTTCCTCGACTGGATGCTTACGGGCTCAGTCTCGGGCCTCCGGGTGGGCCGGGCCCGCTACTGCGTGATCTGCAACGAGAAGGGCGGCGTGATCGACGACACCATCTTCTACCGCCTCGAGGATGACCGCTACCTGCTGATCCCCAACGCTGGCAACCGCCCCGCCGTGGTCGCCTGGTTCCAACGTTGGATAGACGAAAAGTTCTCTCCAGGCTGCACCATGGAGGATGTCACCGCCAACACCGGCTTGATTGCCTTTCAGGGCCCCGGCACCATCGACGCCATCGATCAGATAGCAGATACACCGCTTTCGGAGATGCGGCCCTTCTCTTGGGCTGAGAGCGTCATCCTGGGCGCTCCCATATTCGTGGGCCGGACCGGCTACACCGGCGAAGACGGGTTCGAGATGCTGGTCCGGGGCACCGACGTGGTCAAGGTCTGGGCTGCCCTCACCGGTTCCGGAGCGTCGCCCTGCGGCCTGGGCGCCAGGGATGTCTTGCGTCTGGAAGCGGGCCTGCCATTGCATGGACATGAGATAGATGAAGAAACCTCGCCCATAGAGGCCGGGTTGGGCCGTTTTGTCCGGTTCGATAAAGAGTACGTGGCCTCGGCGATCCTGAAGGACCAGCAGGAAAATGGTGTCCTACGGAAGCTAGTTGGGTTCACCCTGCCGGGACGCAGAGCACCTCGCGCCGGGTACAGCCTGCTGCACCAGGGCGAGACCATCGGCACTGTGACCAGCGGAAGCTACTCGCCCACCCTTGACACCAGCATTGGCATGGGCTACGTTTTGGAGCGTTATGTCGAGCAGGGCACGAAGCTTGATTTGGATATCCGGGGCCGCACCGTCCCGGTGACCGTGACCGCGCTCCCCTTCTACACTCGCCCCAGGAGGACCTAACAATCGTGAGTAGTCCCGACGACCGCAAGTACACCAAAGAGCACGAATGGGTCATGCTGGAGGACGCGGCAGCCAAGAGCGCCGTGGCCGGAATCACCGACTACGCACAGGACCAACTGGGAGACATCGTCTATTTCGAACTGCCCAAGGTCGGTGACGACATCACACACCTTGGCAAGATGGGTGAAGTTGAGTCGGTGAAGGCCGTTTCCGACCTTTTCTCCCCCATCGACGGCGTTGTTACCGAGATCAACGAGAAGCTGTTGGACCACCCCGAATTGGTCAACTCCAACCCCTTCGGCGACGGCTGGCTGATCAAAGCCACCATCAACGACCCCGCGGAAATCGACGGACTGATGTCTGCGGCTGACTACGACGCGTTCACCGCTGGCATATAATGACTGCCACCCGGCCCAACACGACTAGCACCGACGGCGGGCACTTTCAATCCCACTACATCCCCAACACCACCGGTGAGCAGGCAGAGATGCTGGCGGCCCTTAGCATCGACTCCATCGACCGGCTCTTTGCCGATATCCCGGACCAGTTCCGCAACCCCACTCTTGACCTACCCGCGCCTCTGTCAGAACTGGAGATCCAGCGAGAACTAGGCGCCATGGCCGCCAAGAACCGACCTCTGGGTAGTGGCCCTTCTTTCCTGGGCGCAGGCTCCTACGACCACTTTGTCCCCTCAATAATCAAACCGTTGATAACCCGCGGCGAGTTCATCACCGCCTACACCCCCTATCAGGCCGAGGCCAGTCAGGGGACTCTCCAGGTGATCTATGAGTTCCAAACCCTGATCTGTAACCTCTACGGCATGGAGGTGGCCAATGCCGGCATGTATGACGGCGCCACCAGTCTGGCCGAGGCTGCCCTGATGGCCTGTCGGGTAACCAAACGAGAGAAAGTGGCGCTGGCCAACAGTATCTCTCCAGCCTACTCCGCGGTGATCCGCACCTACTGCCAGTCTCAAGACATCGTCGTTGAGATCGTTGATCCTTCCAACCCCGTTCTCGACTCGGAGACCGCCTGTTTGGTGCTGCAATACCCCAATTATCTCGGGTACATCGAAGACCTCCAGTCGTTGGTTGACACCGTCCACGCACAGGGTGCGCTGGCAGTAGTCTCCACCGATCCCACAGCCATGGGCATGTTCCAGACTCCTGGCCATTACGGCGCTGACATCGTCACCGGCGATGGACAGCCCCTGGGCATCCCGACCAGCTACGGTGGGCCCTACGTGGGCCTCTTCGCTGCCAAACAAGAATACATCCGCCAGATGCCCAGCCGTCTCTCGGGCCGCACGTTGGACAAGAACGGCAAAACGGGCTACGTGCTCACCCTCCAGACCCGGGAGCAGCACATCCGCCGGGAGCGGGCCACGTCAAACATCTGCACCAACGAGGCCCTCTACGCCCTAGCCGCGACCATCTATCTAGCGGCAATGGGGAAACGGGGGCTGCGCCAGGTAGCCGAATTGTGCTACCACAAGGCCCATTACGCCGCCGCGCAGATCGCCGGGCTTCCCCGTTTTTCACTGCCGATAGATAAACCGTTCTTCGAAGAGTTCGTCGTCCAGTGCCCGACTTCCCCGACCGAGATCAACAAGAAGTTGATGGAGCGAAATATCCTGGGCGGTCTGGACATCAGTGAGCAGGTGCCCAATGCCATGCTGCTCTGCGTCACCGAGATGAACTCTCAGGAAGATATCGACGCCTTGGTTACGGCGCTCTCGGAGATCAAGTAATGCAACAAGGCGGAAATAGGCAAACAGAAAAACTACTACTGGAACGGAGCGTTCCTGGCCGCGTGGGCACAGTGCTGCCCGGCCTGGATGTCCCTGCCCAGCCGTTGCCCGACCAAGCCCTACTGCGGAACGAACTGCCGCTGCCCGAAGTTTCGGAGCCCGAGGTAGTTCAATATTTCACCGGGCTGAGCCTGAAAAACTTCTCCATCGACACCCACTTCTATCCTTTGGGCAGTTGCACCATGAAGTACAACCCCAAGATTAATGACGAAGTGTCGTTCCAACCGGGATTCGCGGGCATCCACCCGATGCAGCCCGCCGAGCAGTCTCAGGGCGCGTTGGAACTCCTGCACAAGCTACAGGGGTTCTTGGGCGAGATCACCGGACTGCCCTCCGTCGGCCTATCGACCTTGGCCGGCGCGCACGGAGAACTGGGCGGGATGCTGATGATCCGGGCTCGCCACATGGCCAACGGCGACACCGGCCGCACCAAGGTGGCCATTCCCGACAGCGCCCACGGCACCAACCCGGCGTCGGCTGCCATGGCCGGCTTCGAGGTCGTGGAGCTGGCTTCGGACAAGGACGGCAACGTTGACCTAGAGGCCTTGCACGAGGTCGCCGGTTCCGACCTGGCCGGGGTGATGATCACCCTGCCCAGCACCCTGGGCCTATTCGACACCAACATCGTTGAGGTCTGCCGCATCGTCCACGAAGCCGGCGGACTGGTCTATGGCGATGGCGCCAACATGAACGCGCTCCTGGGCCGGGTGAAGCTGGGAGACCTGGGTTTCGACGTGGCCCACCTGAACCTGCACAAGACATTCAGCACACCTCACGGCGGCGGCGGCCCTGGCGCAGGACCGGTTTGCGCCACCAACCAGTTGGCCCCTTATATGGCGGCCCCGGTAGTCACCGAAAGTGGCGGGGTTTACGATTTAGCCACCCCTGAGAAGAGCATCGGGAAACTGAGCGGATTCCACGGGAACTTCGGTGTTCTGGTGCGGGCTTACACCTACATCCGGGCCCTGGGCGACGCGGGAATCATTTCCATCAGTGGCAACGCTGTGTTGAACGCGAATTACATGATGAATGCCCTGCGCGGAATCTATCACCTGCCCTACGACCGCACCTGCATGCACGAGGCGGTCTTCTCGGCCGACTTGCAGAAGGAACGGGGCTCCAGTGGCCTGGAGATTGCCAAGCGGTTATTGGACTACGGCTTCCACGCGCCGACCATGTACTTCCCCCTGATCGTCCACGAGGCGTTGATGATCGAGCCGACGGAATCCGAGACCAAGGAGACCATCGACGCGTTCATCCAGGCCCTGATCGACATCGACCGTGAGGTCACGGAAAACACCGAGCTGGTAAACAACGCGCCCCACACCACTCCCGTGGCCCGGCTGGATGAAGCCAAAGCGGCCCGCCAACCCGACCTGCGATGGCAGCCTGAAGCTGCGGACTAGCTCCTAGGCGCTCTTCTCCGCTTCCAAGATCGCGTTTAGTTGATTCACATCTACCCGCACCTCGACTCCGGCGCGTTCTTCCTGCAGCAGCATGGCCACGCGGGAATCTCTGTCGCCCCAACCCCGGTTGATCGCTTCGGTCATCTCCATCAAAGCCAGGTTGGCCAAGCGCATTGGGACATCGAACTCGCGGCCCACAGACACAGCTAGGTCTACGTCTTTTCTTGCTAGTTTCAGGGCGAAGTCAGGCGGATCGAACTTGCCGGGCAGCAGATGCTCGGCCATCCCCTCAAAGGGTCCGCGCCGCCCGGTGGCGCCCTTACGGACTGCCTCCCACAGAGCCAGCGGCTCGACCCCGGCTTTGACGCCCATAGTGAACACCTCGGCCATCGCCGCCTGGAATACGTACCCGGCGCAGTTATGGACCAACTTGGCCACTGCGCCGCTACCGATGGGGCCGACATAGTAGGCCTTGTCTCCAATTGTGTCCAACACCGGCTTACAGCGGTCGAACACGTCCTTGTCGCCGCCGACCCAGATTGCTAGGTTGCGGCTGGCGGCGCCCCTGGGGCCGCCGCTCACCGGAGCGTCCAGCACTTCGATCCCTAGCGCTGCGGCCTCGGCGTGAATCTTCCGGATCATGCCGGGGGTGCTGGTGCTCAGGTCGAAGTAGACCTTACCGGCCCTCATTCCCTCCATGATTCCAGCCTCGCCCAATGCCACGGCTTCCACTTCCGTAGGGCCGGGCAGAGAGGTAAACACGATCTCCGATTGCTCCGCCACTTCTTTTGGGGTATCGGCCCAGGTCGCACCGGCTTCCAGGTGCCGGGTAGCCGAAGCCGGATTGATGTCGTGAACAACCATCTCGTTACCACCGTCCAGGGCGTTGTAGGCCATGCTCCCGCCCATGGTGCCCAGCCCGATAAACCCTATTTTCATCTAGTCCTCCGCAGCGGGCGACCGCCCGCACTTGTCTATTCTCGTTTAGCGGGGACTAACATAGCATGGCTAAGAGCAGACAGGCTACCTGATTTACGAGCCTGCGTTGCGGTGTAGAATATCCCCGGACACATCGGATCAAGTGGGAGCGTGACCTAAACATGGTAGACCAGCAGGAAAAACTGTGGACTTTCGACGCGGTGGAGCCGGGTCAGGTTGGCAACGAAACCACTGTCGAAATCACGGCTAAGAACATCACTGAATACGCCCGTCTGGCCTTGAACGACTCTCCCTCCTACCACCCGGATGCTGTGAGTCTAGTTGCCATGCCGACCATGGTCCTCAGTTACGCCCCTTTGCTTCGGGAAGAGATTGCCGAAGCAAACGGCTTCGTTGCATTTGAAGTATCAAAAACAGCCCGAAGCCAGACCCCTTTCGCTAAGTGCGAAATCCGGTGGTTCCACCAGGTGGTCCCCGGTGACACCATCACCGGCCGGCGGCGGGTTTTAGAGAAGTATGAACGCAGGGGCAGCAAGTTCGTAACCTTCCGGGTAGAGGCGGTCAACCAGCGGGGCGAGATCGCTGCCGAGTACGACTACACCTGTATCTTCGAGTACGCCAAAGGGAAGCGCGAGGTCCCTTCCCAGGAGAACAATCCCCAGACCGCAGCGCCCCTTCTAGCTACGCCGAGTTTGCTAGATTTCCCCGGAGTGTCCATCGGTGATGCACTAGACGAGTTGGACATCACCGAGAGTCAGAAGATTATGGACCGCAAGAACGATTTCCGCCTGGCCGGACGCCGGAACGACAGCAACATCCACACCGATGAAGAGTTCGCCAAGCAGAACATCTTTGCCGGGACCACCAACTCGGGTCCAGCCACTATGTCCTACGTGGACCAGATGCTGGAGCTTTCCTTTCCCGTCAGCAGCTTCTACTCGGGAGGCAGCCTGCTGATGCGGGCCATCACGCCATTCAGGAGTGGCGACACGGTTCGGTTCCAAGGACAGATCACGGGCAAGAGCGAAGACGGAGGCAAGAAATTACTTGAGTGCCGGGTCAACGGCATCAACCAGCGGGGTGAGCTGGTGAGTCTGTCGAATGCGTCGTTGGCGATCGGGAAATAGCGTCTACCGGAACAATCTCTGCAGAAACCCATCACGTTCAGTTTCAAGATATGGGGTGATGTCGTTCAGGATACTATTCAATGCCCCAACCCTTCGTGCAGCATGCCTAGGGGTAGTGATGTGTCAATCTCGCCCCATGATGATCGAAGCCGAGTTGATTCATAGCCGTGGCGCCGAAGCTGAGATGCCGTTTCTAGTCCTGAGAGACTACGAAGTAGCCTTAAACTCGCTGGACTTCGCCATGAACAAGGCGCAGGTGACCGGTCATCCTCATCAAAATAACTCCGAACCGCGTCTTGCACCTATGTCCTGAGCGCACCAAGTGTCTCAGCTTGCATGAAAATCAACTCGCCAAGGGCTTTGGCCTCATGGCCTCTCCCAGCAATCAAATCGACGAAATTCTCGATGCTCGCGGTTGATGGTCAAGCTCACTTCTAGCAGTTCTCCAGAATCCGGATATCCCCTAAGACATCTTCCCGTAAACCCTATCCGGTTTGACCAGCACGATCACTGCATCTTGTTTGACCATGGCTTTGTCGTATTCTTCCCAGTCGGGGTGGTCTTTGTCACCACAGGCCCGGAATACTTCACGTAGCTCTACGCGCATCTTCTCTGCATCGGTATTGTGATAGTCCATCAGGGTGGCTTGGCCCTCAACGATAGCGCAGGTACGCCAGTTGTCGGCGACCGACATCACGGTGCAGCGGGCATCTTTTCTCAGGTTGCGGGTTTTGGCGGATCTTCCCTTAACGATCACGAAAGCGGCGTTTCCCTGATAAGCCCCGCAGACCACGATGCTGGATTGGGCCGCTCCGTTCTCTTGAAATGTGGTTATAACGCCCCGGTGGTTATTCTCAAAATGGGAGCGTACGTCTTCGAACTCCATGGCTGCACCTCGCTGGATCAATCCCGAATATTTCTTGTAAGCAGTTGTTTACGGCTTCTGGTATACCATAGCAGGCGGCGATCCCGCACGCATCAACCTGGGTCACGGGGTGTTATTTGGAATATCGAGAATTAGGCGACACCGGAGTCATGGTACCCGAGATCGGCCTGGGCACCTGGAAATATAAAGGCGGACCAGAGCCGCTGCGAAAGGGAATTGAACTAGGCGCAACCCTGATCGACACCGCCGAGATGTACAAGACCGAGCACGCCGTCGGCGCAGCGATCAAAGGTCGTCGCGACAAGGTGTTTCTTGCCACCAAAGTCCTGGGCAGCAACCTCCGCCGCGACGCCGTGCTGCGGGCCGCGGAGAAGAGCTTGCACCTCCTGGACGATGATGTCATCGACCTCTACCAGATCCATTGGTCCAACCGGTCGGTGCCCATCGCCGAGACCATGAGTGCAATGGAAGAACTGGTTGACCGGGGCATGGTCCGCTATATCGGCGTCAGCAATTTCTCGGTGGCTGAGATGAAAGACGCCCAGCAGGCCATGACCAATAATCCGTTAGTCTCCAACCAGGTGCTCTACAACCTAAAACAACGTCAGATAGAGCGCTACCTGATCCCCTATTGTGTGGACAACAACATCACGGTTATCGCCTATACCCCATTGGCTGACGGGTCTCTTTCGGGCAAGTCCCGTTTCCGATCTGCCCGCGGAGAGTCAACACTAGAACGAGTGGCGAAGGAAGTAGATAAGACACCAGCTCAAGCCGCCCTTAATTGGTGCCTGTCGAGACCCAACGTTATCGTGATTCCTAAAAGCAATAGCGTTGACAGGACCGTTGAGAACTGCCAGGCCTCAGGCTGGTCACTCTCTACCAACCAAGTCCAATCCTTAGATGCCGCATTTCCACAATGACACTTGCTCCACTCCTAAACCTCGTCTTCCTAGGCGTAACCACTCAGTTGACAATTCCCCATACTGCCTATAGCTTTGAGGGCATCGGTTTGTCTGACCGGATACGTGAAATACTGGATCGGTAACTTGAGTCTATAACAGCAGTGATGCGCAAAGGTCTGCAAGAGAGCAAGATCCATCCAAATCTAGACGTAGACGCTGCTGCTTTTACTTCCCTGGTAGTGATACAGAGCACCGCAATTATCTGGAATCTTAATGGCTATAGCTGACCTTTAAACCGGTGGCGCAGGCGGATTCTAGAGGTTTGCAAGAACAGTTTGTCAGCATCGATGCAGGTGTCGACATAACTGGGGAAACCCGCAGAAGGAGAAGCTTATGAGCAGCCATCAGTCACATGAAGCACACCCTATTATCTCTGTAAATTCGTTGTGGAAAGTATTTGGGAAAAAGCCGCAAATTGCGCTAGAGGAACCTTATCGCAGCCAAAGCCGTGCTGAATTACAACAAGAATTGGGCTTGGTTGTAGCCCTTCGTGATGTCTCTTTCCAGGTATATCCGGGAGAAACATTTGTTGTTATGGGTTTATCTGGAAGCGGAAAATCGACGTTAGTGCGCTGTTTAATCGGATTAATCGAAGCTACATCAGGCGAACTAACCGTAGATGGAGACGATATAACCACTTTCGATGCACGTGACCTTCGTGAATTCCGGCGCTCTAAGATGGCTATGGTGTTTCAAAATTTCGGCTTGTTGCCACACAAGAATGTGTTAGATAACGCCGCATATGGATTAGAGGTCAAGGGCGTCGACAGAGATGATCGTTATTCGGTAGCACGTGAAATGCTTGACAAGGTAGGGTTGACTGGATGGGAAAACGCTAACCAGAGGGAACTTAGTGGAGGAATGCAGCAACGAGTCGGGTTGGCTCGGGCACTTGCAGTAGATCCACACATATTGTTAATGGATGAGCCCTTCAGCGGCCTAGACCCACTGATACGTCGTCAAATGCGGGAAGAGCTTTCTCTTCTGCAAAGCGAAATTCAAAAGACCATAATTTTTATCACGCACGATCTTGATGAAGCTATCACCATCGGCGATAGGATCGCCATCATGCGTGATGGAGAAATCATCCAGATCGGAACTCCAAAAGAGATTATTACCCAACCTGCGGATGATTTCGTCAAAGAATTCACCCAGGGGATCTCCAAAACGAAAGTCATTGATATTGAACATGTGGTTTCAGAACCCGATGTTGTGTTTTCTCCAACTGATTCACACGAACTCGTGCGGACGAAAATGGAGCAAGCAAACACTGATTACGCCATCGGACTCGATCCGGAAGAACAATATCTAGGAATACTTTGCAGAGATCAGCTAGATGCTGCGGTCGATCACACCATACATATAGATAGCCTTGTCGACTCAAGTATCGTTTCAGTCCTTCCAGATACTACGCTTGACGAGGCACTAACCTTCCTTAGTGACCAAAATTTGCCGATCCCGGTAGTTGATGAAAGTAACGCTTTTATTGGAGTTGCGACGCAGCCCGACCTTTTAAAAGTTGTGGCCAGTGATCTTTAACTAACCATCATCATTCCTACTGAAGTTCCGCTCTCGTTATGAAATTCATTCAAAAATTCCGAAGTCCTATTATTCTCGTATCTGCTATATGCGGCGCTCTGATCGCTTCGGCCATCATACATTTAATAAAAGGGGACGATGACCTCGGCTATCCTACCAATATCGGGCCCGAGATTGCCCGTGCTATCGATAATTTCATCGATTGGTTAGTGGTTAATGGAGAGTGGTTCTTTGACGGCATAAGCGACAATTTAAAGGTCGTCTTGGGGAAACTTCGCGAGTTCTTGGTTTGGGTCCCATGGCCTGTGATGGTTGCCCTCATATTCTTGTTGGGTTGGCGATTGGGGTCGTTAAGGATTGGAATCATTTCCGCCCTGGGCATGATTCTAATCGGCCTTGTTAATCTTTGGGAACCGGCGATGGTAACCATAGCCATCATGACTGTCTCGGTTTCTGTAGCAGTCATATTCGGTATTCCTACCGGCATCTTAATGGCTCGAAGTAACTTGATAGAAACTCTTTTGCGTCCGGTCTTGGATGCTATGCAAACTATGCCCAGTTTCGTGTATTTAGTCCCGGGAATAATGTTTTTCGGATTGGGCAATGTAGCTGCTGTTTTGGCCACCGTGCTCTATTCTATTCCGCCTTGTATCCGACTTACTAATCTCGGGATCCGGCAGGTCAATCCATCGGTGGTTGAGGCTGGCGAATCATTTGGGTCAACTAGACTCCAATTGCTTTCTAAAGTTCAGTTGCCGATGGCTATACCGACCATCATGGCTGGAATCAATCAAACGATCATGATGGCACTCGCTATGTCGACAATTGCAGCCATGGTGGGTGCCGGGGGATTAGGGATAGAAGTCCTTCGTTCTATGGGACAATTACAAGAGGGAAACGCCTTTATTGCGGGTTCCGCTATAGTCGTTATGGCGATCATCATTGATCGCATAACTCAAAGTATCGTGATATCTCGATCAGAATAATCTGGCCTTGTGGATTATTTTTCTAGCGGTACGGCATCGATAATGATCCCCTTTTTCTCGTATTTGTTCGTTTAAAATCCCCAAAGGTTATCGCACTCATGCAGATGTGCCTGAATGCTGGACAGCCTCCGTATAAGAACTGATTTATAAATTGAACTTCCCTTTTGGGTATCAATCCCTATGGGTTGCAATGCGTCTTTTTAGGCTGTGTCCGGATCTAGCATTCCTATGGAGAGGTTCTTCTAGATACAAAAAAGGCCCCTCTATGATAGAGGGGCCTTTTTACATTGCCGATTAACGGTTACTAGCTATTCTTTAGCCAGTGCCGCTTCCACATTTGCCAGGACGTCAGCTGGGACCCAGCTCTTCCAGCCTTCGTTGTTCTTTAGATACGCGACGCCTGTCGCGGTGAAGACCTCTTCACTAGATGCGCCTTTGTCGGCAAGCGCTTCACTGTTCGCCGCGTGCCAATTTTCTGCTGCCAATTGATTTACTGCGCTCCAGTCCCAGTTCTTGAAGAAGGCGATCAGTTCTGGAGCATCGTCAACCAACTCCATGTTCATCGCGATCATGACTTCGGCTGGCGGGAAAGAACAACCATGTATAGGAGAGTTGTCCGCACATGTTGACGGGTCTGGTTGCTCCAAGTCAACGAGCCCTCCCATTTCAGTCTCTAGTTTGAGGGCTAACGCAGTTGGCCCCCAGTAATAAAAGAGAAGCGGCTCTTTTTTAGCAAATGCTGCTTCAATAGCAGCTGCTAAAGCTCCGGACGTCCCGGGGTCTTGCAAGACGACGTGGTCTTCAAGTCCCATTCCGACTATCTGGCCAGGTCCTGAATCGTCGCCGTCTTGCATGGTCCGGCAACCCCATCCAGCTATGCACCCGAGCAACAGTACCTTTCCGCCTTCTTGTTCGAACAGATCCTTGAATTTATCTTCCTTCAGATCTTCGACGGAATCTAGTTCCGGATTGGCATCTTGCATATATTTGGGGATAAGGAACGAACTTTGCCAATTATCTTCCAAGCTTTTACCAACAGGAAGGACTTCGCCGGCTTTTACGGCTTCATTCCAAGCTGTAGCTTGGTTCGGAAGCCAGATCTCCATGGTTAAATCGATATCGCCTTTACGAAGGCCCTGGAAAAGGGGTAGCGTCGAACCCTCTATCTGGCTGGTCGGATATCCATAACCATGCTCCACGATGTAACGGGCTACGCCGTTTTGGACCAACGCGCTGGTCCAGTCGAGTCCGCCAAAGACTATTTCCCGTTTGTCTTTCACGGCCTCGACTTCTACTATCTTTTCTACTTCTACTTCTACTCTTTCCTTAACTATCTTTTCTACTTCTACTTCCTTGACTACTTCCTTGACTACTTCCTTGACTACTTCAACCGGTACTTCCTTAGTAATCTCTTTGATGACCTCAACGGTCTCGAACTCCGTGCTACCGCAGGCAGTAGCGAGGACCGAGAACATCAAGACCAGCATCACTAATAAACCGGCCTTCTTGTGCTTGTTTCGTGATATCACTTTGCTTTATCTCCTCCCGGGTTGTTTTCTATTGAATAAATACCAAGCATATGCCGGGCACATTTCGTGGCTATTTCCTCTGGTGGAACCTTTGAATTTACCGCCACAACACTACCGTACATCTGTTGGGCAGTCAAATCTGGGACCAGTTGAATCACTCGTGATCAGTTAGGATTTACCGCCGAGTTTCATGCCCAGCGCAGGCGCGACCGCAACCAACGAGATGATCGAGGCCATAAGAAAGAACTTCCGGAACAGCTCAAGGCCCGCTGCATTGACGTTGGCTGAGTACTCTGCGGCGCGGGTCTCGAAAAGACCGGCGGCCTCCCCCGCCAGCGGCAGCGGGAACTCCATGCCGGCCGTGAGCACCTGAAAATGCTGCACGCCCCAAGCCGAGAGGGCCGCAAGCCCCAGCGTCATGCCCATCATCCGGGATACAACCACCAGAGACGCCGCAGTGCCCCGGTAATCATCGCTGACCGAATCCAGGGCCTGAACCGTGATGGGGGCGATGACCAGGCCAAATCCGAACCCCGCGATGAGCAGATGTATGGTCAACTCCGGGTCGGCCACGCCTAGTTCCCAGCCGCTGGCCAAGAACATGCCCACGGCCACCATGGCCAGCCCAGCGATCGTGAGCGGGCTCGATCCCAGGCGGGACACAAGCAACCCCCCAGCCACTGCCCCCAGAGGAATGATCCCCGTCAACCGCAGCAGCCAGAGCGCCCCCGTGAAGGGCGACTTGCCCATCACGGTGTTGGCCATCAAGGGCACGGTGAGCATGGCGATGATCAATGCCACTCCGACCAATACCTGGGTCATGTTGGATGCCAGGAAGGCCCAGGAGCGGAACAATACCGGGGCAAGCAACGGCTGGAGCGTTCTGGCCTCCACTAAGATTAGAATCGCAACTAGGCCTACTCCTCCAGCGGTCAGCAAGAACGGATATGGCGAATCGAAAGTAAACAGCCCGGTGCGGGACAGGGCCAATGATAGTACCAAGAGAGCGCCGACCAAGATCACCCCGCCCATATAATCCATTTTCGCCCCTATTTCCCGGCGGTTGGGCATCCAGAAAAGGGCCAAAAAGATGACCGCGCTCTGGGGGACGTTCAGCCAGAAGATCCAACGCCAGCTCAGAAGCTCGACTATCGCTCCGCCATAGGCTGGGCCAAGCATGGATCCGACCTCCGCCGAAGCTCCTACGATTCCCAATGCCAAACCTCGCTGACCCTTGGGGACAAGGGTCGTCGCCAAAGCCATGCCGATGGGCACCGTGGCGCCACCGCCGATAGCCTGGATGACCCTGGCGCCCACCATCCACCCCAGGCTGGATGAAACGGCCACCAAGATTGTCCCGATGCAGAAAATCACCAGGCACATCTGATAGATCCGGGGGTAGCCGTAGACATCGCCCAGGCGTCCGATCAGGGGCATGGCAACTGTATATCCCAGCAGGTAGGCGGTGATGACCCATGAGACCAGGTCCAACTCGGCGATGGGAACTTTCAGGTCCAGCATCACAATGGGCAGCGCAGTCACTACCACGGTCTGGTCCATGGCCGTGATGAAGGCCCCAAGACCGATGACCGTCAAGATAAAGGGGGTGGGTGGTGTGCGGTCTCTTCCCAGCATCGCTTTAAGGATTAATTAGGCGCGTCGCCAGGCGGTTCGATCACCACAGGCTGGTTGATGTTTTCCAGAGTTAGTTTCCGCACGGTCTCAGGTATATCGGTGGCGACCACGCGGCCAATGATAAGCACCTGCTGCAATAACCCCTCACGGTCCAGCCAGAATTCCAGCTTAACCGGAAATCCGTCCGCTGATCCAGGAACTAACTCTGAGAGGTTTTCAGAAATTATTTGACCCTTGATCAGCACGGTGTCAACGCCATTCACGCGCTCAGCGCGGACCGCTCGCGGCTGCTGGACGGATTCGATTATGCCGGCCAGTGTTTGCCCCAATCCGGAGAGGTTGAAAGGCAATGTTCCTGCGGAGATCTGATTCCAGCGGCCGGTGAATATGTCGGTCATATAGGCTGCGTCGTCGATGGTGATTATGCTGATCTCTAGGTATGACTTCGGGAATTCAGATTCGGCTTCCACCGTAACTCTGAACCGGTCTGGGATGGAGACCTCCCCCGAAACCTTGGTCATCAAAACACCTGGCACTAACACGGTTGAGCCCTCAAGGTGCTCCAAGACGAATCCCGCCGACTTGAGGGCAAGGAGTTGGTTTACCGCCTGGGGCATGGCAAGGTCGATGTCTATTCCGGGCAACCCGCCCGGCGGTTCCGCCGGCGCGCTCGAGCCACAGGCGACAATCAGACCCACAACCGCGAGGGCCGCCATCAGCGCCTTGAGCTTCAGTTCCACGACCAAACGGCCAGGACTCCCGCTCCCAAGTCTTTGGGTTCTGCAGATCCTTCGACGTCCAACACATAGATCCGGTCTCCGGTGGGGGTCCGACCATTACTCCTTCGCGCCGCCTCGCCCTTGGACCCGGCCACAACCAGGAACTTGCCGTCAGGCGACCAAGGTGTATGGGAGTAGCCGTATTGGTCGAAGAAGCTCAACAAAATGAAGACCTCAACCGACGGCTGAAAGCTGAAAAGTCGATTGGTGTCAGAGCCATCGCTGGGCGAGACTACCCACTCCAATTCCTGTTCATCTGCGTTGACCGATACCCACGCCAATTTGTCTCCAGCAGGCGACCAAAAAAAGGCCCAAACGCCATTTGAAGTCCGGCCGGAAGATAGCGTGGTTATTGGGGTGCCATCCACCGGCACCAACGTCAACCGGTCAAACAGTGGACCCCGAGGCACAGATTGGTCCGCCACAGCGATCTGCGTACCATCGGGCGACCACATGAACGCCGATGGCGACCCAACGTCGGTGATCATTCGAGCCTGTTCAAGGTCGCTGGTGGAGGCGACGTATAGCCCCATTCGCCCGTCTGCCTGGTCTACGAAGGCCAGACTTTCGCCGTCCGGCGAGATCGCCGGGACACGGAAACTGCCCACAGACTCGAACGACTGGCGGGAGCCTCCACCGTCGGGCGGCCTGACCCAGATGACATCCGGCCCAATGTGCAGGGCCATCGCGTCAGCGTTATTTGACCATTGATAGTAGAGGGGGCCGCCCTGTTGAATCTGGGCAGCCCGTTTACCGGAAGTGCCGTCCCACAGGAATAGCCCCAACCCATCCGACGTGGCCGCCAAGAACGACAACTCATTTCCCGACGGTGCCCAGTAGATGTAGTGGGGCGCGCCTTGAGCGACCAGTCCGCCACCATTGTCCTCGTAGACGGTCTCGCTGCGGCCGTTGCGTGCGTCCAATACCTGCAATGTCACGTCGGTGCCGGCTTCTTCCACCACTACTCGTGATGCAGCCATTTTTGTCCCGTCTGCGGACCAAGTGGGCCAGGTGTAGTATTCATTCATCCTCAGCGGCTTGACCTGGACGCTTCCTTGAGAAACACTCCCAGGAGGTCCGCTTCCGGCCTGAAGACCGCCCGTGAGCTGCGAAAGGCGGCCGCCGTCCGGATCGACGGTGAATAGGTCGCCGTTAGGGCTGACGTATGCTATCCGATTAACCAGTCCGACTTCTCCTCCGTTCTCGACGTTCGGCCGTTGGCTTGAAACCGCTGGAGTTGGGGTAATTGAACTGGAACAGGCTCCGGCCAAAGTAATTAACAGCCCTGATAGTCCGAGATAGTCCGAAAAATGTCTTGGTTGAATTCCCCGGTTGGGTCAATCGCACCCACGCCGCGCGGTGCTTCCAGAATACCACCTCGGTCAGTGTCCAATACTCTTATTTGCGTGGATAACCTCATTCGGTATCAAACCCCGCCCTGGATAATCACTTATCTTAGAAAAACCGCCTAAAATCCAAGCACAAACACGTTCTTTTCATTCACGTTTCCCTTCTATATTATCAACCTCTTTTGAATTTCTCTCCATGTTAAAATAGCACTAGTCAACCGTAATCCAGTTACGTTTACGCCTAACTATCACCGTAATCCACTCTCTTATTACTCCTATTATTTATTGACTAAACATATTTGATGATTGATACCGTTAGATTAAATATCAACGCAGGTTCCGGTGGTAACGGTTGTAGCAGTTTCCTTCGTGAGAAATACCGCCCTAAGGGCGGTCCAAATGGAGGCGACGGCGGCGACGGGGGAAGCGCTTATTTGGTTGGCGATACCTCGATCAATACTCTGTTGCATATCAAATTCAATAGCACGATCTATGTGGTCCATGGAGGGCATGGAAAGGGTAAGAACAAGCGCGGCGGAAATGGTGAGGACCGGTATATTCCGGTACCGATGGGAACTGTTATATATCGAATGAACGAGGAGGGCGAAAAAGAATATCTGGACGATATCACAAGCGCTAAGCCCAGATTGATCGCTGTGGGTGGCCGCGGTGGTTGGGGAAACACTCGCTTCGCGACACCCACCAATCAGGAACCTGTATTGGCTCAGCGGGGCGAGAAGGGTGAGAAGGTAGTTCTTTTCCTGGAACTTAAGTTGCTGGCTGACGTGGGTCTGCTAGCCAAACCCAACGCCGGGAAGTCCACGTTGATTTCGATGTGCTCTGCAGCGAAAGCCAAAGTTGCAGACTATCCGTTCACCACGGTAGAACCGGTTCTTGGTGTGGTCAGAGTCGGTGAGGACGATTTCGTGATGATGGAGGTACCTGGACTGCTGGAAGGCGCCCATGAAGGTATTGGCCTGGGCCACGAGTTTCTGCGGCATGCTGAAAGGGCCAGATTATACGTCCATATGCTGGACGGGCTCTCCGAAGACCCGGTAAACGACTACCGGATGATCAACCAGGAATTGGAACAGTTCAGCCCAGCGATGGCCGAGAAACCTCAGTTGGTTGTAATCAACAAGTTGGACGTGACCGAGGTCCGGGAAGCCCAAAAAGAGCTGACCGAGCGGCTGATGGAGGCTATCGGCGACAAGGGGTCCAGCGTGCAGTTCGTCTCCGCGGCCACTGGTGAAGGTGTGGACACGCTGATGGGAAGCATCTTTAAAACGCTGGCCGAGATGCCTGTGGAAGTAGTGGAAGAGGGCCCGGAACTGGAACCCATGCGCACACGGCCACAGCGGTCTGCCGGAAGGGAGAACGTCTGGCGCGCCTCTAATGGAGTGTATGTGGTGGAGTCCGAGATGATGGAACGCCTCACCGCCATGGCCGACACCCGCGACCAGAGGGTCCTGCTGCAACTGTGGCGGGAGATGCGGAAGACCGGGCTCGCCACCCGCCTGATTGACGCCGGCATCGAGGCCGGAGACACCATCAGGTTCGGGAAGGTAGAGCTCACATGGTTTTGAGCGGCAGGCAGCAGGCAGCGGTGAACATCGGCATTCTCGGCGGGACCTTCGACCCAGTGCACCTGGCGCATCTGAGTATCGCGGATGCTGCCATGAACCGAGCAAAGCTGGAGCGGGTGCTTTTCATACCGGCCGGGCAGCCCAGACTGAAGCAGGCCGAGCCGTCAGCATCGGTCGATCAACGACTGGAGATGGTGCGACTGGCCACCCAAGACCACCCTGGTTTTGACGTCTGTGATATCGAAGCCCACCGACTCGGGCCCACCTACACCGTTGACACCCTGGTGGAACTTTCGAATAAGCTAGGGCCGACGGCCAACCTGTGCTTCATCCTGGGGATGGATGTCCTGGGCCAGTTGGACCGATGGAAAGACCCGGAAAAGGTTTTGGGGCTCTGCCGATTGTTGGCGCTAGACCGCCCTGGAGAACAGGATTTTAATTGGGATGGCTTCTACGAAAGAGTACCGGCCGCCAAAAGTAGAGTTCAGGTTGTTACAGCGCCGCTGGTCGACGTGAGCGCCACCGAGCTTAGGCGTCTGGCCGCGGCCGGGGAGCCTCTGACAGGACAGGTGCCGGATGCGGTGGCCGCGTACATCCGCCAACAGGGTTTATATCAGACAGAACAGGAAGGGAGGACGGCGAGTTGAGTGAAACAGTGGACCGACTCTTGGAATTAGCGCTGGAACGGGGCGCCATCAAGTATGGCGACTTCACCCTCACTTCAGGGAAAAAGAGCAGCTATTACTTCGACGGCAGGCTGTTGAGTCTGGACCCGGAGGGCGCTCACTTGATCTCCCAGGCCCTGCTTCCATTACTGAACACGGCCGGGGCTAAGGCTATCGGCGGAACCACCCTGGGAGCGGACCCGATGGTCGCGGCCGTGGCGTTAGCCAGCCACCTGCAAGGAGGCCCCATACCGGCCTTCATCGTGCGAAAAGAAAGCAAGAGCCACGGCATGAAGCAGAACATCGAGGGGCCGTTGGAGCCGGGCAGCAAGGTTGCCATCGTGGACGATGTTTGCACCACCGGCGGATCGCTTTTCCACGCCATAGAAGCGGCGGAAGAAGCTGGTTGTACGGTGGTGAAAGTGGTCTCTTTATTGGACCGGAACGAAGGTGGTTCGGAAGAGATGCGGAAGCGGGGCTACGATTTCTCTGCGCTTTTGGCGGCTACATCCGAGGGTAAGATCGAGCCGGTGTCTGACTAGGAGTTCAGTCTTTGGGCGGGCCGTAGGGCTGGGCCAGGGCCACGATTTCCACTGAGCTCTTTTCGGAACCAGCAACATCTAATCGCACACCTGGAGAGGTATTCGCCGCTTTCACGTAGCCAAGGCCCCTCAGAGCGCCGCCAGAAGGTTCTGGAGCCACGGACGTGACCATCCCCACCGGCTGTCCGTCTAGCAACAGTTCATCACCTGATGAGATGTCGGCGTCGGCATCAAAGCTCAAAGAGACCAGGTATTTCTGAACCTTCTTGTAGCTGTCCAGCCTGGCGATCACTTCTTGGCCTATGTAGCAGCCTTTGGCGAAGTCCACCGAGCCGATGAGACCGGCCTCCAGCGGGTTGTAGGGCTCTCCCAATTCCGGGCCGTACTCAGGCACCCCAAAAGTGATCCGCACGGCGTCCATTGCGTTTGCACCCAGGGGAACCGCTCCATCGCCGGTCAGGTGCTGCCACAGTCCCGCAGCGGCTGCCTGAGCGACGATCAACCAGTACCTGGACAGCGTGCCCAGGGGTTGTTCCACCGCCAGGGCCTCAGTTCCACCTACTTGGACGGTTTGGACCGTGAGTGAGTCCTGGGAAAGTTCGGTGGAATCCAGACCCAGGAGCTTTACGGTGTTGGGGCCGACCAGGGCCAGCATAGCGGTATCGGAACTGACGTCCTCAATGACGAGATCTTCCATGATGGTGTATTTGTCCAGCCAGTCGGTCACCGCTTGCTGGCGGCCGGGACTGGTCAATAAGATCACGTGGTCGCCCTGGTTCACCACGCCTAGCACGTCGACTATCCGGCCACGGTCGGTGGTGAGAACGGTTACGGCGCCCTCGCCGGCGTCTAGGTGGTCAACCTTGTTGGTGGACATGCGGTTCAAGAGATCCAGGCCGTCTTCGCCGGTGGCCTTTAGACGCCCCATGTACGTGGCATCATGGATGCCTACGGCGGTGGTGGCGGCAGTGTACTCCTCTGCGAAATCAGAGTAGACAGCTGGCAACTGGAAGCCGTGCCTCTCCACAAAGTTGGTTAAGCCGATCTGATGTTCTGATTCCTGCAGGGCCATGGGACGCTCCGCCGGGAAAGTTAGGGGTTAAATAAACAAGCGCCGCTGTTGTTTGGATAAGGAGGCGCCTGTGGTTCTGCTGATTGGGATGGCTGTGCGCGATTCTCGCTATACGCTAAAGGAGGTGCCGCAGCCGCAGGCTTTCTTGGCGTTGGGGTTCTCGAAGACGAAGCCTTTGCCGTTCAAGCCGTCGGAGAAGTCCAACTCGGTGCCGACCAGGTAGATATAGCTCTTCTTGTCGACGATCACTTTGACGCCGTGTTGCTCGACAACTTTGTCGGTTTCGGTGAAGTCACCGGTGATCTTGAGGTCGTAGGTCAGTCCGGAGCAGCCGCCGCCTTTTACAGCCACGCGGATACCCACGTTCTCGTCGATGCCGTCTTTCTCGGCGAAATACTTGATCTTATCGGCGGCTTTCTCGGAGATGGCCACCGTCAGTTCCACGCCATTCTGGGTTACGGGCATATCTCTCTCCCCGGCGTTTAGCGGCGCTGTTTGGGGCTGGGTGCTAACCGCGGCTCCGATAAGGAACAGGCAAGGCCATTGTAGGGCCTGATAACACGCTCAGTCAAGAATCTGAGGCTACGCCGGGACCTAACTTAACAGTTGCTCGAGGGTCTCGGCGCCGAGATACTGCTCCAGCAAACCGGCGAAGTGGCTGGCCTTGGCTGCCGTCCGGGCGTCGGCCTTGTCTAGCAGACTGGCCAGGGCATCAACGGTGTCTAGAGTGCTGGTGCGCACTTGAATCAATAGGACATTGCGCTTCAGCGCCTCAAACTTGATGTATTCGGTGGCCTCGCCATGCCCGGTGAGCACCAAGCAGCAGGTCTTATCGCACATACTGGCCATCTGGATGTCGGGGCGTTCCACCCTGGTGATGACGGCCTGGTTGGGGTACCGGTCGAAGTAGACGGGACCCTCATCTAGGATGTTGCCGCCGATCATGAAACGATCGATAGGAGCGTCCATGTTCACCGGGTCCAGCACCCATTGTCCGCCCAGGTGCTCAGCCAGTTGCTCCACGGTTACATAGAGCATCCCGCGGCTCTCCGGAATGACAGCCACTGGAAAAACCTGTCCGTCCAGCTTGCGGGCGACTTCGTCACGGCGGTGGATGGGGACCGCGTTAACCACGATGGAGGCCAGGTTGGGGATGGTTGTGGTAATGGCTTCGCCGGGGGAGTACCGGTGCACCAGGATCGCTTTGGACTCAAGCGCGTAAGGCTGGGACCCATCAGGCCCCTCGATGACTACGAGCCCAGTTTCAGACTCCAGCCTAGAGATCTCAGCCTGGGCGGCGCTTAGATCGCCGGAATCGGACTTGTTGCCGGGAGAGGGAACGGAGGGGCCGCCGATGGACTGGAGGAGCTCAGATATGAAAGCAACATCGGAGTCTGCAGTGCGCCCGTCAGCGAAAGGTTTGTAGTAGGCGGCCTGCTTCCCGGCTTTGTTGGCGGCCATCAACAAGGCTGCCGCCAGGCTGGTCTTGCCTGCGCCGGACGTATTTCCCACGATTTGAAGGACGGCCACGTGGTCTCCTAAGAGGCGTAATCGCTTTTTATTAGACGAGTAATTTTAGCACGGGGCCAGGCTAGTCGTTCACGTCTTTGGGACCCGTGTCTTCGGGGTCGAAATTGTCGGGGAAAGCGGTCTTGTCGTCCCACTTGGCCAGGGTGAAGTCAGAGCGGTGGAGGCTGGCCTGTTTGAAACTGGCGCCGCGGACGTCGGTGGCGATCCACATGGAGTCCCGGATCATGGCTAGGTTGAAGTCGGCACCCGGCATGGTGGCCCGGCTTAGGTCGGCGCCGTTCATATTGGCGGACTGGAAGCGAGCGTTGGTCATGTCGGCGTTCCTCAGGTCGGCCTCAATCATGTTGGACTGGCTGAAATTAGCCCCTGAGATGTCAGCGCCGATCAGGCTGACCCGGTTCATGCGGCAACTGGTCAGCACGGCGTCCTTCAAGCAGGCGCCTTTCATGTCGGTCCAGAAGAGATTCACGTTGACGACGGTGGCAGCGGTCAGATCGACGCCGGCCATCCCAGCTTGGCCGAAGTCGGCTTCCGAAAGGTCAGCGCCGGACAGGTCAGCGCCGGCCAGATTGGCCCGGCTGAGCCGTGCGCCGGATAGGTTCGCTCCCTTGAGGTTTGCTCCCCGAATCTTGGTGCCGGCCAGGTTAAGGCCACTGAGGTCGGCGCCTTCCAAATCCAGTTGCACGTCGGGGTTATTCTCGCGCCAGTTGTCCAGAGCGTCGGGGCCGCTGGAGGCTATTTTCACATGTTCTTGGTTAGCCAATTTCTTCTCCGAATCTCAGGTTTTCCCATAAAAACACAGCCCAGGAACTGAACCCAGGCTGCGTAGTCGATTCCGATGTTCTCTGCCTGCAGGGAAGATGCTTAGACTTCTTCCAGATCGAAAATCTTCTCGGCGATGGTCATCTTCAGTTCATTGACCGTGCCCAAGTCGGGGAACGCCCCGGTTTCCTTGCGGTCGAAGATCTTGTCTCCGTCCAGGTACACTTCCAGCCGTCCTCTGTCCGACGGCGTCATCTTGATGGCGATGTCGCCGGGCGCATCGGAGCGGAAAAACTCATTCGCCAACCACGTGGCGACATTAAAGTAGCCTCAACTTACACAGTAGACTATCTCAGCTTCTACCTTGCCGTGTTCTCCTGCCATTTGGTCCTCCAAAGATGTTTGTGCGCCAGCCCGAAAATGGGGTTTTACTTGACGACTGCCGTGCCGATTCCAACGGCAGTGCGGTTGCCGTCTTGGTTGTTGCAGAACAGGTCAACCGAAACCTTGGTGCCACTGTTTGTCTCTTCGGTGCCGCTAACGGCCCCGGTGACGGTGATGGTGTCGCCGGCCTTGACCGGCCTCAGGAATTTCAAGTTGACGGTGCCGGTGTAGTTGAACACCTCAGATCCGAAGAACTTGCGCAGGCTCTCAGCGGCGAAAGTTATGGACATGCGGCCCGAGGCGAGGGTGTACGTGGTGCCCAGCCGTTTGGCGGCCAGCTCGGGGTTGTTGTGGATGTTCTCCCGGTCAAGGATTCCTGTGGACTCGAACTCAAGGATAGAGGCCTCTGTGATCGATTTCGTGACCGAGGGAATGGCCTGGTCTGGCTTTATTTCAGTTCTGGATGCCATTTTTTCCCCAACTCGTCAGGCTTCTTCAGTTGATAGGTGCTGAGCTTTTCAAGCAACCGGCCGTCTTCGTCGATGGCGGTTGCTTCAATGACTATGTAGGGTTTGTCCCGGCGCAGATATTTGTCGGCGATGCGACCTTTGACGCTGATCTTCTTGCCCACGATCGGCGGGTTGAAGAATTCGACCTCATTGCCGGCGTTTACCGTGCCGATGGGGTCGTCGTAGACCATAGCGAAGGCGGTGGCATCGTGCTTAACGCCCAGTGTGGGAAAGGGAGCGCCCGGGTCTTGAACAGAGGAACGGAATGCGTCCACCATCTCTTGAGTGAGGATGTATTCGTAGGAACCTAGTTCTTCTCCGATCTCGGCCTTGTCGTAATCGAAGACCTTTAGTTCTGTATCCGCCATTCCTGGCTCCTTCCTGCCCCTGCCGGGCACACTACTCCTACAATACAAACTTTGCCATGGGTAGTCAACGCGACCGGTAGTGATGGCGGGGCTGCGCGGGCGTGGCCGGGGGTCTTGCTTTGCCCTATAATGTACCGAAGCGTACGCGCCAAGGGCGTGACCGCCTGTAATGGACCCGATCTTCGCTTTAAAGGCACGGCTTTAGACATGGACCTGATCTTTGACAATGGCGAATCCCAGAATCCCAGAGGGCATGCCCTGCTCTACTTCCGGGTGGACACGGAGCCGGGCTCTGTCTATGCCACCTATGTGGTCACGCTGCCGGTCAAGTCTGACCTCACCAAGTACGTCCCTCCCTTCTTGGCGTCCCATCTGGGCAACATGCCCTTGAGTGAACTGTCGGCGTTCGCCATGCCGCCGGTGCCTGAGGCCGTCAGCTCCTTCGCGGAACTGGAGCGGTTGAGCCAGTTGCGAGGGGATGATTTGGTCTACGGTGGCAGCATGTTCTCATTCGACCTGGCCAGGATGATGGAGACGGCCACCGAAGCAGTCCAAGCTTATTCCAGCCTCTGTTCCGACGCGCTGGCGATGACCAGCACCCCGGCCGAAGGCGCCGCCGCGGCCATCAGTGAAGAGCTCAGAGACACCCTGCAAGCTCCCCCGACTGCTGAGCCTGAACCCGAGCCGGAAGAAGAACCGGACGAGTCACTGAACGTCAATGAAGTCCTCTTCAGTTTCATGAGCGAGAGCGACAAGCTTGGTGAGCTTTCAAAGCTGCTGGGCCGGTTGCGGTTCGCTGTCGACGGGTCGGATCAGGCAGCCGCGGACGAGGTTAGCGTTGAGATCACCGTGCTCGCGCGCCATCTGCCCGAGAGTTTCAAGGTGGGCGACTTGTTGGAGGCGGCCAAGGACAACTCCGAGCGTAGCTCGCAATTGGCCAAACTCTACATCGACCGCTGCTTCCGGCTCTCCGTCGGGGAAGAAATAGCGGCCACCGAACTGGACGCACAGATCCAGTTGCTAAAGGACCAGGCTTAACCGGCGAAGCCGGGTTTTGTATCGAGCCAAGGCGCCAAAATTTGGTCTATGAAGACTAGGACCAGTGGGAGGAATACGACCGGTTGGCTTACCTCTCCCGCCTGCGACTGACCAATTTCCGTAACCTGACTCACCTGGACCTTGGCTTGTCTCCGGGTGTGACGGTCTACTACGGCCCCAACGCTCAAGGCAAAACCACCCTCTTGGAAGCCGTCTACCTGCTTTGCATCGCCCGGTCGTTCCGTGCCGAGAATGAACGGGAAGTCGTCAGCTTCGATGCGGCCATTGCCGGTGAGCAGGCCCTTGTCGACGGGACGGTCCAGAAGAACGGCCAGCAACTTCGGGTGATAATCGGCTACCAGCTAACCCAACGCTCCGGCCGGGAGGGCAACGACCTGGCCTACAACGTGCGCAAGGAGATTCGGGTCAACCGGCTCAAGCACACCGCCGGTGAGCTCATTGGCCAGGTGAATGCCGTGCTCTTCAGCGCCGCCGATATCGAACTGGTCCAGGGTCCGCCCTCGGGCCGGAGGCGTTTTCTGGATATTCTCTTGTCCCAGGCTGACCCCGTATATCTCAAGGGACTGCAGCGGTATCACCGCGTGGTGCAACAACGCAACCAACTACTACGCCTGCTCCGTGAAAACCAGGCGGATGCCGACGAGCTGGCCTTTTGGGACGATGAACTGGTGCGTGAAGGGGCCTGGATCACCTGGCGGCGCTACGAAGCCATGCGCGAACTAACACCGGCCTGTGTGCGGCAGCACGAAGACCTAAGCGGCCTGGAGGAGACACTGGAAGTCGAGTACCGGCCCAGCGTGCTCCTGGCTGGAGATTTGACCGAGGTCGAGAACAACTTTCGGGAGGCGCTGGCCGCGGCTTCTTACCGGGAGCGGGCCCGGCCGGTCACGGCAGTAGGCCCACACCGGGATGACTTCAATCTATTGATCGACGGGGCCGATATGGGCGTGTTCGCCTCCCGGGGCCAAGCACGAACGCTGGCGTTGACCCTCCGGCTGGCTGAGGCGGAGTTCCTGGAGTCGGTGCGGGGCGAGGGCCCAGTGGTTTTGTTTGACGATGCCCTGTCGGAGATGGATAGTTCCCGCCGGCACCGGCTGCTGGAAAAGGCGACCCGGTACGAGCAGGTCCTCATCACCACCACCGACCTGGAGCAGGTGAACGGCTTCTTCGGGTCCGAGGCCAACTACTGCCACGTTTTAGGTGGGCAGGTCTGGCCATCGGACCAGGGCGGGAACGTTGCGGATCGCCAGGCCTCGTATCAAAACGATGGGCAAGAAGCTAACGGGGTTATCGACGAATCGGCGTGACCGGTGTATACATCAGGTGGACCATGGGAATAAAGGCGGGGGTTGAGCGATAGATGGCGGTGACCAAAGAAACACTGGACGAGATCGCGCTCTCCAGGGCCGAATACGACCTGATTTTGGAGCGGCTGGATCGGGAGCCCAACCCTGTTGAATTGGGCATGTTCGGAGCGCTTTGGAGCGAGCATTGTGGCTACAAGCACTCCCGGCCCCTGTTGCGCCGGTTTAATCAAAACCCCGCCGGGCAAAGGCCCTCCCGTGTTTTGTCCCAGACCGGAGCTGAGAATGCCGGCGCGGTAGACATCGGCGACGGCTTGGCGGTCGTGTTTAAGGTCGAGTCCCACAACCATCCATCTGCTGTGGAGCCGCTACAGGGCGCCGCCACCGGCGTGGGCGGCATCGTCCGGGACATCCTGGCCATGGGCGCCCGCCCCATCGCCCTCCTGAACTCTCTCCGATTCGGCCCTTTGGACGACCCCCAGAATAAGTATCTGTTCCACGGCGTGGTGGACGGCATCTCCTGGTACGGCAACTGCATCGGTGTACCCGACGTGGCCGGGGAGATCTGCTTCGACGAGTCCTACTCCCAGAACCCGCTAGTCAACGCCATGTGCGTGGGCCTGGTGCCGGCCGATACCATAGCAACTTCGGCGGCTAGCGAGGTCGATAATGTGATGCTGTTGGTGGGGGCTGGCACCGGACGGGACGGCATTCACGGAGCATCCGGGCTAGCATCCCGCACATTCGAGGAAGAAGTGGAGCTCCGCCCGACCGTGCAGGTGGGCAACCCATTTTTGGAGAAAGTGCTCATTGAGGCCTGTTTGGAGGCACTGGACACCGGCCTTGTGAACGCCATCCAGGACTTGGGCGCTGCGGGACTGACCAGCGCGGCCATAGAGTCGGCGGCCAGCGGCGGCCGAGGCATCCGCCTGGACATCTCCCAGGTGCACCAGCGAGAAGAGGGCATGAGCCCATACGAGGTGATGCTGTCTGAGTCCCAGGAACGGATGTTATTGGTTGTTGCGCCGGAGAACGTGCCGGCGATCAAGGCCGTCATGGAAAAATGGGACGTCACCTGCCGGGAGATTGGCGTTATCCTAGCCGAGCAGACCGCTCAGGTGGCCGTGGGTTCGGAGCTGGTGGTAGACCTACCCATCGGACCCCTATCGGAAGCGCCTCAGTACAGTTTGGAGGGGAAGCCGTCGGAGGAAGATATCCGGCGTCGCCAGTCGAACCTGGACCTTGTCCCGCTACCCCAAGACGGCCCGCAGGAGACGCTGATACGATTGCTGGCGTCGCCCAACATCGCCAACAAAGAAGGCGTCTACCGCCAGTACGACCACCAGGTGCAGACCAACACGGTAGTTGGCCCCGGCAGCGACGCCGCGGTTTTGCGAATAAAGGGTACCGATAAGGCCATCGCGGTGACCATTGATGGCAACGGGCGTCTTTGCCAACTGGACCCGTACCAGGGCGGCCAGATCGTGGTCGCTGAGGTCTGTCGGAACTTGAGTTGTTCCGGAGCGCTGCCCCTGGCGATCACCGATTGCCTGAACTTCGGCAGTCCGGAGCGGCCCGATGTATACAACCAATTGGAACAGGCCATACAGGGTATCGCCGACGCCTGCCGGGTGTTGGAAGTGCCAGTGGTGAGCGGCAATGTGAGCCTGTATAACGAGTCAAGAGGCCAAGCGATCTTCCCCACGCCCGTGGTGGGTGGGCTGGGCCTGCTGGAAGTGGCCACCAACGCAACCAGGTCTGCCTTCGCCGGAGAGGGGCTTATGGTGGTCCTTTTAGGAGCCGACCCGAGTCTGGTTGATGTCGATGACCTAGCCGGAAGCGAATATCTGCAACGCATTCACGGGCGAGTAGAGGGCCGCCCCAAGATAGACATCGACCTGGAGAAGAGGGTGCAGGCGCTGTGTCGCGAGGGGATTGGACAAGGTCTAATCACCTCGGCCCATGATTGCTCCGAAGGCGGTCTGGCGGTGGCACTGGCCGAGTGTTCCATCCAGGGCGGTATTGGGTTCAATGGTGATTTTGCGATCGATGATCGCTGGGATGCTGTACTTTTTGGGGAACGGCAATCACGCATAGTTGTTAGCCTACCCGGTGATCTGATGAACGCGTTTGTTCCCCTTGCCTCAAGTTTCGGGGTTCCAGTCTTTATTCTGGGTTATACTGGCGGCGACCGGTTCCAGCTTAAAGAGCAGGTCGACTTGCCTGTATCGCAGATCACCGAAGTGTGGAATAAAGGTCTGGAGGTTGCCAGTGGCTAGCACACCACTGCGCGTTCTGTTTCTGACCCCCTATTTTCGGCCCTATCTGGGGGGCATCGAAAGGGCGATAGAACAGTTATCATTCCAGATGCAGCAGTCGGCCTCCATCGAAGCCGTCGGCGTGCTCACCACCAAGTACTCCTTCCCCCGGCGCCCGCAGCCCGATTGGGATGACCAAGAGACCACCCCCAAAGGTATCTCCATCTTCCGGCTTTCTGGGTTCCCCCGTCGATCCCTCCCGCTTTACTCGGTCCCGTTGGTCTGGTTCTCACCCCTGCGCCTAAAGAAATACTTGGACGAATTCAAGCCTGACGTGATCCATTTCGTGGGTGACGGCTGGTTCTGGGGCCACTTTTGGGCGTGGTTCTGGTACCGGGGTCGGGCCCGTTTTGTGTTCACGCCTTCCTATCACCCGCTTCCCCCAAGCAGGTGGTGGTTGAAGCCCATCAACGCGTTCCTTTCCCACATCGCCGACCGCGTGGTGGCGTTGACCGCCCTTGAGGCGGAGAGCGTCCACCGGGCCTACCGCACGGGCAAGGATAAGTTGGGAGTGATTGGCTGGGGCGCGTCCATCGACGAGAGATATGGCCAGGCCGCAGAGAAAGACAACCCGCAACTGCGGGATGAACCGGAATCCAGACCCCTGACGATTCTTTGTGTTGGCCGGGTCGGCAGCCACAAGGGCCAGCGTTGGCTGTTGGACACCTACCTACAGGCCCGGATACATTTTAAGCGTTCTGTTCGCCTGGTCTTGGTGGGCCGGGATGAAGGCGGCGTCAACGAGATCGAGACGTTTATCGCCCAGTACCATCTTGAGGGAGAAGTGACGGTGATCGGTGAAGTCACAGACAACGAGTTGGCCGAGTGGTATGCTGAAGCTGACCTATTCACGCTATTCTCCCGTTACGAGGCGTTCGGCCTGGTGTATCTGGAGGCCATGGCCCACGGCACGCCGGTGCTGACCCACGATGTCGGCGCCAACCGAGAGGTGCTGTTGCAGGGAGCGATGGTGGTCCCAAGGTTCGACCGAGATAACGCCGCCGGCGAGTTGGCCCGGCTGGTGAACGACGACGCAGCCCGCCGGGAGCTGGGGCATCAGGCCTTGCAGTACGCCCTGGCCGAATTCACTTGGCCAGCGGTGGCCAAGAAGTACTTGGAAGTCTACTCCGGCACAGCGGCCTGAGCCTCGAGAGAAGCACTTGGACCGGACAGCGCTAGAAGATGGCGCCAGAAAGATACTGCTGACTAACCTGCGCCAAGGTGTGGCCGACTGGAACGGCCAAGAGTACAGTTTCGTCTGCCCTTCCCTCACCGGCTATCCCTTCCAATGGTTCTGGGACTCCTGTTTCCACGCCATCGCCCTGCTCCACCTCGACCAAGACCAGGCCAAGGCCGAGCTGCGGACGCTGATGAGCGGGGCCCTACCCAACGGTTTCATGCCCCACATCATCTTCTGGGAGATGGAGAAGCAGCCCGACTTTCTGAATCGGAACATCGTTGGCCAGGCCGGTGATCCCCACTACAGTTCCACCATGCAGCCACCCATCATCGCCTACGCGGTTGAGCGGGTGCACCGGGCTACCGGAGACAAGGCGTTTCGGGACGCGGCACTGCCGGTGTTGGTCAACTTCTACCGCTGGCTCAGAAATACCAGGGACCCGGACAACGACGGCCTGATCGCGGTAATCCAACCGGAGGAAGCCGGAACAGACTGTTCTCCCAAATACGACGAGGCCCTGGGGCTTACGGAACTTTCCAATCAGGGGTTCATCGCCGCGTTGCGAAAGATCTACGAGGCCTACGAGCCGCTGCGGGGCGACGACCAAACAATACTTGCCGCCGACCTGTTTCATTTCGAGGACGTGCTGGTCAACTCGATCTACGCTCTTGGGATGCGGTCTTTGGCCCGGCTGTTGGCGGAGTACGGGGATTCTGCGGGGGCGGAGGAGTTCAACCGCGAGGCCGGTCGCACCAGAGACGCCCTGTTGACCAAGTGCTGGGACGAAGAGACCGGGGCGTTCTTCGACCTTTCAGGTGTCGCGGAAGAACCTGTGCGGGTCGTGACCATCAGCTCCCTGATGCCACTGATATTGGACGACCTGCCAAGGCCCTACGTGGAGCGGCTGGTGAACGACTGGGTGACATCCCCCGACCATTTTTGGACGCCGTACCCGCTGCCCTCGGTCCCGGCATCAGACTCCAAATTCAGGCCTGGAAATTCCGGGGGATTCATCTGGCGGGGCCCATCTTGGGTCAACACCAACTGGTTCCTCTCCCACGCCCTGCGGGGTCATGGTTACCCAGAGCTGGCCGACGAGATTGTAGCCAAGAGCCACGAGTGTATCGAGAAGTCGGGATTCAGAGAGTACTACCACCCCTACACCGCCGAGGGCCTGGGCGCCCGCGATTTCGGCTGGTCCACGCTGATCTTGGATATGTGAACATCCCCGTCATTCCGGCGAAGGCCGGAACCCACGTAGGTTGGGTCAGACTTTTTGGAGTCGTGAGAGCTCAGTGGCCCCGGCTTTTGCAGGAATGACGACAAGTGATATTTGCCGGCTGGTGAATGACTTATGCAGAACTGTGCCCTCACCCTAACCCTTCCCTCCTTCCGCGGAAGGACGACGGGAGAGAGACCAGCCCCCGGCAAAGCTGCAAAAAGAAAAGCGCCCCGATAATTCGGGGCGCTTTTTGTTGCTCAGGGAGCCTGGGCGGTTGACTCTAGTTCCGGCGGCGTTGAGGGCGGAATAGGCGGGACATGAAACCGGTCTCGGCGCGGGCTTCGGCGGCCGATTTGCCCGATTCGTAGTCTTCGTCTTCTTCATCTTCAAAGAATTCGGGGAGCTCCGCGATGAGTGCCGCGACGTCGCTCTCCACAGAGTCCACAACCTCACCAGGATCACCGGGCTTCTGGGAAGCCGGCGGCTCATCTTGGTCGGAGTAGGGCGAACTCTCATCTATAGCCGAAGGGACTGATGGGGCTTCGCCGACACCAGAACGGGCGGCGATGGCCTGTTGCACCAACGGATGGTCGTGGTTCAAGTTGAAGGTGCGCCGGCGGCGGTTCTGGCCGGAGGTCTCATCGCGCCAGCTATGGTTGCCCTTCAGGAAGAACTCTCCGTCGCTTAGGCAGCGGAGAATCTTACTCACGTAGGTACGGGAGCTGGACTGCCCCCACCGCTGCGTGATCTCGGCGCTTCCAGCCTCGAGTCCCTGACCAAGAGCATTGCAGATCTCGGCCACCAAGAAGTTGAAAGCCACGTGGCTTACGCCTTCCTGGTGCTCTAGGGTATTGGCCATCAAGATCAGGTCTGAGACCCGGTGTGCCAGCAAGCCGTCGTCTGGTCCGGTGGGCATGTTCAGATTGCTGATGGCATCTTGGAGGGCCTGGGCCAGCTCCGCATTCTCGCTGAAGGGAGAACTGGGAGTGGAGGATTCGCTATCGTCCGGTTGGTACGAGTACTCTTCCATCGAATCGTCATGTTGGTCTTGACCGTCCTGGTCATCGTGGTCGTGCTGGCCGTTGGATGCGATTGCAGGAACTGGGTCGTGGTCGGTTTCGGTGTCCTCGACAACCGAAGAATCGTCGATCTCGGAGCTGACAGGTTCCGGCGTTGGCTCTTCTTCTTGCTGTCTGGAGCGGGGGAGGCGGCCGCGGCGGCGTCCTGGTCGGGTGCCGGGGGCCGAGAATGTGGCCTCGGTTGCGCCCTCGGGAATGTCCTCGTCGGACATGATTGCCCAGTCGACCAAGCCGGCTGTAATCAGCCGGACGTTGCCGTTCTGTGCCACGCGGGCCATCAGGCGTTTGAAGCCCGAGTAGCCAAGTTTCTTCTCGTCGAAGTCGGGATAGCGGCGTACCAGGCGCTGTTTGATGGAGGTCAGAAGTGGGTTGCCACCGGCCTTGCGCTCGTCCCGAATGATGTCTTCGATGGCGCGGATAATGTCGTTGAGGTCCGTGGCCGATGTCGGGGCAGGAGCGGGCTCGGCTGGAGGGGCCGCAGCGCCGGCGGAGCCAGGTGTGGCGGCGGGTTCAGCCGAGACCACGAGTGGGTCGACATCAACGTCGTAAAGAACCAAGGTGTCAACGTTATCTGCCAGTCGGCGCGATGTGCTCCACGAGATGCCAATGACGATCACTCGCTTTCCCATGGTGCGGAGGGCGTTGACCACGTGAATAAAATCCGAGTCCCCGGATACCAGCACGTAGGTGCCGATATTGGGGTATGAATGGGCGATCTCGATACAATCGGCAGTCATCTTGACGTCGACGCTGTTCTTGATGCGGCCCGTGCGTACATTGTTGGCGTTGGTGGCATTGGGGGAAGGGGCCCTGGTGGGCACAAATACCGGCTCGATACCGGCGGCGTAAAGGGAGGGAGGGTCGTTCAGGAACTGGCTGGCGCCGCGCAATTCAGGGGCCCTGGTAACCCAGTCCGCGTAGGCCTTGGCGATCACTACACGTCCGTGGTTGGATACTTCTTCTTTTAGGGCAGAAACGTTGGGGGTGCGGTGGCCGACGGCCAGACTGATCTTGAAGTTTTCCCAGTCGATGAATAGGGCGACATCCGCCCCGTGGTTGAGGTTGCTCTGCATGCAGTAATTCGTCCCGGTGGCCGATTTTAGGCCCACCTATATGTATCACAACTAGTGTAGAGTGCTACCCATGTTGAGTCAAGAAAACGTGCGTGCTCGATGAAGTCGCCGACGGTTTCCGGCGGCCAACCGGGTATCTTGACAATGGGGATGCTTTCCTAGAATGTACCCCAGTGTGAAGCGTGCTCAATAGATAACTGCCCGCGTGATTTTCAGAGGTGTATTCAATGGCACAGATACCATCCAGGCCACCCAGGCTTGAAGGCAAAGTGGCCATCGTAACCGGCGCAGGTTCTAGCGGCGAGGGAGTGGGCAACGGCAAAGCGGCATCCATTCTGTTCGCGAGAGAGGGAGCCAAGGTACTGCTGGTGGATTTCCAGGAAGACCGGGCGCGGGAGACTCTTCAATTGATCCAGGAAGAGGGCGGAGTCGCTTCCACACTTCAGGGCGACATGACTAACATTGAAGATTGCCAACGCATGGCGGATACCGCCATGGAGCGTTACGGCCGGGTGGATATCCTCGACAACAACGTGGGCATCTCCCAGCGGGGCACGGTTGTGGAGGTCAGCGAAGAGGACTGGGATAAGGTGATGACGGTTAACCTCAAAACCATTGTTCTGGCCAGCAAGGCCACCATCCCCCACATGATTGCCAGCGGCGGCGGTGGGGCGATCATCAACATCTCGTCTATCGCCGGCCTAAGAGCCCACAGCAGCACGCCCTACAGCGCGTCCAAAGCGGGGGTCATCGGGCTGACTTTCTCCATGGCCGCTGACCACGCCGCGGACAATATCCGGGTCAACGCCATTGCTCCTGGCTTGGTCTACACGCCCATGGTGGCCCCACGTATGAACGACGACCTGCGCCAATACCGCACCGATGCGGCCCCATTGAAGACAGAAGGTACCGGCTGGGACGTCGGCTACGCGGCATTGTTTCTGGCCAGCCAAGAAGCCCGCTGGATCACCGGTATCTGCCTGCCCGTGGACGCCGGTTTGACCGCAGTACACCCTGGCACATTCACCCCCATGAACCAGCAGACCAGGTATTAGCGGGGCGGATCCCCCTGCGCAAATTAACCCACACCAAAAAGGAGCCACAATATGCGCCTAGCGGGAAAGGTAGCCATCATCAGCGGCGGCAGCCGAGGCATGGGCGCCTTTGAGGCTGAGCTGTTCGTCAATGAAGGCGCCAAGGTCGTGGTGGGGGATGTGCGCGAGGATGAAGGCCGCGCCTTGGCGGAGAAGATCGGAGGAGACGCTGTCTTCGTGCGCCTGGACGTGACTAGCGAAGAGGACTGGGCGGCCGCGGTCAAGGAAGCGGCGGACCGCTACGGGAAGCTCGATATTCTGGTGAACAATGCCGGGGTCAGCGCCCGTGGCTCAATCGAAGAGACCACGGGCGTTGACTGGGACCGGGTGATGGACATCAACGCCAAGGGTGTGTTCCTGGGCACCAAAACTGCTATCCCCGAGATGCGGAAGGCCGGCGGCGGTTCAATCATCAACATCTCATCCCAGTTGGGGCTGGTGGGCATGAATGAAAGCAGTCCCCAATATCAAGCGTCCAAGGGAGCGGTGCGCATCTTCACCAAATCAGCGGCCGTTCAGTGCGCGTCGGAAGGCATCAGGGTCAATTCCGTCCACCCAGGCCCCATCGTCACCCCCATGACCGAGGCCCGCCGTTCCGACGCGGCGGTGCAGCAGGTGATGGTCTCCCGCATCCCCCTGGGCCGGTACGGCGAGTCCGAAGACGTGGCTTACGGCGTCCTCTACCTGGCCTCCGACGAGTCATCGTTCGTCACCGGCAGCGAGTTGGTTATAGACGGCGGCTGGACGGCGCAGTAACCAAAACCGTGCACACCAATCCGTTCGTGCTGAGCCCGTCGAAGGGCGTGCATAAGCCCAGGTTGTGCTGGAAATGACTATTGGGTAACGGTGGTTTGACGGAGCTCGCCACGAACGGATTTGGCGCAGTGGGCTAATAACCCTAAAGTGAACCCAGCCCTGCGGCTTCCACCAGGCGGTGGAATTCCCCCTTGGTCTCGTTGTTGGGGTTGGGTCCGGGGTGGCGGACCTTGGAGTTTTTGATGAACCCGCGGCTCTGTAGGGCATATTTGCGGATGCCCACGCCGATGCCTTCTTGGAATTCGAATACCATGAGTTGCAGACAATGGGTGAAGAGTTCTTCTGCCTTGGTCCTGTCTCCTTCGGCCATCTGACGGCAGATATCCACCAACACCTCGGGGTAAGCGAAACCGGTCATGGCGCCGACGGAACCCCGGGCCAATTCCTCCAGCAAGAACATTCCGCCCAGCCCTCCAAAGATGGGCATATCGTCGCCCACCAGCTTGCGGATGGCAGAAATCTTGGGGGGAGTTGGTGGGTCTTCTAGCTTTAGGTATTCCACGGTGGGGATGCCGTTGGAGAGTCTGGCTATGAAATCGGGTGACATGTGAACGCCGGAGGTGCTGGGGTAGTCTTGCACCACGATGGGTATGTCGATGGCGTCGGCCAGCATGGAGTAATGCTTGAAAACGGCGTCGGGGCTGGGTTTGCCCATGGGTGGAGGCGAGACCATGATCGCCGCCGCGCCAAGTTTCTGGGCCTCCTTGCTGCGGTCGATGGCTGCGGCAGTGCTGCCGGCGGTTGTGCCTACGGTCACTGGGAGTCCCTGGGCCCGCTGGATGACTGCCTCCACCACATGATAGCGCTCGCGGTCGGTCAACCGGGCGGCTTCGCCGGTAACGCCCAAACAAACCATGCCCTCACATCCCGATGACACAGCCTTGTCCACCAGATTGCCGATGGAGGCGGAATCGATGCTCTCGTCCTCGTGGAAGGGAGTTGCCAGCATCCAATGAACCCCCGAAAACCTGTCAGCCATGGAAAACCTCCGAAAGATTGTCTGCCGGTGGTTATTCTACACGGCGGTCTGCCGTCGGGGAGGTTGGGACACTAGACTGGAGCCAAACTCGCCCTATTGCCACCTCGAGTGAAGCAACGAGACATCTCATTTCCCGGAAGGGTCGGAATGACATCTAAATAGGTGGCTCGGGCTCGAACATGGCCTAACCGAGGTCGTGGTTCGAAAGGCTCACCATGAGCGGGGCTTAGGCTGACTTTCTCCGATCTACAGATATGGGTTCCGTCAGAGGTTATTGGATCTAGCCTTTGCTTGGCCGGTTAAGGAGTCAATAGAATCTTCCCTACCGTCTCCCGACCTTCTAACTGCCGGTGGGCTTCCACGGCTTCAGATAATGGCAAAGTCAGGCCGATGTGGAGCTTAAGCTCACCTGATTGCACCCATCTGAGGACCTCTTCGGCCCGGCCAAGCAGCTCGTCTCGAGTGGCGGTGTAGTCTCCCAGGCTGGGCCGGGTCAGGTATAGCGAGCCGTTCTGCAGCGCGCGGGTGTTGGTGTCGGTCACGGCGCCGCCGGCTTGGCCGTACAGCACCATGTATCCGCGCCGGCCCAGGCACTTAAATCCCTTCTCGAATGTTGTCTGACCGACTGCGTCCAATACCATGTCCACGCCCTGTCCGCCGGTCGCCTTGCTGATCTCTTCTTCAAAATCCTGCTGGGTGTAGAGGATGGTCTGGTCGGCCCCGGCCTTCTTGGCCATGTCGGCCTTGGCTTCGGTGGAGACTGTGGTGAAGACGTGGACGCGCAGGCGCTTCAGCAATTGGATCAGGAGCAGCCCCATCCCGCCGGCCCCGGCATGGACCAGCACTTGGTCGCCAGGGTTCAGCCGAGCGATGCCGAAGACCAAGAAATGGGCGGTCATGCCCTGGAGCAGGGAAGCTGAGCCAGTGGCGAAGTCCATGGCTTCGGGTATGCGAACCAGCAACCACGATGGAACAGCCTGACGCTCTGCGTAAGAGCCGGTGTGCATCGCGTAGGCGACCCGGTCCCCGACGGTAACCTCGCTCACGCCCTCGCCGATGGCGGTGACCACGCCGCAGGCTTCTCTTCCAGGCGTCCAGGGGAAGCTGGCTGGCAGGTTGGTGCCTTTGCGGCTGGAGACGTCGGTGTAATTGACGCCGATGGACTTGATGTCGACCACCGCCTGACCGGGCCCTGGCGTGGGCTCGGGCACATCCTCCAATTTCAGGACCTCGGGCCCGCCGACCTCATATGCGCGTATCGCTTTCATGGGTTCCTCGCTCTCCAGGTTTTGAGGCTAGGTTACAGCAAGGGAAAGCAGGTGGGAAGGTCGTGGTGCGGGATGCCGGTTACGGCAGCAACGCAAATCGGGCCGCAAAATTGCAAGATGGGGGTCTAACAATCTTACGGCCTGTAGATTAGGTGAGGAGAGGGAAGGGTGTGTTCTGTCCGCTTTAGCGGGCGCCGACTAACTCGAATTCGGCGGTGCGCAGGTCGTGGAGCCGCTCCCTGAGTACACGAATCTGCCGGGGCTCTGGCCGACGATTTCGGAGATTTCCCGCACTTTCTTGCCCTGGTCTAAGTGGTAGATAACCGTCTTGTTCTTGTCCCACCATCGTTCTTCATTGAATCGGGTGGTTCCGGGCATTTGGTTGAGGAGCCGGGCCGACCGGTGGGCCACTGGCTGTTCGCTATCGGCGACGCCGGTTTGCTCAGCGTCCGCTGCGTCCAGTTGCAGGCCCACGATTGAACCCTTCGGATAATAGTCGTGGGCACATTCAGCCGGTGAGACTGGTCACATTATTTTGAGGCGGCCGAAAGTTTACTTTGAGGGCTTGGTATGGTTTATTAGACGTGGCATGAAGGGGCTCTGGGGCGGTAAGGTTTGGGTTGTCCAGGGTCTATATTTTGGCAACGATCTAGGGAGTAGCTGAAGCTATGAGTTTCGAGATGATAAAGACCGACCAAGTGGACCGGGTGGCCATTGTGACCTTGAACCGGCCCGAGGTTCTGAACGCTCTTAACCTGCAATTGGTACGGGAAGTGGACGAGTTTGTAACCCAGGCCGAGCAGGACGACAGCATTGGCATCATCGTGATTACCGGGGCGGGAGACCGGGCTTTCTCAGCGGGCGCCGACATCCATGAGAACCGGGAGAACAATGATGAAGAGCGCGCGGCCGGCGCCGCCACCCGGGCCGAATACACCTGGCACCTGGCGGTCTCTTCCAAGCCGGTCATTGGGGCCATCAACGGCCTCTGCTACGGCGGCGGCACGGTCATGGCCACCAGCCTGGATTTTCTTATGGGCAGCGAAAAAAGCAGCTTCCGGTTCCTTGCCGTCAACTATGGGCAACTAAACGCCACCTGGAGTCTGCCGACCATGGTCGGGTGGCCCAAGGCCAAGGAACTGCTCTACAGCGGACGCGAGGTTTTCGCCGACGAGGCGTATCACATCGGACTGCTGAACCACCTGGTGCCGTCGGGTGACCTGATCGAACGGACAGTCGAGGTCGCCGCTGGGATCGCCAAGAACCGGGCGGATGGCGTGGCCAACATCAAGTCCCTCTTGATCGAGCACACCGGCGAGGCCCTGCAGACCCAGTTCTTGGCGGAGATTGAAGGCCGCAAGGGCCGTTTTAAGGGGCTGACTGTGGAGGATGGGTTCAAGGACTTCTTGGACCGGAAGGGCCGCAAGCCCCGAGTCTCCTAGCAGAGCACCGGAACGTCCCGGAAAAGATCTGATCAAAGCTCCCGGTTGACCACCGGGGGCCTTTTTCAATGGCTTTCGTCTTGTGCCGCTTTTCCCTCTGGAGTAGAGTAAGTGCCGCCGAATAAGCTGCGGGTTCTGACGAGGGCCGACGTCGGCCCTTGGAAATGAAGTTGTACTCCCGCCGTTTTGCCTGATAGCCGATTTGATCGATCTAGTTACCATCCGGAACATGAGTCCAGGCGCCCTGTTCTTTCGCTTTGGGTTGCCTATAATCGTATTCCTTGCGGTCCTTTTGGCGCCCAACCCTGACGGACTCACCGACCAAGGACAACGGGCGCTGGCCGTGATGGCCATGGCGGTGGTGCTGTGGGCCACTGAGACCCTGCACATAGCCGTGACTGGCATGGTGGGAATCATGGCGTTGGTGCTTGTCAAAGCCGTTGATGATATCGACGTGGCGTTGTACGGCTTTTCACAGCCGGTCACCTACTTCCTGCTGGGCATCCTCACTCTGGGGTTGGCGGTGCACCGGTCGGGGCTGGCCGAGCGACTGGCGGTGCACCTCATCCGGTTCGCCGGCGGCAACCCGAAGCTGCTTTACGTTCAGATGCTGGCCGCCTTTGCAGGGTTGACCTTTGCCCTTCCCTCCGCCAGCACCCGTGGGGCCATCATGGTCCATATCTATGAACAGGTGATGGAGCAGTGGGGGGTGGAGAAGACCGCCCCGTTGAACAGGGCGATTATGTTGGCGATGGGCGGGCTGAACCGGCTGGGTTCCACGGCGCTGTTGGCCGGCGGCATCACGCCGGTTGTCGCGTCGGGATTGATCGCCAATTTCGGTGGTATAGACGATTTTTCTTGGACCAGGTGGTTCATCCTGATGGCCGTTCCCTTCTATATCGTATTGATGTTTGGGGGATTGTTCGTATACCTCACGTACCGCTCGGGATTTACCCTTCCGAACCGTCTGGAAGCGATGGAGGTGAAACCCGGCCCGATCACGCCAAGAGAGATCAAAGCCGGTCTGATCGCCGTGGGCACCGCTCTACTCTGGTTTACCGACTTCGCTCATGGCCTACCGCCCGTGGTGCCGGCGCTCATCGCCTTGACCATTATCTTGCTGCCCGGAGTGGGCCTGCTGACCTGGCGGGAATTTGAATCGAACATCGGCTGGACCAACTTCTTTGTCATCGCGTCGTCTTTGTCATTGGCCAACGCCCTCATTGTCAGTGGGGCTGCCGCTTGGTTCGCCGACACCCTGGTGGGGAGCGTGGAAGGGCTGCGTGACCACCCTACGCTGATACTGCTGGCCATGTCGGGCGCGGCTGCTATGGTGCGGGTCGTCATGCCCAACATCTCGGGTTATTTGTCGTTCATAATCCCGGTCGCCATGTCCACCGGGGCGGCATTGGGGTTGAACCCCGTGGTCTGCGGTCTGGCGGTGGTGGTCGTGGGAGACTCAGTAGTCTACTACCCAGCCAGCGCCACGGCCAGCGTGTTCATTTACCAGCGGGCGGAGATTCGGGCGGCGGAAGTGCTGCGAATGGGCATAGTCATGACTGGGATAGCCATCGGAGTGCTATTCCTGATCGTCCTGCCCTACTGGAGCATGGTGGGTGAGAGCCTAACCCCCTGACCGCACGTGAGGTGCCGGCATGAGCGCATCGAACAGCAATCCCGTCCTGCCCCTGGGACGCGGCAACCCAACACCTGACGATACTGCGCCTGATGGCTCGGAGATACGTCTGCTCGTTGGCGAGAACCAGGGCGCATCCAAAAGCAGCCTGGTCGAGGTCACTCTGGGCACCGGCGAAGTCAGCCGCCCGGTCCGACACCGCACGGTGGAAGAAGTCTGGTACGTGCTGGAAGGTGCTGGAAAGGTTTGGCGTTGTCCGCTGGAAGCTGACCCGGAAACCGTGCCGCCGGTAGACGTCTCGCCTGGCGATTCCCTGGTTATACCAAAGGATTGGAGCTTCCAATTCAAAGCCGGGAATGGCGGACCACTGCGGTTCTTGTGCCACACCACGCCGTCGTGGCCAGGCGAGGACGAGGCTGTGCCGGTGGAGCATGGTGGGCTGGGGGATGCGACGGTTTAGGGCCATAATTTGGCACACCAGTCACGAAAACTTGACAATAATTTTTCGTGAACCCTATACTCGGATTTATACAAACGAATATGTATAAAGGCTGTGAAGGGGAGTAGTAGTCTTCCAGCAGGGCAAAGCGAACCGGATTTGGTGTGAGCCGGCGCCCTGAGTAGAAGAACGAATGGACCCCGGAGCTGCAGGCCGATCGATGTCCCGATTCCATCGAGGACTGAACTAGGCTGTGACGGTTGGGCGTCGTTAAAGGTCCACGGCACGAGGGCAACAGTAGACCAGGGTCCTCCCGCCGATCGAGAAGCTGCAAAAGCCCCGTCTACAACCTGGGGAACCGGCAGCAAATAGGGTGGCAACGCGAATTGACTCGTCCCTTGTTGAGGGCGGGTCCTTTTTTATTTGGAAATAGCCCGAAGCAAAAGCCATGACACAGCTCGAAAATACAGACTACATAACCCTGAAACGCTCGGTGTACGGGGAGTACAGCCGTGCTTATGACGAAGACCGGGTACGGTTCGTCAGCGGCACAGCCCTGGCGGAGCGTATCGACTGGGCGCTGGGGCCCCTTCAGCCGGGCAAAAACCTGCTGGACCTGGGCTGTGGCAGCGGGCGGTTGCTGCGCCAGGCTGTGGACCGGACCGGCGGGAAGAGTGTCTTGACTGGCCTGGACCTGACTCCGGACATGCTGGCCCTGGCCAGGTCGGAGTTGGGAGGGGATGCGACTCTGGTGGAGGGGAATGTCGCCGCCGGATTGCCCTTCAAGAACCAGAGTTTCGACTTGGTCACCAGCCTCAACTTGGTACAGGATCTGCCTGCCAACGCCGTCTCCTCACTTTTCGACGGTGTGTACCGGCTGTTGCGGCCGGGCGGCACGTTCCGGGCGGTTATTCCATGCATGGCAGAGAGAAACCAGGCCGCTGAGCTGTTTCGGGAGATGTCGCAGGCCCGCGTGGCCATGGACTTTCGGTACGCAGATGACCTTAGGAGGCTGCTGATGGGGATGCCCGGGTTTGTCGGGGCGAGCACCGAATTTCTCCCCAGCACGGCGGCGGCCAACGCAGCGAAGGGAAGTGTCCGTTTCACTCTGTTCGCCGACATCCTCGGCGACATAAAGAGTCTGGGTCTCGACCCCAGACAAGTGCAGCAGGGAGTCATATTCTTCTCCGGTAATCGAGCACTGGGTAGTTAGATAAAGGGAGCACCGGTATGTACCAACCCACACTGGAAAAAGTCAAAGAGATGACCGGCCTGGGCAACTTGGTCCCGGTCTTCCGGTCGATAAACGCCGACCTGGAGACCCCGGTCTCGGCGTACTTGAAAGTGGCCCAAGGGCCGTATTCGTTCCTGCTGGAGAGTGTCGAAGGCGGCGAGCGTGTCGGCCGTTACAGCTTCATCGGCACCGACCCCTACAAGGTGGTCAAGACGGGCGCGAAAGAAGAGTTGGGCGAGATCGACCCCCTGATTCCGGTGCAAGAAGAGATGGACCAATTCCAATTAGTCCCCGTTGAAGGGCTGCCCGGCTTCCATGGCGGCGCGGTGGGCTACCTGGCCTACGACACCATCCGCTACTTCGAGCCCAGGGTGCCTGAGATACCTGCCGACCCCACCGAAGTGCCCGAGTCGGTGTTCATGTTCTGCGACACCCTGTTGCTGTTCGACCACGTGCGACACGACATCAAGGTGGTCAGCCACGTGAATCTGGACGGCGACATCGACCGTTCCTACACCGAGGCCACGGCCAAGATTGACGAGATGGTCCGCCGGCTTTCGATTCCCCTGGAACTGCCGCCGGAGCTGCAGTCCAACGAGTCCACCAAGCTGGTCTCGGGCAGTATTGAGTCAAACTTCACCACGGACGAGTACGCCAAGAAGATCGACCGGTGTATCGAGTACATCTACGCCGGAGACATGATCCAGGTGACCTTCTCCCAGCGTTTCTCCCGCCGCACTGAGGCCCACCCTTTTCAGATATACCGGTCACTGCGCAGCATCAACCCCTCGCCGTACATGTATTATTTGAAACTGGACGGCTTCCAGATCGTGGGCGCGGCCATCGAGACGGTGGTCACGGTCCATAATGGCAGGGCCGCCACCCACCCCATCGCCGGAACTAGGCCCAGGGGCGCGACACCCGGGGAGGACGACGCCAACGAACACGAGCTGAAAACGAGCGAGAAACAACGGGCCGAGCACATCATGCTGGTCGACCTGGGCCGCAACGACATCGGCCGGGTCAGCCAGCCAGGCACTGTGACGGTCACGCAGCTCATGGACGTGGAGAAATTCTCCCACGTGATGCACCTAGTCTCCCACGTGGAGGGCGATCTTAAGCCTGGGATGACCGCCTACGACGCCCTGCGGTCCTGCTTCCCAGCGGGCACCGTGTCCGGCGCGCCCAAAATTCGGGCCATGGAGATCATCGCCGAGCTGGAGGGTGAGAAACGGGGCCCATACGGCGGCGCCGTGGGCTACTTCGGCTATTCTGGAGACATGGACACGGCCTTGGTGCTCCGCACCGGGGTCTACAAGGACGGGGTGATGTACGTTCAGGCCGGCGGCGGCATCGTGGCTGACAGCACCGGCGAAGATGAATACATGGAAACCCGCCACAAGGCCGGGGCCCTTATGCGGGCGATCGATCTAGCCGAGGGCGCGGAATAATTAAAGAGAGGTGTTCAGAGGTGTTGAAATCGTTTTTTCACACAGGGTTCGTAGTCAAGGACATCGAGGTGTCCATCAAGTTTTACGCCGAAGTGTTGGGCATGCGCATCGCAGGCCGCACCGAACGTGAGGGCGAGTTCGTCGAGCAGGTCCTGGCCTTTCCGGGTGCCCACATCAAGGGCGGGTTCGTGGACATGGGCAAGGGGCACCAACTCGAGCTGATCCAATACCTGTCGCCAATCAGCGGAGAGAACCATCTCCACCGCAACGACTTGGGCGCGTCCCACCTGGCCTTCTTCGTTGACGACCTGGACAAGTTCTTTGAGGATACCTCGCAGAAGGGCATCACGTACAACAACCCACCGGCTTCCATGTTCGATGACAATGGGAAATTGTCGCGGAAGGCGGCCTACGCCCAAGACCCAGACGGCAACTGGCTGGAGTTTGTGGAAGTCTTCTAGCTCCGACCAAACGTGATTAAGGTAAACAACCATGCTATTAATGATCGACAATTACGACAGCTTCACCTACAACCTATACCAGTATCTGTCCGAACTGGGCGCTGAGGTTGAGGTGGCCCGCAACGACAAGATCTCCGTGGAGGAGATTAAGGACATGGCTCCGGAGGGGATAATCATCTCGCCGGGTCCGTCCACGCCTCTGGAGGCGGGTATCTCCAACGACGCGATACGCCAATTCGGCCCGTCCATTCCCACCCTGGGAGTTTGCCTGGGTCACCAATGCATCGGCTACGTCTACGGGGCCACGGTGGACCAGGCGGGCGAGATTCGTCACGGCAAGACCTCCATGGTGAACCACAACGGGGCCGGGGTGCTGGCCGGGCTGCCCAACCCCTTTGAGGCCATCCGCTACCATTCGCTGATAGTTTTCCCGGAGACGGTCCCCGACACCCTGGAGATAACCGCCCAGACTGACAACGGCCTGATAATGGGGCTCCGGCACAAAGAACACCCGGTGGAGGGCGTCCAGTTCCACCCCGAGTCCATCCTGACCCCCGACGGGAAACATCTGCTGCAGAATTTTCTCGACCAGGTGAGTGCGGCGGCCGTGGTTTAGTTAAACAGGAGTAAACCAGTTGGATATTCGTGAAGCTATAGACGCTGTTGTCTCGGGCAACGACCTTCCGATGGACGATGCTGCCGCGGTCATGCGGCAAATCATGTCGGGCGAGGCCACCCAGGCCCAGTTGGGCTCGTTCTTGACCGCGCTTAGACTCAAGGGCGAGAGCACGGAGGAGATAGCCGGCATGGCCACGGTAATGCGCGAATTCTCGCTGCGTGTGAATGTCGATGGCATGCTCGTCGACTCCGTGGGCACCGGCGGCGACGGTCTCGGAACTTTTAATATCTCCACGGCGGCGGCGCTGGTTGCAGCCGGAGCCGGACTGAAAGTGGCCAAGCACGGCAACCGGGCGGCCTCGGGCAACTGCGGCAGCGCCGACGTGCTGGAGGAGCTGGGTGTGCGCATAGAGCTTCCTCCCGAGGGCGTCGAGCGTTGCATCAGGGAGAGTGGCATCGGGTTCATGTTTGCCCAGGCTTTCCATCCCTCTATGCGCCACGCCGGGCCGGTGCGCCGGGAGATCGGCATCCGAACCGTGTTCAACATCCTGGGGCCGCTGACCAACCCGGCGGGAGCTCAGTCTATGCTGGTGGGTGTGGCCTTTCCGGGGCTGGGCGAGAAGATGGTCGAAGTGTTGCGCCTGCTCGAAACCCACCACTCGTTGGTTGTCCACGGCGACGGCGGCCTGGATGAGATGACCCTCTCCGGAGACACCTCGGTTTGGGAGGTCTCTGACGGCAAAGTGAGCAACTGGACGCTGTCCGTGGCCGACACCGGCCTGCCGGTCACCCCAATCAAGGCTGCGCGAGGGGGAGACAAAGTGGTTAACGCGGAGATGATGCGCGAGTTGCTGGGCGGCGCCGGCGGCCCGGTGCGCGATTACGTTCTGGTGAATAGCGCCGGCACCCTGCTGGTGGGCGACTTAGTCTCCAACATCCGCGACGGCGTGCAACTGGCTGCCCAGACCATCGACAGCGGCGCGGCCAAAGACCGCTTGGAATCAATGATTGAGGTCAGCCAGGTAAGCTGAGCCGGTCCAATTTCCTAACAGGTATAATTCAAACTCGGATTTCAAGCTCATAACAGAAGAAAAATGCCAAACATCCTCGATGAAATAGTCGCTGCCAAGCGAATCGAACTAGCTGAGAGCAAGACCCAGGTTTCCCTGGCGGACTTGGAGTCTGTTGCTGACGGAGAGCCACGGACCCTGAATCTGTCCGGGGCGTTGTTGGGCGGCGGGGTGCGGCTGATCGCTGAGGTCAAAAAAGCATCGCCCTCCCGAGGGCTGCTGGTGCCCGACTTCGACCACCTGAAGCTGGCAGCAACGTATGCCGGCAACGGCGCGGCCGCCATCTCATGCCTCACCGACGCAAGGTTCCAGGGCGAGCTAGCACACCTGCGGGAGATCAAAGAAGCCGGGGCCTCGCAGCGGGTGCCGGTCATGCGCAAGGACTTTATCTTTGACCCGTACCAGGTCGTTGAGACTCGGGCTGCTGGAGCCGACGCCATGTTGCTCATCGTCGCCATCCTAGAGCCGACACAGTTGAAAGAACTGCTGGCTGCCGCCCAGGAACGCTGGGTGCAGTGCCTGGTGGAGGTCCACGACGAGGCTGAACTCGAGACTGCGGTGGACGCTGGGGCCGAGATAATCGGCATCAACAACCGGGACCTGCGCACCTTCACCACCGATTTGACAGTGACCGAACGCCTGGCCCCGCTGGTACCCAGAGGCAAGCAGATCGTCAGTGAAAGTGGCATCTTCACACCCGAACACCTGAAACAGATGAACCGCGTCAGGGTGAACGCCGTTTTGGTAGGTGAAGCGCTGGTGACCGCCCCGGACGTCGGCGAAAAGGTCCGTGAATTGACCGGACAGAAAGCGCCGGCCGCATGACCATGGACTCCCAAGATATCAGGGTAAAGATCTGCGGCATCCGCGCCTTGGAAGACGCCCTAGTTGCTGCCGAGGCCGGGGCCGACTTCATAGGCATGGTTTTTGTGCCGGAGCGGCACCGCCGGATCACAGCCGATGCAGCCAAGGCTATCGTTGAAGGCGTCAGAGATTCGGGCGGACCGGTTCCCCGCATAGTTGGGCTCTTCGCCGATCAGTTGCTGGATGAGGTTAACGCGATCGTTGAGTATGTCGGACTGGACGTGGCCCAACTCTGCGGTAAGGAATCGGTCGAGTATGCCGGACAGGTTAGCTGCGACGTGATTAAAGTCGTGCACGTGGCCGAGTCGGCCACAGCAGCAGATGACGCTGGGACCGGCGAACGGGTCAAGGACTTTAGCGGAGTCGGCCACCTGGTGACCCTCGACAGATACGTGGAGGGCATACAAGGCGGCACTGGAAAGGGGTTCGACCGGGATGTGGCGGCGTCCCTTTCCAAGGCCAACCTCCCATTCCTGCTGGCCGGTGGACTAACCCCTGAGAACGTCGCCGAGGCAATCACCACCGTGAACCCCTGGGGCGTGGACGTCTCCAGCGGCGTGGAAACCGACTGCAACAAAGACCACGCCAAGATCTTAGAATTCTTGAAAAACGCCCGAGCCGCCGCCTCCAAGACAGCGTAGCGGATAGAAGGAACAACCCATGACCAATGTAAACGAGGCGCGCCTCTTTCCGGACGATAGGGGTCGGTTTGGCGATTTTGGGGGGAAATTCATCCCCGAGACGCTGATGGCCGCCGTGGTCGAATTGGAGCAGGCGTACCTAAGCGCCAAAGAGGACGATGAATTTCAGGACCGGCTTACCCGGCTGCTGCACACCTACGCGGGGCGGCCCACAGCTCTGTATTTCGCCGAGAACCTGACCCTCGTCTGTGGCGGCGCCAAAATATATCTCAAGCGCGAGGACCTGGCCCACACCGGCGCCCACAAGATAAACAACGCACTAGGCCAGGCGCTGTTGGCCCAGCACATGGGGAAAAAACGCGTCATCGCTGAGACAGGGGCCGGGCAGCACGGCGTCGCCGCGGCCACCGCCTGCGCCATGCTCGGTCTGGAATGCATCGTCTACATGGGTAGCGAGGACATCAAACGCCAATCGCTGAACGTCTTCCGAATGAAGCTGCTGGAGGCCGAAGTCGTGCCCGTTGAGTCCGGCACTCGCACCCTGAAAGATGCCATCAACGAGGCCATCCGCGACTGGGTCACCAACGTCGAAACGACGCACTACCTGATCGGCAGCGTGGTTGGCCCGCACCCATACCCCGTGATGGTACGCGACTTCCAGACGGTTATCGGACGAGAAGCGAGGGCCCAGTTGCTGGAGACTGAAGGGCGGCTGCCTGACTACGTGCTGGCCTGCGTCGGCGGCGGAAGCAACTCCATCGGCATGTTCCACCCATTTGTGCCCGACGAAGACGTGCGGCTAATGGGCCTGGAGGCCGGGGGAGAAGGAATGGTAACCGGCAAGCACTCGGCCACTCTCAGCGCGGGTCGGCCCGGCGTGCTGCATGGCGCCATGTCCTATTTGCTGCAGGACGAGCACGGGCAGGTGCAGGAGACCCACAGCATCTCAGCGGGCCTGGACTATCCCGGTGTGGGCCCAGAACACAGCTACCTGAAGGACTCTGGAAGGGCCGAGTACCGGGACGTCACCGACTCCCAGGCCCTGGAGGCGTTCCACCTGCTCTGCCGCACTGAGGGCATCATCCCAGCCCTGGAGTCGTCCCACGCAGTAGCCGCCGCCGTCGACTTGGCGAAAACTCTGTCGCCGGACCAGATAGTCCTGGTCTGCCTCAGCGGCCGCGGTGACAAAGACATCGGCATCGTTGCCAATGCGTCGGGGCTGGAGATTTAGCTCGGCCCACCCGCCATCCAAACCTGAGCCACACCTAACCGGCGGCAACCCCTGTGCTATAATGGCCGCCGATTCGCTGGGGCCTTTCTGAGCGTGCCTTGGGTTGAATCAGACTCGAATTCCGTCTAAACAGGAGAATCGACTATGGACATGGGCCTTGAAGGCAAAGTTGCAATCATCACGGGTGGAAGTGACGGGATCGGGAAGGCAGCCGCACTGAGCATGGCCAAAGAGGGGGCCAACGTCGTTATCGTAGCCCGCCGCCAAGAAGTGTTGGACCAGGCAGTCCAAGAGATTAAAACGGCCACCGAGGGCTCGGTAGTTCCTCTGGCCCTCGACATTACCACCGAAGGCGCGTCCCAGAAGATGATCAAGACGGCCACCGACAACTTCGGCCGCGTGGACATCATCGTCAACAACGCCGGTTCGTCTATGGCCAAGCCCTTCGAGGACGTCAGCCACGAAGACTGGCAGGGCGACTTCGAGCTGAAGGTCTGGGCTGCGGTCCGGCTGATGCAAGAATCCATCGGCGAAATGCGAAAGGTAGGCGGCGGACGGATCATAAACGTGACCAACCTGGGCGGCCGGACCCCCGGCCCCTCATCCATGCCCACCTCTATCTCCCGCGCCGCCGGTATCGCCATCACCAAAGGCCTGTCCAAGGACTTGGCCAAGGAAAACATACTGGTGACCACTGTCTGCATCGGGTTAGTCAAGAGCGGCCAGCACCAGCGCCGGTATGACGCCCGAATCGAGAAAGAGCCCAACCTGACCCTGGACACTTTCTACGACGAACTGGCCCAGGGCCGGAACGTCCCCATCGGCCGCGTGGCCGAGCCCGAGGAAGCCGGCGATGTTATCGCCTTCCTGGCTTCGGAGCGGGCCAGCTACCTGACCGGCATCGCCGTGAATTTGGACGGCGGCGCATCGGCAGTCCTTTAGCCACAAACACCCTAACAATCATAAGGTCGTTTGACCGGAGGCCATCGTTGACTAGCTCCTACATGAATGAATTGCAGCCACCCCAAAAGGTGCTGCTGGGACCCGGACCAAGCACCGTCCATCCTCGCGTGCTCCAGGCGCTTTCGCTCCCCGTGATGGGTCACCTGGACCCGGCGTTCTTCCAAGTCATGGATGACGTGTGCGAGATGTTGTGCATGGTATTCCACACCGAGAACACCATGACCGTGCCCATCTCGTCCACCGGCACCGGCGCCATGGAGACCGCCTGCGCCAACATCATCGAGCCTGGAGACTCGGTGCTCATATGCAGGAACGGCTACTTCGGCATTCGCCTGGGCGACATCGCCGAGCGTTGCGGGGCCACCGTGCACCTGATGGACACGTCCTGGGGCAAGGCTGTCGATCCTCAGATGCTGAAGGACGAGCTCAAAAACCACCCCGGACTCAAGGCAGTGGGCGTGGTCCACGCCGAGACGTCCACGGGCGTGCTGAGCGACATCAAAGAACTGATCGACGTGATCCACGAGGCCGGAGCATTGGCCATTGTGGATGCCGTGACCTCGCTGGGCGGCCATGAAGTCAGGATGGACGACTGGGGCATGGACGTGTGCTACAGCGCCACCCAGAAGTGCCTGGGCGCCCCTCCCGGTCTGGCTCCCATCAGCCTCAGCGCGGCAGCCATGGACGTGGTGGCCAAGCGCCCGACCAAGGTACAGAGCTTCTACTTCAACCTGAAGGACCTGGAAGCGTACTGGAACCAGACCAGGGCCTACCACCACACCTCGCCCATCAACATGACCTACGCCCTGCGGGAGGCCCTGCGCATGATGATGGAAGAGGGCCAGGAGAACCGCATCCAGCGGCACGCCAAGGTTGCAGCCGCCTTACGCGCCGGAGCCGAAGCCCTGGGCTTGGGCCTGCTGGCGGAGGAAGGACACCGGCTGAACCCGCTGACCACGATATCGATTCCCGATGGCATTGAAGACGCAAAGGTCCGGCGGACGCTGCTCAACGAGTACGACATCGAGATCGGTGGCGGCCTGGGCGAGTTCGCAGGCAAGGCCTGGCGAGTCGGCCTCATGGGCGAGTCAGCCCGGGAACGCAACGTCTTCGCGCTGCTCTCGGCCCTGGAGACCATCCTGTCCAAAGAAGGCTACGAAGTGGCCTTCGGCGCCAGCTTATCGGCGGCCCAACGGGTTATCGCTACGTACGACGAGTAAACAGCTAACTACAGGTTAAAAAAGAGAAGGGCCGGGTAAAACCTGGCCCTTCTCTTTTTTGCCAACCAACCGTCATTCCTGCGAAAGCAGGAATCCATGTAGTCGGCTGGAGTCAAAATACTGGTGGCGAGGTTATTGTTGGTATTAGGGCACAGTGGATTCCGGCCTTCGCCGGAAAGACGGGAGCAGTTCCCTCTCCCATCGCAATGGGGGAGGGTTAGGGTGGAGGCGATGGCTCTATGTAAGTCATCTAGCACCCGGCAGATAAAGTTGCCTTGACTCCGACAAACGCCGGAATGACGGGAGAGCCCTCCTTTCGTAAAGGGGGTTGGGGGGATTTAGCCTACGCCTTATCCCCAGGCAACCGGGTGGCTACTGTGCCCATAGATGCTGGGGGCCAGGGGGCGGTTAGGTAGTCGTAGAGATTGCCGGCGTTGATGCCCATGACCATAGGGGCCAGGGCTGCCTGCTCCACGTCCATTGGGTAGCGGTCGATCAGGGCGGTGAGGGTTGAGACAGACTCTTCTCTGGTCATGCCGCGGTTGACGGCGTCTTGGACGTAGTCTTTCCATTCGGAGATGAACGACCCCTGCTCGTCTAAGTAGCCCTTGTCGCACATGTCGCCGTGGCCGGGGACGAAGATTTCCTCGTTCAGACCTCGCAGCGACTCTAGCGCCGCTAGCCATAGGTCCGGGTCAGCCTCGTGCAGCCAGGAATGGACTCCGTGGAAGATGTTGTCGCTGGTGAAGACCACGCCCTCTTCTTTGACGATCACCGCCGCTTGATAGAGCGTGTGGCCGGGCATGTGAATCATCTCGAAAGTATGGTCGCCCACGTGCATGGTCATGCTGTCGCGGAAGGTGATCACCGGAAAATTGGCCGTGTATCCCGTCAGCAATTCCGGCTCTTCCGGCCCGAAAGTCCCCACCCTGGCGGCATGCTCGGTCATGTCGGTGTTCAACATGCGGGTGCGGACGCCCTCGTGGGCGATGACTGGAGCGTCGAAGAAGGCGTTGCCGGTCCAGTGGTCGCCGTGGGGCTCGGTATTGATGATGTAGCGGAGCAGTCCCCGCTTCTCGATCTCCGACTTCAGCCACATGGCCGTGGAGGGTTTGTGCGGGCTGTCGATCATGACGATGCCGTCGGACGTAGTCACGAACCCAAAATTACATCCCCTTGTCTCGGTCTCAACCCATACATTGCTGGATACCTGTTGCACGGTGCTCCTCCCTAATTAGCCGTTTGCGTTCGCACCGAGTCTTCTACGACCGCCGGCAGCGTTGGAGACCTCTTGAAGCGCGATCGAGCGTTGTCGCTCTTGCTCCTGGTCCTCAAGTAACTGTTTCTTTGTTTTTCGCTGGTCGTTCATGCTATGCCTACCCAAAAAGTTGCCGGTATTATGCCACGATTCAGTAAGGCGGCGCACCGAATACCGGGCAATGGTTCTCTGTTGACTGGCCGCTTGCCCACGGCTATGCTGGCACCTATTCTGCTGACGCCCGTTCCCAAGCCCACGATCACGCAACCTTTTGCGGCGCCAGGCATCATATAGTTGGCGCGCATCTCTAGGCCGGCTATGGCCAAAAATAAGGAGTAACAATGGGCGAAAAACTGCAACAGGGGGAAGGGCTCCCCAGGGTTACCCTCCAAATGTTGGACGGCGGTACGGTCACCCTGCCCGACGACGCACCCACCCGCTACACAGCGCTGCTGTACTACCGGGGACATTGGTGACCCTACTGCAATCGGCAGTTAGCCGAATGGGAAGCAAGCAAAGTAGAGCTGGAAGAACTGGGCGTCACCACTTACGTCGTTAGTGTCGACACCAAAGAGTTGGCAACAGAAGTCAGGAACAACAATAAGCTGACCTTCCCGATAGCCTATGGAGCAACCAAGGCCGACAGCGACTTAGTTGGGGCCTGGTGGTCCGAGGACCGGGAAGGTTACATCCAGCCCGCGGAGTTCTTGTTGGGGCGGGGTGGCACGGTGCTCGGCGCCATGTACGCCTCTGGACCGGTGGGACGCATGGGTGCAGATGAAGCAATCCGCTTGATCACCCGCCGCGAGAACATGCGCAAAGAGGAAGATGCCAAGGCCAACTAGCCTCACATCAAACCAGCAACTAAAGGGAGAGAACAATGACCGATCAACAAGTGGTTGACCTGATGGAACACGTCTGGAGTTCGATCGATTCGTTGTGCTCTCCCCTGACCGAAACCCAGTGGAAAACATCCACCGACTGCCCAGGCTGGTCGGTGCAAGACCAGATTTCCCATATCGTTGGTTCCGAATCTGGGATTTTGGGCAATCCACGGCCCGAGCACACGCCCCAAAGCACCTCCTACGTTAAGAACGACGTTGGCCAGTCCAACGAGGTCTTGGTTGACTTTCGGCGTTCTTGGATCGGACAGCAGGTCCTTGATGAATTCCGGGATTTGACCCGACAGCGGCTGACGTACCTCCGAGGCCTGACCGAAGAGCAGTTCGCCACCGAGATGCAGACGCCCCTCGGCCCAGGCACCGTCACCGAATTCATCCGCATCCGCATCATGGACGCCTGGGTGCACGAACAAGACATCCGGCGGGCGCTGGGCATCCCGGGTGAACTGGACAGCGCCGTGGCGGCCCATGCTATCGGCCGGGTGGCCCGGGCGATGCCGTTCGTGGCGGCCAGAAAAGCCCAAGCTCCTGACGGGGCTACCGTGGTGTTCGACATTACCGGTCCTGCGGGCCAGGTTGTCCCGGTGGCTGTCGAAGGAGGCCGGGGAAGCCGACTGGACTCAGAACCGGAATCGCCGACGGTAAGGATCACGGCTGATGTCGAGACCTTTGCCTGCCTGGGTTGCGGACGCTGGGATCCAGCCGAAGCCCTGAGTTCCGGCAAGATTACTGTCACCGGCGACACCGGCCTGGGTGAGATCATCGTCAAACAGATGAATATCATGATCTGACGGCGGCCTGCGCTTATCACAACGATTCGGTACAATGCATCAGTGACGGCAAGTAGCTAATCGAACGGTTGGATTACGTTAATTGGCCCTTCTAGGTAAGCTCAAGTTAGGCTATTCGGCCTCTAAAATGCCCTTTGGCATCCACTACAGTTGGGTGATCGTGGCTGTGCTAGCGATTGTCCAAGTGTTTGGCAGCTCTGTGTTCATGATAGCCGGCGTGATGGTCCCGCCCCTGACCGACCCCGAGGGCGGCTTCCGTTTCGGTATCGGTGAGCTCAGCATGGCCATCGGCCTCTACTACGTCTTTAGCGCCATCTTCGCTCCGATAACCGGCCATCTTGGAGACAGATTTGGCGCCCGGCCCATGATGCTTGTTGGCGCGGTGATGTATGGCGTGGGCATGGTTGCGTTGGGGTTTGTGAGTGAGCTCTGGCATTTCTTCTTCTTCTACAGCTTTTTGATGTCGTTCACCGCATCGATCACCATGGTGCCGATGATGGCGTCCATCAGCGGCTGGTTCCGTCGCCGCATGGGTTGGGGCGTGGGCATCCTGTGGGCCACCGGCGGTATTGGGACCGCTATCTTAGCGCCCCTGATCGCCTACATGCTGGAGTCGATGGGATGGCAGTCAGCCTTCGCCTCCGTGGGCGTAGCGGGTACCGTAATCATGCTCTTGGCATTCCCGTTCATTCGAAGCAAACCGGCCGATATAGGGATCCGCCCCTTTGGCATCCCCAGCGATGCGCCGGAACTGCCGCCCAAAGACCGGTCAGTGGAGGCCCTCCGCCTCAAGGTGTTCAATCAACACACCCGCCAGACCCGGGCGTTTTGGAACCTTCCAGTCATCCATGCTTTGGGTTGCGCTGGGATGGGAATCGTACTCATCTACGTGATCCCCCTGGCGGTCGAACAGGGTCTCAGCACAACCTCCGCAGCATTGACCATAACCATCATCTCTCTGGTCAGCATCGTCAGCAGGCTGGGAGCGCCGGTTGTGGCTGAGGCTTGGGGTCCCAGGAAGGTGATGGCCGCCAGCTTGAGCATCCAGGCCCTAACGGTGTTGATATTGTTCTGGGCCCACGACCCCTGGATGTTTTATCTATTCGCCGCCTCGTTCGGACTGGGGTTCGGCGCCGAGTGGACCGGATACCTCGAGATCAACCGGCGGTACTTTGGCGAGGGTCCAATGGGATCCATCTACGGCTGGCAGATGACCGGCGCGTTCGCCGGCCATGCCGTGACGACCTTCCTAGCCGGTCTGGTCATCTATGTAACCGGCTCTTTCTATCCCGTGTTTGTGTTGTCGGCGCTCTTTAGCGCGGCCGGATTGCTGGTCATAGCCACGTTGGAAAGCACCTCCCACGTGCTGATTCCCGACTGGGAAGACTCGTTGCCCCCTGAGGCCAGGTCCGGTTTCGTGCCTGGAGTCGCTGCCGGAGACGATTAGCCGAACCGAATTCAGCGCATTGGATTCTCCATCGGTCAAGCTATGGGGTGCACTTATCATCATAGATAGATATAATGGACAAATAGCAATATTCAGTAAACGCTGCTAACGGCGTCTATTCTTTTCAGGGACAAGGAAATTGGCGCTTACCTCTCAACCCAACCCTAAACTCTCGAACGGTCCGTTGCCCTTTGGCATCCACTACAGTTGGCTCATCATCGGGATCTTGGCTGCCGTTCAGATATTTGCCAGCTCCATCAGCATGGCCGCCGGCATCATGGTCCCGCCGCTGAACGACGCCAATGGCGACTTTGGCTGGAGCCTGGGGACCATCGGCGTAGTCATCGCCAGCTACTACATGTTCGGCGCCCTTTACGCCCCCATGACCGGCTGGCTGGGCGACCGCTACGGCTCTCGCTGGATGCTTTTTGGCGCGGCCATCATGTATCTGATCAGCATGTCGCTGCTGAGCCAGGTGACCGAGATCTGGCAGTTCTTCATCTTCTTCGGGATGTTGCTATCCTTGACTCAATCGCTGGCGATGGTGCCTCTGATGGCTGCCGTAAGCGGCTGGTTCCGCCGCCGCTTGGGGCTAGGAGTGGGGATACTCTGGGGAGCAGGCGGGGTCGGAACCGGAATAATGGCCCCCCTCATGGGCGGGTTCATCGAAGCCCTGGGCTGGCAGACCACTTTCATGCTCATCGGAGGAATGGGCGGCAGCATCATGCTGGCCATGGTTCCCTTCATGCGCGGTAAGCCCGCTGATCTGGGAATATTGCCCTACGGCGCCAGGGAAACCGACCCGCCCCCGGTCATCAGGGACAAAGCCGTAGACCGCCTGCGTCAAAAGGTGTTTAACCAACACACCCGTCGCACCAAGCCCTTCTGGAACCTGCCGTTGATCCACGGCCTGGGCTGCGCCGGACACGGCACGATCTTGATCTACGTGATTCCGATGGCCTTCGAGCGCGGGGCGTTCACGTCACTGGCCCAGGCAGGAATCATCCTGACCATCATCTCTTTGGTCAGCGTCATCAGCCGGGTGGTGACCCCCATCTTGGCGGAGACCTACGGCACTCGTCGGATGATGGCTACCAGTCTGAGCATCCAGGCCGCCACCGTCTTCATGCTCTTCTGGTCACAGGACGCCTGGGCGTACTACCTGTTCGCTGGGGTGTTCGGTATCGGGTTCGGTGGGGAATGGACCGGCTATCTGGTCATCAACCGGCAATACTACGGCGAAGGCCCCATGGGCACGATCTACGGTTGGCAGACCACCGGGGCGCTGATGGGTCACGCGGTGGCCACAGCCCTGGCAGGGCTGGTGATCTACGCCACAGGGTCGTTCAACCTCGTGATGGCGCTATCCGTTGGATTTAGCGGTGTAGGCGTGTTGGTGATCGCCCTCTTGGAAGACACGTCCCACGTGCTGATCCCAGGCTGGGAAGAAGATATACCGACTCTGCCCGACATGGCTCCGGAAACCAACCCCAGGCCGGCCGCCGGTGCAGCAGGGGACGACGACTAGGGTTTCTGCCCCCGCCCTATTCCTGGTTTAAAAAGTCCAGGACGAATTGGCTCATGGGCTCTTTGTCGTAGCGGCTGTTCATCAAGACCACGTTCCGGTTCCGGTCGCCTTGAAAAAAGCGTTCGTAGAGTATCTGCCGTGAGCCAAAGGCGCTGCAGCAGGTGTCCCACGCCAGCCGGAAGAGCCGCACCCGGTCCTTGGCCGATGAGAAGTCGGTCTCCAGGTACTTCGAGATATCGTCGGCGATGGGGCCTTCGAAGTCGTCTTCCGTAGGCAGGGCCATCAGGCTGCTGGAGCCCAGCAGATGGAGTATCTCGCCCATTCGTGGGTACATCTTGATGAATTGCTGGCGGGCGACCATCAACGATATGTCGGTAGGGCACATGACACCCCACTCGTCCAGCTCTGCGTCAACCTCGGCGGCCCGCAGTAGGGCCTTGGTAATCTCCAGGTTCTCGATTATCTCAGCCATCATGCTGTGGACTTGGGGCATCTCCTGAGAACCCAGGGTGTTGACCATCAGGTTGGCAAGTCCCAGGACGAACTCACACTTCACCACATTCTTGGTCACCACTTGGTGGCCGGAGTGGAGGAACTGGTGGGTGCGCAGCGACATGTTGTTGCACATGTCCACGTCGCCGTAAAGGAACACCCTTTCCCAGGGGACGAAGACGTTGTCGAAGAAGGCCAGGGCGTCCATCTCCTCGAATCGCGAGCCCAGGGGGTGGTCGAAGCTGGAGCGTTCCAAGTCGAAGGGTTCCCGGCACTGGAATTTTAATCCGGGAGCGTCGCAGGGCACGGCGAAGGCGAATGATGTCTGGCCGGGCGCGCCAGTGGGCAGGCGGTGGGAGCGCGCCGGGTAGACCGCGATCTCGTCGGCTATGGGCAGTGTGGCCAACACACGGGCCCCATGGACGATGATTCCCCCATCGGTCTCTTTCACAACCGAAAGTGCCAGATCCAGCGAATCGTCGAGTGCCGTGGCTGCTCCGGAGCGGTTCCGCTGGATGTTGACCAAGGTGTGGGTCAGGACCAGGTCCTTCTCCCGCACCATCTCGTAGTAGTTCTGGATGTTTTGCTCGAAGTCGGGGCGGTTCTGGCCGAAGTACTTGCCTGCCGCGGCCATGGACATCAGGCTCACATTCAGGAAGTCCGGGGTCCGGCCCATCATTCCGCAGGTGATCTTGGCCCAGCTCCGCATCATGTCGCGGCGCTTGTCCAAGTCCTCGTGGGTCCTTGGGGTCAGGAAGGACAGGCCCACCTGGTCGCCGGTGGTCGGAGACTCGTAGGTCATCTGCTTGCCGACCTTGGGGTCGTGCTGCAGGTCGTAGAGCCGGGCAAGGGTCTTGATCCCGCCCATCAGCCCCGGTTCCTTGGTGGGGTATTTCACCTGTTTGCCAGACATATAAAGGTTGGGCGGCCGTTCACTTAGCCCGTCGATGTACTGCTTACCCGTTCTGGCTGGCATCCCGTTCCCTCCTGGTGCTGAACAACCGGCGATATTTGCTGAATTTGTTAGCGGACATTTTGCGTCATCTCTCCCGGTTTTACCAGAGTCTTTCGGCCTGGCTGGAACCGGCGGGTTATATTTGACAGTGCCTGGCGATTCCCCTAGTCTGGGGCACACATTCCGCCGGGAGGCCGCCAGGAGGTTACAAGCCATGTCCCTAGCTCCGCATCGTGTAGATTACAGCCCGATCATCGAGCGCCGGCCCATCAAGTGGCCCAACGGAGAACGGGTGGCGTTATGGATCGCTCCCAACGTGGAGCACTATGAATATATGCCCGTCCAATACGGGCCTCGCGACCCCTGGCCCCGCACGCCGTACCCCGACGTGCAGCAGTATTCCTACCGGGACTACGGCAACCGGGTGGGGTTCTGGCGCATGCTGGAGGTCTTGGACCAATACAAGATCCGTAGCTGCGTATCGCTGAACCTGGCTGTGTTGGAGCACTTCCCAGAGATCCGCGATGCCATGGTTGAGCGTGACTGGGATTACATGAGCCATGGCATCTACAACACCCGCTACCTCTATGCCTATACGGAAGAAGAGGAGCGGGAGTTCTACAGAGACAACGTTGAGACTCTGATGCGGCAAACTGGCAAGCAGTTGAAGGGCATGCTGGGCCCCGCCATCTCAGGTACCACCCGGACTCCAGACCTGATGACTGAGGCCGGCCTGATCTACCACACTGACTGGATGCACGATGACCAACCGGTTCCCATCAATGTGGAGACGGGCAAGCTCGTTTCGGTCCCGTATTCCATCGAGCTGAACGACTCGCCGCTCTTCCGGGTGAACTACGAGGCCGATTATTTCGCGGAGATCTGCAAACGGCAGTTCGACCAACTCTATAAAGAAGGAGCCGAGAGCGGCCGAGTGATGTGCATCGCCCTGCATCCGTTCCTGATCGGCCAACCCCACCGCATCAAGTTCTTGGACGAGATACTCGGCTACATTACTTCTTACAGCGACATCTGGATGACCACCGCCGACGACATCGCTGAGTATTACATCGCGAACTATTACGACCAGGCGGTTGAACACGCCAAGCAGTTCAAAGCCTAACTTTCATCATCAATCTCCGTTTTGAACAAACTAAAGTAACGGGAGACCCGCAATATGCCCGCTGAAAGACGACAAGGGATGGACCACGAGCACCACGAGTGGTCCCCCATATCCACCCGAGGCAAACTTAGCTGGCCCAACAACGCAAAAGTTGCGTTGTGCGTCATAGTCACTCTGGAACACACTGAATGGGAGCCGCCGGAAGGCAGCTTCAGCGCCGACGCAGCCGGCGGCCTGGGCCTGCGCCCCTTCCCCGACTACCCCCGTTTCTCCCACCGGGAGTACGGCCACCGGGTCGGCATTTTTCGGGTGCTGGACGTGCTGGAACGTCTGGGTATCAAGGCCACCGTCGCAATGGACACCCAAACCTCCGAAGGCTATCCCTACCTGGTGAAGCATTGTCAGGACCGGGGCTGCGAGATCATAGCCCACGGTGTCTCCGGCAGCCAGATGATCTCCGGCGACATGTCGGTCGAAGGAGAGACGGTCTTCATTCGTGCCTCGATGGATGCTATGACTAAGGCTACCGGGTCAAAGCCCCGCGGATGGTTCGGGACCGACTACGGAGAATCTGAGCGCACCCCCGACCTGCTACGCCAAGCCGGTTTCGATTACGTGTGCGACTGGGTCAACGACGAACAGCCCTATCCCATGAGAGACGGCCTGACCGCGCTGCCGACGATGCTGGAGATGGATGACCTGTTCGTCATGTCCAACCGGCGCGTGGAGATCGAGCGTTTCGCCCAATCGCTGAAGGACGGCTTTGACGTCATGTTCCGGGACGGCGCCAAGAACGGCCGGCTCATGACCATCAACCTTCATCCGTGGCTGGTCGGCCAGCCCTTCCGCATCGGCTACCTGGAAGATGCACTGGCTCACGTGATGGGGCATGAAGGCGTCTGGTCAGCGTCTGGCTCAGAGATTGTCGACTGGTTCACCAGCAACCCGCCCGTCTAATCCCTGGGTTTGATAGGCCGTGTCGAAGGCCTGTTTCATCTACGAAACGGGCGGGGCGGTAAGCCTTCAACCATGCGTAACCAAAGCTGAAATCCCTTGACACCCATATGCAGTTGTGATATTTTTCACCTGGCCTTTGACCGGAGGCTGATACGTGCTTGGGTCACGAATGGATTCAAGCCGCTAAACAGCCCATTTTTCCTTGACGGCGGGTGGCTGCATTGGACGACCCCAAAGCATTAACGAGCGTTGACTGGAACAACATCCATATGTTCCTGGTGTGGTTCTGGATCTACCTACCCATCGTTTTGACATTTGGAATTACCATGCTCGCGGCCCACGCCCTGATTCCCTCCTTGGTCAGCACCGGCCATCTCCCGGAATCGACTCAGAAGCTGCGAGTACCTATGACCGCGTTTGCTGTTCTGCTGTTTGCCGCGGGCGCGGTGATTCTGGTTCTAGGCATAAACGCAGAGTTAGATATCACGAATATCTGGGACCGGGTCCTGATCTAAGGCCGGCCCAGCCTGAAACATCTGCCTTAAGAAAACTATGAACGGATCTGATAACTAGATGAAGCCAAGTCCGAAAATGATACCCCTCATGGTCGCCGGAGGGGTCGTGACTGTGATCATTGGCTTCGTTATTGTCGTTCTGCTCATTTCCTGGTTCTCCAACCCGCCGTTCGGCCTGGGCAACGCTCCACCCCAGCCAGTGGCCTTCCCCCATACGATTCACGTGGCTGAAAACAATATCCAGTGCGAGTTCTGCCACCGGAACGTGACCAAGGGCGCCGCGGCAACCGTGCCCGCCGTGGAAACCTGCCTCTTCTGCCACAAAGAAATCGACGGCGGCACCGTCACCGCTCAGGCAGAGATCGAGAAAGTCAGGACCGCCTTCGAGACCGACACGCCGATCAACTGGGAGCGGGTCCACCGTCTCCCAGACCATGTCCGCTTCATTCATGAAGCCCATATCAGGTACTTCACCGACGAAGACATTCCTGTTAAATACGGAATCAACGGTGAAGAGTTCGGAACGACACCAGACGTCGCTCAGACCTGCACGATTTGTCATGGCGATGTCGCCAATAAAACTGTAGTCCAACCCAAGACCGGCCAGTCGCTGAAGATGGGGACCTGCGTTGATTGTCACCGACTGAATAGCGTGTCCACCGACTGCACGGTTTGCCACAAGTAACGGATAGATAGATGAAACTAACCCGGCGAAATTTCCTTGCTTGGGCCGGCCTGGGTGCGGTGGGCGCCGTTGCCTGTGAGGGTTTTGGCATCCGTACCGGAGAGCTGGACATCCAGAGCTCCGTCCGGCAGCCGGAAGACCTGGTCCGGGGAACGGACAACTGGTATGCGAGCCTGTGCCGGACGTGCCCGTCCTGCGAGGGCATCGTCATACGGGTGATGGAAGGCCGGGCCAAGATGGTCCAGGGGAATCCTTACTACCCGACCAACCAAGGCAAGATTCACGCCCGTTGCGAAGGCGGACTGCAGGCCCTTTACCATCCGGACCGCATAGCCACGCCCATGCGGCGCAGCGGCCCCCGCGGTTCTGGCGAGTTCCTGCCCATCAACTGGCATCCCAACGGCATGGATACGCTGAAGAGCGCCCTCCAGGTTAACGGATCATCCTCTGTGATGATCACCGAGCCACTCAGAGGCCATATGGCGGTCTTGGCGGACAAGTTCGCCGCAGCCATCGGCGGCGAGCGCCTGGGCTTTGAAGCCATCGACAACAACACCTACCGGGCGGCGGTCAAGAGAGTCTTCGATCAAGACTCTCTGCCCGACTTCGACCTGGAAAACAGCAAGTTCATCCTGTCCTTCGGTGCCGACTTTCTCTCCACGTGGGTCTCCCCCACTCGCTTCAACCGCGGGTACGGTGAGTTCCGCCAGGGTGAGGACCGGGACCGAGGCATGTTCTACCAGATAGATTCGCGGTTCTCCATGACCGCGGCCAACGCCGACAAATGGTTGCCGATCCGGCCCGGCTGGGAAGGCCATCTAGCCCTCAGCTTGGCCCAGGTGATTGTCTCGGAGGGCCTTCAAGCCAGCGGCGTAGACGTGGACTCACTGGTCGGCGGCTCTGCCGGCACCCAGTCCCTGAACTCCTTTAGGCCTGAAATCGTCGCCCCCTTGGCCGGTCTCACCGCAGAGATGACCGGCGGCGACCCGGTCGAGTTCCTGAAGACCTTGGCCCGCAGTTTCGCGGCCAACCAGCCCAGCATCGCCATCGGCGGCGGTTCCGCCGGCGCACAGTCGAACGGCCTGTTCAACCTGGAAGCGATCTACGCCCTCAACTACCTGGTGGGAACTGCCGGCAAGAAAGGCGGAATCAGGTTCAATCCCGCCAGCCCTTGGGTCGACGTTCCCTCATCTCCGTCTGTGGGAAGCCTGGATGACTGGACCCGTGTAGCCGAGCAGATTCGCAACGGACAGACGAAACTGCTGCTGCTTCACGGCGCAGATCCCGTTCATGGCGTGCCTGACTCCGTACAACTTAGAGACGCCATCGCCCAGGCCGGTGACCTGATGGTGGTCAGCTTCTCGCCGTTCTTGGACGACACCAGCGTGATGGCAGACCTCATTCTTCCCGACCGGGTTTCCATGGAAGACTGGGGCGACGATATATCCGAACCGGGCCCGGGATACCAGGTGGTTGGGATGCAACAGCCGGTGGTGAACCCGCTGTTCGACCTTGACCCCCTGAGCTTCCCCGATGTTCTGCTGACCATGGCCCAGGAATTGGGCAAGGAATCAGCCCTGCCATGGGCCAATTTTAAAGCAATGCTCCGGGAAGGCTCAGATGCCCTGTTCAACTTGAACCGGGGTTCAATCGAGGCTTCCTCCGCTGACGAGTTCTGGAACAATATGCTGCGGCGCGGCGGTTGGTGGGACGAACTCCGCAATGGACCGACCACCGTTAAGCCGGCCGACGGTCTACTACGCACCATCGCCAACAATGCGGCAAGCCCTGAATTCAGTGGAATCGGAATGGACGCCGATTCATTCTATCTGGTGCCCTTCGCACACAACACATTGCTGGACGGCTACAATGCCCATCTACCGTGGCTTCAAGCCGCGCCAGATCCATTGTCCACCGTCACCTGGCAGACTTGGGTGGAATTGAACGACACCACCGCCGACCGCCTGGGAGTGAAAGAAGGGGACGTCCTACGGATAGAGTCCTCCAAGGATTCAATAAGGGCCATAGCCTTCCCGAGCCCGGCAGTCCCGCCAGACACGGTCAGCGTGCCGTTTGGGCAGGGCCGCAAGCACGGCTCGGGCTACGCCACCAACCGTCCCGGCAACGAAAGCGCCAACGTCATGGATATCTTGGAGACAACAACGGTCGAAGGCACGGGCTCGCTGGCATGGGCCGGCACCCGGGTCCGGGTGACCAAGACCGGCGAGAGCGTTAGTATTTCCAAGCTCGAGGGTAACGTTAGGTCCGTGGAGATAGGTCTCCTGCCAGGCGAAGAAATAATCAAGACCATCGCGCCGGACAACGCCTAAGGGCGTCCGTCCAGCGAGGATTAGAATATTAACGGCTCAAGAGATAGGTTGACCAATGGTTACAACTAATAGAATAGACCATAAATGGGGAATGGTAGTGGATTTGGACCGGTGTACCGGTTGCCAGGCCTGCGTTGTTGCCTGTCAGGCAGAGAACAACATCCCCATCAACGTTAAGTCTTTCTACCAGCAGCGGCGGGCCTACCAGTGGATCCGCATCGAACGCTACTGGGAGGGTGAGTTCCCCAACGTCAAGGCCAGGTTTATTCCGATCCTTTGCCAGCACTGCGAGAACGCACCCTGCGAGCCGGTTTGCCCGGTGTTCGCTACCTACCACAACGACGAAGGCGCGAACGTCCAGATATACAACCGCTGCATCGGCACACGCTATTGCTCGGTCAACTGCCCCTACACCGTTAGGATGTTCAATTACTGGGAACCGAAGTGGCCGAAGAGCCTTCGCAACCAGTTGAACCCCGATGTGACCATCCGGAGCCGAGGGATCATGGAGAAGTGCTCGTTCTGCGTGCAGCGTCTCCGTCGCGGCGAGATTAACGTTGAACGGCGGGGCCTGGAGCCCTTGACTGGCGAGCGCATCCCCGTCGCCGACCGAAAACTGAATTACCGACAGATGAAAGAGGGCAACTACCTGCCCGCCTGCGTCCAGTCCTGCCCGACCAATGCCTTGCAGTTCGCCGACCAACACGACGAGACCGGTCCGGTGAAAGAGTACTTTGAAGAGGCAAACGAGCAGATCGAGACCAGGCATCACGGTGGACACGTTGATGAAGACCACACCCGAGTGTACCGGTTGTTTGAAGAGGTTGGCACCAAGCCCAACCTGATATACCTGAAGAAAGTTGATGCATTTCCGTTGGAAAAGGCCTAGATAGATGGCGGCTACGGAACCGAAAGGACACGGTCAACACGCAGGCATGTGGGTATTCCCCGATGCCTCGGTGATGACTGCCGACATGGGCGAAAAGACCAATGTTATGCCTCGGCCTTTCACCATAGGCTTGGCAATGGCTGGAATCCTGTTCATCCTCGGCATAGTGGGCTTCGTAGCCCGCGCCGCCAACGATGGGTTCAGTGAGATCGGCCCCTGGGGCTACTACATGGCTATATTCTCCATGGTGTTCATGGTCACCAGTGGAGCACCCCTGGCCGCGGTGGCCTTCCGGTTCACCAAGAGCCACTGGCGAAGGCCCCTTTCCAGGGTAGCAGAGCTGTTCTCGATAGTCGGAATATTAAATCTTCTGATGTTTATCCCCCTGATGTTTGTCCTACCGGACATCGCGAACCCCGGGGAAGTCGCAGAGGGGGAATTGGCGGTCAGGCGGACCATCTGGTTCGAGGGACCCATAGGCGCACCCCATGCATGGGACTTGGTTGGCGTGGCTTTCCTGACCATTACTTCCATGGCGATACTGTGGATATCGGTCATACCTGACATGGCTGAGTGCCGCTTTACGGCCACCGGGTTCAGGCGAACGATCTACAGTAAGCTGTCCGGCGGTTGGTTCGGCACCAAGAGACAATGGAACAGTCAGAAAGCGGGCCTGGCACTGCTCGGCGCTTTCTACTTCATGACCCTGATCTTCATGCACTTTGTGATTAGCTCCGACTACGCCCAGAGCCTGATCCCTGGCTGGAAGGACTCGATCTTCCCGGTGATCTACACCATCACCAGCCTACAGATGAGCCTGGGCACCATTTTGGTCGTAATGTTCATCATGCGGCGCTGGGGGGGCTACGAAGGCTACATCGGAAAGTCGATGTTCTGGTCGGCCAGCAAGGTGCTGCTTGGTATCACCCTACTGTGGGTCTATCACCTATTCGCCTTCTTCATCACTTTCTGGTATGGCAGGTTGGAGATTGAGCAGAACATCATCAAGTACCTGGTGACTGACACCTACGCGATAATCTTCCTTTTGAACTTGATATTCAGTTTCGCGGCCCCGTTCGCGGTGCTGCTTTGGAACCCGGTTCGCCGCAGCGCTTGGGGCCCGGCCCTGGCCGGAGTGCTGGTGTTGTTCGGCGGTTTGATGTTCAACATCAGGATCTTCGTTGGGGCGGCGAATGCCACACCGGGCGCTGATCTATACAAACCGATAATGGAACGTGTTCCGGCGCCAGTTTATCCCGACATATTTGACGTTTTCATGGTGATTGGGGGACTCGGCGCGGCCGCCTTCATCTACTTGTTGGCTACCAGGGTTTTGCCCATCATCTCCCTTTGGGAAGTGAAGGAAGGAACCCTGTACCAGAAATGGGGCAAGCTCATCCGTGGCGAATATCTGATCCTAGGCAAACCCGAGTAATTCAAGCTAGTATTTCAAGTTATCAGTCCGGCGGAGCATCATGCAGGAAGGCAAACCTCTAGATTCTAGACATATAAACAGGGAGCTGCTGGTCAGCATCCTTAACTCGCCCAAGTGGTTTTTCGGAGCCATAACCGTTCTTGGGTTCATAGTTCTTGTCGCCATGTCCAGCGCCGGATTCATGATAAACCAGGGCTTCGGTGTCACCGGACTGAATCGCCCAGTGATGTGGGGCTTCTTCATTACCAACTTCGTGTTCTGGATCGGTATCAGCCACGCCGGGGTGATGCTCTCGGCCATCCTGAGATTGTCCAAAGCTGAATGGCGGCGGCCCGCTACCCGGGCGGCAGAAATTCTGACAGTCTTCTCGCTGATGACGGCCATGACGATGCCCCTGATCCACACCGGCCGCCCTTGGCGCACGGTTTACTGGATCTACACACTGCCGTTCGTGCCTTACGACTACGCCCGCGGCATCTGGCCCAATATAAGGACCCCACTGGTCTGGGACCCAAGCGCCGTTTACACCTACCTGACATCAAGCATCTTGTTCGTCCTAGTCGCGCTGATTCCCGACTTCGCGGTGTTGCGTGACCGGACCACGGGCATGAGCCACCGCATCTACGGGATGCTGGCCATGGGCTGGCAGGGCAACGCCAGACAATGGAAGCTTCAGATCATCGCGGGAGTTCTGCTCTCGGCGCTGATCCTCCCGGTGTTTGTGTCGGTCCACAGCATAGTGTCCTGGGACTTCGGAATGGCGGTTTCGGTTAAATCTTGGCACTCGACGATCTTCGCCCCCTACTTTGTGGTGGGTGCGGTCCACTCCGGCGTGTCCGCCGTCGCCTTCGTTCTGATCATCCTGCGTTACATATACGGTTGGCAGAACTACATCCGTCACGAGCATATCGACGCCCTGGCCCGCCTTCTGATAGTGGTGGCCACCGGGTGGTTCTACTTCTTCGTCATGGAAGTCGTCTTTGGCTTCTACGGCCGGGAGGCGGACGAGATCGCGGTTAGAAACTTACAGTTTACGATCAGCCCGTGGAACATCTGGATGATGATCTTTGTGGGTATGACCTACTTCTTGCCGGTTAGCATCTGGCTGAGCAAGTCGTTGCGCCGGAACCTCTGGGTTATGTCCCTCGCGTGTATCTTTGTGAACATCGGGATGTGGCTGGAGCGCTTCCTGATCATCGTTCCCGGCTTGGCCCGCAAACAGTTGCTGACCTTTGACTGGTATACCTACCGGCCAAGCTCGGTGGAATGGATCATAATCATCGGCACATTCGCGTTGGTCTCCATGTTGATGCTGACCATAGCGAGAGTGGTGCCACTCATCCCGCTCTATGACATAAAAGAGGGTGAGATTTTAAGAACAGAGATAAAAATAGGCCGGGTGACAGTTCCGGCGGTCTTCCGGGAAGACTAACCAGAAGACTATTCAATAGTAGGCATCAAGAGGAAACGGAAATGGCTAAAGCACCGATATTAGGGCTGTTCGAGACCGCGGATCACGCCGCCGACGCAGGCGACGCGTTAAAGGCAGCGGGCGTCTCGCAGGCTGATTACGATTTTCTGACCGACACGCCCTATCCTGAGGGCGCATTCGGAGAGAGGGAAGAGCCCCACCGGATCTACATCTTTCCCTTCGTCGGCGCGCTGATCGGACTCACCGTGGGAATCATGCTCACTTCCATGACTCAGTTGGCCTACCCGTTGACCCAGGGCGGCAAGCCCATCTTGTCCCTACCTCCCATGGCGGTGGTGACCTACGAAAGCACCATGCTCACGGCCATCGTCTTTACCATCATAGGAATCATCTTCGAGTCTCGTTTGCCCGCGTTTAAGCAGGGCCTGTACGACACTCGGATCACCGAGGGATACATCGGCGTTTTGGTTAACGTAGATGAAGACCAGTTGGGCTCTACCCAGGCCTTGCTCACCCAGGCTGGGGCCATTGATGTGGTACGCAATGACGGAGGATCGGCGGCCTAATGATGAACCGGGTCAACTCAAATATGATCCCACCGGTCGCTGACCGGTCCCTAGCGGGTAAGGGCAAGCGCAGTTATAAGCGCTGGTTCTTTGGGATTGCCGTGCTCTTTGGCGTCGTGCTGGTTGGTTGCAGCCAGGGCACCTATCCTGTCGATATCTTCTACGAGCAGCACTACCAGCAGTCGTACCGCTCTCATGAGCCACCCCGGTTGACCGGCGTGGCCGGCGCGGTCGCCCTCTATCCACCCATCGCATCTACCGTGACCAACACCGGTGCGGACTTGTACCGCGTCAACTGCCAGATGTGCCACGGCGCCGACGCCAAGGGCACCGGCCCAGTATTGGCCAAAATGACCGAGAACTATGGGTACATGCCCATCGTCCTTACTGACATCACCAACAGACCGGTCTCGTTCATCGAGTCCAGGTTAGAGGCCACCGCTCGGCCCCTTGGACCCAGTTCTGTCATGCCACCCTTCGGCAAGCTTTTGAGCCAGGCAGAACGCGCGGCCATCGCCGAGTTCATAGGTTCACTGCCCAAGTAAACCGCCCGCACCATAGAACCCGGAGCGCATTGGGGCCGCGCCTTCGGCTGCGGTTGAGATATGAGACCTTCGATTCCACCCCACTCTTCGGCACAACCTGCTACCAGGGCCCTTCTGCCTCTGGCCATCTTCTTGGCGTTCATTGCATTGGCTATCGCCCAGACCGGCGCTCTCCACGCCCAGACCCCTGAGCCCGCCTATAGTGAAAGTCAGGCCCAGGGCATCGACCGCATGATCATGTGCCCGGTCTGCCCTGCCGAAACCATTGACCAGGCCCAGGTCCAGATATCCATCCAGATGCGCCAGATAGTCCGGGATATGCTGTCCCAAGGCAGCAGCAGGGACGAGATACTGGACTTCTTCGTCGATCGCTACGGCAATGACATCCTGGCTGCCCCGCCCAAGTCGGGAGCCAATCTGGTGGCCTGGCTAGCTCCTGTTGGCGCTGTGGCTGCGGCTGCGGTGGTCGTGTTCTTCATGCTGCGTTCTATGACCCGGCGAGACCTTGTCTTGGCCATCCCGCGTCCGGTCCGAGACCCAGGCTTGATTCCCTATCTGCAACTGGTTGACCGACACCTGGACATGACCCGCACCAGCTCCGAGCCCGCAGGCACATCCAATCAACCCTGTCCCGGCGTAGAATCACGCGGTACCGGCACTCGAAGCCCAGAAGAGAATGGATAGATGTCAGACCTCGGTGCGATAAGTCTCTGGATTGCCCTGGCCCTGGCCGCGTATTCCACCGCGGGATCAGTGGCCGGTAAGCTGCGTTTGTCGCCGGCGTTAATCGAGAGCTCCCAATCGGCGATGTACGCCGCCGGCTTGGCGCTGTTGGTGGCCACTTTCAGCCTGATCATCGCCTTCATCAGCCGCGACTTTGAGATCGCCTACGTGGCCGCGCACAGCGACCTGGCCATGGCCGACCGGTTCACCTGGGTCGCCTTCTACGCGGGAAACGAGGGCTCCCTGCTATTTATAGCCACGGTCTTGGCCATCATGTCGGCCATCGCCGTCTGGAAGGCCCCGGAGAAACTCAAGGACGCCCTGCCTTACACCACCGCCGTCCTGATGCTCACTTTGACCTTTTTCGTGGCTGTGATGGCTGTCATGGCCAACCCATTCGACAAACTACCCTTCGTGCCCATCGACGGCGATGGCATCAACCCTCTGCTCACCCACTTTGGCATGTTCTTCCACCCGCCGGCCCTGATGGCCGGGTTGATCGGGATCACCGTGCCCTTTGCTTTTGCCATTGGCTCGCTGGTGGCCGGCAAGACCGGGGACGAATGGGTGGACGCCGGCCGGGTCTGGGGCATCATCTCCTGGGTATTGCTGGCCGCCGGATTGCTCCTGGGGTCATGGTGGGCCTACACCATACTGGGCTGGGGCGGGTTCTGGTTCTGGGACCCCGTCGAGAACGCAGCCTTCATGCCCTGGCTGGGTATCACGGCCTTTATCCATTCGATCATGGTCCAGAAACGGCGGGGCATGTTCCGCATGTGGAACATTATCTTGATAAACGTGGCCTTCGGGCTGGCGCTGTACGGTATGTTCATGAACCGGGGCGGCTCGGTTCCCTCAGTCCACTCCTTCGGGTCTTCCCAGTTGGGCTGGATATTCCTCTTGTTCCTGGCTGTCGGAGTCGTGGTTCCGTTCGCCATCTTCGTCTGGCGTTACCCGCTGCTGAAGAGCGCCCAAAACCTGGACTCCATGCTCTCGCGGGAGGCGGCGTTTCTGGTCAACAACATGTTGCTGCTGGCCATCGCCTTCGTCACCCTGTGGGGCACCGTCTACCCGTTGCTCTCCCGGCTGACCAATGACGAGGAGGTCACGGTGGCCCGGCCGTTCTACGACCAGGTGAATGGGCCCCTGATGCTGGGTCTGGTCTTCCTGATGGGAGTTGGGCCGCTGATACCGTGGCGCAAGGCCAGTATCAACAGCCTCAGGAAATCGCTTATGCCGCCTACAATCGGCGGCTTGCTCACTGTGGGGATACTGGCGGCCTTGGGCCTGCACAAAGATTATGCGTTGGTCGGGTTTGGGCTATCGGCTTTCGTGACTACCGGCATCCTGATGGAATGGTACCGGGGGACACGCTCGCGGTATCGCAGCTCAGGGGAGAATTACGTCACCGCGTTCGTGCGGCTGATCATGGCCAACCGGCCCCGCTATGGCGGCTACATCGTGCATCTGTCGATTGTCATGGTGACTCTGGGCATAGTGGGTACGTCGTTCTTCGGCGTGCAACGGGACGTGGTCCTAAGCCCCGGCGAAAGCACAACTATCAACGACTACGAGATGACCTACCTTGGCACCATCGAGACTCCCAAGAGCAACCGCACTGAGTTCGCCTCCACGGTGCAGGTACGGCGTGACGGAGAACTACTCGAGACCATCCGCACCAAGCGGGTTTTCTACCCCAGCTTCAACATGGCCGCCACTAGCGCGGCCATACGCTCCACGCCGGTGGAGGACCTGTACATCGTCCCCAGCGAGAACCTGCCGGACGGCAACGTGGGGTTCCGCATCCTGGTGAACCCGCTTATCTGGTGGATGTGGGTGGCTGGCCCGGTGATGCTGGTGGGCACGGTTATCGCTTTGTGGCCCCAGAAGATACGCGCCCCGGCCCCGGTTCCCAGCCCGCGGCGTTTCGCTCCCGGTCCCCGGCCCTGGGCCACTTAGACCGTTTGCCCACCCTGGTAAACTGAGTCTCATGGACGCGGAAACCGTCATATCCATCTTCTTTGGCGCGGTATTGGCGGTCTTCAGCTTCGCCGTGGTCTGCTACGCGTTCCTGCGTGGCCGCCAGCCCGGCTTCCTTGCCACGGGGGCTGCGCCTGAGACCGACGACCAGGCCCTGGCCGATATATTTGACGCCATCAACACACTGGACCTGGAGTTCCAACTGGGCCGGCTGGTGGAAGAGGACTTCCAATCCCAGTTCCAGGCCTACCGAGTGCAGGCCGCTACCATGCTCAGGGACCAACTGGAGGCTGGGCGCGGCGACCCGGCCTGGGTCCTTGAACAGGAGATCCTGCTGGCTCGAGGCGACCAGGAAAGCGCTGACGGACGGGCTGTCACATGCCCCGACTGTAGTGCCGCCGTCCTGGAAGGCACACCAGCCTGTACCCATTGCGGAGCAGAGATGGTATCACAACTGTGATCCTGAAGTTGGCCATATTACTGGCTGTGGCGACGATGCTGTATCTGATTACCCCGATAGAGACCCCTCTACTGGCCCAGGAAACCGTCGATGTACACGGACAGGTAGTCAATGGCACGGAGGGAGCTGAGCTCCCGGACGACCTAAGCGTGCTGATGCTGATAACCAGTGGCGACGGGATGCTGACCGGCACGGGACAGGCCGAGTCCGATGCTCAGGGTCGGTTCGTGTTTGAGGACGTCCAAGTCGAGCCAGGTGGCTCCTACACCGTCAGTGTAGACCACCAGGGAATCTTCTACGGCACCTCGTTCGGCGCCGACGGCATCTCGGACGATGTTTTGTTGACCGTGTTTGAGACTACGGGCGACGCCTCCATCATCGCTGTGGAACGTCAGGTGATGGTCATCGCCGCCGTGGACAAAGGCGACCAGCTGGTGAGCGCCATCGAGTTTGTCCAAATTAACAATCCAACCGACCGGACCCTGGTCCCCGACCTGACCGACCTGGACCAGATCAGTTTTCTGCGGTTCGCCCTGCCTCCCAACCCGTCGGGTTTGACCGTCAATTCGGACCTGCCCGCTGGGGATATCGTGTCCATTGGCACCGGGTTCGCCTTTACTTCGCCGGTGGCGCCCGGCCCCCATAGTATCGACTTTTCATACTCGTTCCCTTTCGAGGATGAAACCCTCTCGTTCCGGCAGAGCCTGGTCCAGGGCGCCGGCGCGTTTCAGGTGTGGGTGCCCGAGGTTATCGAGGGCGTAGAAGTACGAGGGCTGGCCAGCATCGACCAGGTAAACGTCCAGGGCACTTCCTACCAGGCTTATGAAGGGCGCGACTTTCCTCCCGGACAGGGATTACAGTTGGAGATAACCGGTCTGCCCCTGCCCGGCGCTTGGGCCAGGTTCACGGACGCGGTGAAAGGAGGTCGCTTCTGGCAGGTCGCCATTCCAAGCGCACTGGCCGCCACTTTGGCCGCCTTGCTGCTCTGGGGCTTGATACGCAGCTACGGCCCCGCTCCGGAGGCCGGTGTGGCATCCACTGCGTCGCGGGTGTTGAGTCCGGCTGAGAGGGCTGCGGTGGTGCGCTCGGTGGCGGCGTTGGACCAGCGATTCCAGGAAGGAGACCTCCCGGTACTGGAGTACCGAGCCCAGCGGACTGAACTCATGACTAGCGTGTTGGACCCAGGCTATAACGAAGTTGAAGCGCCACTGGTGGAGAGACCGGAATGACCAAACGCGTCTGGATAGTTTTGGGCGGTGGAATCCCGCTGTTGGGCCTGATCGCCCTTCTGGCCTGGGCGTCCATCAGCACCGGTGGGAACCCGGGGGGCTTGGGCACCAACTCCGATCTTGTTGAGATTCAGATAGATGCTGGGGAGGCTAGGGAATTCGACTTGCAGTTGATCGGCGGCGGGTCGCTGGAACTTTCCGACTTCCGAGGTAAGGTAGTCATGGTGGACTTTTGGGCTTCGTGGTGCGCGCCGTGCCGGGTGGAAGCACCAGTACTCACCAAGGTTTACCAGGGGTTCGAGGGGCAAGACGTAGAGTTCATCGGCGTGGATGTCTGGGACAATATCGGCGATGCTGAGATTTTTCTGGAACATGAAGGTCAAACCTACCCCAACGGGACTGACGCCAACGGGACCATCGCCATCAACTACGGCGTCCGGGGCATCCCAGAGAAGTATTTCATTGACCGTGACGGTATTCTGATCAAGAAGCTGTCGGGTCCGCTGACTGAAACGACCCTAAGAAACACCATAAACGAGCTGCTGGCAAGATGAGAATAGACAAAGGAAAGGGCCAACGATGAGCACACCACGGGTAGTGGTCGCCATGGACTGGGGCGGGACCTGGACGAGGACCTCGGTCATCGACAGACAGGGCGAGATCCTCTGGCAGATGCGGGAGCCCAACCCCCGGAACGGCACCAAAGAAGAATACCTGTCCAACGCTGAGAAGCTGCTGGCCAATGCCATCGAGCAGGCCGGCGGCCCTGTGGCGGGCATCGGCGCGGCGGTGGCTGGCCCGGTGGAACCCACTACCGGCACCTTCTTTCAACCGCCCAACCTGATGGTCCTTAATGGTGTGTCCTTTAAAGCGCTCTGGGAGGAGGCCTTTGGGGTGCCGGTCTGGGTGGGCAACGACGCCAACCTGGCCGCCCTGGGTGAGCATTACTTCGGTGCCGGGAAGGAGTCCGCGGACAAAGGCCGTCCCGTGAAGACCCTGTTCTACGTCACCGTCAGCACCGGCGTGGGCGGCGGCGTGGTGGACAAAGGCTCGGTGTTCTTGGGCGCCAACGGGCTTACTGCGGAGATCGGCCACACCTTGGTGGACACTTCGGAAGCCGCACTGGAGTGCCAGTGCGGAAGAAAAGGTTGTCTGGAGGCGTTGGCGTCGGGCACGGGTATCGAGCGCATCGCCAGGCAGAGATTGGCGTCGGGCGGGTTTTCCGGCTCGGCCCTGGCCGCCATTGATGCAGACTTAGTTGACTCTGAGGCAGTCTTCACCGCCGCCAAGCAGAAAGACCCACTGGCTCTATCGATATTGGACGGTGCGGTTACGGCCTTGGCCATCGGTCTGACCAACGTGCTCCACCTTTTCAACCCGGATATGATCGTGCTGGGCGGCGGGGTGACCCAAGGCCTGGTGAAGCTGGACCTGCTAACCCAGATTGATAAGCAGATAAGAGACCGCGCCATGAGCGAGCTGCATAAAGAGTTCCAGCTCACCTCTGCGCGGCTGGGCGATTCGGTGGGCCTGGCGGGGGCCGCCGCGCTGGTTTGGGACCAGTTGGAGGCAGCGGGGTAGGCCCCGGGTCGGTATGTTGGTTGCTATCACGGCCCGGATAAAATTGGCACTGCTCGACCTAACGGATACCATCGCGTCTTCGACGCCAAGAGTGAGCATTTCCGATGCAGATTGATCTTCGCATCGCGTCATCCAAACCTGTAGCCGAGATCGTGGATTTTGCCCGGCGTTGTGAAGACGCGGGATTCTCCGGTTTAGGCTTCGTTGACTCCCATACTTTTCTCAGAGACGTCTACGTGGTAATGGCCCAGGTGTTGCAGAACACCGAACGCATACGAGTTCGCCCTGCCGTCACGTGTCCGGGACCGCGCCACACCTCTGTTATCGCATCGGGGGCTAAAACGGTGCAAGAACTGGGTCCGGATCGCTTCGAGTTGTGGCTTGGACGAGGTGGCTCGGCCAACTTTCTGATTGGTCTGTCTAGGCTACGTCTAGCCGAGATCAGGAAGGCCATCGTCGAGATCAAGGCATTCATGGCTGGGGAGTGGGACGTCTACCAGCCCGCCGAGTCGGTGCAGAAGTATGGCTCTGAAACCGGAACTTCCAAAAGGGCGGAACGCGTGCGGTTGTTCCACGGAGGCGGCGAGCCCTTGCCCGTGTACCTGACTGCCAGTGGGCCGCTGAACGCCAGGCTTGCTGGAGAACTATGCGACGGGGCTCTCATCCATCCTACCATGGTCAACGAAGAGCAGATCGGAGAGCTTCGCCAGTGGGTTGGAGAGGGGGCAGCCTTGGCTGGACGCAAAGCGTCTGATGTACACGAAATTTTGCAGTTGGAAGGGCTCGTGCGCGACACGCTGAAGGACGCGGTCCGGGCCTGGAGTCCCCGGTTGGTTACTCCCCTAGCCAAGCCCAGCGGCCAGGACTGGTTGGAGCAGTTGGGGATCGACTACGATCTATCGCCGATCAAGGCGAAGCTTCAAGGGGCGGCGGCCAAGTTCCTGACATTTTATCCTGACAACAATCACATGGAAGATTGGCAAGAGGCAGAGAAGGTGGCCGAAGTCGTTCCTTACGAACTTCAGGAAGCCCTCGTGGAAAAAACCGCCGTGGTGGGAGACCCTGACTTGGTTACTCGGCGCATGAAGGACCTGGAGGCGCTTGGAGTGCACCACATCTATCTATACCCAGCTGAGAGTTTCACCTTGCCCGAACACGAGCTCCGCGCCTTCAAAGAGGTTATCGGCCCGGCTTTTAACTTATCCTGACGGACTTGCTGACACAGGCTTGGTTGATGCGAGCGCGGGCGGGTTAAAACCTGCGCCTACGATGATTAGGTCGATTCCAGAATTTTCGACAAGGCCCATCACCGTTCGTGGTGAGCTCCGTCGAACTACCTGCCACCCATCAGCCAATTCTGTGATGGCGAACACGGCTGATGGCAGCGCGGGCGGGTTGGAGACCGGCCCCTACGACGGCGTTGTCAATTCTTGTACCGCCAGAGTAGCTTGATCTACCCCAACCCCAGTAAACCCGGTTGCACCGGCGGCTAGGAGATGTAGCGACCTCCCATCACGTTTACGCTGTCGCCGGTGATGTAGCTGGACTCGTCGGAGGCGAAGAATAGGCAGGCGTTGGCGATGTCTTGCACCGTGCCCTGCCGGCCCATTGGGATCTCTTTCAGGTGCTCGCTGGAGCCTCGGCTGACCTCGGCTTGGAACTCGGGGTACCAGTCTGGGTTGTCGCGAGAGGTGTCGGTGGAGCCGGGGTTCACCACGTTGGCGCGGATGTTGTAGGGCGCCATCTCCGCCGCAACGGCCCGAATCAGGCCGACCACGCCGGTCTTGGCCGTGGTCACGATGCTGGTGTTGGGACGCCCGGTGATGGCTGACTGCCCGCCCAAAGCGATGATGCTGCCGGTCTTGCGCTCCATCATGGCTGGCAGCACGGCTTTGCAGAGGTAGAACGCCGCGTGTAGGTTCACGCCCAGCGTATGGTGCCATTCCTCGTCAGTTACTTCCAGGATGGGCTTGTGGGGGCGGATGGCCACGTTGTTGACCAGTATGTCGATCTTGCCCAGCGCCTCGATACCGTCCGCCACCATCTTCTTCACGCTGGCGGAGTCGGAGACATCGGCAATCACAGTGTGGGTCTTCACTCCCAGTTCCCGGCACTTGCCGGCCACTTCGTCCAGCTCGGCCTGGCTGGTGCGGGTGTTCAGGACCAAGTCGGCTCCCTCCCGGGCAAAGGTCAAAGCGATTTCCCTCCCGATGTTCCGGCTGGCGCCGGTGATGAGGGCCGTCTTTCCTTCCAATCGCATGGCTGTTCCGCCTTATTATTACTTGGTTTTGCCTCGGCTTTGGTTGCCTGGCGGGCTAGATTTTAACACCTTGGTCCAGTGGGTGGTGGTCCCGCCAGCTTGACCGTGCCGGAGCGCGGTGTAGAATTGGCCTGAACGATCAAGGGCCGTCACAGCAAAAAGGGCCCAATATGAGGTGAATAGACATGAAATGGTGCAGATTTTCCACTGGAGGACCAATCTCCTACGGGATCATTGAAGGCGACACAGTTACCGAGATTGAAGGCACTCCCTTCGACACCTACAAGAAGACGGCCAACACCCACAACCTGGACGCGGTGAAGCTGGAGGTGCCAGTGGTTCCGCCGACCTTCTATGCCGCCGGCATCAACTATCCGGAACACGTGACCTGGGCCGCCCAGATGCGTGGCGAAGAGCCGGTGCTGCCCAAGCAGGCCGACGTCGGCTACCGGGCCATCAACGCTCTGGTCCCGGACGGCCACGATATCATCGTGCCCAAGGACGCCACGGAGATGCTCCAGTACGAGGGTGAGCTGGTGGTGGTCATCGGCAAGACCTGCCGTAACGTCACCGAAGAACAGGCCCTGAACTATGTGCTCGGCTACAGCATCGGCAACGATGTCAGCGAGCGCACTTGGCAGAAGGGCGACCGCACCATGTGGCGGGCCAAGAACACCGATACCTTCAAGCCCATGGGGCCCTGGATCGTCACGGACCTGAACCCCGACGACTTTCACGTGGTAATCAAGGTCAACGACCGGACGGTGGGCGAGTATGACGTGGCCTCGGCCATCTTCGGCGTCCGCACGTTCATCAGCAAGATGAGCCAGTACCTGACCCTGGTGCCCGGCGATGTTTTGTGGATGGGCACCGACGGCGCGACGGAGAACATGGTGGACGGCGATGTCTGCACGATCTCGATCAACAACATCGGCACGCTAACAAACAAAGTAAACTGGCAAAAGTAGATACCGGCACAACCGGGTTTACCGGGGACGGTGTGTCGAGAGCGCCCTTGAAATTCAGGGGCGCTCTTTTTAGTGCTGGGTTATTTTTCTAGGCCGATGCCGGTCTCGGCGGACCAGGCTTGGAGGCCGCGGCGGTAGGCCAAGGCGCCCATGGGCATGATCACACACTGCATGGCTTCCAGTACCTCCATGGGTGAGGCGCCCTCTGTGATGGCCACGCGGATGTGGGCTTGGATCTGGTCTACGTCTGCTTTCAGCGCAGCCTCAACGGCCACCTGTAGCAGTTCCTTGGTCTTCCGGTCCAACAGCCGCTGTCCGGTGTAGGTGGCGTCGATGAACTGGTTGTAGCTGGTCACCCAGTCGATGTCCACCTCGGCCATGATCCGGTGCATCTCCAGAGAATAGCCCCGGTTCTCCGAGACTCTCTTCAGCATTTCCTCTTTGGTTTCGTCAGCCATGGCTTCGCTCCTTGGTTGGTTTCACGTTAAATCTGGTGGGCGGATTGTAATGCCTGTCAGGCTGCGCCACCAGCGGCAATTAAGGCTGGATTTGGCCATGATACAATTCGCCGAAGCCGCTAGGGCGCGCCTAATCAGGCGGTTGGGAGGCTTCCATCACCGAACCGAGACTTACCCCCGAGTATTTCCAGCGTGTGGATGAGGAAGACGACGGAGTCTTCTACGAGATGCCACGCCTGGTTGTCCATATAGACAATGGCGCCATTACGGCCATCGGCCAGTTCTTCAAAAAACAGATACCCGAGAACTCCGAGATTCTCGACCTGATGAGCAGTTGGCGCTCCCACTGGCCGGCGGGTCACCCCAAGAAAAGAATGGTCGGTCTGGGACTGAACGACGTTGAGATGAGGAATAATCCGGACCTCGACGGTTATGTCGTTCAGGATGTGAACAACAATCCCATACTCCCCTTTGAGAACGAGACATTCGACGCGGTGGTCATCACTGTCTCGGCACAGTATCTGACCAAACCGGTCGACACTTTTCACCAGGTGGGCCGGATCTTGAGGCCTGGTGGCGTGTTCATCGTCAGCTTCTCCAACCGCATGTTCCCCACCAAGGCCGTCCTGATTTGGCGAAACTCCACCGACCGGGGCCGGGCGGACCTGGTGGGCACCTACATGGAAGCAGCCGAGAACCTTGAGGACATCCAGGCCACGTTTCTCAACTCAGAGACCAGTCCTCCCGACGACCCCATGTTCGTGGTCTACAGCCGGAAGCCGCTGGCGTCGTAGGTTCTGTGGTTTTTCCCGGAATGACGCTCGCCCTAAAAGTGTCAATTCGGGAGAAACGTCGCCCCATCCTAACCTTCCCCCGTACCGACGGGAGAAGGGACAACTCCCTAATCTCCCACCGGCGCAACAGAAGGCTGCACAGAACCAACAACCTGGGGCAGAGGGCCGGGCGGCGTAGCGGTCAGCACCATCACCGCGGCGAAGGCCACGATTATCCCGAAGACGGTGAACGGGGTCTCGTAGCCGCCTGTTGAGTCGAACATGAACCCGGCCAGGATGGGCCCCAAAGCTTGCCCGCCTATTTGGGCCGGCAACGTCAGCCCCCGGATGCTCCCCAAGTGCAATCTCCCGTAGTAGTCGGCCCAGGTGAGCCGCAACAACAGATGTACCCCGCCGACGCCGACCCCCAGCAAGAACCCCATGGGTATGCCGGTGGACAGCGAAGAACTGAGTCCGGTGCCGATGGCGCCCACCGACATGCCGGCTGCCGCCACGGCCAAAAGAACTCGGAGCGGGACGCGCCCGGCCAGATTCGACCACATCAGCCCTCCGGGGACCTGGCCGAAGGCGAAGGTGCTGGCGGTGAAGGCCGCCAGGTGGGTGGGCACGCCTTGGCCGATGTAGTGGGGCACCTGGTGTAGGCTGACCCCCGCTTGGACCACGAAAGCGAGCACGGAGAACACCGCCAGCACCCAGAACGCCCTTGTCGCCAACGCTTCCCGCACCGTGTAGTTGGACTCGACGAATCCGGACGGCTCGCCGCGATTGGAAACATCGCGGCTATCTTCCGACTCCGGGCGATTCTCCGGGTCGGGCTCCAGTCCCATGTCCTCGGGCCGCCGGGCCATCAGCAGCAATACCGGGATGATGCCAGAGCTTATGGTAAAGATCCCAAGCGCCAGCCAAGCTGTCCGCCAGCCCCAGCCGTTAATCATCACCTGGACGATGACGGGGAAGATGGTGAGTCCGATGCCTTGGATGATGCCCATGTAGGCCAGCGCCGTGGGCCTTCGGCGGATGAACCAGTTGCTGACGGCGGTCGACGAGCCCAATTCCAGGGGGCTGGAGAAAACCGCCCGGCCGGGAACGTACAGTGCATAGAAGGACCAGATAGGAGCGGTCAGAGAGAGTCCGATGGCGCACAATCCCACCACGGCTGAAGAGGTTGAGAGCAACACGCCGGAGCCGTAGCGGTCGATCAGTCTGCCGGCGAAGGGAGAGACGATGAGCCCGAATAACGCGCCCAGGCTAACGGCGCCGGAGAACTGGCCCCTGGACCAACCGAACTCGCCGGTCATGGGCACCACGAAGACCGACAGGGTGGCGACCGCCATCACTGGGCGTGCTCCGAAACTGGGCACGGATGCGACGGCTAATATCACCCACCCGTAGTAGACAGGGAGCCGCTGCGCTAGACGGGTCCGTAGTCCCGCGGAATTCACGGTTGAGCGCCCAAATCAGGCCGGATAAAAACGCGCAAGAAGACGATAGAAATACGAACCATATATCAGGCCGGCCTAGTCTTGGGGAAGGGGGTCTCCCAATACGTGCATCAACCGGTTGGCCCAGCCGAATAGGGACGCCGACAGCACCAGGTCCAGCACTTCGCCCATGCTGAGTCCGTTCTCGATCAGCTGCTCCACGTCCACTTTGGTGGCCTCGGGCGGGCATTGGGACAGCTTGGTGGCGAAGTCCATCAAGGCCGCTGTGCGAGGGTCGAGTTCGGGTTCTTCAGCCGCGCGTTCAGTCGAACCGAAGATGCTGCCGATTACAGTCTCGGATTTGGTCAATTCGTTATAACGGTTGGCGTGGACGGCGGCGCAGTAGATGCACCGGTTCACCACCGAAGCCGCAACGGCGCCCAACTCGGTCTCGGCGCGGGACAGTCCGCCCCGGCCGTACATGATCCCATTGAAGAGAGGAGTGCGTTGTTGCAGAGTCTCTGGGTCCAAGGCCAAGACCAGTGTGTATTCCCCGATCTTGGTGTTGGAGACCGTTACTTTCATGGCCTCCAGTTGCTCGTCGGTGGCGTTTGCCAGCTCGACCGGGGTTACCCGGGGCTGCCAGAACGGGACAACAGTGGTGAAGTCTTTTACCGGCTCGCTCATGCAACCTCCGCCATCAGCCGGAGGCCAGCCACCACGCGGACCTGGTAGCTGACAAAGGCAATCAACTCCGAGAGCCGGACGATGTCCGCATCGTCGAGCCCAGCGGCACGTAACGCAGTGATGTCTTCAGCCGTGGCTTCTTTGGGGTTGGTCGTTATCAGGTCCGTGTGCCGGATGATCGCCTTCAACCGGGCATCGTCGCCGCCATCGAAACCAGTGTTGGCAATGACCTGGCTGCCCACTGAGAACAGCCGCTCATAATGACGGGCCAGGGATGCCTCATCGTTCTGTTTGGCCATCCGGCAGGCCAGTCCGGCCCGCTCGGCGTGGGCCAGCCCACCCGGCTGGATGGGCCGCAGGGACGCCTCGTGGGAATTCTCCGTCAGCTCCAGGATATCGCTGCGAAGGGTTAGGGCCCCGTTCAGCGGGCTGGCGGAAGTTATCCCGGCCGCTTTGGCGACTATGGTCTCGAATATATCCAACATGCCTCCATGATTTGGGAGAGTGCTAGAGCGAGCCCCCCACATCGAGCCCCCTACAGGGAACCGTCAATAACAATGTCGAGCACGGCGGGCTTGGCGGAGGCCACCGCTCTTTGCACCGCTGGGGCTATCTCTGCCGGGTCGGTGATTCGCTCGCCGTTGATGCCCATGCCCCCGGCGATGGCCGAGATGTGGAAAGGCGTGGGAAAATCGGAGAAGGGAAGGTTATCTCCGGCCGATTCCTTCAACATCAGTATCTCTCGCTGATAGACATCGAAGTTTACTCTTAGCACCCGGTACATGCCGTTGTTGCAGATGACGAAGATGCACGGGATGTTGTCGTTGGCTGCCGTCCACAAGCCCTGGATGGTCATCATGGCGCTGCCGTCGCCGATGATCCCGAACACCGGACGGTCTGGATTGGCCACTTGGACGCCCATAGTGGTGCCGATGCCGCCGCCGATGGCCTGGCCCCGGAACGCCCGCAGGTCGCCCCGTTTGTTGCCATGGAAGTAATGGCGCATGGTGACACGGTTGCTGATGGAGTCGTCCACCACGATGGCGTTGTCCGGCAGTGCATCTGCCAGTTCCGACATCATGCGCGCCGGAGTCATCGGTTTGTGGTCCCACTTGGCGGCCACCGAGTCTTCAAATGCCTTCCGTTTGTCTGCCGCCGCCGCGACTACCTCGATCTTGCGTCCGTCTATCTCATTTTCAAACTCGGGAGTAAGCAGGGATTTTATCGAGGCTAGTAACGCTTGGATGCCCAGTCCGCAGTGGGACACGATGGCAACGTCGGTGGGTTCAGACCGACCTGCCCGGCCTGGGATCGGGTCGATGTGGACCAACTTGGTCTTCTCATCCAAGATGATGTCGCCCCAGTAGAACAGTTCGTCCATGGCGTCCATACCGAAGGCCAAGATCAAGTCTTTTTCCTTGAGCATCTCCCGTCCGCTGGTGACCCGGAGAGAGTGGTTTCCGAAGAACTGGGGATGGGTCGTTGGGAAAGACACCTCCGCCCCTCGTGACTGGTAGACCGGGAAGCCCATCAACTCCGCCAGTTCCACGGCCAGGTCGTTGGCGTGGTCCTCGGAGACCCGGTCGCCGACCATCATCATGGGCTTTTTGGCGGCCATTATCAGAGACACCGCTGCCTCGATGCCTTGGGCGCTGGGTCCGGAGGCGTCGTAGGCCTTGCTGGAGGGCACTATGTTCATCTCAGCCTCGGCCTCAAGGGCGTTAGCGGTGAACCCCACATAGACCGGGCCCCTGGGGTGGCTGTTGGCCTCGTGGAAGGCCCGCCGGATGACCGACGGTATCTGGTCTGGATGGTCCAGTTCCACCGACCACTTGGTAACCGGCCGCACCAGCTCCGCTAGGTCGGTGATGGTCTCGTTGACCTTGCGGGCGTCGTAGTTCGCTGACATCACGACCATCGGAGTTCCGGTATTGAGCGCGTCCAGCATCAGGCAGATGCCGTTGGCCAGGCCGCTGTCCACATGGAGCATGACGCACGATGCGGTCTCGGTTGATCTGGCATAGGACTCGCCCATGCCCATCGCGACACTCTCCTGCAAGGTCAGGTGGTATTCCATCTCGGGGAAGTCGCCCAGCAGGTCCATGATGGGCGCTTCGCTGGTCCCGGGGTTGCCGAAGATGTGCGTCACGCCTTCAGCCTTCAGCATCTCCAACACAGCCTGTTTGCCGGTCATCTTTTCTGACATCTAAATAAACCTTCTATTCACTATGTTTTTTAGAGGGTTAAGGGGCGGCCTGCACCAACTCGATCACCACGTCGTCGGGGCCCTCGATGTAGGCCAGCTTGATCCCTTGGGGGGTCACCGTCAGGGGTAATATCACTCGGATGCCCTCAGTTTCAAAACGGGCCATCTCTGCTTCCAGGTCTTCAACGTGAAAGCCAAAGTGCTCCAGTCCCAACCGGTGGAGCTCGGGGATGGCTCTGTCGGGGGAGGAATTCGGTGGTTGAGAGGAGATGTTCAGGCGTGTCGGACCGCCAACCTGCATGCCGATGGTGATGGTGCCGGGCATGACCTCACGTTCCGACACGATCTTGGCGTTGAAGATCTTCTCGTACCAGAGAGCTGATTTCTTGGGGTCCGCAGCCCTGATGTGAACGTGGTTGATGGCGTATTCCATTGTCATTCTCCCAGTTAAGTTCTGAGGTGAGTTCTGTGGCCTCTTGGCTTCACACATCGAAATGTTAGCGTTGGCAGGCAACCCTTGTCCACCATTGGCCTCGTTTCGTGCGCCACTACAGCTGCTTCCCAGGCTCGATATCCATTGGCATGTCGATTCTGAAATCTGTATACTCGGCAAAAGCCCACACGAGGAAATGCATGGCACGGACCTTTCGCCTGGCATTGGCGCAGATCAACCCCACGGTCGGGGACATCCCCGGAAACACCACAAAGATTCTGGAATACCTGGAACGCGCCCGCGAGGCCCAGGCTGACCTTGTCGCCTTCCCTGAGATGGCAACCACCGGCTATCCCCCGGAAGATCTCCTCTTCAAGAAGTCATTCCTGACTGACAACGTGGCCGCCATGGAGGAGATCACCGAAGCTGCAGACGGAATCGCCGTGGTCTTGGGCTACGTGAACGTTTTGTCCTTGGAGCGGCCGTCCGAGGAATTAGGCCCGCAGATCACCAACGCCGCCGCCCTAGGCCATGACGGCGATCTGGTGGACGTTTACCACAAGATATTCCTGCCTAACTACGGCGTCTTCGACGAACAACGTTACTTTCAGAAAGGCTCGGTTTGTCCGGTCTACCGCATCGGTGGCGTGCTGATCGGGGTCAACATCTGCGAGGACATCTGGTACCCGGTGGGTCCAACCTCGGTCCAGTGCCAGACCGGCGCCGAGTTGATCGTCAATATCAACGCGTCGCCCTTCCACGCTGGTAAACGCGCCTTCCGCGAAGAGATGATCGCCCAGCGCGCTTCGGAGAACGGCATCACTGTGGCCTATGTGAACACCGTTGGCGGCCAAGACGAACTGGTTTTTGACGGCGGCAGCATGATCTACGACGGCAGCGGTGAATTGCTCGCCCGGGGACCGACTTTCGAAGAATCGTTGTTGATAACTGACCTGGAATTCCCTGACGAGATAGCCGAACCTAAGCCGGAACCCGTTGGCGCCAGAGCCGCAGCCCTGAATGCCGTGGGCGAACCCAAAGCCCTGACAGTCTCAAACGTGGCCCCCGGCGACAAAACCGAACTGGAAATCCAGCCATTGGCCCCGGCCATGAACGGCCCCGAAGAGGTCTACCGGGCTTTGGTCATGGGCACCGGCGACTACCTGCGTAAGTCTGGCTTCTCCAAAGCGCTCATCGGCCTGTCGGGAGGGGTGGATTCGGCGCTAACAGCCGTGGTGGCGGCGGATGCCCTCGGCAAAGACAATGTGGTCGGCATTACCATGCCTTCCCGTTACTCGTCTAGAGGTAGCATCAGCGACTCGGAACAATTGGCCAAGAACCTCAGCATGGAGTTGTGGGAGGTGCCCATCGAGCCGGCCCACCAGGCTTTCACCGATATGCTGGAAGAGCGTTTCAATGGCACCGACGCCAACATAGCCGAGGAGAATGTTCAGGCCAGGGTGCGGGGCAACGTGCTGATGACCGTGTCCAACAAGTTCGGCTGGATCGTGCTCACCACGGGTAACAAGTCGGAGATGGCCATGGGCTATGCCACGCTGTATGGCGACATGGCTGGCGGCTTCGCGGTGCTGAAGGATGTGCCCAAGACCACCGTCTACGAACTGTGCCGCTGGCGCAACGGGCAGGGACATGCCTTCGGGACGATTGATGATGTGATTCCCGCGGCCATCCTGGACAAACCGCCCAGCGCTGAGTTGCGGGAGGACCAACTGGACGCCGACAGCCTGCCAGCCTATGAGGTGCTGGACCCGGTGGTGGAGGCGTATGTGGAGGATGACCTAAGTTATCAGGAGATGGTGGCGCGGGGGTACGACCCCCAGGTTATCCGCCAGGTCATCGCGGCGGTGGACCGCAACGAGTACAAACGCCGCCAGGCCCCGCCTGGAGTCAAGATCACTCACCGAGCCTTCGGTAAAGACCGCCGCCTACCGATAGTCAACCGCTACCGGCAGCACGACGCGGGGTAGCAGATCAGATACCGCTCATCCTGAGCGGGGTTGGTGCGGAGATTTCGCCCTCACCCTCTCCCAGAGGGGGAGGGGATTTTGGGGACTTTTTCGCAGTTGAACACTGCCATAGAACTGTCATTTTGAGGAGCGCTGCAGGCCGACGAAGAATCTTCCAAGCACCACCTTGGCAGACCCTTCGCTTCGCTCAGGGTGACATATGCTCAACGAGGTCTGAATAACGTGACCGGCTGCGGCTGTTGTAATCCCCTCTCCCTCGCAAGGGAGAGGGTTAGGGTGAGGGAGTCCTCTCAAGTAAGACAAATCACTCGAAGGGACTCAACCCACCTAATCCCCAACCTCAACTATCATCTCCACCTCCACACAACTCTTTCGTGGTAGACCGCTCATGCCGACTGCTGAACGGGCGTGCCGGCCTTGGTCTCCGTAGAGTTCCACCAGCAGATCGGAGGCGCCGTTGCCCACCACGAAGTGGCGGTCGAATTCGGGGTCGGCGTTGACCATCACCAATAGCTTTACCACTCGCTTGACCTTGTCCAGGTCTCCCAGCTCTTGCTTGATTGATGCTAGGCAGTTGAGCATCGCCAATTTGGCCGACTCGTAGGCCTGCTTCTCGGTCACGTCGCGGCCCACCTTTCCAGGGTTCAGCACCGTGCCGTCGGGTTTGCCGGCGATGTGGCCGGCCACGAATAGCAGGTTGCCTGTGCGCACCGCTGGGATGAAGTTGGCCACTGGGGTGCCTACGGGACCAAGTTCTAGGCCCATCTCTTTCAGTTTTTGTTCCGCCGCCATGAAACATCTCCGGGCCACCGCCGCCGCCGACAGGGCCATCTATTTCAGAAGATTATACCGGGCGCTGAGTTCACATTGAATAAAGGCCCGAGGCCCGGTTAGATATAGGCCGTAGGGGAAGATTAAATATTGATACGGGCGGTTTATCAATTGACAGGGGTACACCGTAGGCGCAGAATGAGCTTCGCCAATGATTAAACCCAGAAACAAAAGCGCGTTCGGTATGACGAGTCGCATCCACTATGCCTGGATCGTGATCGTCATCGCCGCCGTTATGCACATGGCCGGAGGCTCTATCCGGCAGGCTTTCGGGGTGCTCATCGTGCCCCTTGAAGAGACCAGGGGCTGGAACCCGGCGACCGTCACTTTGGCCTACGCCATGGCCAGCATCACCGGCGCACTTTTGGCTCCCCTTAGTGGCTATTGCACCGACCGGTACGGCGCACGCAAAGTCATCTTGGTCGGAGTCGGTACCTTCGCCGTCGGGGCTCTGCTCACTGGAGTGGTCTCCGAGGTCTGGCACCTGTGGATCTCCTATGGGTTGTTCCTGGGCGTGGCCAGCGCTTGTTTCAACGTACCCATCATCACCACCGCCTCCTATTGGTTTCGGACACACCTGGGCTACGGGGTGGGACTCCTTCAGGCGTCCCACGGACTTGGCCCGGCCGTGATGGCCATCGTGGTCAGTGTTCTGATCGCCGGCGCCTCTTGGAAGGAGGCTTTCTGGTTCATAGGCATCATTGGCGGGATCATCATGCTGTTGCTGATGGCCTTCTTCCGTAACCAGCCGTCGGATATCGGAGGCCAGGCACTAGGCGAGCTTGAATCGGATGATCCGCCGATCGAACGAGATCCGGAACAAGAATCGCTGCGGCTCAACGCCTTCCGGGCCAGAATGCAATCGACCACCGCTTTCTGGAAGTTGGTATCGATTCATTTCCTGGGCTGCGTCAGCCATGCCATCGTCATTATTTACATCATTCCAATCGCGGTCTTGGCCGGCGTCGACGAAGTCACCGCCGCCGGTGTGCTCAGCACTTTGGCCTTGGTCAGTGTGACCACCAGATTCCTGACCCCCGTGATCTCCGATTACATCGGCGCTAGGGGAACCATGGCCATGGCTTTCATGTGGCAGGGTTTGCCGGTGCTACTGCTCTTCTGGGCCCATGAGCCGTGGCAGTTCTACATGTTCGCGGTGATCTTCGGCATTGGATACGGTGGTGAAGGTTCGGCCTTCCCTGTCATCAACCGGCAGTACTTCGGCCGTGGGCCCATGGGTTCGTCCTTCGGCTGGCAGCAACTTGGCGCCGGTTCGGGCATGGCCTTGGGGGCCTGGATAGGAGGCGCCCTTTTCTGGGTGTTCGATTCCTACGCTGTTACCATTCTTGTCTCCACGTTGACCAGCGTTGCCGGGGCTATTGTCATCATGTCCATGGAGTCGACCAACCGCATCTTGATTCCTGGCTGGGAAGAAGCCATTCCCGCGCCTCCGGCCGCAGCCGACGACTAGCGCTGCCAGCGGTTCCCGGGCAGTCTGACCGGGATGGAATCTTGCCGATGACAACTATCAACTCCAACCAACTGTTGCCCTATTGGGCCTTCCTGTATAGTCTCGTGAGGTAATCCGGATTGGGCCGAATTGCGTAGCTACGATAGACCCGAACCAGCCGCACTGATTCTCGCATTGATCCAACGTGGCCGGAGACGAATATAAAAGATGGCGATCACAGCTGCATTCTCCATGATGAGCGCGTTCTTCATGGGAGGCCTATATGTATCTGGGGCCCTGGGCGTGATAGCGCTCCTCCTGATGAAGTTCTTCAACATCGCGAATCCCAACCTCTGGAACATCATGGGAAATCGGGCATGGGAAGGCAGCACCAACTTCACTCTGATCGCCATTCCGCTGTTCATTCTGATGGGAGAGTTGGTCCTCCGTAGCGGAATCGCCGAACGGATGTACAACGTCCTCTCCCGTTGGCTGGTCTTCATCCCTGGTGGACTGATCCACAGCAATATCGCCTCCTGCGCCGTGTTCGCCGCCTGCGCCGGTTCCAGCGTGGCTACCGCCGCCACCATCAGCCGGGTGGCCCTTCCCGCCTTCCGCCAACGGGGCTATAACGAGCGTTTGGTTATTGGGTCTTTGGCCGCCGGCGGGACCCTCGGCATCCTCATACCCCCGAGCATCGGTCTGGTCCTTTATGGCTTGATCGTTGGTGAGTCCATTGGCCGGTTGTTCCTGGCCGGATTCATTCCGGGCGTGATATTGGCCATAACCTTCATGCTTATGATTGGGATCGCGTCCAAGATTTGGCCTGGGATCGCGCCCAAAGAAGAGATGGTGACCTGGCGATTGCGTTTTGCTGGACTGGTCAGCTTGTTGCCCATCGGATTATTGATCTTCGCGGTGCTGGGCAGCATCTACTTCGGGATCGCCACCCCCACAGAGGCTGCTGCCGCGGGGGTGACGGGTGCATTGTTCCTTACCCTGGCCGGGAATTCAGGCATGCTGGCCATAAGCCTGGTCGCCGGTCTCGTACGACGCTTCCCGCTGCTTCCTAGGGCCGTGAAAACCGTCCTGGGCGACTTCCGGAGCGCCAGACCGGTTTTGCCTGGGCAGGTCCGGCATAACGTCAACAGTATGGTGAACATCCTCAAGGAGTCGTTCCTCTCCACGGCCCGGACCTCAGCCATGATCCTGTTGATATTGATGGCGGCGTTCACCCTGCAGTTCGCCTTTGCGGCCGTCAGGATATCGGTGGACATGGCCGAATGGGTGGCCGCGTTCGAGTTGACACAGTTGCAGTTGATCCTGGTGCTGGTGGTGTTCTACCTGGTGTTGGGCACGTTCATGGAAAGCTATTCCATGATGCTGACTACCCTACCCATCCTGATCCCGGTATTGAACGATGCCAATGTGGACAAGGTGTGGTTCGGGATAATCATGGTGATCCTCCTTGAAGCTGCGCAGATCAGCCCGCCCCAAGGGATGGCGCTCTATGTGCTCCAAGGCGCGCGGCGGGACACGGACAGAGAACTCGCTGAGTATGAGGGCGTGCTGGCCAATACCGGTACCATCAATGACGTCTTCATGGGCGTAATGCCATTTATGCTATGTATGTTTGTCGTCATTGGACTGGTGATCGCATTCCCTGAGTTGGCGATCTGGCTCCCCGACCAAGCTAAGGGCGGTAGATAGTCGCTTTCTCGAAGATGACCCAAAATCGGGTAGAGTCTACGCGCATCCAAATATTAACCACTCCTGAACAATCTGACGAAAGGAACCCGGCGATGCGCCAGTACGCCATAAAACGAGTAGCGCTTTTCGTGCCCACGGTCCTCCTCCTAACCATCATCGTCTTTGTTTTGATGAGCGTTATTCCAGGAGACCCGGCCCTGGCGGTGCTTAGCGACGGCGAAGGCTCTTACACACAACAGGACCTCGACAAGCTACGCCACGAGTTTGGCACCGACCGCTCGATACCAGTCCAGTATCTCGATTGGGTCAGTAGCGCTATGAAAGGGGACTTCGGCGACTCGTGGTGGTTCGGCGCACCGGTGATGACTGAACTGAAGACTCGCCTGCCGAGGACACTGGAGCTGGCGGTGTTGGCGATTGTGCTGGCCGTGGTGCTTTCTGTGCCGTTGGGGATATTGTCGGCCATCAAACCGGACGGTTGGCTGGACCACGTTGCCCGGGTCTTCTCCATAGTTGGGGTTTCTATACCCAACTTTCTTTTCGCGGTCTTGATCATCCTGTTCTTGGTACGGATGTTTGGGTGGTTGCCGCCCTTGGGGTACGTGGAATTATGGAATGACCCCGGTACCAATCTGAAACAGATGGCGTTCCCCGCATTGGCCCTGGCCCTTTACGATATGGCCTTCATCGCCAGGGTTACCCGGTCTTCCATGATGGAGATTCTCCGCGAGGACTACATGCGGACGGCGCGGGCCAAGGGGCTGGCGGAGAACGTGGTTGTGATTCGCCATGGCTTGAAGAACGCGGCCCTGCCGATCCTCACGATGACCGGGTGGCAGTTCGGACGGCTGTTTGAAGGCGCCGTGATCATCGAAACTATCTTCCTCATTCCTGGGATGGGCAGGATCCTCATCGAAGCGGTCTTCCAGTTCGACTTCCCCATGATCCAGGCAGTGATCGTGATCATCGGGACCGGAATATTGGTCATCAACCTAGGCGTCGACCTGCTATACGCCTGGCTAGACCCCAGAATCCGCTACGCCTAGCCGGCGCAGCCGGGTTTACTGGACCACCCTGAAATTCAAATTGCCCTCCCTGATCACGTGTTAGGGAGGGCAATTTTTTTCCTAAACCTGCCTGAGCGGCTAGCCGGGGAGGCGGACTATGGCTTCTACTTCTACTAGCAGTTCTGGCCGTACCAGTCCGGCTACCACCACAGTGGAGCTGGCGGGCGGGTCCTTGGGCCAGGTCTCGCCTCGGACCTTGCTGTAGGCGGGATAGTTGGCGATGTCGGTGAGGAAGCAGGTGATCTTGGCCACGTCCTCCATCTTGCCACCGGCGGCGGCGACCACTCCCTTTATGTTGTCCATGACCTGACGGGTTTGGGCCTCGGCGTCACCTTCGCCGACCACATTGCCGTTGTTATCCATGGCCACGTGCCCGGAGACGAATAGTAAATCTCCAACGATGATCCCGGCCGATAAGGCCGGGTTTGGGGCGGCTCCGGCGGGAATAACGGGCTTTCTCTCTGGCATGACGCTACCTCCAGAATTTTTTTGCGTAACGACGCATATACGCGCGAGCCCACATTATACATACAGGGAGGTTATTACAGGGGACGCTGGCGTCGTGTCCGCAGATGGTGCCTTTCTCGCACCTGTCATCCTGAGGAAGGCCGGAGGCCGACGAAGGATCTTCCAATTATTGCCTTAGCAGACTCTTCGTTTCACTCAGCGTGACATATACGGAGTGCGGCTTGGGCCGGAAAAGTCTAAGGAGTGGGAAGAGAGGAGAGGGCCTGGGGGAGGGGGAAGGGTTTAGCTGTTGGCAGGGAGGGGCAGAATGTTGTTGTCACGGGTTACGGAGATGCAACCACGGACGCCGTCCAGCTTGGAGAATAGCTTGTTGAGTTGGTCCAAGCCGGTGGTGTGGCAGGTGAGGCTTAATGTCACAGTGCTGTCGGAGTAATCGCCGGTTACCACGGAAGCGATGTTTACGCCCTCGTTGGAAACCAGAGCGGTTACGTCTCGCAGGAGACCCACACGGTCGTAGGCCTTCATGATTATCCGCACCGGGTAGAGTTGTTTTTCCTGGCCCCACTGGACGTCGACCAAGCGTTCCGGTTCATCTTCGTGCCGGGCGCTAGAGCAGTCCTGTTTGTGCACGGTCACTCCGCGGGCGCGGGTGATGAACCCGACGATCGGATCGCCGGGAATGGGGTTGCAACAACGGCCCATGTGTATCAGCAGGTCGCCGACGCCCAAGACAGTGATGCCGGAACTGGGACTGGGTAGCTCCAGGTTGTTGGGGCGTTGGGCCAGTGGCGTTTCGGTCTCATGCCCTATCTGGGCCAGGCGGTGGGAGAGCAGGCTTTCGGCGATATTTCCCGAGCCCAGGCCGGCCAGCAGGTCTTCCATGGAGTCGACCTTGAATAGGCCCATTATGGTCTCGTCATCGATCTTCTGGTTGAGACGCCGCAGTTCCCGGTGCAGCACTTCTGTGCCGCGCTTGATGTTGGTGCCGCGTTCTTGCCGGCGGAACCAGGCGCGCACGCTTTGGCGGGCTCCGGCCGAGCGGACATAGCCTCGGTTGGGGTTCAGCCAGTCCAGGCTGGGGCCACGGTCAGACTTGGAGGCCAGCACTTCGACGGTGTCGCCGTTTTCCAGCGTCGTGTCCAAGGCAACCAGTTTCCCGTTGACCTTGGAGCCGATGCAGCGGTGCCCTAGGTCGGTGTGGATCTTGTAGGCGAAGTCGACCGGTGTGGAGCCGGAGGTAAGTTCGACGATGCGGCCTTTGGGTGTATAGACGAAGACCTGGTCGTGGAAGATATCTTGTTTGACGGACTCAATGAACTCGGCGGTCCCGGAAACTTCCCGCTGCCAGTCGATCAACTGCCGCAGCCAGGTCATCTTTTCCTCGAACCGTTGGTCGCCGGAGTTGCCTTCTTTATAGGCCCAGTGGGCGGCCACTCCGTACTCGGCGATCTGGTGTAGCTCAAAGGTCTTAATCTGGACTTCCAGGGGCGTTCCGCCTTCGCAGATGACGGTGGTGTGCAGGGCCTGGTACATGTTCTCTTTGGGGTTGCCGATGTAGTCGTCGAACTGGCCGGGGATGGGGTGCCACATCTGGTGGACCACGCCCAGAGACCGGTAACAGTCCGCGATCTCGTTGACCAGTACACGCAGGGCGAACAGGTCGTAGATGTCGCCGAACTGCTTGCCTTGGGCCTCGTATTTCTGCATCTTCCGGTAGGTACTGTATATGCCTTTAGGCCGGCCGACCACCTCAGCGGTGATGCCGTACTGGGCAAGTTCATCGCGAAGCCCGGAGGCGATTTTCTCGATGTAGTCTTCGCGTTCGGTGCGCTTGGACGCCAGTATCTTGGATATCTCCCGGTACTTATCTTCGTTCAGGTGTCGGAAGGCCAGGTCATCCAACCGCCACTTGATCTCCCATATTCCCAGGCGGTGAGCCAGAGGGGAGTAGATGTCCAGAGTTTCCTGGGCGATACGCCTGCGTTTATCGGGAGGCAGGGCGTCCAGGGTGCTCATGTTGTGCAGACGGTCGGCCAGCTTGATCAGAACCACCCGGATGTCTTCGGCCATCGAGACCAGCATCTTCCGCAGGCTCTCGGCGTGCAGCGATTCGGCGTCGTCCATGAGGTTGGCGATATCTTCGGCGGGCGGCTGGAGCTTGTCGTCCATGCGGGTCAACTTGGTGACCCCGTCCACCAGCTTGCTCACTTCCGGTCCAAAGCGCCGGGTTATCTCGTCGAGAGAGACGCCGCAGTCTTCGACAACATCATGGAGCAGAGCGGCGATAATGGTGTGGGTGTCGAGGCGGAGGTCGGCTAGGAAGAGGGCGGTTTCCAGGGGGTGGGCGATATAGGGCTCGCCGGATTTTCGCATCTGCCCTACGTGGCATTCGTCGGCGTAGCGGTATGCCTGCCCCACGAGTCGGCTGCTTTCCTCGGGCAGGTAAGCACCGACCCTTTCTATAAGGGTCTTGGCCGCTTCTGAAGCTATCTTATCCTTAGCTACCACTGCATCTGATGATAATACATGGGGTTATTGAAGTCTAGAGTTGTCGTTAATGGGAGTACCTGATCTGGCCGGACGCATCGTCAGAAAAAAGCTATCAAGGAGGTGAGCCTGATCGGCCCTCCGCTTAGACGGGTAGCGGCTTCTCGGTTAGGTTGTCGGGTAGGCCTACGTCGAAGGCGTTTATGTTGAAGGCTAGGTTTGAGTAGTACCCCATAAGGTTGGTCAGTTCCACCAGGCCGCGGGTGCCGAATAGGGCGTGGGCGGCGTCATAGTGGGGTTGGCTGACTCTGCGGGTACGGAATAGTTCCCGGCCGTACTCGACCACCGCCGATTCCTCGGCTGACAGGGACGGCAGATCCTTTTTTTCGCGCAGGTTGTCCACCAACTCGTCGCTGAGCCCCGATTGGCGGGCAAAGGTGGCGTGGGCGTTCCAGATGAACTGGCAGTCCATCTCCCGGGCTGTCAGGATCATGGCCAGTTCCCGGACGTTGGCGGGCAGACTGGACTCGTCGCCCCGGATGTAAGCCCTGAATTGTTCGCCCCGTTTGGCGAGTTCGGGCACATTGATCATGACCGAGATTGGCCCGATATCCGGCACGCTGCCGCGCTGGCGGACCATCTCATCGAATGCCGCCACTTGGTCTTGGGGCACGCTATCTCTGCTGGCTGTAGGTATTCTTGACACTAGGGCCTCCTGGATTCCATTATTATCCGCCAGTTGCGGGCGGGCACCACATGATACAACAGCCGGAAGAAGCGGGTGTCGGTCGGTGAGTGTAGCCACGCACGGTAAACTGAAGTAACCTTAGTAGAATGTCTCAGATAGCCCCCAACCCTGATTCCAGCAACCCCGGCGCAGAAACCGGAACTTCTTTAGCCCGTAGCCCCAATTTCAAATACTGGGTCTTTGGCGCCTTGGCCATCGGCATCTTCGCCTCCGTGGTGGACCATGGCAGCGTCAACGTGGCGTTGCCGACCATCGCCGAGGAATTCAACACCGACCTGCCCACCATTCAGTGGGTGGTGATCATATATGCGCTGACCATCGCCGCCCTGCTGCTGCCTATGGGGCGGCTCTCGGACCTGGTCGGACGCAAGAAGGTCTACATCGCCGGAATGGTGGTGTTGGGCGCCGGGGCCGCCTTGTCCGGCCTGTCCCCTGCTTTGGAAATGATGTTCCCCTCCCGGGTGTTACAGGGTGTCGGGTCCGCCATGACCCAGGGAACGGGCATGGCCATCATCACCGCCGCCTTTCCCGCCAACGAGAAGGGCCGGGCCATCGGGCTGTTCATGACCATGGTGGGGGTGGGCGCGGTCGCCGGTCCGGCCATCGGCGGAGTGGTGGTCGATGCCTTCGGCTGGCGGGTAGTGTTCTTCCTGACTCTGCCGTTGGAGGTTATCGGTATCGTCGCCACATGGTGGGTGATGCGTGGGTGGACAGAAGTTCAGGAGAGAAGCGGCACCCGGTTCGACTGGTGGGGTGCGGCATTGTCGACCGGTATCCTGGTTGCCCTGCTGCTGGCCATGACCACCGGCAATAAGGCTGGCTGGACATCGCCGCCGATCATCGTGGCCTTCGCCAGTACGGTGGTGATGCTGATCACGTTCATCTGGTGGGAGCTGCACACCGATGCGCCGATGCTGGACCTGAGGTTGTTCAAGGGCAGGACGTTTACCTTTGGCGTCACAGCAGCCTTTCTGACCTTCCTGGGGTCATCTGCGGTGCTGTTCATGATGCCCTTTTATCTACAGGACGTGCTGGGTTACAGCGCCAAGACCGCGGGGTTCGTGGTGGTGCCAGGGGCTCTCTGTATGGCGGGATTGGGGACGGTTAGCGGAGTGCTCTCAGACCGGTTTGGACGGAGGCCTTTTACGGTGGGAGGGCTGGCGTCTTCAGCGATGGGGTTGTTTATATTGTCGCGAGTGACCGGGGACTCGTCTTTGTTCATGGTGGTCCCGGCTCTGATGTTGATGAACGCCGGCATGGGCATCTTTTATTCGCCCAACTCCAGTTCGGTCATGGCCACTGTTGGCCAGATCAAATATGGGGTGGTGTCGGGGTTCTTGAACTTGGTTAGGAACGCTGCCAACGTCAGCAGCATCGCCGTTGCCACTATCATCGTGACGACCACCATGGCCTCTCAGGGCTTCGAGCCCAGCCTGGAAGCGGTCCGCGATGAAGTCCCGGGAGTTGCCAGCGCCTTCACCCTGGGTCTCAGGTACGCGTTCCTGACGATGATGGGCATCGTGCTGGCCAGCATGACTTTCTCAGCCTTGCAGCCGAATTACGTTGAAGACCTGGAGTTGGCGGAATCGCCCGCCAAGGTCTAACCCCGCAGGTGAGGCTAAAGCGGGCTCTCGCTCAGCACTCCGGCGAAGCGCAGACCCCAAAGCGTGGCTGATAGCGCCGTTGACGCGATGATCGTGTAGGTGGGCGATTCTTCCATGCGGGACCCCGCCAACTGCCGTGGGAGTGCGCCAGCCACCAACCCCATGCCAGCATGACCACGGTGACCGCTAAGAAGGGCCAAGTGAGCGCCTACAACGCAGGAGCGAAGGCCAGCCTGGCTGAGGAACCCCCCAGAATACTGAGCAGGCCCGGTGCCACTCATCACCAGGGGAGCGGCAACAGTCCATTGAGCAGGCTGACGAAGGGTTTTTCCACGTGGGGTAGGTTCATGGGGTCTCTCGAATACTTCTACCGGGTGTATTGGCCGCAATTCTATATGCTAGCGAGTCTTTGGGGTCCTCTGGCTTAGTCCAAACCACATGATTGAATTCTCGCGTGTCAAAATGTGCTAGAGCGATGTCGGTATCACGACATGTCCAGAAGACCGGAATGTTTAACCCGGTCGCTAAGCCTGCTTCGTAATAAACACCCGGCCGATGAGTTGTGACGTTGGCAACCAAGATTCCGCTTCTTCGAATTTCAGCAACGATACGGTCGTCGATTTTTCATTGTTAGGGTCGTGGTCAACTCTATAAGGGTTAAAGCCCAATGAACTGAGGGCCGGTTCCATCCCATAATCCCACAGGGCATTCAAACTGGGTTCGAACGAGATCGCAACAAAGGCCTGATTAGAATCAGGCACAGATTTTCTGAATTGTTCGGCCCTTTGCCATCCATCCGGGGTCATCAAGATGCCTTGCCCTTCATGACGATGACCGACTCCTCGGCGTTGTGGAAGTGGGCGGTGGTGGACGACCCGGCCTGGAAGGTGGTGATCCCGCTGGAGATCTTGGAGGTGCCCACCTCTTTGGTTACGCTGCCGGCAACGCTGACCCCGGGGGCGCGCGCCGCAGGTTCTCAACCTCTTCTCTTCTGATTACCCGTGGCTCTGACTTGATGAACTCCCTGATATGAGTGGTTTTAGTCTTGGGCCAGGAACTCCCGCACGATGTCGCTGGCGGGTTCCCGGTCGGTCATGTTGTATAGGATTACGGCGTTCCGGACCGAGTCGGCCTGGAAGAAACGCTCGTAGAGTATCTGACGGGCTCCGAAGGCGCTGCAACTGACATCCCAGGCCAGCCGGAACAACTGTACCCGGTCTTTCGCCGACGAAGTGTCGGTCTCCAGGTAGTGGCTGATGTCATCGGCCAACGGGCCAGACATGTCGGCCTCGGATGGTAGGGCCATGAGGCTGCTGGAGCCCAGCAGGTGCAGGATCTCGCCCATCCGAGGGTACATGCGGATGAACATGTTGCGGGCCACCTGCAAGGGCAGCTCGGCGGGACACATCACGCCCCATTCGTCGACCTTGGCGTCCACTTCGGCCGCGCGCAGGCAGGACCGGGTGACTTCCAGGTTCTCGATGATCTCGGCGATCATGGTCTGGACCTGGGTCGAGTCGTCGGAGCCGAGGGTCTCTGTCATGAGGTTGGCCAGCCCCAGCACGAACTCGCACTTGGCCACGTTCCTGGTGACGACCTGCTGCCCGGCGTGCAGGTGCCGGTTGGTGGCCATCTGCATGTTGTTGCAGAGGGCAACGTCGCCCAGGAGGAACACCCGCTCCCAGGGGACCAGTACGTTGTCGAAGAAGGCCACGGCGTCCATTTCCTCAAAGCGCGAGCCGAGGGGATGGTCGAAATGAGACCGGCCGAGGTCGAAGCTCTCCCGGCATTGGAATTTCAGGCCGGGGGTGTTGCAGGGTATTGAGAAGGCGAACGACGTGGGGTTGGGGGCATTGCCTGGGAGCATGTGGGACGCCGTTGGATAGAGGGCGATCTCCTCGGACAGCGGGGCTAGAGTGGCGAGCACCCGCGCTCCATGGACGATGATGCCGGCGTCAGTCTCCTTCACCACCGAAAGGGCGATGTCGGTCCGGTCTTCCAGAGGGGTTGCGCCCGGCGCCCGGTTGCGCTGCAGGTTCAACAAGGTGTGGGTCAGCACAAGGTCGTTCTCGCGGATGTGTTCGTAGTAGTTCTGGATGTTCTGCTTGAACTCGGGCCGATTCTGGGCGAAGTAGTCTCCGGCTGCAGCCATCGCCGTTATATTCACGTTCATGAAGTCGGGGCTGCGGCCCATCATCCCGCAGGTGGTCTTGGCCCAGTGGTGCATCATCACCCGCCGCCGTACCAGGTCCTCGATGGTCTTGGGTGTAAGGAATGACAATCCCACCCGGTCGCCAGTGGTGGGTGAGTCGTAAGTCATCTCGTCCCGGAATCTAGGGTCGTGCTGCATGTCCAGCAGCTTGGCCATGGTCTGCACACCGTTGCGCAACCCGGGGTGGGTGGTGACGTCTTTGACCTTCTTGCCGTTGAGGTAGACTTCTGGCCCGTTGTCTTGCAGGCCCTTGATATATTTCGCTCCGGTCCTTGCTGGCATGGTCTTACCTCCCCGATGCGGGCGCTCAGGATTATCTCGCTCGAACTGTGAGATGTTACCACGCCTCGCACTCGTTGCCACGTGGGCCGAAAGGGGGTACTATGCGCCTGGCGTCAGGCGCATTCAGATTATGGAGATAGATAAATGTATGTAGTGATCGTGCCCATCCAGATCGAACAAGGACACCGCGATGAGTTCCTAGAGGCCCTGATGGTAGACGCCAAGGGCGCCAATAACGATGAGCCTGGTTGCCTGCGGTTCGACGCGGTCGAAGACGCCGAAGACGACCACCGCATCTGGCTGTACGAGGTCTACAAAGACGAGGCTGCCTTTCAAGACCATCTGAAGGCGCCCCACTTCCAGGTCTTCAAGGCGGCCGCCGACAAGTGGCGGGTTGAGGGCATCCAGGGTTCGGCCCGGGGCAGCAAAAACCTGTGGCCCACCGATGTCGAGTGGCGCTAGTCACCCGGTCTTTTTCCCGGCGTTAAAGGCGTGAACAACGAATTATTCTTGGAGGGCCATAATGGCTAAGACCATCCTTCAGAGCGCCAAGGTATCCGCGCCCGGCGGAATAATGTCCCAGGGAGTGGAGATACCGGCGGGCAAGATGGTGTTCGTCTCCGGCCAGGTGGCTCGCGACTTGGACGGCAGCGTGGTCGGCGTGGGCGATGTCGCCGCCCAGACCCGCAAGGTGTTGCAGAATATGCAGTCGGTGCTGTCCGAGTCCGGCGCCACCATGGACGACGTGGTTAAGGTTACGGTGTTCGTGACCAACCTGGAACGGCATTTCGCCGACATCCATAAAGTGCGGGGCGAGTTCTTCACCAGTGGCTACCCGGCCAGCACCATGGTCGAGGTAAAGGCCCTGGTCCATGAGGATATGCTGATCGAGATTGAGGCGATCGCTGTAACAAGTTAGCTATCAGCCGTTGGCGTTCAGCTAATTAAAAAGGGTCCGGATTAATCCGGACCCTTTTTAATTAGCTGATTGGTTAGAGGGTTAGCTCTTGGCTGACACTCCGTCGGGGACTAGGTCTTTCTCCCAGGGGCCGGGGAAGGTGCCCATGGGGCGGTCGCCGTGCATGAACAGCTTTTCCTGGCGGAACCACTCGTTCCTCGGTGTCTCGTAGTAGCACTCGATGCCGTTGCCGTCGGGGTCTTCGAAGTAGATCCCGAGGGACAGGCCGTGGTTGGAGACCCGCTTGATCTCTACGCCCTTGGCGTCCAGGTTGTTGTAGAAATCGGCCAGGTTGTCCAGGGTGTCGAAGCGCCAGGCCATGTGGTTCAGGCCCACTTGGCCCTGGTGGACGCCTTCGGCGTCGGCGCCGACTTCCATCAGCGCGATCTCGTGGGACTCGTCGAGGTTGGCCGACATGAATGCCGCCCGCCCAGCCAGGAAGTCGTAGGTGTGCAGTCCCAAGACGTCCTCGTACCATTGGCGAGAAGCCTCAGCGTTCCGAACATAAATGTTCACATGGCCCAGGTGACTCGGTGTGTAACCCATCTTTTTTCTCCAATTACTGAGTTGGTTTACGTCGGCAAAAGTACCATAGATAGACGTCTATCCGCAAGCCAGAATGCCCAGGTTGCCGTGTCCTCATGCAGGCGCGGGTGATACAATAACTCAGCCGAGGCTCCCCGTCTCGGTTTCCCTCTCAATGGGCCGTTAGCTCAGTTGGTAGAGCACCGGACTTTTAATCCGGGTGTCGCGAGTTCGAGCCTCGCACGGCCCACCACAATTTAGGCACGAAAAAGCCCTCCGAGTAACTTCAGAGGGTTTTTGGTTTTATGATTTGCCGACATTTTGCCGACATGAGCATCAAAGTCAAAGACGAACTCCGCTCCGGGGTAATGACTCGTCAAGAACTTATCGCCAAGCTAGGAAACGACGACCTGTTAGACAAGGCTCTTAGCAGATTAGTTAATGCCCGTGAAATCGCCAAGCCGAAGCGTGGTAGCTACAAACTTGAACTTTCTTCTGAATTTCCCACCCCAA
>DCWQ01000055.1 GCA_002328185.1 Dehalococcoidia bacterium UBA2158
ACCGACCATGGCACCTTTTACGGTGTGGTCGATTTCTACTCGGCGTGCAAAGAAGTGGGCATCAAGCCCATCATTGGTTGTGAAGTTTACGTAGCTCACAACAGCCGCTTCGACAAAGACCCCTCCGAACGCAGCCCCAATCACCTGGTCCTGCTGGCCAGGGACAACACCGGCTACCGCAACCTCATGCAATTGGTAACCAAGGCCCATGTAGACGGGTTCCACTACCGTCCCCGTATCGACAAAGGACTACTTGAGGAGTTCGGCCAGGGATTGGCTGTTCTTTCTGCTTGCCCCTCAGCAGAGGTCCCACGATTGCTCGCCGACGGCAACGATGTGGAAGCAGGCAAGGCCGCCGGTTGGTACAAAGAGCGGTTCGGCGAAGGCTACTTTTTGGAGATCCAGCGCCACGAGCATGTTCCCCAACTGCCTAAAATCAATGAAGGCCTGATCACCCTCGGGCAGAAGATGGATATCCCCCTGATCGTCACCAATGACGCCCATTACGTCAATAAAGTGGAGTCGCCCCTTCAAGACATCTATATATGCATCCAGACCAGCACCACCATAAATGATGAGAAGCGTCTTCGCATGGAGGACGATTCCTACTATATAAAAAGCCCCGCCGAGATGGCCCAGCTCTTCCCGGATTTTGGGAACGCACTGGAGACCACCCAGTTGGTCTCAGACATGTGCAACGTAGAACTGGACTTTGGCCAAACCCACCTACCCAAGTACCCGACGCCCAACGACATCGACGCCGATGAGTACCTGGCCCAGCTATGCGCGGAGGGATTCAAGCGTCGCTACCCCCACCCGACGGCCGAGGCCGAAACACGACTCAGTTATGAGCTCGACGTCATCCGCCACACTCGGTTCGCTAATTACTTCTTGGTCGTCTGGGACATCATCGACTTCGTCAGGAAGAGCAATATCTTATACGGGGTCCGTGGCAGCGCCGCCGCCAGCGTAGCCCTGTATTGCCTCGGAATCACCGACGTTGACCCCTTGGAATACAAGCTGGTCTTCGAGCGCTTCCTCAACCTGGAACGCAAAGAGATGCCCGACATCGACCTAGACTTTCAAGATGACCGCCGGGACGAGGTCCTTCACTATGTGATTGACCGCTACGGAAACGACCGGGTAGCCCAGATCATCACCTTTGGGACCATGGGCGCCAAGGCGGCCCTGCGGGACGTGGGCCGGGCCCTGGGCATGGGTTACGGGGACGTAGACCGCATCGCAAAGATGATCCCTTTAAAAGCCCGCACCTTAGGAGACGCCCTGCGGGTTAGTCCTGAACTCAAGACGGCCTACGATCAGGAACCCGCCGTCACCAAGTTGGTCAACGACGCCCAAGGACTCGAAGGAATCGTCCATCACGTGAGCACCCACGCCGCCGGCGTGTTGATCGCCGATGAGCCCCTAACAGAGACAGTTCCGCTGCAGCGGCCGGTCCGGGGTGACGAAAGCAGCCCGGTGCTTATGACCCAGTTCTCCATGGACCCGGTGGCCCACCTGGGCCTCTTGAAGATGGACTTCCTTGGGCTGACCAACCTGACGATCCTCGACCGGGCCGTCAAGCTGGTGCACGAGAATCAAGGCGTGGAGATCGACCTGCAGACCCTGGCCCTGGACGATGAGACAACCTACGACCTGCTGTCTTCAGGCAATACCAACGACCTGTTCCAGCTTGAAAGCGCGGGGATGCAGCGCTATATCAAGGCCCTGAAGCCCTCCAACTTGGGCGACATCGCGGCAATGATCGCCCTCTATCGCCCGGGGCCCATGGAAAACATCGATATGTTCATCGATGCTAAACACGGCCGCAAACCGATCTCCTATCCGCATCCCAGTTTCAAAGAATTGCTGGACGAGACCTACGGCGTCATCGTTTACCAGGACCAGGTGTTGCTGATACTGCAGCAATTCGCCGGTTACTCTCTGGGGGCAGCCGACATCGTTCGGAAGGCCATGGGAAAGAAGATCGCTTCGCTGATGGCTGAAGAACGGGTGAACTTCGTCACCGGAGCCCAGGATAAAGGCTTTGAGCAAGATGTGGCGGGCGAAATATTCGATCTGATTGAGCCTTTCGCTGGCTACGCGTTCAACAAGGCCCATAGCGTCAGTTATGCCTTGATCTCTTATTGGACGGCATATTTCAAGAACCACTACCCAGTGGAATACATGGCTGCGGTGCTCAACTCCAGGCTGGACAACCCGGAAAAAACGCTGGGTTCCATGAACGAGTGTTTCCGGCTCAATATTCCCATTCTTCCGCCCAACATAAACCGGTCTGACGAGTTCTTTGCTATAGACCACGAGACTGGAGGCCATGAAACCGACACAGACAACACAGATGACCTAGGCCGAGACGCGCTCACGGGCCCTGGCCTCCGGACCGGCCTGGCCGCCATCAAGACCGTGGGTGAGGGCGCCGTCCGGCCCATCGTGGCCGACCGCAAAGAGAACGGGCCATACAAGACGATTGACGATTTCAGCCGCCGGGCGGGCGCTTCGGGCTTGAACCGCCGCACCTTGGAGAGTCTGGCAAAGGCTGGTGCATTCGATTGTCTGGCCTCCAGGGGCGCAGTGATGAACGCTCTGGACCAGATAACCGCCACGGCCCAGAGAGAGGCGCGGACCCGTGATTCGGGCCAAAGCAACATGTTCGACGGCTCCGAAGATGTCTCTGACACCGGCGGCATGAGTGGCATTACCCTCACAGCTCCGGACGTTTCAGACCAGGACAAGGCTGCCTGGGAGAGGGAACTGTTGGGAATGACCTTGTCCCACAACCCGCTCATCGCGTTGGCCGCACTACAGATCGAAGGCATCATCAATTCACTGGACCAATTGGGTGAGGAAACCTCCGGCCAACCCGTCAATGTGGTGGGCTACATCTCATCAACCATCGAGCGCACCACCCGCGAGGGGAAGCGTTTCCTCATAGTGAACCTGGAAGTTCTGGGCGGGATCCTGGAAGTCATGGTGTGGCCGGACACCCTACAGCGCACCCCTGAGGTGTGGCACGACGGGCGGCTGGTGATGATCAGCGGCCGGATGAGGGCCCGGGGAGACCAGTTGTCCCTCTCCTGCGACACCGCCGGGGAATTCGACCCGGAGAACCCGGTCCTACCGCCGGCGGCGCCGGCCAAGACGTGGAACGGGAACAAGAATGGCAACGGAAATGGGCATATGAACAACGGCAATGGCAATGGCGGCAAAGCAACCGATCACAACGTCAGCGAGAAGAAGGCGCAAATGACCACATTCAATAACATTCCAGCGGAGCCGCAAAAAGTGGTCCGTTTGGCAGTGACAGAGTCCGATGACCCCAGCCGCGACGCCCATCTGTTGCGGGAAGTGATCGGTGTGCTATTGGAATTTCCTGGTCGTGACCGGGTGAACATGGATATTCGCACCGGAGAAAAACTGGTCCGGCTGGACCTGCCTGTGGTCAGCACAGGCTACTCTGAAGGGCTGCACGCTCGCCTGGAAGACCTGTTGGGACCGGACACTGTGGCCGTCCACCAGGAGTTGGGACTGGGGATGGAGACGCCGCGGGAAGCTCCGGTCAACATGCCTCTAGAAGCTGCGGAGCCGGCTGTCCCAGAACCAACCCCAGAGCCTGTTCCTGAAGCTATCATCGAGACTATGGCTGTTGCGGAGCCTGCACCTGCCGCGATGTCGGAACCTGCGGCGCCGGTAGCCGCCGAGGTTTCTGCGGCCGTTGGCGCGGATGCGGCGGGGGACGAACCACCTTTCTGAATTGGCGGCTGATTCGCAGCCCGATTCACGCCTGTGCCCTCATAAAAACGGGCTTCAATTCGGAAAAGTCTAGAATTGCGCCCCCTACGTTACGATTGTCGTCTAATATGCCAGAGAAACGACGGAATCATACTAACTTAGCTTATACATGGCTTGTCGACCGGTAATTCACTGACATTTAAAAACTTGACCACCTGAAAACCCGCTGGTACACTCACCGGAATGCTCGCCACAGGCGCGAACATGCCTGGAGACAGTGCCAAGGCCTGCTTCCAAAACGTCAATAACGCCGGACGAGAGAATGTCGAAGTACTATTACGGCCCATCAAATGAGCCGTTCCTGAGTAGAGCAGCTATAAGCCGCTCCCAGTATCTGGCCCCTCGTTTTCCGGCGGAAGTTCGCTCCCGCGAAAAGCACGCCGTCCCCTGCGAACCGTAGTTCCTACCCCCAACCGCATAACCCCCGCACTCCCCATACCCCAATACCCGCCAACGTGAAGGCGACCCCGTAGTTTTTTAATCGAGTACCGATATATAGAGACTTGCGGTCAAAAACAAGGGGAAAGCGCGCAGGGACGGGCCCGAACAATAGCAAGTAATTATATTAAATTGATTCTGAATTGGAGGAGAACGTTTTATGAGAACAGTATTGAGGTCCAAGATTCACCGTGCGTGGGTAACCGATGCCAACCCCGATTACGTGGGCAGCATCCTGATCGACGAAAACCTGATGGACAAAATCGACCTGTGGAATTTCGAAAAAGTCTTGGTCTGCGACGTGACCAACGGCAACCGCTTCGAGACCTACGCCATCGCCGGCGAACGCGGGTCTGGCGTGTGCTCGGTCCAAGGAGCCGCCGCCCGGTTGAGTTCCAAAGGTAATTGCCTGATCATCATGTCCTTCGAGGAGACCGACGTTCCCATCGATCCGCAGATGATTCTGGTCGACGAGGAAAACCGATTCGTCGAGTATTTGGAGGGCGCCAAAAATGTCCAGCAGGTTCACTGAACAAGAAACCGAGAGCTATTACGATTTAGAGGATGCCATCTATCGTTCCATATGGGACGAAGACGGCAGCGTCCACTGGGGCGTATTCGACGATAGCACTGGCGACGATTTCCTGAAGGCCTGTGCCAATCTGAACGACATGATGGTCTCCAAGGGCCGCATCGATTCAGATGCCAAAGTTCTAGACTTGGGCTGCGGCAACGGCACCACTGCGATCTGGCTCAGCGGCGACCAGGAATGCCACGTTACCGGTGTTGATTTGAGCGGCGTTAGGGTCCAGAACGCCAAGGATAAATTGGCCAACTTAGACCAGCCCGCTCAAAGGAAACTGGCCTTTGAAAAGGCGTCAGCCACCGAGCTACCCTTCGAAGACGGCACTTTCTCTCACCTGTGGAGCCAGGCCACCATCTATCATGTCCCGGACAAAGAGTCCGTGCTGAGTGAGGCCTACCGCGTATTGGAAGAGGGCGGCATCATGGTCTTTGACGACCTGACCAAGCCTCAGCCCAATATCAGTGCCTCCGCCAAGGAATTTGTCTACGACCGGCTCCTCTACGATACGCCGTACAGCTTCGAGTCCTACCAGGACGCCCTGAAAGTCCAGGGGTTCAAGATCCTCGAAGCCCACGACCTGTCACCACATCTAAAGAACAGCTATCTCAGGTTGGTCGAACGCACACCCAGTACCGACGACGAGCATGCGGACCACTACGCCTGGCTGAGTAACGCTTACCAGGAGACCGCCAAAGCGGTAGATAACAAGGAACTAGGCTGGGGCCTGTTCGTCTGCCAGAAGTAGCTTCATAAACGGCCCTTCCACACCGGAAGGGCCGTTTTAGTTTCCCCCTCTGTCCGAGCCCCATATTAGGAGCGTCACCTTATGCAAGAAAGCCACAAAAGAGTCCAATGGGTCTATGAGTCCACCAACGACAAAGAGTTGGAAGACCGCTATAACCAATGGGCTGCCGATTACGACAATGATCTGGCCTCCGAGTTTGAGTGGAACGCTCCCCAGAACGCCGCCGCCGTCTTCGCCAAGCACGTAGACAAGGCAGCCCACGTGTTGGACGCCGGGGCCGGCACTGGTCTCGCGGGTGAATGTCTTGCCGAGGCCGGCTACAAAGACATGGTGGCCATGGACCTGTCCCAGGGGATGCTCGACGTCGCCAAAGGCAAGAACATCTATAAGGCCTTCGACCAGATGGCCCTGGGCGGCGCGCTGGATTACCAGACCGACGAATTCGACGCAGTGATCAGCGTCGGCGTCTTCACTCAGGGACACGCCCCCGCAAACTCTTTCGACGAGTTGGCTCGCATTACCAAGCCGGGCGGACTGATCGTGTTCAGTCTCAGGGTGGACACCTACGAGTCGGCCGGGTTCAAGCAGCAACAGACGGGGATGGAAGAGTCAGGCGTTTGGAAGCTTGCGGAGATGACTGACGAGTACCAGCCGCTGCCCAAAGGCGAGCCTGAGGTCTGGCACCGGATCTGGGCCTACCGCGTCAACTAAGCAGACCCTTTTTCAACACATCGCTGTTCCCGCCACCTCTGTCAACCCGATCCTTCCGAACAAGGAGAGGAGTCTCTTTGCTCTCATCTAATCGTAGTATTTAAGCAACGAGATTCTTCGGCTAACGCCTCAGAATGACAGAGTTGAGTGAGCGCTCCCCAAGCCAACTATCCTTCAGATAGAAAGTCGCCGATGACCTGCGCCAATTCCTGAGGCTTGTGGTAGCCGATATCGTGGATGGTCTCGGGTATCCAATGGACCTGCCCATTCTTGAGGGCCTTATCCGCGGCATCGACCATTCTACGGCGCGTCTCGGCGAATTCGGTCCCCGCGCGTTCGGGAGTCGGTCCGGCTGGGACGATCAGGGTGGGGCACTCGATGCGGGGCATAGTCACAGACGCCGGTTCGTCCCACATAGCCCTGATGGTCTGTGCGTGGTTCTCCGGCCGCAGGATGTCCTGTATCTGGCCGTCTTCATCTTCGTAGACCATGGTCTGGACGATGCGCTCTACTTCCGGGTTCCAGATCACGCCCAATTGATTGCGGAGCCGCTCCAAGAACTCATCCCGGTTTCCTGTCACGTCTCTGGGGCGAACCCTGTGCGAAAAGGCCTCCCAGGTTGCTCCGGGGAAGAGTCTGCCGTCCAGGAATCCCCCATCGATCATGATCAACCTGGATACCCGGTCGGGGGAATTGGCGGCGAAATTGGTCGCCACGTTGCCGCCCCAGGAATGGCCCATCACTGCGACCTTGTCCAGTCCGATGTGGTCCAGCAAACCAACCAGGTCGTCGGAGAGGGTCTTCCAGTCGTAGCCGGTCGGCGCGGCGGTGGTCTGGCCGTGCCCCCGCTGGTCAGGAGCATAGATGTGGTAGCGGTCCATGAGTAGTGGCGCCACGATGTCGTACCAATGTGCGGAGGACGCCAGTCCGTGGAGGGCCAACAGAGGTTCTCCGTTGCCGCCCCAGTCCAGATAGCGGACCTTCAGTTCTCCGATGTTGGCCCAGAGTTCATTGGGCGCGTGTTTTCCTGCGTGGCCGTCTACCAAACTGCTACCTCCGATACGTTTGTCGCCGGTTGCTGGCTAGTATATCAACGATCTTGCTCGCCCAACTCCATCTGCAGCAGCTTGGCCTTTACGCCAAGACCACCGCCGCCGTAGCCCCCAAGGCCGCCGTCACTGGCAATCACCCGGTGGCAGGGTACTATCAGCGAGAACCGATTGCGGGCCATGGCTTGCCCGGCGGCCCGCACGGCCAGAGGGCTCCCTGCTTCAACGGCCAGCCAGGCGTAACTCCTAGTCTCCCCGGCGGGAATGGTTCGGCAGGCGTGCCAAGCCGCACTGAAGAATGGTGTCACCCCGGAGAAATCCAGTTCAATCTCGTCCAGCGCCGCCATATCCCCTTCGGCGTAGCGGTGCAGACACTCGATCACGCCGGTGAAGGCGTCCGGGTCGTCTTCCGCGCTGTCCAGGTCTGATCCCAAGTCCTCGATGGCCTCGTCCGGTGTGGGCTTCAGTGAAGCCCGCTTCAGGCCATATTTCCCGCCAAGCAGGACCATCCATCCCATTGGCAATTCAACCAAGTGGTATTTGTCTCCCGTCATCTCGCCCTCCGTCTGATCACCGCCCAGAGCATGGGCAGCCTCAATCTTTGCCAGGCTACCGTCAGCAGGCGTTGCTCGCTGGCCGTGGACTTCTTGTTGCCGTAACGGTTGCGGACGTACGCCGCAACTATGATGGAGACTGTGGTCTCCTGGGCCGGCAGTACCTGCTGCAGCCGGTTTTCGAACTGATATGGGGTCTGAAATTCCGACGGCCCGGCCGCGGCCAGCGCGGCCAGCGTGCTCATGCGCTGGAAGGCGACTTTGGGGTTGCCCGACGCCGCCAGGAACCTTATCCAAAGCAAGTGGGCCGATCCGCCAACAACGGCCAGTCCGGCCAGCACACCAAGGATCCAAGGCCAGAGACCAAAGATGAAACTCCCATCCTCGTTGCCGAAATCGAATTGGAGGTCCGAGGGTGTCACTTGCGGGTTGGAACAACTTTCGAGGCCGTCAAAGCACTCATCGTCAAAGGCTTCGATGTCTACCGCTCCCGGTGCTCCGATCAACGGAGTCTCTTGCTCCGACTGATAGATGCCCGGCAGTGATTCCCCGGGAGTCGGTTCAAAGGCGATCCAACCGAATGCGGGGAAATAGACCTCCACCCACGCATGGCTATGACTATCGGTGACGGAGAAGATTTCTTGCTCACCAACCCTGTCACCGGTGGTATAGCCCACGGCCAACCTGGCTGGGACGCCCACCGTCCGCAGCATGACGGCCATAGTGGAACCGAAATACTCACTGTAGCCCTGCCCCAGGGTGAACAGGAAGTGGTCCACGCCGTCGACGTTGTATGGAGGAGGGTCGACCCTGAGATTGTAGCGGAACCCGGATTTTAAGAACTGCTCCACGGCGGTGGCCTTGTCGTACGGAGTCCCGACTCCGGATGTCACCCTGGAAGACAGTGCCCTCACCCGCTCCGGCAGGTCAAGGGGCAGTTGTAGGTACCGCTGTGACACCCAAGCCGGGTACGTGGTGCTGGCGGCGCGCAACTCTGTTGGCCCGGCCAAAGAGATCGCCGAAGTCACTTCATAAGGGTCTCCAATCTTGAACTTGCCGCCGGGGCTGGTGACCGACAAGACCTCGGGTATGGCCGGCAGAGCTTCCGTTATCTGTACTTTCTTGGCCCGACCGTTCTCCCTGTCCACTTTATCCAATCGGAACTGGGCTGGGAGAGATTGTTCCAACTGCCGGTCTGCGACGAAGGGGCCGCCTCGTTCGATGATCTCAGCCAGACCGTCTCTCACCTCTCTGAGATAACTGGGGACCAGCGACCCTTGCTGTAACTGGTCCAAATCTATGGTGAAGACCGGCGAGGCCTGGGTTTCGATCATTACGTCGCGGTTGACCTCCAGCACCTGGTCACCGGAGAACAGTTTCTTGGAGGCATACAGCGGAGTCACGATGTAGGTGACCTCCGTGCGCTGTCGGTCAACCACATCCAGGGAGAACTCGGGGGTATATCCGATCGGCTCGGTTATCGTGTGCTCCGACAGCCAACCCTTGCCGTTGTAGGTGCTGTAAGTCCTGGCCTTCCAATACAGTTCCGTGGGTGAGTCCACCCACAAGACCTGGGTTGTGGTGGGGTAGATGCTCCCCTGCAGGGCCAGTACGTTGCCCCAGATGCGGAAGCCCATTGGGCGGCGAGCGGGCAGGCCGGCGAACAGCCGGTTGAAGTCGTCTTCCATGGTTTCTATTGGATTGCGCATGGACTCATAGGCGTCGTTGGCCACACTCCATTTGGGCGCCACGGGTAGCATGAACGCCACAAAAATGACTATGACCGTTAAGGCCAAACTATCGGATAAAGACAACCCGGCCAGGTGGTCGTCAACCTTGACTGCGCGCCGTTCCCATTCGTGTTTGCGCCTGATCGCCTGGATCCGGGCGACGAGCAGCAGGGCGCTGAACAGGTAGAAACCCAGGTGCAACGAAGTGTTGGGCGGGAGGAAGGTGAGATTGGAAACGAGACCAATGCCGCCCAGGACGAACACGCCCCAGAAATTGCCGTAACGCAAGAACAGCCATGCGCCAAGGAAGCCCGTCAGCCATGTCGCCGTCATCAATACGAAGGAGAATGGCAGGCCGTCGATGTTGATCGATCCAGAACGTGCCGCGTCCAGCCAAAGGTCCAGGCGCTCCAAGACCTCTGCAGTGCCGTCGACGGCCACCCCGGCTAGGGTGAAGTTTGAAAGCTGCCAAAGGATGACTGCCAATCCCACGGCCAACCCAACCGGTATCAGGGCGATGGACCAGACCGGTATCCGGTACAGAATCAGCCCGGTCACCATGGCCAGGAACAAAAGCGCCACCAGATTCGGCGTGGCCACCCAGTCGGCTTGCTCTACCGACTGGACAACAACCACCAGGTTGATGACCATCAGGATTCCGGCGATCCAGCCTTCGGTTGGCCGCAGGGTGCGCTCCAGCCCTGCGACACCGTTGCGGATGAAATCGAGGTCTATCCCTTGGCGGATGGACTCGCCGGTCCGCAGCGCTTCGGAGTTCATTCGTTGTCTCCGGTTACGCCGGCCAGGGCCGCGCCACCAACCCAACTCCGGGGAATCTCCCGCACTGGCGTCTGAAGAGTTTGGTTCAACACGTCACCCTGGCGCACGATATAGGTCGGGATCAGATTGGCGCTCAGCGCTTCCAATGGGACGTTCATATTGGTCGGCGAACCGAAACTGGACCGGTCTACCAATACAACCGCCACCTCAACTCCCTGGAGGCGGAGGTAGGTTAGCGGCGCCACCCACTCGGTTTCCACGGACGGAGTCACCACCGTCAGCGTATTGTATTGGTTTAGATGGGTGCGCACGTCGTAGATGAAATCTTGTAGCGGGCGTTGGCCGTGGGCCCGCACCTCGGCGAGGGTTTCCATGAGCCGGCCACGCTGCTCCGGGCTGCTGTCGGGCCGGAATATATGCTCCTGATCGGCGTTGGCCGCCAGACCCACGGGCATGGTCTGGTCCATGAGGCGGTCGACGATTGACGCGGCCACAGTCACCGATAATTCCTCGGTGTTGTTCACGTCGTCGATCTCAACCCCGTAGTGGGCGGTGTGGTCCATGTCCAGCAGCACCCACGCCTCCGCTGACAGCCCCATATCGAACTCTTTGACCATCAACTCGCCCATGCGGGCAGTATACGGCCAGTGGATGCGGCGCATGCTGTCGCCTTCCACGTAGGAGCGGATGGAAGAAACTTCGGTGGTTATCTGCTCCCAGTGGCGCGTTGCCCGGCTATCGCTAGGCAAACCGGCAAACCTGGCGTCCAGGTTGGGCAGCGGCTCCACGGTGGGAAAGACGATGTACGGATGCGGGTCCAAGAAGTCCCGGCGCAGGCGGAACAATCCAAAGGGGTCCTGGCTGATCAGCCTGACCTGCCCTGACCGGTATACACCCCGTTTGGCCAGGTAGGTGCGGATGCGCCAACTTCGTATCTGATCTCGGACCAGCGCTAGGCCCCGGCCACTGGTACTGGCCGACGGGCCGGTGGCTTCCGCGACTTCAAGCCACGACTTGGGCAATCTGGTGTGGTTGACGATGGACACTTGCCCGGCAAGGTAACTGCCTACTAGGCCGCGGTTGGCGTCCCTGGTGACGCTCAGGTCGATGCCACGGAGGTTCAGCCAGGCCCACACGAACCCGATGCCGGTGAGCAGTAGCAAGACATAAAGGAATCTGAAGAAGAAATCGAAGCCGGTGCCAAAGGCGTAGAAACCCACCACCAGCGATAGCGCCACCATACCGATGAACCGCCTATTCATAAAGGCTATCTAGAGTTATAGCACGGGTTGCGGCGGTCGAATGCTGCGGCATGGGAATTTACTGGCTAACTACTGGCCATTGGTTCGCGCCGGGGACTGCCACCGATTCTAGAAGGCCATCGATAACCTGCAAGGTCTGTAGGCCTCGCATGCGGGCGGCTGGGGACAGGATCATTCGGTGGGCGAGCACGGCGTGGGCAAGTTCCTGAACGTCGTCCGGAATCACGTAGTCGCGGTCCCGCATGATGGCCATGCCCCGCACGGCTCGGAACATGCCCAAAGATGCCCGCGGTGAAGCGCCTAAAGAGACGTCTTTGTGAATCCGCGTCGCCTTGATCAGGCTGACGATGTACTCCCGCACAGCAGAGTCCACATAGACATTCTTGGAAGCATCCTGCAGCTTGAGCACGTCTTCCGGCGTGACGACTGCCTCCAGCTCGTCTATGGGATGGGTTTGTTCTTGTTGCTCGATCACCGATAGTTCTTCGGCGAAGCTGGGGTACCCCAGGCTGATGCGCATCAAGAACCGGTCAAGTTGGGCTTCGGGGAGAGGGAAGGTCCCTTCATATTCGATGGGGTTCTGGGTGGCCATGACCACGAACGGCCTTTCCAGCGGGCGGGTCACCCCGTCCACCGACACCTGCAACTCCTCCATGGCCTCCAGCAGAGCGGACTGAGTCTTGGGCGTGGCGCGGTTGATCTCGTCCACCAACACCACCTGCGCCATCACCGGCCCCGGCCGAAACTGAAATTGTCCGTTGCTCTGGTTGTAGATGGAAACGCCGACGATGTCGCTGGGCAACAGGTCGGGGGTGAACTGGATGCGCTTGAAGGAGCAGCCGATGGACGCCGAGATGCTCTTGGCCAACATGGTCTTGCCGACCCCGGGGACGTCCTCGATGAGAATGTGCCCTTGGGCGATGACGGCGGCCAGGGCCCGTTCGATAACGGACTCTTTACCGACGATCACCTTTGAAACGTTCTGGACGATTTCCCGGGCTATGTTGGTGGCCGACTGAGTCTCTTTCAACTGCCTCTCCGATCGTTGGCTGCAGGCTGGAATAAGACTGGACCCATAGCTGACAGCCAAATTCTATCACAGCAGATAACAGCAAGCTCCGGAGGCCGTTTTACGACGCCGGTTGGCCCGCCCTATCGTCTGAAATTGTGCTCATGTAAGGTAATTTAAGTACGGATCACCGAAGGTATCGGTTCAAATAAATCCGTATGCCGGTCCAACCCGTAAAATTTACTGACACTTAGACTACACCGGCCAAGTCTCTAACGTAGCCCAACAGGCGTGGACCTCGGGGCCTAGGCTTTTGGACGGATATGCCGGAAACGCCTTTTAAAGACCTTGTCATCAAGCCCCGATTTAGATTGCCGCTCTTGGCTTCGGTAGTAGTTGGGCTGGTTCTCTTGGTGCTTACCTGCGGAGGGTCTGATTCGGGTGAGATAACGGCCTAGAGGCGCTTCGCAATAGCTATTCCTCAACCGTCGCGTACCTCAGGTAACCGCCGCCCCGGTGAACGTAAACCGGGAGATCGGCGGTGAAGTGGGAGGCCTTGCCCCTGAGTTCGGCGGAATCGTCGCTGGGATCAACGGAGACCCCTAACCATGGAGGAACTATGGAGAAAAGTCGGATCGCTCGATTTCTGGACCTACACCTGTGTCAACCGCATCCGGACATAGCCCTTCTTGAAGCAGTGGAACTCCCGGCACGCCGATGACGGACTTGTGATCGGGAGCGTCCATACCCCCCCGAATTTGTGTTCGAGAAGGACTACGATAACGTGGTCGAAGCCACGAAACTCAACGCCCTGGATTGGACCATGGCCCAGGACAACGACTTCGTTACCTGGCGCTGCTACAGGAACCGGTTTTGGCCAGCCAAATACCTCATCGACAAGGACGGCGTGGCCGGTACGCCCAATTTGGCGAAGGCGGTTACGGCGAGACAGAGGACGTGATTCGCGAACTGCTTGCCGAGGCCGACTCGGCATTCTCGGATAGTAGCCTGCCGCTTCCCAAGGACTGGACCATCGACCTCGCTTTCTTGGTGGCCCGGAACGCCGGGGTCGCCAGGGAACTTTACGGCGGCTACCACAACGAAAGCGACCTGGTCTATGCCCGAGGTGGTTACGTCCGGCAGGTCCATTACTTCGAGAACAAAGACCAGGTGTCCATCTTCGCCATAACCGAAGACAAGCGGCCCCATAGATCTACTTCGAGGGCGATTAGCACATCGGGCCCGAGAGTTCAACCCACGGCAGGAAGACCGAATCGTTTGAAGACTTCCTGGCCCTGGTCTACTCGGCCACCTCGGTGAACGCGGTGCTGACTTCTGACTCCGGGGAGCCGTACAAGGTGCGCATCGCGGTGAACGACGAGTTCCTCACCGAGAAGAACAAAGGCACTGGCATCATCATCGGCGACAACGAAAGCTATCTTTGGGTTACAACTCCCAGCCTCTATAATGTGATTAGCAACAATTCATACGTCCGGCGGGGAAACCTCAAGATATCGTCAAATTCACGGGACTTTGGGCTCTTCGCTTTCACGTTCGGAGTCTACGCTTACGGCCCTTAGCGACCCAGTTCAAATTGGATTTAACCCTTGGTTAGTACAACATTCGCATCCTCGGCCAAGCTGACCCTAGCCTCGCTGGCCGTCATCTCGATGGCCATTGCCTGCACCAGCTTCCAGGCGCCAGAGATCAAGGGCATCAAGGCTTGGATCAACAATGAACCTCTGACCATCGAAAAGCTTCGCGGCAATGTCGTATTGGTAGATTTCTGGACCTACTCCTGTGTTAATTGCATCCGTACTTTCCCGGCCCTCAAGCAATGGCACGCCAAATACGCTGATGACGGACTGGTGATCATCGGCGTTCATTCCCCCGAGTTTGAGTTCGAGAAAGATTACGACAACGTGCTGAAAGCCACTCAAGACAACGGCATCACCTGGCCGGTGGCCCAGGACAATGACTTTGAGACTTGGGACAATTACTCCAACCGGTTCTGGCCGGCCAAATACTTGATAGATAAAGATGGGTTGGTCCAGTACACCCACTTCGGAGAAGGGGCCTACGACGAGACCGAGAAACAGATCAGGGACTTGCTCATCGACGCCGGGGCCAGCCTATCAGATACGCCTCTTGTTCCCATCGGCAATCAACAAGTGGACCAGAGTTTCTTCGACGCTGGCAGAGCGTCTGTAACCCGGGAGCTCTATGCCGGGTTCGTGCTGGCAGAACTGGGCGAATACGTCCGCCAAGAGGATTTCTTCAAGAACACAGGCTCAGTGGTGGAAATGAAGTCGGGGGGCGATTTCAAACCCGGTGTGATCTACTTCGACGGCCAGTGGGTGGCGTGGCCAGAGCACACAAGCCATGGCCGCGACACAACCGGTTACGAAGATGCCCTCTCTCTGATCTATTCTGCACGCAGTCTGAACGTGGTCTTGAGCTCCGATTCCGGGGAACCATACAACGTGCGGATAAAAGTGAACGGAGAATTCTTAACCGAAGAAAATAAAGGCGCGGATGTAACCATCTCCGCCAACGGCGAAAGCCTACTGAACGTGATCGAGCCCAGGATGTATAGCGTGATCGAGGACCAGGCTTACACCAAGGACAACCTCCTGACCATGAGCTCCAATTCAGATGACTTCAGTGTCTTTGCCTTCACATTTGGAGCTTACGAAAAAGGGCCATGAAGAACATCATCGAAAGAATCCTAACCTGCGCAATCCTCCCCCCGCTGGCAAAATCCCGGCTGGTTATCCCGGCGTTGGCCACGGTTGTCTTGGTCGTGGTAGTGGCATGCGGCCCCTCGGCAGCGCCCACGGCGATCCCCCAGGCAACCGCAGACCCCACCGCCATAACCCCCATCCTGGCCACCACCGTTCTCGAGGTCGGAGAGCAACGCTTGGCATTTCTGCTGACCACGTCCAAGGTCTTGATCAAAGCGCCCACGGCCTTGGTCACGCCCGTATTCTTGGACGGCGCTTATGGTACTGTTCCAGGCCCAACCATGGAGGCGGTCTTCAATCTGTGGCCCTACGGCGTACGCGGATCCTACAGTTCCTATACCAACTTCGACCAAGCCGGGCGGTGGCGTGTGGATGTCCAAGTGGACAACCCGGAAGGTGTGGACGAGGTCCAGTTCGAAGTCGAAGTGATGGAGAAATCCCCCATCCCCGCCTTGGGAAGCAGGGCGCTCTTTAGCATCTCCAAAACCCTGGCCGGACACGGGGCCATCGAAGAGATAACCACCGATTACTCGCCCGACCCGGAGCTCTACCAGTTAACCATCAAAGAAGCCGTGGAGAACCCATTGCCTTCGGTGGTGGTGTTTGCCAGCCCGGCATTCTGCACCAGCCCTACCTGTGGGCCCCAGGTGGATACGGTTACCGAACTAAAAGAAAAGCACCCAAGAGCGGCCAATTACATCCATGTCGAGATCTACGACAACCCGGCTGAGATACAGGGAGACCTGGACCGGGCTGAGATATTCGGCGTGGTGAACGATTGGGGCCTGACGGCCAACGAAGATTATTTCAACGAGAGTTGGACGTTCATCATCGATGCCGAAGGGATGATCGACGACCGTTTTGAGGGCTTTGCCACCGTGGACGAATTAGAAACCGCTCTTCTAAAGGTGCTTCCTAAGACCTAAGTCGGCTCAGTCTCGCTTAGGTCCGCACCCTACTCGACTTCTAGACCGTACTCGCCGTGTATGGGCATTTGGACTTTGTAGGTCTCCTGAAGTAGATTTAGGAACGCCATGACCACCGGCCCATGTCGCTGTCCACGGCGCAATAGCACATAGGTCGGCAACAATACGGGCGCCACATCGGCGACGGCAATCAGGGCCAACGAACCTGAATCCAGCTCTTTTCGCACTCCGCCCCGCGGCAGGAACGAGATGCCAAGACCCAATTCGACCATGTTCTTCGCCGCTTCGACGCTGTCCAGGTTCATCTCCACCTTGGGTGTAACGCCTGCTTCCCGGCTCAGCCGGTTGATGAACTGGAAATAGGATGATCCGGGGTCACCTGGGTCGTAGAGGATCAACGGCTCCAAAGCCACCTCGTGCATGCCTGCCACGCCCGCCTTGGCGAAGGGATGGTCAGGGTGCACCACCAGTACTGCCTCTTCGTCGTATAGGTGCAGGGCGTCAACGTCTGGGTGCTGCATGAACCGGGCCAGGCCCAACTGGACCTCTTCATCCACCACCATCTGTAGCACGTCCGACGAGCCGCCAACCTTGATGTGGAGGTTGGCGTCGGGATAAAGATCGTGGAACTTTTGTAGGGTCTCGGGGAGAACGTAGGTGCCGATCACCCTGGCCGTGGCCATGTTCAGAATTCCCGACGAGGCCTGGCGGACGCTCTCCAAGACCTCCCTGCCGCGCCGCAGCGTTTCCATGGCTCGTTGGGCGAAGGGTAGAAAAGTCCGGCCCATGTCGGTCAACCGGACACCCCGGGCGTTGCGGTGGAAGAGGACTACGCCGACCTCGTCCTCCAGCGTCTGCACCCTGGCGCTCACCGAAGGCTGGGACACGCAGAGGGCGTCGGCTGCCCGGCGAAAGCTACCACGGCTCGCAGCCTCCAAAAAAGCTTCCAACTGAGGGAATTCCATTCCATCACCTTGAGCTGATAGTTGCGGTCCTCCGCAACCCTAAAAAGCATAGCGGGACTGCCAATCTAAGGTACACCCAGTGATAGGTTTTGTATATCGGTTTTGCCAGAACGGGCTACTAATTTAATCACTGATCTACGCGTTGCAGAGCTCAAATCGCAAGAAAATAGGCGGGCTACCTAGAAAGCCTGCCTATCAAACAGGGCAATTGTGCCAATGGTCCGTTGTAGCTGTTTAGGCTGACTTGGCTGATTTAGCGGCGGCGTCCTGCATCACGCCGGCCAACCAGCATATAGGTCTCGGCCCAAGCCGTCTTGATCCCGTCGCTGAAGGCTTCTCCCGGTCCTTATCCAACGTCCATAAGAGCGCCGAGGCCACGGTACCGTAGTGTGCTTCTATCACATCGTAGCCGCCATGGCGGCTGCCCAGGTCTTGGACCGCCGGTACTAAGGTGTCAAGGTCGTTCAACCCGTTGACTGCCGCGGTGATCATCTCCATCAGCTTCCGGCCCTGAGCTCTCATGTCGCCTTTGAAAAGGACCTTGGTGGAAGGGTCGATCTCGAACAACAGGTTGTAGAACAACTCGGCGGCTGTTTCTGAGATGGGGAGCACCTTACTCCAAGGCCCTTGAACAAGGGTGATTTGCTTTGCGTCCAATCGGTCCTCCAAATTTACACATTCGCCGGTTTAGTGCCAGGCTGGCTTAGCAGTCTGGACTCGGCTATGATTTCGTGCTCATATAGAACGATATAATGGCCCGAAATTGACATCAAGCCGCCCGTTTGGACGCTCTAAATAGCGCCGGGCGAAAATCCACGCTTGTGCGCGACTAGACCCTCTGCTAGAATCTTCACGAACCTCGCTGGCTCGACGATTGAGTACACTTCAGGAACGGCGGCTGCCGCAGGCCGGGTTCCCGGATGCCAACGAATCAATAGAGGGTGAGTTCATAAGGCTTCTTTAGGAGGAACTCTATGCCATCATTTTGGGAGAATCTAAGATTCGCCGGCGTGCGCGAAATGGACGACCTGCACGGAGCACAGGGAATGGACATGGCGACCTACGTCAGTCATCCCTCCCCGTCCGAAGGAAATAACTTCCCTGCAATCATCGTGATCATGGAAGCATTTGGAGTCACAGGCCACATCGAGAAGGTCTGCGACCAGTACGCCGCCAACGGTTACGTTGCTATTGCCCCTGCCCTGTATCACCGCCAGCATCCCAATCCCAAACTGGGATACGACGAGATGCCCGCGGTACAGCAGTACATGGGTGCGCTTCGGGATGACGAACTCGTCGAGGACGTTAACGTAGCCATCGATTACCTGCAGAACCACTACCAGCGGACGAGCGGTCAGAAGATCGGAATCGTCGGCTACTGCGTCGGCGGCCGAATCACCTATCTAGCAGCCACCAGTTGCCCAGGCCTCAGCGCCGCATCGGTCTACTACGGTGGACGCATTCTGGTGCCGTTTGGCGACGGCCCTGCTCCTATCGACCTCACCAGCAACATCAGCATCCCCGTGATGGGCAACTTCGGAGATGATGACGAAAATCCGTCGACGGCTGATGTGGCAACCATTGACCAAGCGCTGACAGCCGCGGGAGTAACCCACGACTTCAAGTCATACCCCGGCGCCGGTCACGGTTTCAACTGTGACGACCGGGGCAGCTACAACGAGGCAGCCGCCAAGGACGCCTTCGAACGCACCTTGGGCTTCTTCAACCAACACGTGAAGTAACCCGAGGTTTTCACTAGCAGACCTTAAGACCCCGATTGGGATGTTCATCTCTATCGGGGTCTTTTTCTATCCGCCAATCCCCTATTTGGACTTGTTAACTCCAGGCGTGGCGAATGTAATGTCTCCTAACCTAAGCGAATCCCGCTGACCAAGGGTCAAGGGAAGACGACAATGCTGAAAGCCGACCGTGATCAAATCATGGAGAACCAGGTTGATGACGACCGAAAACAATTCCGGCAATTCATCGACGACTACCGTGCCAAACGCAAGGCGGTCTCCGGCGGCCAGATGCCTGCCCGTGAAATGTTGGACGCCGGTGGCAGGAACAACCTCACCGGCGGCGACTCCAGGCCATACCATTTGGTGGAGCCACGATTAACACTAATGGGCAGGCGGTGTAGAACCAGTATTTAGCAATAGGGCCACCGCCCTGATATGAGTGGAATCGAATGTAGCGCCGCAGCAGCCTATGGTCCTACGCGGACGACTGTGATCATATAACCGCTAGTTAAACTTGCGGTATAGCTGGACACGTTGAAATACATAGTCTCGCCTTCGGTTACGTATAAAAGCATCCCGGCACGGTCGTCTGTGGCGAGCGGCGTGGGCGAAGGCACGTTATACAACATCAGCTTGGGATGGCCGATCGAGGTCACTATGGAGCCACGCAACCCAATCTGTGGTCAGACCTAAACACATCCGTAGGTATGTGCGCCTAATCCCCTGGCTGGCGTGGCTCCACGAAGGTGTTTCGGAACCGGTAGAGGGTGAACTCCGGCTCCACCGGCGCCACCGATAGGTACCCGGCTTCCTCGATCTTAGCTACGATGAAATTGGGCCCGTCTGATGATGCCAGCGCCTCTGAAACAGCGGCTTCGAGGTCTTCTAGGTCAGTGACCGTCTTGGTGTGGGTGATCCCGCAACTTCGAGCCACCTGCTCCAGGTCGGTTCCCATACCAGTGTGGCTGGTCTGCCCGCCGGTCTGGCCCCATTTCTCGTTGTCCCAGACGATTACGGTGAGGTTCTTAGGCTGTTCCCGGCCTATGGATGCCACTGTACCGAGGTTCATCAGCATGGAACCATCGCCGTCCAGTGATATGACCTGTTCATCCGTGCCGATGGCCATCCCAAGGGCGATGGAGGAGCAGAGGCCCATGTTTCCGTAGGTATAGAAATTGCGATCCCGGTGTCCGGCATGCCAGAGTTCGTCGGATGTGGGACCCAGGTTGCTGACGATGGGGGATTCCCCCGCCAGACGGGATACTAATTGGGTTGCTTCGAACCTACGCAATCTTGCCTCCGTGCAGCATCTGAGTCAGGCATATCGCCAAGGGCTGCCGGTTGGCGTGGCAGAGTTTCATGGCGCCGTCCAATAGCTTGTCCATCTTGCCGTCGTCTTCTAGGACGAAGTGGGGCAAGCCCAACTGGTCCATGATCGGTATCACCGCGCGGCCCATGGCCACCTGGGCGATGTTGAACTCGCCGGGGCCTCCACGCATGTTGATGAACATGGGGATGGGCGTACGGGCCGGGATACACAGGCTGGCCAGGGCGTTGATGCTGTTACCGAACCCGCTGGATTGCATGAACACCGATGCGTTGCGGCCGGTGGCGTAGGAACCCACCGCGATGCCGATGGCTTCCTCTTCCCTAGTGGCCGAGACCAACCGGAAGTAGGGGTCTTCATCGATGAGACTGGTTACCTGATGGATGGATATGTCGGGCACATAAACCACCATCGACGTATCCCAGTCCTTGAGTGTCTGTACGATCTGCTCCGCCCAGTTCATTGTTCACCTTCCCGCTTTGGGACAGTTGGATATTCTCGCTCAGGAGCGCCCCAGGCGTGAACGGCTACCAACATAACAGCGGCACTTTGGATTGTCAAAACTTGGCGGCACACGTGCCGGAGGATATAATCCCCCTTGCTAATAAGTCAGACACAAGCGGAGGAATGGAATTGATAATCGATCCAAAGACTTTTGAGAGATTCAATGCCGTGTTGACCGGCGTTATAGTTCCTCGGCCCATAGCTTTCGTCTCTACCGTATCTCCAGATGGCGAGGTCAACCTGGCCCCCTATTCATTCTTCAACGCTGTGTCTTACGACACCGTTGTTTTCTCTTCGGCCCGGAACGTGGACAACAAAAGCAAAGACACCCTGCGGAACATCGAAGAGACTGGTGAATTCGTGGTTAACATTGTGGTCGACCCCATCGCCGAAGCCATGAACGCCACTTCAGCGGAATTTCCTGAAGGCGTGGACGAGTTCGAGATCGCCCGGCTGTCCCATGCGCCCTCCCAGATCGTCAAACCCCCCAGAGTCGCGGAGTCCCCGGTGAATATCGAATGCAAGCTGGACCAGGTCGTGCAGATCGGCTCTGGAGACCACGAACACGGGCTGGTTATCGGCAAGATCGTGTTGCTGCATATTCGCGACGACGTTATCGACGGCCACCGCATCGACCAGGCCAAGCTCATGGCCACCGGCCGCATGGCGGGTAACATGTACTGCCGCACCAACGACCGGTACGAGATGGTCCGCCCGGTGTTCGACCCAGAGAAGACGCAAGTCGGATAGCCGGTAGCCCGCCGGTAGATAGAAAAAGGAGCACACCATGGCTACCAATATGTCCATACTCAGTCCGGCGGCGGAGGCGTGGCGTCCCATGGAGGACGACGTGCCCCACATCGCCGACCTTCAGGGGACCACCGTGGCGATCTTGAACAACCGCTGGACCAGCATGAACATCATTGCCGAGCAGATCGGCATCGTCCTCAAGGAACAGTACGGCGTTGCCGACGTCTTTGAGAAGCTGATTCCGTTGGCCTCGGCCGCCCCACAGGAGACCTTTGACGAGGTAGAGGCGAAGGCACAGGTGGCCATCGTCGGCCTGGCGAATTGAGGATCCTGCACAGCGTGGAGTGTCCACGACAGCGTTAAACTGATCAAAAGCGGCATGCCCTCGGTAGTGCTGGTAACCGAGCGGTTCACCACCCTGGCCAAAGCGTCCATGCGCGGCAACGGTGTCCCCGATGCCTCCATGGTCGTCCTCCCCAAGACCGAACTCACCGAGTACGTCGAACCGGACGTGGTCCGCTCCGTTGCCAAAGAGGCCGTTGAGCTGATCATTGCCCAACTGCGGGGGCCGGAATAGACCTTGTTGGATTGGGCGTCATGTTGGGCTGTCGAAAGCGATCCAGATAAGCTAGGCTGCGAGTGGATTTTTTGAGGCAAACGGGTACCAGTCTCGACGCTTTTTGACGACCTCAAGGATGGCGCCCAGTTAGCACAGTTTTTGGAGTGGTTTCCCGGTGTTACGGACGAGCAAGTTCATGCCGTTCTTGATCAGCCTACTGTGCCCTAACTCGTAATCGATGAGAGAATCCGATAATCAACTCGCTCTTTTCTTAGGCCGCCTAATCGACTTGATCAACTAACTACCAATGAGTTCCACTGAATTCAATATAGAAGACTCCCCCGAAGCCGTTTTTCAGTTCATGCTGGACCAGGGTTGGTCCGATGGGCTGCCTGTGATACCTCCTACCGCCGAGAGGGTGCGAGCTATGCTGGACTACGCCCAGCGCGACGCCTCCGAGTTGGTGGGCTACATCAACCCGGACGCGGGGTCGGCCACAGTGGAGAAGATCGCCGTGAACGCCGTCATGGCTGGCTGTCTCCCCGAGTACATGCCCGTCATGATCGCGGCCGTCCACGCAATCACCGAGCCTTCTTTCAACATCCACGGCCTACAGACCACCACCAACCCGGTGTCACCGCTGATGATAATCAACGGGCCGGTGCGGGATCGGATCGGGTTGAACAGCGGGCGGGGCACTCTGGGGCCTGGCTACCGGGCCAACGCCACCATCGGCCGGGCGGTGCGGCTTCTGCTGCTGAACGTGGGCGGCGCCAAGCCTTGGACTACCGACATGTCGCTGCACGGCAGCCCCGCCAAGTACATCTCCTGCATGGGTGAGAACGAAGAAGATAGTATCTGGGAGCCACTTCACGTGGAACGCGGCTTCTCGGCGGACCAGAGCACGGTCACCGTGGTCGGCGCCCAGGGAATGAGCAACTGCCTGACCTTCTACAAAGAGCCCGAAAGCTTTTTGAACATGATCGCCAGCGCCATGGCCGATATCAGCGACAACAACTATCTGCTGGCCGCTGGCAATCCATTGGTCATACTCACGCCAGGCCACGCCCAGATATTCTCCGACGGCGGCTACACTAAGCAATCGGTCAAGGAAGCGCTGTTCGAACTCTGTAAGGTTCCCCTAGACGAGTTCCCCAAAGAGACCTCTGTCATCACTTATGAAGACGGCTTTGCCATGGACGGCGACCGGGTCTGTCCATGCCAATCGGCTGACGATATAATCGTCGTGGTTTCAGGTGGGCCCGAGCCCTATCACGCGCTCTATTGCGGTAACTTTGGCGACACCACCGCCGTCACCAAGGCCGTCCAATTCCCGTAGAACGAGTCCCCAACCAATATCCAAAGCAAACAAAATTCCCGGCTCAATTAAAGAGCCGGGAATTTTATTGTCTAATCGGGAGTATTGGGGACTAGTAAGGAACGTCGTCGTTCTCGGTGGAACTCTCGCCCAACCGGTTCTCCGGGGGAATTTCGGACTGAATCTCTGGCTGTGAGTTGGACCGGTCCTCCTCGTTGTAGTCCGTTCCCCGCTGGCCGCCGTGAAAGGCGTCTAGGGCCTCGTCCAGCTTCTCCATGAAAGTTGCGGAGTCTTTGGTCAGAAGCATCAGGCGGCGGCCGTTCGCCATGCGAATCCTCAGCCGGTCGCCTATGGGCAACGTCAACAATTCCAGGTGGGCCATCTCTTGGAATGGGAATGACTTGATCCTAGGCCGCCCGTATATGATCACCAGAGCGTCGCGGTAGATCAGGTACTGCTTGGGGTTGGTCAGCCAGCTATAGATGGCTACGCCGATGCCGATGACAAACAGGGCTGGCTGGCCGAGGATGCCAATCACGGCGACAATCAGCGCAAAAATAAAGGTCAGGTTAATTTTGGTCCGGTGGTCGTCCCAATGCAGCGGTTGTTCTTGTGTCTGTTGCATACCGCGATATTCTATCACATTGATTGAGCCTGGGAACGATTACTCCAGATTGTTTTCGGGCAGGACAGCGGCGCCACAAGACTGGCAAAAATTAGCGTCTTGTTCCAAAGGCGTGCCGCAGTTATTGCAGTCACCGGCGCCAATTTGATAGGCGGGCTCTACGATGATTCCTTCGAAATTTGGGCCTGTGTCCTGTCGTAATGGGTCAGCTCCGAAGTCGTTGCTCCCACGGGTCCCGGGCTGAATGTACCAGTAGATCAGCAGGACTATTCCGATGATCGTGAACGCGATCAAGAACCACCACCCGGAGCGGTTGATGTCGTGGAGGCGCCTAATCGCCACTGCTAACCCTGGCATGAACAGGACCAGGGAGGTAATTCCGTTGAGGACGGCCACCCCTATCAGCAGATCGAGGGTGGAAGTCACGATTCCGGCCAACAACGAGAAAACGTTCCACCACCAATATTCCGACCGGCTGGACCTGGTGCGGAAGTCGAAATACCGGCTTAGCCCCGAGGAAATCGCCTGGGTGAAAGTCATCTAGCGACGTTATCTCCGAACCGGATATCTGCAATGCTTGAGTGGACACCATTGTACTCGACCAAGACGTCACTAGAGCAAAAACGCTCCAGGCGTGGTACCATCGGGTCACTTTTTCAGACTGCTCGCGAAGACGATTCGGAGGAAACACGATGAAAGTCGGGGTAAACGTAGCCGTCAACAGTGAAACAGGCGACATCGGCGCATTCGCCAAGAAGGCGGAGGACCTGGGGTTCGAATCTCTCTGGATGGCTGAGCACCCCATCATCCCGGTGCACACCACATCTAAATACGGCGGCACCCCCGACGGCAGCATCCCACCGTCCATGAGCGACATGGCCGACCCATTCATCTGTCTGGCCATCGCCTCTGCCACCACTAACAAGATCATGCTGGGCACCAGCATCTGCCTGATACCAGAGCACAACCCCCTGGTCCAGGCCAAGCAGATCGCTGCGCTGGACTTCCACTCGGGTGGACGGTTCATCTTCGGTATCGGCACCGGCTGGCTGCGGGAGGAGACCGAGATCATGGGCGGCGACTTCGACCACCGCTGGACCCAGGCTCGTGAAGCCGTCGAGGCCATGAAAGAGATGTGGACCAAAGACGAGGCCGAATACCACGGCCGCTACTACGATTTCCCCAAGGTCAGGGTCAACCCCAAACCGGCCCAAAAACCCGGCCCCCCGGTATTCCTGGGCGGAGCGGCTACCAACGTGTTCAAGCGGGTCGTCACCTACGGCGACGGTTGGATGCCGGTGCGGGCCACCCCCGAGGACGTCCGGGCCGGCCGAGCGTCATTGGACGAACTTGCCGACGGCGCTGGGCGCGACCCCAAGGGCATCCAGATACTGATCTATGGCGCCTCCAGCCGCTACGAAATCAAGCAGATGGAGGACGCCGGTGCCGACATGGCCACTGTCCGCCTGCCTTCTACCGCTCCGAGCGAAGTCATGAACGGCCTAGAGCAACTGGCCGAAGAGATGTTGGGGTAGTTCCATGCGCATAGATATCCACACTCACATATCTCCCGACCGCATCGCTCCGCCGGTGTTGGAAGGCATGACCGCACAGTTCGGCTACCCGGCGGTGGGGGTCAACACCATTGATGGGATCAAGGCCCACATGCGCGCCTCAGGCGTGGACAAGTCGGTGGTTTTGGGTGTGGTGGAGCGGGTGGACCACGTGAAGCCGGCCAACGACTGGCTGATCACCATCCAGGACGACATGCTGGTGCCATTCGGCGCAATCCATCCGGACTTTGAGGATATGCCCGGCGAGATTCGCCGTCTGCGTGAGGCCGGCATCAAAGGTGTTAAGTTGCACCCGATGGTCAACCAATTCTTCCCCGATGACCCCAAGATGTTCCCCATCTATGAGGAGATCGGCGAAGATATGGTGGTGGAGATCCACTCGGGGCGTTGGGCCCACACCACACCGGATGACACGGTCTACTCGCCGCCCGGCAGGGTGATGAACATGATCCGGCAGTTCCCCAAGATGAAGGTGGTCTGCCTGCATCTGGGGGGGTTCTACATGCTGGACGAGGCCGAGCGGGAGCTGATCGGAAAAGACAACGTCATTATCGATACCACCTGGCCTCCCGAGCTGAAAGAGGTGGGCTCCGGCACCCTGGCCGCCATCATCAACAAGCACGGCGCGGACAAGGTCTGTTTCGGCACCGACTTCCCCCTGGCTGACATGGCCAAAGACTCGCAGTTCATCGAGAACCTGCCCATCCCCGACTCCGGCAAAGAACGTATTTTAGGCGAGAATTTCCGGGAACTGGTCGGATTGTGAACACCCGAATCCAATCGGAATGAACACGTAGGCGCATGGCATGCCGTGCCCCTACGTGTGTCAACCGCGATATATCAAAGGAATAAACATGCCCGCCGAACTTGACGCTTGGCTGGAACAATCCAAGGAAGACGCTATAGACCCCGGCATGCCCATCTGCGACCCCCACCACCACCTCTGGGACAAACCTGGCGACCGCTACATGATCGACGAAGTCACAAGCGACTTTGCCACTGGGCATAACGTTGTTCAATCTCTGTTCGTGGAAGTTGATTCTATGTACCGGGCATCTGGCCCTGAGGAGATGCGGCCGGTAGGGGAAGTGGAGTGGGCCCGGGGCATCGGCGCCCAGAGTGATAGTGGGCTGTACGGAACGGCCAAAGTGGCGGCCGGAATCGTTGCCTACGTGAACCTGAACCTGGGCGGGGCCGTCAGGCCTGTGCTCGAAGCTATGGATTCGGCCAGCAGCGGCCGTTTCCGCAGCGTAAGGCACACCTGCAGTTGGGACGCCCATGAGCCGCTGCGCTCCCACCGCTCCGGCTGGCCGGGCATGATGGCCGAAGCCAAGTTCCTAGAAGGCATCGGGGCGCTATTTAGCATGGGCCACGCCTTCGACGCCTTGGTCTACCATCCTCAGCTATCGGAGTTGGCAGGCTTGGTGGACGCATTCTCCAACGCGGTGTTTGTCCTGAACCACATCGGCCGTCCCTTGGGCGTTGGGCCCTATGCCGGCCACCGCGATGAGATATTCGAGGTCTGGAAGAAGGACATGACCGACCTGGCCCGACGTCCCAACGTGGTGGTCAAGGTCGGCGGCCTGGGAAACCGGGTCAGCGGGTTCGGGTGGGACGCCCAAGCGGCGCCGCCTGACTCGACGGAACTCACCGAGAAAACGTCGCCCTACTATCTGCACACCATCGAGGCTTTCGGGCCGGAACGCTGTATGTTCGAGAGCAACTTCCCGGTGGACAAAAACTCCTACACCTACACGGCGGTCTGGAACTCGTTCAAGCGTATGACCAAAGACTTCACCACCTCCGAGAAGGCGTGGCTGTTCCACGACACCGCCGCCACGGCCTATCGTCTGCCGTTACTGTCCGAGCAATAGCCTGCTAGAAAGCCCGGCCTGGGCTGATCCGCCGGTAGACCCCTGGCGAGCCTGGCTGGTGGCTGTAATTGCCACCTATGTAGTCATGCATGGTGTCTTGTTTCCGGAAGTCCTCCCAGGCTAGGGACTCGGGCACCTTCTCGTGCTCGAACTCGTACATCGTCAGGTATTGAGGGTTCCCTTCAACCGCGTGGTACCGCCGAACGAACAGGCAGCCGGGCACGGTCAGGTTCCGAGGGGTCCGCTGGTTGTCGTAATAGTCGTTGTATTTGGCCTCGATGTCAGATGGCACTTCCATGCGGCCGATCTGCAACGCCGGGGCCATGCCGCGACCCATGGTGTCGGGGTCGCTTTCTTCCGGAGAGATCTGAGTGTAGATATTGCGCACAGTGCCCCGCCCGATGGCGGTTGGGGAGATACGCTTGGTCCAATCCGTGGGGTTCTGGCTCATGTGCAGGTATTCGGGAGTCTGCATCGCCGCCGCGGACTCTAGCTCGTAGACGGCCAGGTACCGAGGGCCGCCCTTCACCGCCTGGTAGAGAGCGGCGTCCAAGAACCCTGGAGCGCTCAACCGCTCGGGCAGGTGTTCTTCGCGGTACCAGGCGTTGTAATCGGCGTCATATTCGACGTCGACGTCAGCGAACACCATCAACAACCCAGACCCTTTCTTCTTCACCATGTTGGTTGCTCCTTAGTCCCGCCTGATTAGCCCCCAGTCCGAATAAAATCAGCGATGCGTTCGCCAATCATCATGGTCGTGACGTTGGTGTTGGCGCGGATGCAGTTGGGCATGACCGACGCGTCGGCTATGCGCAATCCCTCGACGCCATGCACGCGGCCGTGCTGGTCGACAACGGCCATGCCGTCCGAGGACGGACCCATCTTGCAGGTGCCCGATATGTGCTGCCCGGTGGTGACATCCCTGGCGCAGAAGGCGTCCAGGGCATCGTCTGAGGACAACTCCTCTTCGGTGGGCTCGATGCGGTACTCGACGATGTCCTTGAACTGATCGCCTCCGCCGATGTCTACACAGATGCGCACCATCTCCCGCATCCGTTGCCGGTCGAAGGGGTCCCGCAGATACCGGTAGTCCAGCGAGGGTTGCTCGTTGGGGTCGGTGGACGTCAACTTCAGTTCGCCGGCGCTCATGGCTAGGTCCAGGACGCCCAGCATGCGCATGCCCAGGGGCTCCATGCGGTCGCCGCCCCGGTCGATACGTTCGGTGGCGTAGGACTGCATCAGAATCATCAGGTCGTTGCGCAGGTCAGACCCTTCAGCCGTCCACCGCAGCCCCATCTGCACTCTGGGGGCAAAGCCGTCCAGCGGGAAGTCTGGCTTGGTCTTGAAGGTCACGTAGATCATGGGGTGGTCGCGGAGATTCTGGCCGACTCCCGGCAGGTCATGGACCACCGGCAGCCCCATCTCCTGCAGATGAGCGGCGGGGCCGACTCCCGAGAGCAGCATGATCTGCGGCGATCCGATGGCCCCGGAACTGAGCACTATCTGCTCGGCTTCGGCGACGAATTTCTCTCCAGCGCTCTCAACCTCCACGCCAACGGCCTTCTTGCCCTCGAAGATTATCCGGTGGGTGGTGCAGTTGGCGCGGATGGTCAGGTTCAGCCGATGCCGGGCCGGAGTCAGGTAGCCGATGGCGGTGCTGAACCGGATGCCGTTGGGGTTGTTGAAGGGGACGGGGCCGATACCCGACGCTTCGGGATGATTGTGGTCCGGGCTTTCGGGAAAGCCGGCGGCGCGGCAGGAGGCCTGGAACGCAGCTTGGTCTGGGTTCAGTTCGTCCTGCTTGAACCGCCGGAGGATTATCGGGCCTTCCGAACTGTGGAAGTCGTCGTCCGGGAAGTCGGTGTCGGACTCGATCTTCCGAAGATAGGACAGGCACTGGGTAAAGCCCCACTCGTCGTTGCCCATAGCCGCCCAGGAGTCGTAGTCCTCGGGGATGCCCCGTAGAAACACCTGGCCGTTGATGGCGCTGGAGCCGCCGGTGACCTTGCCACGGGGGACCATCATGGGCGGCGAAGTCTCGGTGGCCTTGCCCCAAAACTGCCAGTTGTGGTCGCTGGTCATGATGTCGGTGGCTGTTGCGTAGCCGAATTTCACCTCATCGGGCAGTTGCTCGAACTCAGGGTAGTCTGGGCCTGCTTCCAACAACAACACAGACCGTTCCGGGTCTTCGCTGAGCCGGGAAGCCATGATCGAGCCGGCCGAGCCAGCCCCGACAACTATCACGTCGTACTTCATTTTTGCCCTCCCAATCTCTGCGCTTTGGAGCGCAGGCCCAGATGATACTGGCGGGTTCAATCAGCGTCAACTTCGAGTCTGGTCAGTGATTGACATCCGGGGGCGCATGTTTAGAATGGCAGAAGCAATTTTGGAAACGAGGACATAAACATGATCAAGCATTTTGGTAGCTTGTATGCCGGGCATGTTGACCTGGGCGAACTGGGCTTTAGGGGGACGGCAGTTAACGATCGCCGCTTCGACAACGAACATCTGAGCACGATATTCAGCCGGGTTGAGCAGATAGCCAAAGTCATGGATGACCTCGATTACCACAGCTTCTGGATGGCCGAGCACCACTTCCAGCATGAGGGCAACGAGACCATACCCAACCTGCTTCTGCTCTACGTGCACCTGGCCAACATAACCGAGAACCTGAAATTCGGTTGTGGTTTCAACATCAACCCCATGTGGCACCCGCTGCGGCTGGCCGAGGACTACGCCACCGCCGACATTCTGACCAAGGGCCGGGTTATCTTCGGCGTGGGCCGGGGCTACCACTCCCGTGAGGTCGACACCTTCGGCGTTCCCAGCACCAACTCGGACAACGACGCCAACCGTGAGATGTTCGAGGAACAGGTCGAGATCATGATGAAGGCCTTCAACGAGGAATCATTCTCCTATCAGGGAAAGCACTACACCATTCCCCCGGAAGTGCCCTACCGCGGTTACACGCTGAAAGAAATCACCCTGGTGCCGCGGCCCAAAACCCTTCCCGTTGAGACCTGGCAACCCATGGTCAGCGCCAGCCAGCGCGCCATGGATTTCATGGCCAAGCACGGTATCCAGGCCATCATCGGCGGCGGAGCCGTTACCGGCGGCCCCTCGGACGATGTAGTCGAGCGCTGGACCGAGACCCTGGTCAAACACGGCTACAAAGATGTCCAACTGGGCAGCAGACTGGTGGTCGGCCTGCCCACGTTTATCGCGGACACCGAGAAGGAAGCCATCGAACAATCCCGGAAGTACCTGGAAGAGGACATGAAGATGTTCGCGCCCCTCGGCTTTTTCCGCTCGTTCACGCCGGAGATGATCAGCGCTTTGGGCGACCCCAAACGGGCGCCGACTGGCGGGTTCCCAACCATGGAAGACGCCATCGCCGACGGCGCCTGGGTCTGCGGTCCTCCCGAGAAGATCACCGAACGGGTCATGGAGATCCAAGACAAGTACCCCGGACTTGAGTACATGCACGTGGGTATGGGCCGCCAGGGAGTTCCCCTGGAAGTGATGATCGAACAGCTGCAGCGTTTCGGAAAAGAGGTCATGCCCAAGTTCGACGTGGAGAAGCCCGGCAAGTAGACCGTTCAACGCCGTTTAGACCTTTGAGCGCCGGAATGTGGGTTCGTCCCCTTCCGGCGCTCTGATTATTCAGCCAACGACTTGGAAACAACCCGGCGTTAGCCCGTAGAGGATATTGATGGACACAACTTTGGGTTGGGGGTCCGACGTTCTGGTTTGGAACGCCATGGTCCTAGCTGCCGTTTCTTTGGGAGTTGGGTTATTGGGAGGGTTTGTCGGGTTGGCCCTGGGGACCATGCGACTCCCGGCAATGCTCCTGATGGGCATGGCCGCGCCCACCGCTGGCGGCACCAACATCCTGGTCAGCAGCATTAGCTCCATCTTCGGCGCGATCAGGCACATCCGGGAAGGACGGGTCAACTTCAAGCTGGTGGCGATCATGGGCGGCCCGGCCTTTGCCGGGGCGTTCGTCGGCGGCTTCCTGGGAGGCCGGGTGTCCGAGTCCCTCCTCCTTTCCGCCGCCGGCCTGCTGGTGCTCTGGCAGGGGGTGGAGCTTCGCATGAGGGGCCGGGCTGTGGCCGCTGCAGACGACTTCTTGACCGAGTACTCCCGCAAGCGCATAGTCTTGGGCGGCGGTATGGGCTTGACCGTGGGCCTGCTGGGCGGCGCAGTGGGCCTCATCCTCGGCAGCATCCGCCTGCCCGCATTGATCAGGGTCCTGAAAGTAGACCCACGTATCGCAGCGGGAACCAACCTGGTCATCGGCTTCGTCATGGGGTCCCTGGGCTGGGTCGGCCACGCCATCAAAGGCGACGTCGACTACCAGCTGCTGATACTGATGGGCGCCGGCGCCGCAGTCGGCTCCTACTTCGGCGCCAAACTCACCGGCAAAGTAGACCTCGCCACCCTAATCGGCGCCATGGGCTACGTGCTACTGGCAGTGGGCGTGATACTGATCTGGCGGGGTGTGACTGCGTAAGGCTGGGCGTGGGCCGTAGCTGGTTAATAAACGCTAAAACCCCCGGAACTCAAACTCAGGGCTTTCTATTTCAACATTTCTGATACGGCGAAAGTTAGGCATATGACAGACAAACTGGCTTCCGTTCTAGTTTCTATAAGAGATGGCGTCATCGACTTGGGCTGGGGACATCCCTCATCAAGACTGCATCCCATTGAAGCAATTAGGCTGGCATCTGACAGATTGTTAAGATCAGATGACAGGGAACCTCTTCAGTATGGTGCCACCCAAGGTTTTGGTCCTTTCTTAGAAAGTCTGGCAGGGTTTTTGTCTAAACAACCGGCATATGGTATGTCAGTTGATCCTCGTCATTTGTTTCTTACTGCTGGTGCCTCCCAAGGACTTGATTTGGCTTGCACTCTTTATGCACCGGCAGGGTCAACGGTGGTAGTAGAGGAGCCGACTTACTTTGTGATCGAGAAAATTTTTCGCGACCGCAACGTGAAAGTAGTAGGAGTGCCTACCGATTCACAAGGGATGTTGGTTTCCGGGCTAGAGAAATTATTATTAAATGGCTTTAGGCCCAATCTCGTGTACATCATTCCGACTTTTCAGAACCCAACTGGTTTTTGTTTATCCGATGATCGACGAACCCATCTGATCTCTTTGGCAAACAGGTTCGATTTCCATATACTCGCCGATGAGGTGTACCAGTTAATTTATTTTGATGAGTTGCCACCTAAACCACTCTTCGCATTTGATGAAGGGAATCGGGTTATATCCTTCGGTTCATTCTCAAAAATATTGGCTCCGGGTCTTAGGGTCGGTTGGATTCACGCTGCACCTGAAATAATCAAGAAATTCTCGGACGCTGCTCTTACATTTAGCGGTGGTGGATTCAATCATTATGCGTCCGCTCTGGTTAGAGAAGTGATCGACCTGGGATTGCTTGATGCGCATGTGGCAGTTTTGAGGGAAGAATATTCGGTTAGAGCCAACGCCATGGACCAGGCATTACGGCAATATTTCGGAAGCGAAATTGAATATACACCTCCAACGGGTGGTTATTATTTTTGGTTAACCTTTCCAGAAGGGTTCAATTCGGATCAGTTTTTGACTTCCGCTGAAAAAGCCGGAGTTTCCTACAGACCGGGTAACGCATTTTCCGAATCTGGATTATTCTCGAAACAAATCCGGCTGGCCTATACGTTGTTCGAGGTGGAAGAGTTGAAGGAAGGCATATCTCGCCTTTACGAATCATTCAGAAAATTCGATCCTAAATAGGATCTTGGTTTCATGATACGTAAAGGGTGATCTTTCATCCCTTTAGATGCAGATAGACGGGGAAATCGTTCGCCTCTTGATGCTTATCAGGACGGGTAAGTATCGCCCCATATCTTGTTGACTAAAAGCGCAGAGTGATACTAGGGTGCGGGCCTTTGGAGCTACTGATTAAGAGTTAGGCGTTTCCCATGTTCATGCCTACCATACCATGTTGCCTGTTACATGGTTCGTGCCTGGCAACACAGAAAGACACGAGACAACAGGATACGGACGTGCGTTTCCTGTGCATTTTCCCCATGAAATATAAGCAACTGCCGATTCGAACCTTGACGGTCTGATACCCTACTATATGAAAAACTAACAATCAGTAGTTGGAGGAAATTCGGTGGCGGCAAATACGAACTCTGAAGTGACCCAATTGACCTCCGAGGGGTTGCTCCGCCGGGCATCGGACATGGTGCCCGTACTGAAATCGCGTGCGGCTCATACCGAAGAACTTCGCCGCATTCCTGATGAAACGGTTCAAGATCTTCGAGCGGCGGGGTTGAACCGCATCGAAGTGCCGAATCGGTTTGGCGGCCTGGACGTAGCCGACGGCTTGGTTTTTCAGGTGGGAGAGGAATTGGCCCGGGGTTGTGCTTCTTCTTCCTGGTGCTACTCAGTCTGGGGGGCCAACGCCTACATGACCGGATTTTGGCCTTTACAAGCGCAAGAAGAACTATTTGCCGACGGTCCAGACGTCTTGCTCTCAAGCTCTCTAACTCCTGGAACTTCCAAGACCGAGCCAGTGAACGGCGGGTATCGTCTGACTGGCCGTTGGGAGTTCTCCAGCGGATGCGATTCCGCCAGTTGGCTAATATTAGGCGCGGCCGGGATCGGAGAACGCACTTGGATGTTGGTCCCCCGCCAGGATTTCGAGATCGTCGATACTTGGTTCGTCTCCGGACTGCGGGGCACCGATAGCAAGGATATCGTTATCGAGGATGCGTTTGTACCTTCCCACAGAGTGCTGGACGTGGCTAGTGCCGGAAACGGTGACTGGACCGGATGGGAGATACACGGACAAGCCTGCTATCTAATACCTATACCAGTCTCGCTTGGATGGGACTTGGTAGCCCCAATAGTAGGCCTGGCCCAGGGTATGATCGACGAGTTTACTGTCCGCCTTATCGGAACGTCGGGTCCTGGCAAGACCGCCGAATCGCAAGCCATTCAGATCCGTCTGTCCGAGGCTACCGCCGAGGTGGATGCCGGCCGGGTGTTTATGCACCATGACATCCGTGAAATGTTCAAGAAGGCAAATGCCAGGGAAACATTCACTCCCGTTGAACGGGCGCGATACCGGCGGGATAAAGCGTTCATCACCCAACTCTGCCTACGCTCGGTCAACCGGCTATTCGACCTGAGCGGAGGCCGAGCTTTATTCGACACCGAGGCCTTGCAGAGATTTCACCGGGATGCCCACGCCGCGGCCCACCGGGACGCGCTCATCATGGACATGGGCGGCCAGGCGTACGGAAAAGTTGCTCTGGGACTTGAAGCTGAACAAGGGATTTAGTTGGCAGCGAATACCGGCTCTTAAGTGAACAAAATGACTGAGTATGAGATTAAGAAATAAGGTCGCTCTAATCAGCGGTGGGGCAAGGGGCATGGGTGCCGTAGAGGCAATGATGTTCGCCGAAGAAGGGGCCCGTGTGGTATTTGGCGACATTTTGGACGAGGTGGGACAGCAAGTTGAGATGAACATAGGAAAATCAGGCGGGCACGCCATATATGTTCACCTTGACGTGACGCAAGAAGAAGACTGGCAGGGCGCCGTTAACGTCGCTATGACCGAGTACGGGAGATTGGACATACTGGTAAATAATGCGGGTATCGTCCCTGAATATACGAGATCGAATCGCGTGGAAGACATCACTGACGATGAGTGGGAACGTGTGATGAATGTCAATGCCAAAGGTGCATTCTTAGGGACGAAGTATGCCATTCCGATGATGCGCGTTTCAGGAGGAGGCTCGATTGTTAACATCTCATCTGGTGCAGGTATCGTGCCGAGCCCGGAAACTCCAGCATCCTATGCCGCTAGCAAGGGCGCGACACGCCTTTTTACCAAGTCCATAGCGATTCAGTATGCTCACGAAAACATCCGATGCAATTCAGTTCATCCTGGGATTGTTAGTACTCCCATGCTTCACGGAGCTGGAGCGGCTAACCCAGAACGAGTAAGCCGGGTGCCGTTAGGTAGAATAGGCACTCCAGAAGAGATCGCTTATGGAGTTCTTTATTTGGCTTCCGATGAATCTTCGTTCGTTACGGGTACGGAATTGATAATAGATGGCGGCCGAACAGCACAGTAATAATCACCTAGACCTCCTGCCTGTTTATCTGCGTCAGTATGATCGGTCGGACTATAACGGATGAGTGTCGTTGAGCATGCAGGAATGCCGCAAATCAGTGTACGGGCACCCATGAAAGCATGACGCTATTAGCTCTAATGAAATCATGGGTATGAAAGTACTTGGTAATTAAAGGGTGACCTTTCATACCCCGTAGGTACAGGTAGGCAGGGAATCCGTTCGCCCCTTCGATGCTTATCAGGACGGGTGAGTATCGCCCCATATTTTGTTGATTAATGTAGAGTGACACTAGGGTGCGGACGACGCCAGCCTACTTTAGGGCAACTGATTAAGAGTAAGTTGATTTTTATGCACAGGCGTACACAGCAGTCCACCGTATACCCATTTTGAGGCTAAATCCGAAAATCGTGTCTACAAGTTGAAAATAAATTGGGGCTAAAATCCTCAAATCTCCATGCCACCTAGCACCTAACAAAACCCCGGCTGATGATGGGGCTAGAAAGTTTTGGAGTGACAACGAGCCCCGACGTGGGTATCGAACTTCGACCGAATAGGCGGCTAATGCAACGTTGTCACTAACCTCTCATCGAGCCCTTTCTGAAACTCCTCCAAATCGTAATCAAGACCTGCGTGATCTCTCAAGATCTCGCCGAATGAAGGCAATTCGCTGCGGTCGATCCGGTATTTATCCGACCACAGTCTGGAGCGGACGAATGCCTTGGGGCAATGGGTAAATACCTCTTGGACGTGAACGACGATTGCCAATTTTGGCAATTTCCCTTCGAAGGCCATAATCTCCAGCAACTCAACGTCTCTCACCAGTTGGACTTTGCCGTTGATTCTGAGGGTATCATTCATGCCGGGAATCATGAAGATCAAGCCTACCTGAGGGTTCTTCACCATATTTCCGAGCGTATCCAGCCGATTATTGCCCGGCAGATCGGGAATGGCGATCGTCTTATCATCCAGCACCCGTATAAAACCGGGGTAATCTCCCTTTGGGGAAACGTCGCAGCGACCGTCGGTGTCAGAGGTGCCGAGCAAAATAAAAGGGCATTTTTCGATGATGGCGCGGCAATGAACATCCAGCCGATCGATCTGCTTTTTCGCCGCACGCTCTGACACTTCGCCAAAAATCCCACGCAACTCAGATTCTTCGGTGATCACGTTGGTAAATCTTCGTGCCGCCATTGTCTGCATCCTTTGTACTGGATTATTTTACGATAATAGCATTTTAAGTTTGTCTGGGGCCTCCGGTGACGGGCCGGCGTGTGATTTGTGATGCTACGTCAGGATTGTTGGTTCATGTATCTGGGTAATCGGGGCTTTGATAAAATACCAGCCAGCCACGGAATTATTACGTGTAGCCGTTGCCGAGACCAGATTAGCTAGCGAGGTGTCGGATGCCCAGCGATAATGAATCACTATCAGGGTCCAAGACGGCCATGATCGTCGTTGATATGCAGAACGCCTTCCTCAATGACGAAGGCTCTATGAACAAGGGAGGCATGGACATCACCGAATTAAAAAAAACAGTATTGCCGGTGAGCAATCTGATAAATACGTGCCGCAGTGCTGATGTCCCCATCATCTTCACTAGATATGTGCTGCGGGCTGACTACAAGGACGCTGGTCTCCGCTCGGTCCGACGGTCCAAATTCAAAGAGATCAACTCATTGGTAATGGGAACCTGGGACTCCGAATTAGACCCTAGGATGGACCAACGGCTGGAAGATTATGTCTTGGACAAAACCCGCTATAGCTCCTTTTACAATACCAGCTTGGAGGTCATTTTAAGAGGCCTGGGCGTCGATACCCTAATCATTTGCGGGGTTACCACCGAGATATGCGTTGAATCTACTATCCGTGACGCATATTTCCGAGACTTCAAAATCTTAGTGCCGAGGGACGCTGTAGCCGCGATGGACATTGAGCGTCACGAAGGGACTTTGGCTACTATTGAGTATGGCTTCGGTTCGGTTACGACGTCCGCTAAGCTCATCAATGACTTGTTAAGTATTGCGGCATAGAAAAGGGCCACCGCACTATGCAGAACGGTGACCCTTCCAATGATGACCCCTATTTTGGGTACCGGTTGATTACAGCATACGGCCGCTGACAGCCAGCAGTTTGTCCTGGATGCTAGCTGACATCGGAACCTCTACTTCGGCGGCGAATAGGCCGAATTTCCGGCCCAATTCAGCCCCTGTTTGTAGAGCGCCGTAGGTGGCTTCAGCCAAGCCTGCGTCTATGTCGGTGTTTTGGCCTGTTCCCTTAGCTAAGTCCCATTTGTGAATTACGATGTCAATGATCGGGAACATAATGAAATGGGCGATGGGTATCTTACCGAATGGGGTTTCGATAACCTCGCCAAGATCAGTTGAATTCTTGAGAAGATCCAGTACCCCATTGGTGCCTGTAACGAAGGTATCTACTGCTCCCTCTGAAGGGACCTGCCCGCTTACGTCCATAGCGTCTACAGCATTGTTGCCTCGGATGGTCCCTTGTGCGAAGCCGGTTACCTTGATGTTGTGGATAATCAGATTCTGCACATTCCATTCCGAGCAAGGCGTAGGGGCGGTCAGTTGGTCCTCCCGGATGCCGCCTAGGATGGGCAGAATGTTTTGCACCGCACCTTCGTACAATTCGATCACGTTAGGTTCTTGGGCCACGATAGTTCTCCTTGGTATCCCGCAGATTAGGTGAATGTTTCCGGGATACTACACCGAGTGCTGTTGTTGGGCAACAAAATCCCCATTAACGCGGCCTTGAGTTTGTCTGGGTCTTTGGTGACAATCCAATTATTCCAGCCCAAGGTTTATGCTAGTAAAGAGTCCGTACGTATGTAAATCTTGGTCTCTTTATTACAACAACTGCCCCTTCTGCAGGTTTCCGATACTCTATTTGATAGCTGCCACAACTTCGGCCTCAACATATTCGACGAACTCGGGTTTAAACAATATTGGACCCACCTTATCCCCGGTATGCCCAGTTCCTGTCGATTCGTGCCTGCTATTGGGGGTGCAGGCTGCTGATTTAGCCGTGAATGACCCCAAACCGGGCAGATATTGACTCTTGATTTTAATGCCTCAC
>DCWQ01000019.1 GCA_002328185.1 Dehalococcoidia bacterium UBA2158
AGAAGCCCCCTCAAACGAGGGGGCTTCTCTTGTTTCAGCGTTTGAATTCTTACAGGTCTTCTTCGAATTCGGGCTCATCTTGGAAGTAGCTCCTAGAGGGCAATGCTCCATCGGCTTCTGGATTGAAGTAGAGTTCCTCCATGAAGTCGGCGGGACGTCCCACTGCCCTCACCATTTGGCGACCGAAACTCTGGGCCAGTTGTTCGGGCTCCTCGTCGGTCCCGTTTTTTATTTTTTCCTTGAGCCTCTCCATGACGTATTCTTCCAAACGGCCTTGGGGGATGTCGAAGAATTCGGCGTCGAAATGGGGTAGTTGACCCGGGCCGAAATACCCTTGTCCGGGGATGGTGTACCCTTCGAGGTCATCGGTGCCCTTACCCAACACCTCTTCTGTTGCGGCATAATGCTCGAACACAGCTTTCATGCCGTATTTCTGAATGGGGCATACCTTCTGACAGATACCGCAAGCTGCATAACGGCCCATGACTGGGCGACATCTCTTGGCGACAAGCTTGTTTTTCTCCACGCCACGCCACCACACCTTGTCTTTCATGAGCGCCCTCCCGGGACAGCGGTTAACGCAGACTTGGCAGATCTGACACCAGGCGTGGATGCCGTAATCAATGGGCTCGTCATGGGTCACGACAGCATCGGTCGTAATCATCATTATCCTGGCTCGGGAGCCAAAATATGGGGAGAGGAGTTGCCCATTTGCGCCCAACTGGCCCAGTCCGGCGGCAACCATCATGGGTATGGCCGCACAACTAGCGTCGTTGGGGCTGTGAATCTGAGCCCGGTAGCCCAAGCCGCGAATGAAATCGGCCAATTCCACCGCAGCCGCTCCTTCTCGGCGGTAACAGTCCAAGGCTGCCGATTCGGCGGGGCCACTGGGGGCGGATTGGGTATCTTCATAGTCCTGCTCCATTATCACGCAAACGGCGTGGGGCAGTTCGGCTTTCACCCAGTCTTTCTTGGCTGCGAACACATACCTCATATTCATTTCGGTGATCCCCACTTCTCCAAACCCCAGGGACCGGGCCTTGTTCTTGATTTGCAGCGTAACGTCCATCCCTTCCACCGGCCTGGCAGTGGGCTCTAAGTCTCCGGAAGCCCTCGCAGCTATCACCGACTCTCGGTTGAGCTTCTCATGTTCCATGCGGAGGCCCCGGATGTCGGTTACGGTGTCCACCCACTGCCGGTAAGCCCGATTCTCCACGTTGTGGCTTTCTAGTGGATACTCTTTGCTATACCAGTCAACTTCAGACGGACGCTGGGGTATCCCTGGAACCGTTTCCAGGTCTTCAGGCACTGGAATGGTAATCTGAGCGCTACCAAGTTCTTTTCCGGGGCGATCTACGTAATGCCCTATCTTAAGCATATCCCGCCTCCTTCCAACGGTTTCCTATTCGTTTGTAAAACCGATTCGCTCCTCCTTCGTACCTTGATCGATTCGAGACTCTAGCGTTGGGACTAGCCTAATTCGCTGAAAACTGGGCGGGAAGAGCCGTTCATCCCAGGTTTCCCGGGCCGAACGGATGCCATACCTACGAACAGTGACTGCCGCGGTGTGGCCCAAATGGAAGGCTCTCCGTTATCAAGTTGCTTACTTAAGCGGTGGTGGTGAAAACCTGGATAATGGTTACCGTCATTTTCGGGTTTGATGCTCAAGCTCTATTCGACCAGCAACCGGCTACGCCACTCATCGTCGGGTGGCCAGATATTGGTGCAACCTTTTCCGGCACCTTGGGAGTTGGAAGATGAGTTACTAGGTAGGCTGTCTTTGCCATTAAACATCAAAGGTAATAGAGACCACCCGTTTGCCAAAGCACTGACTGAAGCGCGTATTCAGGCAATCAAGGATGCTCGAGAATGGCCGATAACAATAGGAAATAATCGATGCCAAAAATCAGTAGAGTAGTCATACAATGGCCACTGGAAACAACGTTAATAACAACCTAAACTCATGGAAGCCCGGCCAGTCTGACGATCCTAGCGGCAGGCCCAGAGGTACTAGAGACCTAGCTGGCTATGTCCTTGAGACCACTGAGGTGGCAAAGATCTGGTAGATGCCCTGGTGTCCATAGCCAGAGGCGTCATGCCTAACGTAGCGATGCAGGAAGGCTCCAGGCCCAGGAAGGACCAGCAAGTGCGGCCAGCCGACCAGCTGAAGGCCATAGAGATGCTGCTAGACCGCGGCTTCGGCAGGTTTCGCCGCAGCAGCTAGACATAGCCCACAGTGTCAGTGACAGGCCGCTGGAGCATTTGTCTGATGAGACGCTAAGGCTGTTGGTGGAGGGTGCTAAGGGGCTTGAGGACGGCAGTGGTGTGGTGGTTGATGGAGATGGGCAGATAGTCACGGAGTAGGGGATAAGAAGATGAAGCTGGCAAGGGTTCTAACGGAATTAATCGGTATCGTCTTATTGATTGCTGTCGTTGGTTGCTCGAATGCAACCTCAGTAGGGGTAACTGCTACTCCTCATGCCGAAGCAACGATTGAAGTTAGGGCAACAGAACCGGTGGCTTCGCAGGCTACTGCTACTCTAGCGCCAAAGTCGACTGATGTGCCTATTGTAGTGACTCCTGCTACCCCAACATCCATCCCCCGGCAAACGTCGCAACCGACTGCCACATCAGCTTCAACACCTGTAATTAGAGCCAGTGAACAAGAAGAACCATCATGGGAATATATCGGGTTCACCCACGCTCCTATTGATTTCACTCAAACCTTGGTAGAAGAGCCCTCATGCGGTGGAGCCATGTTGATGCCGTTCTTTAATTACCTAAATACGAATCATGCCGAAGGCCCGAGGAAATGGTACATAAAAGCCTGCCCGGGTGACGCAATTAAAGTTTACCTGCCCGCAAAGGCTTTATTGAGAGAGCGAGGCATACGCGTCTCTGGAGAGCATACGACTTATAACGGAGACAACGTCATAACAGATGTCAAAACGTATTTCGAAGCGTCAACCGACATTACACCATTCTTCATGCATCTGACCTTAATGGCAGATATTAAATACCGAGTTGAACAATCAGAGCACGGGTACGAGGTGTTTGAAGCAGGAACTCACATCGGTTACATATACTCACCGATTCAATCTAAATGGAGTGGTTCCTTGGATTTTGGAGTCGAAGATAAGAGCGTGGATACCGGATTAACCCAAGACGATGACCATTGGTGGAACATCAGGGCGAACCCGTTGGATTACTTCACTAAAGAGGTCCGGCAATCGATTGTGGCCGCATACCAGCATGAATACCAACGGTTAGTCGACGATGGAAACTATCCGTTTGCAGACCTCGAGGACAGCCGTGCCGACTTTAATGACCATGGCAAGATTTGGGGCATTTGGTTTAAGGATGAGTTCCCAAATGCTTTTTCGTCAGATGCGGGTCATAGTGGTACAGCTTGGTCAATAATAAATGTCGTTAAGACTGAAGACCTAACCAAAGAAACCTATTGGCAGACCCTTGAAAAGTTCCCTGATTTGTCAGGGCTCTTCGTCGAACAGGCGAGGAAGGAAGCGGTTGGCAAATCACTATACGGAGGCGGGCCAATAGGGGAAAGCAGGTTTTTTATTCTATTTGGAGATGACACAACCGGAGTTGCCCGAATCGATAAGTCCAGGGATTGGGAAGGGTCTAGAACTATATACTTGAAGTATGAAGTCATCCGCCATTCTGAGAGCGCGTCAGACGACATGTTGAAAATTGAAGGCTTCTTAGGTCGAGGCGATGCGGAAGGGAGTTTCTCTGACAAAGCCGTGCAATTCAGAAGGAGCCCATGCGGAGAGGCAGCGAGTGAAGGTGATAGAGGTTCTTGCTAATGAATAAGCAGTGTCCAAGTCGAGAGCAGATAATTACTTTGCCGGCATTTTGCCGACCAACTCTCCGTAGCAAGGGTACTGGCAATTGACAGCCAAACTGACAGCCACACGGGTGTACATCCATGAGACGGGAGACACTCGTGTGGAATAGTGAATGGTGGAATGGAGGTTAGGTGGACGTCGGTGGACGTTGGTGAACAGGCCCATGCAAGACTTTTAATCCGGGTGTCGCGAGTTCGAGCCTCGCACGGCCCATTTTACTGCCACGATTCGCTGGTACAATCCGCGCACACATCAACTTCTCGGGAGGGTAGGATGCGATTAGAGAACAAGGTCGCTTTGATCAGTGGTGGAGCCCGAGGAATGGGTGCTGCCGAGGCAAAGCTCTTCGCCAGTGAAGGTGCCAAGGTGGTCATTGGAGATGTTCTCGATGGAGACGGAAGTCAAACTGAAGCGGCAATCAACGAGGCAGGAGGGGAGTGCCTGTTTGTCCATCTCGATGTTACTGACGAAGACAGTTGGATGCGAGCCGTTGCCGAGACTGTCTCTCGGTTTGGCAAGTTAGACATCGTCGTCAACAATGCCGGGGTCACGGGCGGTAGGGGATCTCTTGAAGATACGACAGTTGAATCCTGGGATCGGGTCTTGGACATCAACGCTAAGGGTGTTTTCCTGGGGACCAAGGCGGCCATTCGAGAGATGCGGAAGGCCGGCGGCGGCTCGATCATCAACATCTCCTCCGTTTACGGTCTGGTGGGGAGTGGAGGGTCATCGGCCTACCACGCTTCAAAAGGTGCAGTGAGACTTCTCACCAAGTCCATAGCTATCCAATATGCCAGCGAGGGGATCAGGGCCAACTCAGTACACCCCGGAATAATAGAGACGGCAATGACCGAA
>DCWQ01000060.1 GCA_002328185.1 Dehalococcoidia bacterium UBA2158
ATAATAGAGACGGCAATGACCGAAGCGACCAATGCTGATCCTGTTCGTAGTCAGAAATGGGCCGATGAAACGCCCATAAAAAGACGTGGTATGCCTGAAGACGTAGCCTACGGGGTATTGTTTCTGGCCTCAGATGAATCGTCATTCATGACTGGTAGCGAACTGGTCATAGATGGTGGGTTCACGGCACATTAATCACCTGACGGGCTGTGTGGGCTCGCGCGTAGCCCTCTGAAGCCAACCATAGTGCCTCTACAGTGGCTAATGGCCTGGAAAACCTGTTATTCTTCGGCCATTGGGGTGGCATTTTTCTCAGCTAGCCGATGCCCCGTTACGCACAATGAATCGAGGGGCGACGACCTTGAGTCGTCGCTAAAGGAGACCCGCATTGGTAACCACTTTATCGGTAGCCACGTTCCCAGAGGAACGGGAGGCTAAACGGCAAGCGCTGCTGGACGCAGTAGAGAACTTGCGCGGCGTGATCCTGGCAGGGAGCGACGAGGCCGAAGAGACCGGCACGTTGCCCCAAGCCACGGTGGACGCCATCCATGAAGCCGGCCTATTCGCCTACAAATCGGCCCGAGTGCTGGGCGGGGCCGAGGCCGACGCCATGATCCAGTTGGAGGTGGTCGAAGCCGCTAGCCGCATGGATCCGGCCGCCGGATGGAGCATCATGATCGGTTCCGGCTCGCTGTCTGGCATGGTCGCCTTCCTCGGCGAAGAGGCGATCAGCGAGATGTTTGTCGACGGGAAATTCCCTAGAGCGGCTGGGGTTGCTGCCGTGTCCGGAGAGGCGGTTATCGTTGACGGCGGCTACCGAGTCACCGGGCGATGGGCCTTCGCCAGCGGCATTCGTCATTCCCACTACCTGGCCATGGGCGCAATGGCTGTCGGCGGTCCGGACGGACCCAAACAGATCCGGATGGTCGTGCCCACATCCCAGGCAAAGATCCACGACAACTGGGATGTGATGGGTCTGCGGGGGACCGGTAGCTGCGACTTTTCATTGGACGATGTTTTCGTGCCCGAGCGATTCACCTGGGATGGCGTGGAAGCCAAACCTCTGCGCGGCGGAGCAAACTTCTATCTGGGCAGGCCGGGCATGCAGACCACCGGGCACTGCGGGGTTGTTCTGGGAATCGGACGCCGGGCCCTGGACGAGATAACCGAGCTGGCCAAGACCAAGAAACGGGGATACAGGGGCACCGAGGCCCTGATCGCCGACCGCGGTTCCTTCCAGAAGTTCCTGGGGGAGTCGGATATGCGGCTGCGGGCGGCGAAGTCGCTCTGCCTCGAGACCCTTGAAGAAGCGTGGGAATTGGTCACACAGGAGATAACGCCCCCGCCCGAGTTGCAGGTCCGGCTGCGGGCCTCAGGGACGTACGCAACCGAAGAGGCCTCGGATATCGTCTCCCAGGCGTTTCGGTTCGGCGGCGGATCGGCCTTGTATAGCTCACACATCCTGCAGAAATGCCTGCGCGATGTCCACGGCGCTGCCCAGCACAACATGGTCAGCGACCGCGCCTACGAGAACCACGGCCAGTTCTTGCTGGAATTCCCAGACGCCAACCCCATGGGCTAAGGGAAGCCTGCCGGATCAGAGGCTCCCACCGGATTTTCGTTCCTAGAAAGATCGGTAGCCACCCCCATCGTCACGACAGCATGACGGTGGGGGTGGCTATTTTTGTGACAAAGCTCACAGTTCACCTGTGCTTACCGACACGGTTTATGTCTACCCGTAGGAGTGTAATAGGTCTTGGATATATTAAAAGCGGGGAGTGGAGCGGACTTGGAACAAGTCCGGCACTCTGGGGGAAAGGACAGATGTCAGGAGTTCCTGATGATTCGCCAAACGGGCAACGACGCGGCGGGCGTGATTGTGGTGGACCAAGAAGAAGGGGAAGATTGGCGGAAGGAGGAAGATGCTTTGGTGAAAGCTAGTGACCAGAACGAGAGGCTGGGTTGCCTACCTAGCCACACCGCCTACTGGTTCAGATGGCATGGCTTTGACAACGACATGGGGGTCTACGGACAGGACTGAACCCATAGTTATGTTGAGGCATGGAGCGAACCACCAGGTTCCACTCCCAAGCCAAAAAGGCACCACCATTGGTTCAGGATATCAAACCCAACGGTGGTGCCAATATTTTCTGACACGCAGCAATAGGCAACAGCTCTGCCTGTGCGCCTTAGTTGTAAAGCCAGTCCTTTAGTTTGCTGAAGCTGACCCGTCGGCGTTAATTTTTACACCAACGATCGGTCCGACGTGTTCGTTGAACATCTTGGCGGCTTCCGAGTCGACTCCGCCGTTGCGGTCCACCCAGTTGGGGATCACGGAGTCGATCGATGCCTTCTTAAGAGCGTCCTTTAGTTCTTGGGAGAACGGGACGTGTTCCATGCCGCCGGCAACGTTGTCTGTGATGCCTGCCGGGTCCCAGACGTCTACCAGCACTCGGCGGTTCTCTTTCTGGTGGGCCATCGCCTCTTCCTTCATGATGGCTTGAAGGTCCGCGGGAATCGCGTCCCAACGGTCCTTGTTCACCGTGATATAGGTGACGCCTATGGAGATGATGGGGCCGTTAAGATAGTCGGACACCTCAAACCAGCGCAGGCCGGCTCCACAGGGTCCGCAGGTGACAGCCCCGTCAAGGATGCCACGTTCCAGTGCCGTGTAAACCTCGGAGAAGGCCACGAACTGGGCATCGCCGCCCATGCCGTCGATGAGGTCGCCCAGCACGGTGCTGTGACTGCGGATCTTCAACCCTTCAAGATCGGCCGGAGTCGTAATTTTCTTGTTGGTGTAGTAGTAGTTGTTGCCGTAATAGCTTTC
>DCWQ01000061.1:0-15412 GCA_002328185.1 Dehalococcoidia bacterium UBA2158
TGATGGACGCCGACGCCGCCTGGCGCACAGCATCCGACTTCGCCGACGCCACCGTGTCGGTCGTGAAGCACGCCAACTCCTGCGGTCTGGCTAGCCGGGACGACATCGCCGAAGCTTATCTCCAAGCCTACGAGGGCGACACGGTGAGCGCTTTTGGCGGCATCGTGGCCTTCAACCGAACTGTCACCGCCGCCGCCGCCGAGGCCATGGAGCCCGTGTTCTACGAGGTTGTCATCGCCCCGGACTATGAACCGGCGGCGCTGGAGATCCTGCAAAAGAAGCGCAATCTGCGCATCTTAGCCATCGACAAGCAACCAGACACCGCGGCCTACGACCTTCGACCCATCACCGGCGGCATCCTGGTCCAGGCCGCCGATGCCATCGCTGAGGACCCGGCCACCTGGAACGTTGCCACCCAGCGGCAACCCACCGATGGCGAGATGAAAGACCTGGCCTTCGCCTGGAAAGCCGCCAAGCACATCAAGTCCAACGCCATCGTCTTCGCCAAGGACCTGACGCTGGTGGGCATGGGCGCGGGCCAGCCCAACCGGGTGGTCAGCGTTCACCTCTCGCAGCGGGCCTCCGGCGACAAGGCCAAGGGCTCGGTGCTAGCGTCGGACGCTTTCTTCCCCTTCGCCGACAATATCGAGTTGGCCGCTGAGGCCGGTATCACCGCCATCGTGCAGCCGGGCGGGTCCATCCGTGACGATGAAGTCATCGCCGCCGCCGACAAGGCCGGACTGGCCATGGTGTTCACCGGCGTGCGCCACTTCAGGCATTAGGCCAGCGGGCACGGGCGAGCGAGAAGCATCGGGATGGCCGCGAAAGTTGACATAACTATACCCGTTTATAACGAGGAAGAGGCCCTTCCGCGCACCATTGCCACCCTGACTGAGTTCCTTGAGAGCCACCTGGCCAACCCCTGGCAGGTGACCATCGCGGACAACGCCTCCACCGACAGCACACAAGCGGTCTCGGAGATGATTACCCGGCAGTATCAGCGGGTCAACTATCTCCGCATCTCCCAGAAAGGCCGGGGCCGGGCCTTGCGGACGGCGTGGCTGGACAGTCATGCCGACATCGTCAGCTACATGGACGCCGACCTTTCCACCGACCTGTCCCATTTCCCCCAACTGATTGCGGCCTTGGAGTCGGGCAGCCACATTGCCGTGGGCAGCCGGCTGAGCAAGGAGTCGCAGGTAAGCCGGGGCTTCAAGCGGGAGTTCATCTCCAGGGGATATAACCTTCTTATAAACACTATGTTCTTTACCGGGCTGCCCGACGCCCAATGCGGCTTCAAAGCGCTGACCCGTGCCACTGCCGAGGCCATCGTGCCCAGGATCCAGAACAACAACTGGTTCTTCGACACCGAACTCTTGGTCATCGCCGCCAAACGCGGGTTCAACATCGCGTCCGTGCCGGTCAAATGGATTGACGACCCCACCAGCACCGTGAACGTGGTCGGCACCGCCAAAGAAGACGTCAAGGGGCTGCTGCGGCTTCGGTTCGGCGGCATCCCGCAAGTCGTGCGGCCGGAACTCCTTTCAACCGATCTTTAACCACGCCTGACAATAACGAGGAGTACCTCCAATGGAACTGGGCTTAAAAGGTAAACACGTCATCGTCACCGGCGGCGGCACCAACATCGGCCGCGCCATCGTTCACGCCTTCGCGGCCGAGGGGTCGCGCATTTCCATCGCCGAGTTGGTGCCCAGCCAGGGCGAAATAGTCGCCGGAGAAGTGGCGGCCATGGACACGGGAGCGGTAGTGAACGTCGTCCCCACGGACGTCACCGACCCCGAAAAGGTCACCACCATGATCGAAGCGGCCATCGCAGAGTACGGGCCGGTGGACGTTCTGGTGAACAACGTGGGCTGGACCGTGGACCGGCTGTTCGTGGAGAAGCCCCGAAGCGAGTGGGAGCGCGAGGTCCAGGTTAACCTCTGGGGCGCCATCAACTGCATCCACGCGGTGCTGCCGGGCATGATCGAGAAGGAGGCCGGGGCAATCGTCTGCATCAGTTCCGACGCCGGCCGGATGGGCGAGTACCGGGAGGCCGTCTACTCCGCCTGCAAAGCCGGGGTGATCGCCCTGAGCAAATCGGTCGCCAGAGAGACGGGGCGTTACGGACTGCGGCTGAACGTGGTGTGTCCGGGTCTGGTGGTGCCTCCGAACGAAGAGTCCATCAGCGACGAGAGCATGTGGACCCAGATGCGAGACATATTCACCGACGAAGTTCGCGAAAAAGTAGAGCGCAACTACCTCTTCCGCCGCATGGGTAAAGCATCGGAAGTAGCCAACGCCGTAGTCTTCCTAGCCTCAGACGCCGCCAGCTTCATAACCGGCCAGACCCTGAGCGTAAGCGGCGGGTATACGATGATGTAGTTGCTTCCGTCCGATCCAGAACCAGAAAGAGGCCCCGGTCGCTCGGGGCCTCTTTCTGGTTGCGAGTTTGGTTGGCTGGTTACTTGTTGTTCAGCGCGACCAATTCCCAGGACCGTTTCTCGATCTTGGGCATTAGGGACTGGACCAAGCTTTCGTCCAACTCGGCGGCGACACTGGGGTAGCCGGCGCGCTCGATCATGGTCTTTAGCTTGCCGCCCTTGAACTGATCTAGGGTCCACTTCAGCGTCTCGCCGGAGGTGGTCACGTCCCAGTACATGCGGATGTCCTGGTTGCGGGGGCCATAGTGGTAGTGGGGGCCATTCTGGAAACAGTCGAAGGCCAAAACTTCTACTTCTTGTCCAGCCACGTCGGTCAGAACGTGAATGGCCATACCCTCGTCGTTGATCTGGGGCAGGTGGCGGTATTCCAGGCCGAAGCGGATGTTTCCGGCTTCGACGATGTCGCCATCAACCATCTCGGGCATCGTGTGATGGACGGTGCGGCGCCCCTCGCGAATCAAATCGCGGGATTTCGCCTCAACCTTGTCCAAGATGGCCTTTTTCACCGGGGTCTTTTCCAGGGAAGCGGCCAAGTCCTCGTAACCGGACCGGCTCACCATGGCAACCATGTTGTTGCGCAGGTTGTTCAGCGTCCAGCCGAGGGGGTTGCCCGAGGTCGTCTTGTCCAAGAACAGGCGGATGTTATGGTTCTCAGGCCCATAGTGATAATGAGGGGCCTGGTCGAAGCAGTCGAACCGAAGAATCTCGGTGTCTTTGCCATCTATCTTGGAATAGACCTGCACGCACAGGCCTTGGTCATCCATGATCTCTGCCCGGTAGCCCATGGCGAATTCTACCGAACCACCATCAATTGTCGCTGCGCCTTTATCCATCGTATCCTCCCAATTTCCGATCTATATAAAGTGATTGGTTTGCTTTACGTCCGGGTCGCCCCAGACGTGATTTGTGGAGATTATAGCACGCAGATTGCGCGCCGCAAGGCGTTAAGTTATTGTTGGCGCAGGTCGCATTCCGGTGAATTCATTAAATGTTCGGACCGTCGCGCCTTTGGAGTGGTTGATTGAGCGCCAAATGGAGATTCCTATTGGCCGTGGTCCTTCTGTCTCTAATGGCGCTGGCCGTGGGATGCTCGGGCTCCCAGCTTACGCGCAACGTGATAATCACAGCCGGCAGTTCTCTCGCGCCTGCGCCAACGGCAACTCAGGTCCTGCCTACCCAGCCGCCATCCACTGCCATACCCAATCCGGCACCGCAGATAGTGACCGACGCCACTGTTATGCCAACCCCGGTAGAACCGATTTTTCGACGGGCTGGTTAAGACCACCAAAGCAGACGAATATATCCAAGTGCTGAACCAGAGCGGCAGAACATTGGAACTCCTGGGTTGGCGGCTGATGGATCAGGCCGACGGCTCGCCGGAATTCACGTTTCCGGCATTTGAGTTGCAACCTCAGGCGTCAGTCCGCGTCTACACCATTGAAGAGCACCCGGAGTCAGGCGGGTTTTCGTTCCAACGGAAGCCCTCCATTTGGAATAACTCAAACCCCGACGAAGCCGCGCTGATCGACCCGGACGGTGAAACGGTGTCCGCTCTCTCCTACTCGCCGGGCTGTTAATCTAACCTATAACAAATTTGGAGGCGCCAGAATTGGAAATCGGAATCTCGATACCCCGGATACCCGACGTGCCCGGTCTAAGACGGTTCGTGGAGACCGCAGAGGAATTGGACTTTGAGTCGGTCTTGGCCGGCGATCACATCGTGTTGCCCACGGCGGGGACCAACCAATACCCCTACTCCGCCGACGGATCGTTTTCCCGGCCGTCGGACGAGCCATATCTGGAGACCATGACCCTACTGGGATTCCTGGCGGCCTGCACCAGCCGCATCAAGCTGGGAAGCACAGTGATCATCGTGCCCTATCGGAACCCAGTGGTCCAAGCCAAGATGTTTGCCTCACTGGATGTCCTGACCGGTGGCCGCATCATCTGCGGCGTCGGCGTGGGCTGGTTGGAGAAAGAGTTTCAGATATTGGGGATGGACTACCACCAACGGGGGGCAATCACCAACGAGTTCCTGGAAATCATGCAGGCACTCTGGAGCCAACCAGACCCCGAGTTCCACGGCAAATACTACGATATTGACGGCATCAAGTTTGAGCCCAAGCCAATCCAACAACCCGGCATCCCCGTCTGGGTGGGAGGCCACACCAAGGCGGCGCTGCGGCGGACTGCCAAGTACGGCAGTTGCTGGCACACCTCTCGCCAAACTCCGGAATTCGTGGCCGAGAACCTGGCCTATCTAAGGGAGCGTATCGAAAAAGAGGGGCGGGATCTATCTGAGGTCACTGTCTCGCTGAAGCGGAGCCTGCATTTCACCGACATAGGTTTAGGCGAGGGCGGCTACGTTCAGACCGGCGGCACGCTGGTGGCGAGCACCCAGGAGGTGATTGACGACCTCCACGCCTGCCAGGAGATCGGCATCGACCAACTGACCTACGATTTTCGGGTTGAGAGCCTGTCCGACTGCATCAAGGTCATGGAGCACTTGGCTGACAAGGTGCTGCCGGCGGCGCGGCGGCTGGGGTAGAGGGGCCGGCGGGTCGGCTCGAAGCTTGGCCTACCCTGAAAAAGCTCCCTCACCTGCGACTACGTCGAGAGTCTCGACTTCGTCGGCCCAAACCCTCTCCTCCCTCCGCGGAAGGACGGGAGAGGGGATTGTTTATGATTCTCCGAATCCTAAAGGCCGCTGTCTTTGAAGGACTTGGCGCGTTTTACGAGTTCTTCGTTGGTGTGGGCCATCTGGGTAACCTGTTTGTCGGTGACTTCACGTTTGACATCGGCCGGCGCTCCGGTCATGAAGGAGCGTGCCGGGACCTGAGTGCCGCCAAGCACCACCGAATTTGCGGCTACGAGGCAGTTCTCGCCCAGGGTAACCCGGTTCAAGATGGTGCAGTTGTTGCCCAGAAGAGACCCCTGGCCCACCAGATCGCAGTGGACCACCACGGAGTGCCCCACCGAAACGTGGTTCTCGATGGTCAGGCCGTCGCCGTGGATCACGGAGCCTTCTTGGATGTTTACGTAGTCGCCGATGACGATGGCATTTGGGCTGTCACCTCGGACCGTCACGCCGGGCCAGATGCTGGCATACTCGCCTATCTCAACGTTGCCGACAACGTAAGCAAACTCACTGACCCACGCGGTGTCGGCCACCTTTGGGGTCACTCCTTCAAGGGTTCGAATCAAGTCAGTCCTCCAGATGCCGTGCGTATTCGCGCCTCAGGGCGCCAGTTGTAGATTATAGCTCAAGAGAGGCACCGGGGTGAGCGGAGCTCCAGACGAGTCGGTTTGCCTGGATTCCTGCCTTCGCAGGAATGACGGAAGTTTGTCCCCTCCCCAGTGAGAGAGGGAGGGATAGGTCCGACGAAGTAGAGACTCTCGACGTAGTCAGAGGTGGGGTGAGCCTCTGCACAAGGCCTCAATTCTTACCTACCGCTATTCCCCACCACCATCCCACCGCGCCCGCAGCGTCTCCACATACACTCGCCCGTAGTCCCCAAGGTGTCCGTTGGCGGGGTCTTCGGCTAGGCGTTCGGCCCAGAGGTACTCTACGTCTCCCCAAACGATCGGATACGGTGGTTCGTCGAAGAAGGCGGTGACCGCCGATATTGAATCGGGACCGTCCGAGTATCCCATGAACTGGAAGTTGTCGTAGGTGTGTCCCTGGTCAGAGACGAAGCGGCCTTTCATGGCAGCCAGGACGAGGTAGGAGGGCATGCTAGTCCCGATTCCATCGATGACCTTCGGCTGTCAGCCGGTCCCGGGACCTGGTCACCGAAGACTGATGGTTTCTATCCCTTCTTTAAGATATGCACCGTGGTTACGTCCCCGGCGCCGGAGCATTGGGCCACGCCTACCCGCGCGTTGGCCACCTGACGGGGGCCGGCCTCGCCGCGCAGTTGGGTGGCTGTCTCGTGGATCATGCGAATGCCCGAGGCCCCGAAGGGATGCCCCATGGCCAGCAGCCCGCCGTCGGTGTTCACCGGGATATCGCCGCTCAGCGCAGTGCGTCCCTCCACCGTCCCCTGCCAGGCCTCACCAAAGGGGAAAAGGTGCAGCGCCTCGATCTGCTGTAACTCACCGATCGTAGCTGCGTCATGGACCTGCACCAGGTCAACGTCCTCGGGGCCCAGGCCGCTCATATCGTAGGCCTGGAGAGCCGCCGGCTCGGTGCGGTACGGACTGAACGCCGAATGATCTGCGCCACGTCCGTTGTACTCCCCGGAAGTCAAAACGGCCGCTGCGATGGACACCGCCCGGCTCTCGTCGATGCCGTACTTGGCCAGGTCTTCGCGGGCGCAGAGCACCGCCGCCGCGCCGCCCTCGCTTGTGGGACAGCATTGGAACAGCGTCAACGGGTCAGCGATCATCCGCGAATTCAGGACCTCTTCTATCGTGTAGGTGTCCTTGCGATGGGCGAATGGGTTCATGGTGGCGTTCTGCCGGGCCTTTACCGTCACCTGGGCCAGGGCCGTGGCCGGAGCGCCGGTCTCCTCCATGTATCGCTTGCCCCGCAGCGCGTACCCGGCCATCATGTGGTCGCCGCCGATGTACCGCTCCGGAGCGTCCTCAGGGGTTACAGTTACGGGCCCACGTGGCACCTTCTCCGCGCCGAAAGCCAGGGCCATGTCATAAAGCCCGGTGGCGATTCCCCAATAGGCCTGCCAGAAGGCCGTGGAGCCGCTGGAACAGGCGTTCTCGACATTAACGATGGGAACGCCGGTCAGACCCAGCTTGGACAGCGTAGTCTCGCCCACAGACATGCCCTGATAATAGACGTGGCCGAAGTAGGCGATGGCGATGTCCTTCCATTTGACGCCCGCGTCTTCTAGGGCAGGCAGCACCGCCCCGATGGCCAGGTCGCCCAGGTCCTTGTCGGGGAAGCGGCCAAACGGGTGCAGGCCAACCCCGACCACCATCACTTCACGGCCGGGTTTTATCTTATTCGTCATGGGTAATTCTCCGCAGTAGGGCTCTTGCCCTCTTTTGGACCTCATCCGAAGGTAGGGCGAACGCTTCATGTTCGTTGGATTCGGAATCCATGTTGTCTCCTTTCCAACTTAAGCAGGACGCCACTTATAGACAGCCTTGTCCGGTCCGCCGTTCTCGGCTGGCACCGCCTTCAGTACCATCTCAACTGCCATGCCTATCTTGAGATCTTCATGCTCGCAGTCTATGACTTCCGCCAGCACCTGGGGGCCTTGGGGAAGTTCGACCTGGCCCAACACGTAGGGCACATCCCCCGGCCAACCGGCGGGCGGTATCCTGACGATGGTGTAGCTGAACAACATGCCTTTGCCGCCCAGCTCCACGGCTTCTAGATCGGTAGATGTGCACGACTGGCAGAAGACGGCCGGGCCGAACACGGTGGTGTCGCACTCGTTGCACTTGAAGCCGACGAGGGTGCCTCCACTAGCGTCGTTGTTCGTTATCTTAAGCCGGTTGGGGTCCACCGAGACCGGGGTTACCGGCTGTTCTGTATCTGGCATATCGGCATTATACAGGCCCATTGACCCGCCATGCCGCAAATGTTAGTTTGGCGGTGCAACCGCATTTTCATATAAGGCTTGAGACTGTCAGGTGACTGGCTCAGGCCGTCCATCCACACAGTTATTATTGGGGTTCCCAGCATATGCCCACCGACACACCAAAACCTTGGGAAAAATCCCTGGGCCAGTTCCTGGAAGAAGTGGTGGCCCGCGATCCTGGCAAGACTTTTATCGAGATTGGCGGCTTGAGCCGGAATTACCAAGAGTTCTACGACGGCGTGCGGAAAGCCGCTGCCATGTTCGCCGGGTTGGGTATCCAGAAGGGCGACCGGGTGTGCCTGTTCATGCCCAACTGCATCGAGTATGTCTACTCCTGGTTCGGCCTGTCCCTCATCGGGGCCATCGCCGTGCCGGTGAATACCGCCTACAAGCGCGAAGAGATGGCCTACATCCTGAACAACGCCGAAGCCAAGGGCCTCATTACTGACCCCTTGCTGGCCGAAGTTGCCGGAGCAGCAGCGGACCTGGCGCCCAGCGTAGAAATCAGGCTGCTGCGGGGCTCGGATTCCAAAGTGGATGGCTGGCTAGATTACGGCGAAGCCCATAACGCGGCTGTGCCTTTAGCGACCCTGCCGGAGATATCACCCCACGACATCTCCATGCTGGTCTACACGTCGGGCACCACCGGCAACCCCAAGGGCGTTATGTGCACCCACCTGATGTATGTGGCCGCCGGGCAGGGTTTCGCCCACTGGACGGAGGCCACCCCGGAAGACCGATTCTTCACCTGCCTGCCCTACTATCACGCCAACATCCAGTACTACTCGACCATGGGCGCCCTGGCTGCCGGCGGGACGTTGGTGGTGGTCGACCGCTTCAGCGCGTCCCGGTTCTGGGACCAGGTGCGGGAGGCCAAGGCCACCGTGGTCAACTTCATTGGCATGATGATGCCGGTTCTGTCCAAGAACGAGCCATCGCCCGACGACAAAGACAACACCGTCCGGCTGTTCTACGGTTCGCCGTCGTTTCCGCCCGAGTTCCTGGCCGACTTCCAAGACCGCTTCGACACCGACATAATCGTCGGCTTCGGCATGACTGAGACCTGCTTCGGGACCATCGAGAAGATCGGCAAAGAACGGCGTGCCGGTTCGTCGGGGGAGCCCCGGCAGCACCCTCAGGGCGGGTTCGAGAACCAGGTACGCATCGCCCACTCTGTCACCGGGGTGCACGTAGGCGTGGACACCGTAGGCGAGATAACCATCCACAACCCTGCCATCATGCCCGGCTACTGGCACAACGAGGAGCAGAACACCGAGACCTTGCGCGACGGCTGGCTCTACACCGGCGACCTGGGCTGGGTGGACTCGGACGGCTTTCTGTACTTCGTCGACCGGAAGAAAGACATCATCCGCCGCCGTGGGGAGAACATCTCGTCCCAAGAGGTGGAGAACGTGGTCAAGCGCCACCCGAAAGTTCTGGACTGCGCGGTGTTGGCAGTCCCCTCGGAACTGGGCGAAGACGAGGTCAAGGCCTACGTCACACCCCGAGAGGGCGCCACCCCCGACCCTGAAGAGCTGGTCTACTGGTGCGCCGAGAACCTGGCCTACTTCAAGGTGCCCCGCTACTGGGAAGTCCGGTCCCAACTGCCAAGAACTCCCAGCCTGCGGGTAAGAAAAGACGTCCTACGCCAAGAAAAAGAAGTCCTAATCGAGGGCTGCTTCGACATGGAAGCAGCGGGAATCAAGCTGCGCTGATCACTGAATGCTGACAGCCTGCGAGGAACGAGCATGACACGATACTGGCTCTTCAAATCAGAGCCCAACGCCTATTCATTTGACGACCTGACCAACGAGCCCGATGGCTGGGCCGAGTGGGACGGCGTCCGAAACTACCAGGCCCGGAACTCCATGCGCGACGACATGAAGATCGGCGACGGCATCCTCTTCTACCACTCGAACGCCAAGCCGCTGTCGGTAGTGGGCATAGCCAGCGTCGTGCGGGAAGGGTATGACGACTTCCACGGACTTGACCCTGACGACCAACATTACGACCCCAAGGCCACTCATGAGAACCCCATCTGGTCAATGGTCGACATAAGAGCCGAACGCCCCATGCCTAACCCCGTAACCCTGGAAGACATCAAGGCCAACCCTAAGTTGAAAGACATGCTGCTAATCAGGAAAGGCATGCGTCTGTCCATCCAACCCGTAACCAAAGAGGAATTCAACGAAGTCCTCTCGATGGGTGGCGCATAGGCGAAATCACTATGCGTGGATACCAAGAAGCCATACTCATTCGTTCGTCCTGAGCCCCGTCAAAGGGCGCTGGCGCAGTTATGGTTCGACGGAGCTCACCACGAACGGATGACCGGAAAGGCTAATTTCATTAGCTGCGACGTTCAAACCAAGGAGGCCGGTCTTGGCCAACGGTGACAGTCAAGCGGCGGGGGCGTTCCACGACGCCACCAAGTTAAGTTACATCAACCTGCTGACCAAGCCGCCGCTCTACAAGTCATATCCCGGCCTGACGCAGATACCGCTGCCCCAGGCGTTACCCCCTGAGATGCCCACCCTGGAGGCGATCTCCGGCGCTGGCCCAGGGGACGCCACAGGGGACGCCGCACCTCTCGATCTGAATGGGATTGCCCAAGTGCTCCACTACTCGGCGGGCCTGGTCAGAAAGCGGGTCCTGGCGGCGGCGGGAGAGGTCCACTACCGGGCTGCCGCATCGGCTGGGGCGCTCTACCCCATCGAGCTATATCTGGTCTGCGGCGACCTGCCCGGTCTGGCCGCTGGCGTCTACCACTACGCCCCCGCAAAGAACGCCCTGTCCCAATTGCGGACAGGCGACTACCGGAGGAACATGGCCGCCGCTGCCGCCGATGAATCGCTGGCATCCACCCCTGCAGTTGTGGTCAGCACGGCGGTCTTCTGGCGCAGCGCTTGGAAGTACCGCACCAGGGGCTACCGATACTGCTTCTGGGACAATGGCACGGTGCTGGCAAACCTGCTGGCAACCACCACCTCGCTTGGATTGCCCGCCCGCGTGTCGGCGGGGTTCGTTGACGCCGATCTAGACCAACTCTTGGGGGTGGACTCGGAGCAAGAAGCGAGCACCTGTTTGGTAGCGCTCGGCCAAGTGGAAGGGCCGGGGCCACATATCTCCAGTGCCCTGGACCCCATAGGTTCGGGAGACCTGGGTTTCAGCGAACCAATCCCCTATCCGGAATCAGACTTGCTCCACGTCGAAGCCCGCCTGGCATCGCCCGATGAAGTCACTGAGTGGCGGGGCCATGTTCATGGCGCCGAAGCGCGCATCCCCGGCATTGACTCCTTGCCGTTGGGTGAGGCGATCTTAGAGCGGGGCTCCACCCGCCGCTTCGCCCAGGAGCCGATCAGCTTGGACCAACTTTCGGCCATGCTGGCGGCTGCAACCACGGCGATGCCCGCCGACTTTGGCGGTGGTCTGACCGAGCCCTACCTGATAGTCAACGCGGTGGACGGCCTGACTCCGGGCGCGTATCACTACTCAAGAAAAACAAACGTGCTGGAGCTTCTGAAAGAAGGGGAGTTCAGGGCAGAGGCTGGGCATCTATGCTTCGAGCAGGCTTTGGGGGCCGATGCTAGCGCCGTGGTCTTCTTCCTGGTCGACCTGGAATCGGCCCTGGGGAAGTTTGGCAACCGGGGTTACCGGACGGCCCAGTTGGAGGCAGGCGTGATGGGCGGAAATGTCTATATCGCCGCCCACTCGCTGGGGCTGGGCGCCACCGGCATGACCTTTTTCGACGATGCCGTGACCGCTTTTTTCTCGCCCGATGCCGCCGGGAAAAGCCTGATGTTTCTGGTGGGTCTGGGGCGCACTGGGACGCCCAACCGGGTAAGGCCCTTCCGCTCCAAGTACGGCGTACTCAAGGACTCACTGGCCCGCGGCGCAGGCGGCGAGCGGCGTCCGGTGCCAGACTGGCTCTACAGCAACTAGGCTGCTCCCGGGTTAGGGCATGTCCCTTCCCCCTCCCAACGGGGAAGGTTAGGATGGGGCCTTCGGCTAAGCATCAGACCTGCCCACGCGTGTCCCTACCCGATGGAATTCTTGCGGATGTGCTCCAGGGCCATCTGCATGTGCCACTCCATCGCTCCCAGACCCACTACCCGCACTCCTAGGTCGAATAGCCGCTTGGCGGCGGCGGCCATGGAGTCGAAATCGGGCGAGTCCAGACCCATGTTGTACATGATTGCCGCTCCGTTCTTCTCAGCGGTTTTAACCGCCCCTTCCACAAGCCGCATGACCTTGGGGTCCTCATATTTGAAGGGCACTCCCAGTATCTTTGTCACGTCACCGGCCGCCAGCCAGACCAGTTCTATCCCGTCGATGGCCAGGATCTCGTCCAGATCGTTCAGGGCCCCTTCACTCTCGACGGTGGGCACGATCAGGGTGCCTTTACGCACCTTGGCGGCGTACTCCGGGAATTCTTCAGCGGTCCAGAATCGGCGAAGGTGTATCTGGCGGTGCCAGTCGTATTTTAGCTCCACCAGGTCCCGGACCTCTTGGGCTGAGCCAACGGAGATCGTTACCGCAGTGGCGCCCAGGGAGAGGGCACGGGCGGCGTCGGAGATGGTGCGCCGGTCGGTGCCGTCAGCCCATGGGAAGGACTGCACACGGATCATGGGAGAGATGCCGGTGCCCCGGGCGGCCCGCACCAGATGGGCGATGTTATCCCAATCGTGGGCCGTGAACATCATGTCGGCCATGAAACAGTCGATGCCCGCGATGCCCGCCACCTCCACCATGTTGGGGTGGCTGAAAACATAGGCGCAGAGCGAGGGCTTGCCGCTCTGTAAGTTGGCTAGCAACCGGTCGGTTTCTTCTGTAGGGAAAAGCAAGGCGTACCTCGTGAGTCAGGTTTGAACATTCAGAGGGAACAGCAAGGTGTGACTCTGTAACAAGCTTGTAAAACAGCACGGAGTGTAGCCCAATCAGGCGTCCAGCACAAAATCGCGGATCCCAGAGACACGTAGGGGCACGGCAATGCCGTGCCCCTACGTGTCGTCGTCTACTAAAGAACGCTGTTTAAACGCTCACCTTCTGGGCCTTGAAGGTCGGAATGACTTCCTTGGCGAACCGGGTAATCTGGTCTTTGAACTGGGCCTTGGTCTCGCCCATGGGAAAGCCGATCATCACCTGCTCTACGCCGGGGTACTTCGCCTCGATCTCCCTGAGGTAGGAGATCGTTGACTCAGAGTCGCCGGCGAACCAGGCTTTCTTGTCCAGCGTCTCGCGGAAGTCAACGCCCGCCGCGATATGGCGGGCCACGCCGCCGGGACCCACCTCTTTCATCTGCTCGTCGGTATACCGGAGCATACCCAGGGGAGCGGCGAACTTGACGTGCTCTTCGAAGAGAGGTTCCAGCGCCTTCTCGGCCTTGGCCGTGGTGTCGTCTAGGTACGCCCACAGGCCAAGGCCGAGGTTGCCGCCCAGGGGCAGGTCACGGCCATACCTGGCGTTGGCTTCCTGGAACTTGTGCATGTACTCGTCCACGTAGTCGGCGTGGGTGCCCAGAATCAGGCCCTTGATACCGTGCTTGGCCATGAAGTCCATGCCCCGGTCACTGCCTGACACCACGGGCTGCCAGGTCTCCACAGGGTTCACTGGGCGCGGCACCACGGTGATATCTTTCAAGGTGTAGCCCCGGTAGGGGACCTCTGGCGGGATGGTGTAATGCTTGCCCTTGTGGGAGAAGGACTCCTCGTTGAAGGCCTTCATGATGATCTCGTACTGTTCTTCGAATAGCTCCCGGTTGGCGTCGGGGTCCAAAAGAGGCGCGCCGAAGCTCTCGATCTCGCGGGTGTGATACCCCCGTCCGATGCCAAAGATAACCCTGCCGCCGGTTAGAATGTCGACCATCGCAAAGTCTTCGGCCAGACGGATGGGGTGCCACATGGGCAGGATGTTGAACCCACAGCCAAATTTCAGGTTCTTGGTGAACCGGCACAGGTATTGGCTCAGGATCAAGAGATTGGGGATACACTCGTAGCCTTCCCTTTGGAAGTGGTGCTCGGCCATCCACAGAACGTCGTATCCCAGTTTGTCCATCAAAATGGCCGAATCTTTGGCGATCCCAAACGCTTCGGCCAGGCGGTCGTTGGAGTACCAACGGTCGTCGTGGGGGGTGCCGTTGAAGCCGATCCCTTCCCCTTCCAAAACGTGTCCAGCGTACAGAGCAGAGAATTGTGTGATCAAGGTTCTATCCTCCGGGCGGCCGGCATGCGGCCAGTTTCTGTTGACGGTATCGTACGCCTGTCCCAGGAACTCTCTAATACCCAACAGCCCTCATTTGAGGGGGCCGATTGGCTCTAATGGCCGGTTTCGCCGGAGGTGCGCCGAGTATATAATCCGCCACAATAGCAGCAGGCGATACGTACCCGTGTCGGGCCGCCCGCCGGCTACATCCACGTTAGTCGAAAATTTGTAAAACCAAGGAGACTCAGATGGAAACCGTAGGATTTATCGGGTTGGGAAATATGGGCGGTGGTATGGCGGGAAATATTCAGAATGCAGGATACCCATTGGTCATTCATGACATCAACGAGGGAGCAACTCGGCCGTTCTTGGAGGCCGGGGCCCATCTGGCCAGCTCGCCGGCCGACGTGGCCAGCCAGTGCGACGTGACCTTCACATCGTTGCCTGGGCCCAGGGAGGTTGAGGCCGTTGCCGTTGGTCTGGAAGGGGTCTTGGAGGGCGCCAAGCCCGGTTCGGTGTACATAGACCTTTCAACCAGCCGGCCAACCCTGATCCGTGAGTTGGAGCCAAAGTTCCGGGAGAAGGGAATACACGTTCTGGACGCGCCGGTAAGCGGAGGGAAGTCTGGGGCCCAAAGCCGGAACTTGGCCGTGATGGTCGGGGGTGATAAAGAGGTGTTCGATCGTGTCAAACCACTGTTGGACGCATTTGGCGACAAAGTCTTCTATGCCGGAGAGATCGGGGCCGGGTCGGTGGCGAAATTGGTCCACAATATGATCGGCCACGGCGTCCGGCAGGCCATAGCCGAGGGTATGACACTGGGCGTGAAGGCCGGTGTCGATACCGAAGCCCTTTGGCAGTGCATCCGCCGGGGTTCACTGGGCCGCATGAATGTCCTGCACGAGGGATTTGTCCGCACCGTGTTCAAGGGGGAGTACGAGCCCGCAGGGTTCGCTCTGAACCTGGCCCGGAAAGACATCGGCCTGGCCACTGAGCTGGCCAAAGAGTTCAACGTCCCGATGCCAATAGCCAACCTTTCCGAGCAATTGGCGATACAGGCCGTGAACCGAGGTTGGGGTAACCATGACAGTACGGTAGTTGTCCGACTCCAAGAGGAGATGGCAGACGTAGAGATCAGGGCTGATGTGGACGTGGCCAAGGCGGCGAGGTTCATATCGACTCACCCCGACGAATAGGCAGGGACCAGTAAACAAAAAAACCGGC
>DCWQ01000061.1:15751-150559 GCA_002328185.1 Dehalococcoidia bacterium UBA2158
GCCGGTTTTTTTGTTTACTGGTCCTCAGTGAATCTTAAATATCAATGTCCAAGGTATTTACTATTTTGTCCTGGGGTTTGACAACTCCTTCTAAGTCCTGAGCGGGGCCCGGTGAGATGCCCTGGTTGTTCTCAGGCTTGATACTCGCGTCAGCGTTCGGATGCGAACCGTTCATCATCAATCCCATTTCCCCCCAAAGTACCCCAAGGAGCGTTTTTTCGTCTGGGAGGCCGTTCGTTAGGAATGTTGGAAGCCCTTCAACACTTTCCCAGTGTTGGATGAAGTCCGCGTTCATCAACTCGACGATTGAGCTTCTTACGCCCATCGACACTCCAATGTCGGGATATAGCTTCCAGCATTGGGCCTTTACCGCCTCTACCCACTCTTCGATAGAATGGCATTGGCCGCGGTCTTCTTCGAAGTGCCATTGGTACCAGGAGGTCATCATATCCGAATAAGTCGTTAGATCAGAAAGCGATGCTCCCACAACAGACATCTGGACCACAAATCGGTGGGTATCGTCTGGATGCCCTTCTACCGCTGCGAAACGCCTAGCGCCGCCGAGAGATCTGAGAACCTCGTCATGTACGGACGCTTCACTTACTCCTACGCCTGCTGCCGAATCTACGTGGCCTATACCGACCTCTCCTACTCTAAACATCTTCTGTTCCATCGCAGCAGCGCCCCTATACATCTCAACTAATGTTTGGGAGAGTTGAGAGTTGTGGCTCTGTTCCCTAGCTGAACCCGAAAGCATCGATAGGAATCCACTTTCGATAGAAACCGTGTCTTTGATTTTTTCCGCAATTGCCATCGCGAGCGTATCTTCTAAATGTTCGGCGGATACCCGGGTGGTACCGAATATCGCTGTTCCACGCAAGGCTTCTCGCACAGCCTCGGAGATCAGCTCGTATTCGAGAGGGGCCAAGTTGAATCTGTCCAAGACAAGGAGCGCGATATCTTGGGCCGACCCACCGGTTAGAAGATTTTTGGTCGCTGGATCTTCACTGTCAAAAGACCAGTTATCCGCATCTACTACCTTTTGGAACAGGCTGCCACCCAACCCTGCTCTGCGTCTGATTGCGTTAGAGGTTTCAATCCATGATGCCATGAACTCTTTTAGGTACTCATCGAGTTTTTTAATGACCTCGGCAGTGTGGTTCAAGGCAAGACAATCTAGCCATTGGTCAGTTTCAGATCCCCATCGCTTGAGCCGCTTGTCCCTATCCGATCCTCCTTGTGCCAAATCGCTGAACGTATATTCTGTTACCGCCGGCAACTCACGGATGACCGCTCTAGGACCGAGAGAATCCCATTTGCGAATCTCAGGATCCTGGTGTGGGTACTGGATCAACGATTGTATATATATGAGTTCCAACTTGCGGTAAATCGTATCGATCAGCTCATTTCGCTTATGGCCTGCTATCGAGACGGCCCTATTCAATTCGTTCCGTATTTGATTATTAGCTTCCAGGATGACCCGGTCACTGATATTCCCTTCAGGACTTAATTGCTCAAGTATTAGTTGGATGCCTTTGTCACAATCAGAGAGGTTTTCATGTATGGCGGCATGGATTTGATCAAAAGCCACTCGTGATCCTATACCGGTTGGCTCTGCACTCAAGAAATCAAGGGGGTCAAGGACCGTAGGAAGAGATGCGGCCGATGCCTTGAAACTCAATCGCTTTTTTCCGAGACCGAAAATGTTCATGACTAGCCTTCGTAATAGCCTAATCCAGGCAAAATATATACCCATATCGTGATCTACCTAGCCTAACTAATGTACCCGCGATAACTGCGAAGTCTCGGGGTCAAATAAAATCTAAATCGGGAGGAGAGCGGTTACCAATTTGTTTATCTTAACAAGTCATTCCCTATCTTCTGGGTGGCCCCCACAAGTATTGAAGCCATTGTCGTGCTGTTAGGTCAAAAAACCCGTCTAACAACCCTACTTCCTTCGAACTGATAGACCCGAACCTTGCATCGATTCGGTTGTTAGCCTCCCGCATAGTCTCGTGGTAACGGGCCCACCAGTCTTGGCCGGTTCCGTATGCGTCTGCAACGAGGTCTCCCACTACACGTGCGACATGTGCCCGCTGAGCGATGACAGATTCTTTTGGTGACCTGTGGAGCAGTGCGATGTCAAAGTGAGGGCCCAGTGCGCGCACGCGCTTGTCGGGATAGACGGTAATCTCGAAAAAATCGTTTCCAGTATGGTGCCCATCACCAGCTGATATGCCTGTGGTGGCACGTAAGAATTGGGTCATAGAGTATGCATTCCGCAATTGTAGAGGGAAGCTGTTATCAGGATCCCTGGAGAGCCCGCGTTGGGGTACGAGGAGATGCAATACTGTACTGAAATTATAGGACGTGCCTCTTGCCTCAGCTAAGGCAGCAAGTATCACCGGCAGTGCGCCGATAGTACCGCCACCAAGGAATGCGACCACATGGACCCTAAGATATGTTTTTCCCTCATAATACGGGCAAATATCGCTAATTATACTGTCTATATGGCCTCTTATACCGGCGTAATTGTAGCGGGCCGCTACCCCGGCGTTAGCCAGGAGCCCTAAGGCTCCCTCTCGAGACAGGCTAAGGTGCTTGAGTTCCGGCACACATTCTGTGATCCAAGGGCGATGATCCCTGAGGTTCGAGAAATGTGGGAGTTCTAGGGGTATGAACTGGGAACCTCGAGATACCTCGTCTCGTGTAGCTTCCCTAGTATCCAGGTACACGAATCCGGTTGAACTCTTATCCGACTGTGACCAGCCTACTGTGTTGTCCTCTATTTGTCTGGTTATCTGGCATGCAGTCGAGCCCAATCCAATCACCAGGGCAGGCGAAGCTACCCTCGGCGTCGTCCTTGCCATGGACATCCTGGAAAGAACCCCTGTCCGAATTTCTGATGTGACCATAAACTCTCCTGATAAACCGATCGAGGCGGGAAGAAAGGATATAACGAAATATTATGACAACTATGGGAACCTAGTTATCCGCCTGTCTACGGAAATCTCCACGTTATTCTACCTTATAGATGGAATACGATGCAATCATTCGGTTACGGATCATATTATCTAATGTGAATCGTCATTCGTTTTCCTCAAGACATATACTATCCATCGACTTAAATTGGAATTATGAGTTGCGACTTTCATTTAGTTCGTCGAGGGTGTATAGAAAGTAAGTTTAGTGGGACCTCAGGCATTTCTAGGTAGGGTCCTGGATGTGTGCAGGCCTAAAACGGGGTTAATGGTTACGACATCCAGCTACATAGCGACATCCGTAAACATTTCGAAGTATCTTAAAGGATGAACTTCGCCGATAACCGAGCATCGACAGCATTAAAGCCGCACCAAATAAATAATTAGATTCGTACCGGAGGGTTTTGTTGATCTAGTTGTTCAACTGAGCACTGTAGAGTGGGCAAGCGTCTCCCTTAGTCAGATAACTCAGTGGCTTCATTGGTAAAAGATTTCACATTAAGGGTTTTGCTTGCCTCTACTTGCCTCTATATGTAGACCATCCATTCTAATAAGTTATGGTCGGGATCTCGGGCATACATACTGACAGCGGTCAGTGAGCCTCTAGCACGAGCACCCTTTCGTGGGCCTGGGCCGCGAATAATTTCTACCCCGGCGTCGGCCAACATCTTCTGACACTCCTCTGGGGTCCCGTCCCAAACAAAACATATATCCGCGGAGCCGGGCAACGCTGTATCACCGCGGAGGCTAGCAGTAAAACCTTCTGGATGAACGTTTATCTTTGATTCCCCTACCTGAATAGAAAATATGTTAGCCTTGCCGTTGCGCCAATCCGCTTCGTCATTAATGTCGAAGCCTAGCTTTTTATAGAACCCAATGAGCTTTTCCGCATTAGCGGTCGGCATTGCCAAGTGGTCTATGCCAATAGTACCCATGAGAAGCCTCCCTCAGATTACCTAACTGGCAGGTGAATCAGCCTGTTCGCCACAAATTCATCCTAGTCTTCCCAATAATATATAGGACTGATTCTACTGGCAAGGAATTCGGGTCAGCCGGATCGCTCCAGAGTTGGACTTCATGGTAATTTAGGGGCACTTATGGCATTAGCGTGGGAGCTTTCCATTAGACTGGAAACGAGAGGGAGTATGTTCGACCTGCTGATTAGAAACGGCCGAATCGTAGATGGTACAGGCCAGACCTGGTTCCGGGCCAGCTTGGGGATAATGGGAGATGTCGTAACGGTGCTCAAAGGCGACACCTCTGGAATTTTGGCTGGACGAATCATTGATGTAGAAGGATCAATGATATGCCCGGGATTCATCGATATGCACTCCCATTCGGAACTCAAGTTGATGACAGACCCCGCGCACGAGGCGAAAGTTCGGCAGGGCGTGACCACCGAAGCGATAGGTATGGACGGTCTGTCCTACGCACCGATATCCCCAGCCAAGCTGGAGCAGTTGCTTACCTTCCTGGCTGCCATCAACGGGACTCCCCCGCCGGGCACCCGTTGGAGTTCTGTTAAAGAATTCCTGGACCTTTTGGACGGGCGAGCCGCATGCAACGTGGCATTCATGGTGCCCCACGCCGCCATCCGCATTGAGGCCATGGGCTGGGAAGACCGGGCGCCCACGCCGCCAGAACTGGACCGGATGAAAGAGTTGGCTCGGCAAGGAATGCGGGACGGTGCCTTTGGCTTCGCCACCGGTCTGACCTACCCGCCCGGCGCCTACAGCGAAACCGACGAGCTGGTGGTCATCTCTGAGGCCATCGCAGACCTAGGCGGGTTCTACATGACCCACGCCCGCTACACCAAGGGAGACCAACTACTAGACCCTTTCCGAGAGGCCATCGAGATCGGCCAGCGCAGTGGCGTTCCCATACACATATCCCACTTTCACAGCCCCGTGAATGGCATGGGCGAGCGGATGATTGGCCTAGTTGACGAGGGACGCAACGCCGGAGTTGACGTAACCTTCGACCAATACCCGTACGCCGCCGCCAGCACCATCCTGCACTCGCTGCTGCCCTACTGGGTGCATGCCGGTGGGCCGTCGGTGTTGCTGGAGCGCATCAAGGACCCGGCGGTCCGGGAGCAGATCGGCGACGCCGTGAACCCCATGTGGGGCTCGACCCTGGACAACTACATCTTCAGTCACATCGGCTCCGACAAGAACAAAGAATGGGAAGGCCGTTCCATGACTGACTTGGCCAATTTCCAGAGCAAGAAGATGGTCGACAGCATCTGCGACCTACTTATAGAAGAGAACCTGGAAGTGGCGTTCGTCGCCCGCACCGGAAACCCGGAAAACATACGCACCATCGCCCGTCACCCTGCCCACATGGTCGGCTCGGATGGTGTCTTGACCGGCGAGATGCCCAACCCCCGGACATTCGGCACCTTTCCTTACGTACTTGGCCAGTTTACGCGGGAAGAGGGGTTGTTCCGGGTGGAGGAGGCGGTCCGCAAGATGACGGCGCTGCCCGCCCAGCGGCTGGGACTCCAGGACCGCGGCATCTTGCGGGACGGCATGAAGGCCGATGTGGTCGTATTCAACCCCGACACCGTCGAGGCCAAAGCCACCTTTGAGGACCCTAGACAGTACCCAGTGGGCATCAGCCACGTCATTGTTAATGGGAAGTTGGTCATTGATAATGGTACCCACACCGGAGCGCTACCCGGCCGGGCGCTGAAATCGAAATAAAGCTGTCAGCTTTCAACTTTTTTGACGGCGACACTTGTTGGCCCGTCGCTCCATAAGGCATAATCCATAGTCGATTCAAATACCAATAAGAGTTGACGGCTGGTCGCGGATAGCTGACAGCTAAAGAGGACACCGCAATGGACTTCGAACCCCGATACACCCCTGAACAAGAAGAGTTCCGCCAGGAAGTAAAAGCCTGGATGAAAGAGAACATGCCGGCAGGCATCGTTCATCCGGCTGACCCGATAGACCTGACCGAGCAGCAGTACCAGAAGCGGCGCGATTTCGGCCGCCGGCTTGGCGAAAAGGGCTGGCTCTGGTCCACTGCCGAAACCAAATATGGCGGAGGCGGCCTGGACGTTGATCACGCCATCGTCCTTGAAGAAGAGGCCGACGCCGCGGGTCTGACCATCCCTCCGTTCTATGACTCGGGCGGAAGGCTGGGCGGCGCGTCCATCGCGGTCTGGGGTTCCGACGAGCAGAAAGAGTTTTTCCTACCACCCATCTTCAAAGGTCTGGTTCGGACCTGGCAGCTACTCTCCGAGCCGGAGGCCGGCTCAGACTTGGCCAACGTTAAGACCACGGCCGTCAAAGACGGTGACGACTACATCATTAATGGTCAGAAGGTCTTTGTCGGCAGTTCTTTGGGCTGCGACTATATGTGGACTCTCACTGTCACCGACACCGAGGCCAAGCGTCACGAAAACCTGGGTTGGTTCATGATCGATTCGACTCTGCCCGGAATCACCGTCCAGCCCATGGACCTGCTGATCTCTGGCGGCGAGTCGGGCGCCGGCTCGGGCGTCAAGAACACCGTGTTCTTCGACAACGTCCGGGTCCCATCCTTCAATCTCATCGGCGGCCATAACCAGGGTTGGAAAGTCGCAACCACTCACCTGGAACTGGAACACGGCACCGGTGGAAAGATCTCCCGTAATGTGGTGGTCGACAAGTTGTTCGATTACTGCCGCACCAACGACCGCCGGGGCGAGCCCATCACCAAAGACTCGGACGCCCGCGAGAAGCTGGTAGACGTTTACATCGAGCAGGAGGTCGTGCGGCTGCTACAGCTCCGAAACTACTGGATGCGCCACAGCGGCGTGACCACGACTTACGAGGGCCCTCAGGCGTCTTACCTGAAGAAGACCCTGGGACTGAAAATGTCCCGTCACATCCTGGATATCCTAGGGCCGGCCGCGTTGACCTTCGACCCCGAATTGGGCGCATCGGAAGGCCACATGGAAGCTCACAGCCGGGCCGGTATCATCGCCATTCATCCGGGCGGCACCACCGACATCCAGAAGGTCATCATGTCCCGCCGCATCGGCATCGGCCGCGAAGTAAGAGAAAAGGCTGGCGCCCTGGCATAGACCTAAACCCATCAACAAAAAAGCCGATAGCTGTGAGCAGATGGCTGGCAGCTATCGTTCCGAGGAACGATATGGACCTGTCCCTAACCCCCGAACAAGAGATGTTGAAGACCGCGGTTCGCCGCTTCGTGCAGCAAGAATATCCCAAAGAAACCCTGTTGCAGATCGCCTCGCCCACCGAGTCCATGCTCGATGGCCCTTGGCAGCAGCTAACTCAAACTGGCTGGCTGGGTATCTTGATTCCCACCGAGCATGGCGGCGAGGGCGGGTCTTTCACCGACGCCGGGGTGCTTTTCGAGGAGCTGGGCCGCGGACCAGTACCCGGCCCCCACATCAGTTCCGCTGTCTTGGCGGCGCTGACTCTGCTGGAGGGCGGCACGGAAGAGCAGAAAACGGGCTGGCTGCCGCGCATGGCCACCGGCGAAGTCCGGATGGTGGCGGCCATCACCGAGGCCGACTACGGCTGGTTGGAGGGCGATGTCCGTCTGACGGCCAAGGTCAGCGGCGACGGGTATAGCCTCAGCGGCAAGAAAGCCTATGTGTACGACGGCGAATCGGCCACCCATCTGCTCTGCGCTGCCCGGTCCGAGGAGAGCAACGACGTCGGGTTAGTCATCATCCCCGCTGATAGCGCCGGCATCAGCATGAGAAGCCTTCCTGGGTTCGCCTGGAACCTGTCGGAGATTGCTATCGAGAGCGTTTCAGCAGACCCAAGCCAGGTTCTGGGAGGGAAATTCGCCGGGGGCTGGGAAGCCCTCGAACGCGCCGAAGCCAAGACGATTCCAGTGCTTTGCGCCTACCAGGTCGGCGGCAGCCAGGCCATCTACGAGCTTTCGGTTGACTACAGCCGTACCCGCCACCAGTTCGGCACGCCCATTGGCCGGTTCCAGCGGGTGCAGGACCAGGTCATCAACCTACTGAACGCCCTGGACGCCGCACGCTGGACCGCCTACGAGGCGCTGTGGAAGTTAGACATCGGCCGTGACGCGTCTGACAGCGTCCATCTGGCCAAGGCGGTTGGCAGCGAGGGCTATTACGAAGCCTGCAACTTCGCCCATGAGGTTCACGCCGGTGTTGGCAGCATGACCGAATACGGTCTGACCTTGCACACCACCGCCTCCCGTACCCTCTACCACTACCTGGGCGACCCCAAGTTCCACCGCCGCAGGTTGGCTGACGCATTGGGGCTTTAGGCTACTGTATCGAAAACATTTATGACTGGCTACCAAACCTAACTCTGACGACCAGTTCTCTTACGTGTTCAGGTGCGGCAAGAACGACCGGCGCAATTTCGAGGATTACGCGCTAAATCCCATTCGCCAAGCCGGGTCATTCGATAGGCTCAAGATGAGCGGGGACAAGAGCGGCTCACGATTAATTGACCGGCTTGGGGGAACTAGTTTGCCTGCTCTACCCCACCGGCTGGCCGTGGTATTGCCGCTGGCGCATCTCCATGCGGACCACGGCCAGTTCGTCCCAGGCGTAGTCTTCCCCGAGGAAGTCCCGGACCGGGGTTAGGCGGGCCTCTCCCATCTCTTCGAAAGCCGCCTCAATCCTGATGCGTCGGTCCTCTGAAGGCATCAAGTGTCCCAGGTCCAGGTGGCCGCCTTCCTGGACGAACCGCTCCAGATGGCTGCGGACGGTGGTCTCGGTGATACCCCGTTCCTCGGCCACTTCCTCGAAAGACAGTCCCTGGTTCGCCAATGCAGCCGATTCGCGAATGCTTATGCTGATTCCCCTGACCTTCTTCTTGGGAGCGGACACCGGCACTCGCTCAACGGCTTCCGGCTGACCGTTGGCCTGCATGTATTCGTTGATGACCAGCAAGAACCGCTCGCTGAAATCCCTGAGCTTGGCGTCACCCACTCCAGATATCTTGGAGAATTCGAACTCGTTACGGGGCATGTGGAAGGCCATCTGCTGCAGGGCCTTGTTGCCGAAGATCTGGTAGGCCGGAACTTCCCGGTCGGTGGCGATCTCCAGACGCAATGCCGCCAATTCGTCAAACAGCTTGGTGTCGTAGGCCGTCTCCCGGTCTCCGTTTGAGGTTGCCTGGTAGACGGGCGCGGCCTGCTTGCGCCGCGTTAGGGTTAGCTTGTCCCGGTTATTCAAAAACGATCTTCCCTGGGGAGAGACCCGCAAGGTTGGGTATTCGCCGCCGTTCTGGGCCAGTAGTCCGTTGGTCACCAAAGAGCGCACCATCTCTTTCAGTTCGTCCGAGTCGACATCCCGCGAGATTCCGAACACCGGCAGTTCATGATGGCCCCGGGTACGGACAGCCTTGTTGGCTACCCCTCGCAGCACATCCACCACATAGTTCACGCCGAAGCGTTCCCCGGTGCGGATGGCGGCGGAGAGGATCTTCTGGGCGATCTCGGTGGCGTCGAACTCTTCCCTGGGCAGTAAGCAGATGTCGCACCCGCCGCAATCGGTCTTGGGCCACGACTCGCCCAGGTACTCCATCAGGTAGGCGCGGCGGCAGGTCTGCAGGTCGCAGAGCGTTAACACCTGGTCCAGCTTGGTGTGGGCCTTCTCCTGTTCTTCATTGTCTTCGATCTGGCCGATGAAATATTCTTGTTTCGAGCGGTCTCCGGGCGAGTAGAACAGCACGCAATCGCTGGGCAGCCCATCCCGGCCAGCGCGGCCCGTTTCCTGGTAATAGCCCTCCACCGTTTTGGGCAGGTCGTAATGCACCACCAGGCGCACGTCCGGCTTGTCGATGCCCATGCCGAAGGCGATGGTCGCCACCACTATCTGCACCTGGTCCCGGATGAACTTCTCCTGAGTCTCCCGCCGCAGGTCCGGTTCCAGTCCCGCATGGTAGGGCAGGGCATTGAAGCCCCGCTCCGACAACTCCAACGCCGTCTCCTCGGTGGCCTTCCGGGAGAACCGGTAGATGATGGCCGAGCCGCCCTGATGCTTCTCTAAAAGGCGCAGCAACGCGCCCAGGGGCTCGGTCTTAGGCTGGATGGCGTAGGTCAGGTTGGGACGGTCGAAACTGGAGATGAATATCTCCGGCTTCTTGAGGCCCAATTGGTTGACGATGTCTTCCCGTACCGGCTCGGTGGCCGTGGCGGTGAGGGCGATAACCGGCACCCCGGGGAAGCTCTCCCGCAAGGCTTTCAGGTTACGGTAGTCGGGCCGGAAGTCGTGGCCCCATTCGGAGATGCAGTGGGCCTCGTCGATCGCGATGAGGCTGACGTCCAGGGATTGCAGGAAACGCCGAAAACCGGGGAGGGCCAGACGCTCGGGAGCGACGTAAAGTATCTTGATCTTGCCTTCCCGGGCCTGGTCTCGGACCTGCGAGGCCTCTTGGAGCGGCAGCGTACTATTCAGCAATCCGGCAGGGACTCCGTTGGACCGCAGACCGTCAACCTGGTCCTTCATCAGGGCGATGAGCGGCGAGACCACCAGGGTTAGGCCCTTAAAACGCAGGGCCGGCAGTTGGTAGCAGAGGGACTTGCCGCCGCCGGTGGGCATCAGCACCAGGGTGTCGCGCTTGGCGAGCACCTTGGAGATAATCTCTTCTTGGAGCGGCAGGAACCGGTCGAAACCGAAATATGCCTTCAGTTGTTCGAGCACGGCCCCATCCTAGCCACCAGAACCCTAGGCTTCAAGGCTACTGTGTCAATGTTTTCGCCGGTTCTGTGAGTTGATTCCAAGATTGGGATGATAGCTCTAAGCAATCCGTTCGTCCTGAACTCCGTCGAAGGGCCTAGCCAGACAAGTTCATAGGGCGGAAACCGCCGCCATTTCGCCATTCCAGCGAAATCTGGAATCCAGGAAATTCTCGCGGTATGAAGTCTGGCTAATACGACTAATCTGGATTCTTGCTTTCGCCAGAATGACGGACGATCCGTTACCGGCCCTTCCAGACCGGCGCGCGTTTCTCGGCGAAGGCCAAGACACCCTCTTTGGCATCCTCGCTCTCCAGCACTTCGTTGCGTTTTTTACCGGCGAAGGCGACCCGTTCTTCCAGGCCCATCTCAGCTCCCTTAATGGAGGCCTCTTTGATGGCGGCGATGGGCAGCGGGGCGTTGGCGATGATTTTTTGGGCGACCTCTTCGGCCTTGGCCATAACTTTATCGGGCTCAACCACATAGTTGACCAGCATCAGGTCCAAGGCCTTTTGAGCATCCACGAAATCACCGGTGAACAGGAACTGGAAGGCAATGTTTCGGGGAACCACCGCGGACAGAAGAGCCGGCCCGCTGACCGAGGAGATGCCCCGCTTGGCTTGCGGCCATCCGAACTCGGCCTTGGAGGACGCGATCCGAATGTCGCTGCCTAAGGCGATGCCGCAGCCCTGGGCCAGGCAGACTCCGTTGATGGCGGCGATGATCGGTTTGTAGATGTTGGACTGGACCACGTACAGGTCGCCGGTGCTGTGCCCTTCATTGGCATGCCCGGCGGCCATGGCAACCAGGTCGTGTCCCGTGGAAAAGGCCCGTCCGGCCCCGGTGACGATGGCACAGCGGACCCCAGGGTTGTCCTTGACGTCCTGGAAGGCGTCCCAGAGGAGCTCGCGCATGTTTGGGTCGATGGCGTTCAGCTTCTCGGGCCGGTTCAAGGTGATGTAGCCGATGCTGTCTTTGACCTCGTAAATGACTTCTTTCTCTGCCAATTCTTGTGCCTCCAAAAATAGCTGTCAGCCATCAGCTTTCAGCAATCAGCTTTTTAACGGCCAGGTTGGCCGCTGACATTGTATAACCCCAGGCCAGGGGATTAAAGCGTGAGCGTCGGTTCTCGGACTGCTAGCGGCGCGGGCTTGGTTGCGCTGCTGATGATTAGGGCGGCCAGTAGGTTGAGAGCGAGGATCATCCACCAGGATGAAACGTAGCTGCCAGAGCTATCCCGAATGTAACCGACCATCGGCGCTCCGATTCCCGCGCTGATCAACATAACCGGCAACACGATGCCTCGGATGCTGCCCAAGAATGCCCGCCCGAAATACTCGGCGAATATATAAGAATGGACGATCATGCCAGCTCCTACGGACAAGCCAAAGAGGATCCCTGAGCTGAATAAGAAAAATTCGTTGCGCCCGATCAACGCCAAACCCATGGCCACCGCGAGCCCGGTGAAAGACCCCGCGGCGACGATCCGAATGGGCACCCGGTCGGCCATCCACCCGGCGAACAGGGCCATGGTCGCCGCCCCTCCGGCGTCACCGGCGAAGGAGAAAGAAACTATCTGGGCGTCGAACCCGCTTTCTATCCAATAAGGTATCCGATGGACGCTGGTGCCTCCTTGCGCGACTCCGGCCAAAGCGAAGGCCAGCAGCAGCTTCCACATGGTGGCGGTCCGGAACGCCTCCCGGACGCTCCAGGATGTCTCTTCGGCGGCAGAGGGGCTAGTGCGACCAGCCGCAGTTGGAGCCGGCGATCTGCCGTCAACCTGCAGTCCCATGTCTTCGGGCTGCCGGCGCAGAAAGATGGCCGATAACGGTATCGACATCGCCATGAAGATCACGGCCATCACGACCCAGGTGGTGCGCCAACCCACGCTGCCCAGCAGCCACTGCGTGAAGGGCAGAAAGAAAACGCCGCCGATGCCCAGCCCGCTGACGGCCAACGCCAGGGCCAGACCCCGCTTTCGCCGGAACCACTTGGCCACGGGGACGGAAGTCATGATGTTCTGGGGAGCCGCCAGACCGGTCATGCCCAGAAGGCCGAATATGACGATCACTTGCCAGGGCGAATTCACCCGGCTCATGGTAAGAAGGGCCACGCCAATGACGGCCGCAGAGACGGGAATCAAGACCCGGGGGCCGTACCGGTCTATAAGACGCCCCACGACGAAGCTCGAGACTCCGGCTGCCATCCTGCGGGCGGTGATCGCCCAGCCCAACAGGCCGCGGCTCATGCCCAATTCACCACCCATCGGGAGCACGAACAGCCCGAAACTGAGGTTCCCGGTGGCCATGGTGGAGAAATTGACCAGCCACATGACTGCGACGATCACCCAACCATAGAAGATGCCATCTGGACGAACTGGGCCCCGTCTGGCCGGGTCTCTACCGGAGCGCGGGGAGTCGCCGGTTGAATGCAAGCTAGATGATTCGGGAGCCGGTGGGCTTGGTCCCGATGATCCCGGTCTGCTCCAGTTGGTCGATCTCCGGACCGGTCAGCCCTAGCAACTCGCCGTAGACATCCCGGTTATGCTGCCCCAGGGTCGGGGAGGGCCAGCGGACCGTTCCGGGAGTGGTCGACATCTTCCATGGTATCCCCGGATATTGTTTGGGACCCACCTGGGAGTGGTCGACGGTAACGAAAGTGCCCCGGTCCTTGTAGTGGGCGTCTTGCAACAGGTCGGGGCCCCGCAGCACTGGCCCAGCGGGAACTCCCGCATCTTGCAACTTGTGGGTCACCTGATAAGCCTCTTGGCCGATGGTCCACTCCGAGATGATCTTATCGAGGTCATCGTGGTTCTCGCGCCGGCTTTCAAGGGTGGCGAAACGCGGGTCTGCGGCCAGTCCAGCGGCGTCCATGGCCTTAGTCAGGCTCTGCCATTGATCTTCATTAGTGGCGGCGATGGTCACCCATCGGTCCTCTCCGGCGCAGGGATAGCTGTTGGACGGCGCGTACCAGCCGGAGCGGTTGCCTAGTCGTTCCGGTTCCTCCCCGGTCATCTGGTAGGCCAGGACTTCCGGACCCATCAGGGCCACCGAAGACTCCTGCTGCGAGACGTCGATGTACATGCCTTTGCCGGTGCGGCGTCGGTGGCGCAGGGCGGCCATCAACACCCCGGCGGCATGGGAGCCGGTGATGGGGTCGCCGTGGTTGATGCCCGATTTCATGGGTCCCTCTCCCCGGTAGCCGGTCATGTGGGCCATGCCCGAGAGCTGTTCCTGGCCGATACCGTAGCCCAGGTAGCCCTTCCAGGGGCCGGTGTTGCCAAAGGCCGGCATGGACACGTAGATTAGGTCAGGTCGGTGCTTCCGCAGTTCCCCGTAGGTGTAGCCCAGCCTTTCAAGGCTTCCCTGCCGGAAGTTCTCGATCACGACGTCGCTAATGGACACCAACTGCTCGAAGACCCGCCGACCCTCAGGCTCCGTTAATTCCAAAGTCACGCCGTATTTGGACATGTGGAGGCAGTTGAACCAGCCGTTCCGGTTCCAGGGTTCCTCGCCGGGTTCTCCGTCGGGGTAGGCAGCGATGCCCCGAGCCGGAGTCACCGGACCGCGGTGGGAGTCGTAGACGCTGAGTGACTCCATCTTGATGATCTCGGCGCCCATGTCGGCGAACAGCTTGGTGCAGTACGGCCCGGCCCAGATGCGGGACAGGTCGAGCACCCGGTAGTTCTTGAGGGGCATTCTCTCCGGTGGCTTCTGCATGACTAGACCCCCTCATGTTGGGCAAGAACGCCCTGTTGGACCAGGTCAGACACCTGGGTCTCCGAGTAGCCCAGCCAAGAGGTCAGCGCCAGTGAGGTATGTTCCCCGAGCAAAGGCGCGCGCCGGAAGACCCAGGAATCGACGCCGTCTTCGGGCGTGATTGGCGCTCCAGGGTAGGTCAACTTCCCGGCCACCGGGTGGTCCAGTTCGACGAAGTAGTCCCGGTAAAGAAGCTGTTCCATCTCAAGGATGTCTTGCATGGTGGACACGAAGCTGAAGCCCAACCCGCTCTCCTGCCCTGCCTTGAAGATGTCCACCTTGTTGTTGTCTATGAGGTACGGCAGCATATAGGCGTCCACCTCGTCGGCGTGCTCCAACCGTCCGGCACGTGAGGTGAATCGGGGGTCGGACAATTCTTCCCGGCCCATGATTCTGGCAACCTCCGGCCAGCGGTGGTCCGGACCGGCGATGATGCCCACGTGCCCGTCCTGGCATGGGTAGATGCCCCAGGCCGCCCGGCCGTAGCCCCGGTTGCCGACACGACTGTATTCCTGGCCCGAGTAGCTGAACTGCATCAACGCATTTTCCAGGATGTTGGTGGCATATTCGGCGATGGACATGTCGATCTGCTGGCCTTCGCCCGTCTCCTCGGCGAACATCAATGCGGCCATGGTCGCGGCGAAGGCGTTCTGCCCGGCGCCCAACTGGGCCAGCGGCATGCCTTCTTTAAGGGGCTCTTGCTCCGGCTCTCCGGTGATGTTCATCAGCCCGCCCAGGGCATAGAGGTTCAGCTCCGATGCTTTCCAGTCCCTGTACGGGCCGGTCTGGCCGAAGTTTGAGATGGACGTGAGCACCAACGCCGGGTTGGCCTTCTTTAACTCGGCGTAAGACAACCCCAAACTGTCCATGCCGCCTGGAGCAAAATTCTCGACCAAGATGTCAGCCTTGGCCGCCAGCTCCAAAACCACCTGCCGGCCTTCAGCCGACTTCAAGTCCAGCGCAACGCTCTGCTTGGCCGTATTTAGATACAAGAACCAAGCCCCATCTTCAGGAGCAGGATTTCCCCCTTTTCGTAAAGGGGGGCCAGGGGGGATTTCCGCCCCTTGGGATGAAGTGCGTTTGCCCGACGCATACGGTCCCAGCCAACGCACCCCGTCGCCCTCACCCAAACGCTCTATCTTAACGACGTCCGCGCCCAGACCCGACAGCAGTTTGGTGCAGTAGGGCCCGGCGATATAATGGGTCAGGTCCAAGACCTTGACCCGTTCCAGCAGTCCTGGCATCTATAAGTCTCCAAAAAAGTGGCTGCCTAGGCAGCCGCTGAAATTGTTGCACCGGCGGTTGGGAATTGCAACCGCGCCTGTGCCTACACGCCGTTTATGGTATTCTTCTGCCCATCTATCCCACGTTCGCGACTCTTATTGACTCGGCCCGAGCGGCTGCTGGAGACAACCCATATGGAACGTCCCATTTTCCACCCGGTGGGCACCCCAGTCGAAGAGCTGGACACCCCCGCGTTGGTCATCGACTTGGATGTTATGGACAAGAATATTCAGACCTTCCAAGGCTATTTCGCAGCCGCGACAGCCAAAGCCAGGCCGGTCGTGACAAGCCACCTCTGCCCCCAGATCGCCCGACGGCAACTGGACGCCGGCGGCACCGTGGGCGGCATCGCCGTGACCACCCTGGGCGAGGCGGAGGCCTTCGCAGGCGCAGGGTTCTCCGACATACTCCTGGCCAATCAGATCGTGACCGTCTCCAAGATAAGGCGACTCTGCGTTCTGGCCAGCCAGATTAACATCGGCATCGCAGTGGACAACCCGGACAACGCCGAGCGGCTATCATCCGGCGCCGTCGAAGCCGGCGTGGAGTTGTGGGTGCTGATCGAGATCGATGCCGGCATGGGCCGCTGCGGTATATCCGCCGGCGTTGAAGCCATGAAGCTGGCCCAGCGGATCGACGGGCTTCCTGGGCTCAAATTGGAGGGCATCATGGGCACGGTCCCGGGTCCCAAAGGCGACGACGACCAGGCCCAGCACGAAGCCAAGACCAAGGAAAACCTTCAGATAGTGCTGGACAGCAAAGACGCTTTGGAGCGGGCAGGTCTATCTATCGAAGTGGTCAGCGTCGGCGGGACTCACTGTTATGCCCAGGCCGTCCAGATGCCCGGCGTGACCGAGGTCCGGGCGGGACGCTACCCGCTGATGGACCACCGCCTCAAGTCCTTCCTTCCCGAGCTGAACCCAGCAGCCAAGATACTGGCGTCGGTCATCAGTCATCCCATCGACGGCATGGCCGTGTTGGACGCGGGACACAAGGCCACGGCCCCTGACCAGGGAAGGCCCGTGCTGGAGGGGATCGAAGGCGGGAACGCCACCCGGTTCAGCGCCGAACATGGCATCGTGGAACTAGAAGGCGACGCCCAGAAACAACTGAACGCCGGCGACAAAGCCTGGCTCATTCCCTACGAACTGGGCGCCAGCGTTAACCAATACGACTATTTCAGGGCCGCCAAAAGCGGCAAACTAGAAGGCTTCTGGCCCATCTCGGCCAGGGGAAGGCTGGCTTAAATCCCCCTTGGCCCCCCTGTCGTAAAGGGGGACCAAGGGGGATTTAAGCCAGCCTCTGACGACGGAGTTTTTCACGGAGTTTCTTATGACCGACCATTACCGGCCCACTCCCGGAACGCCCATGGAAGACTTGGACACCCCTTGTCTGATCATCGACATGGACGACCTGGACAACAATATGGATGTCATCGCCAACACGTACGCAGGGACCAGCGCCAAGCTGCGGGGCCACGCCAAGAACCACAAGACTCCAGCCATCGCCCACCGGCAGATTCGGCGCGGCGGGACCGTGGGCGGAGTCTGCGCCGCCAAGGTGTCAGAGGCTGAAGTCATGGTGCACGGAGGCATCTCCAGCGTGTTCATCACCTCAGAGATCATCGAGCTGATGAAGATCGACCGGCTTTGTTCCCTGGCCGACCAGGCCGAAATGCTGGTGGCCTGCGACCAAGCCGCCAACGCCAGGGACATCTCCAGGGCCGCCCAATCTCGCGGTGTGGAAGTCGGCGTGGTCATTGAGTTGGAGACAGGCCTGGCCCGCTGCGGGGTGCGCGACGTCGACCAAGGCGTGGCACTGGCCAAGGAGATCGCATCGTTGCCCGGACTGCGCTTCCGGGGCGTCATGAGCCACCAGACCATCCCCGACATGCCCGACCGGGAAGACCGGGCCGTCGAGGCCGCCCGCACCATCAAGGGAGTGATCGACCTCAAGGACGCCATCGAGAGTGAGGGTATCCCCATGGACATCGTGTCTACCGGGGAGACCTGGAGCTACGACGTTGCGGCGGAGATACCCGGCGTGACCGAGATTCAGGGTGGCAGCTACCTGATGATGGAGACCCACTACAGCTATATGACCGAGTTCCATTACGCGGGAAAGATACTCACGACAATCATCAGCACACCCAATCCCGGCATCGCCATAGGAGACGCCGGGGTCCGCGCCGTCAGCAGTTTGTCGGGTATGCCAACGGTTTTCGACCGTCCCGGTGTGACCGTTGGGAACATGGACAGCGACCACTCGGTCTTCAAAGTCGAGTCGGGTGCCAGTCTGGTGGTGGGCGACCAAGTCCTCCTGATCCCGGCCCAGCAAGACGCCATGGTCAGCCGCTGGGACCGCTTCATCGGCCTACGCGGCGGCAAGGTGGAAGTGGTCTGGGACATCCAGGCGCGAGGTTGTCATAACTGAGCTGTCAGCTATCAGCGCTCAGCAGTCAGCTTTTGGGGTGATCTAAGAAAAGGACCTGATGCATAAAACATCAGGTCCTTTTGTGTTTTTGACTACTGCCCTCTCCCGTCATTCCGGCTTTCGCCGGAATGACGGGAGAGGGCAATAAGCTGACCGCTGATAAATGATTGCTTCTCCGCTACTCCGGCACCGGCCCGAACTCAGCCGTGTTCATAAGATAAGTGTTTTGGGCTACCAGCAGGCCGCGAACCCGGGGGATGTAGGTGCCGGTCCACTCAGGGTCGGCGTTGACGGCGTCTTTGCCCTCTTTGAGGTGCTTCAGGTCGTTGTAGGCCCAGATGTGGGTCACCTGGTTCAGGTCGCCGACATCGCTGTAGAACCAACCGGCCAGCTTGATGCCGTGGCGCTTCCTGATGGGTAAGGCCACCTCGCCAGCCGCAGCCATGTAGGCCGGGATACCACCGGGCTTGAAGGTGTAGGTGCGGAAGTCGAAGACCATCTTGTTCTTCCGGATGAACTCCGGAGTGTCATCAGCGGGGACGTCGGCGTGGACAGGGAAAACCGGAGCGAAGTCCGAGGTGTTCATGGTTGAGGTCTTCTGAGTCTCCACGAGCCCGCCCGCTCTGGGAAGGTACTTTCCGGTCCATTCGGGGTCGGTGTGGAAGGCGTGTTGGGCCTCGGCCATGTGCTTGGAGTTCTCATAGCCCCAGATGTGGACCACCTGGTTTAGCGCTCCGATTTCGCTCCAGTACCATCCAGCCAGAGCCACCCCGTGACGCTGCCTGATGGGCAAACTCAGTTCCTTGACTCCGGCCCGGTACTCAGCAGTAGCCCCAGGCTTCAACGTATAAACCCGAAAATCGTAGATCATCTCTTCTCCTATAATTCGCCGGTTGTCCCTTCCCCCATGCGAGGGGGAAGGTTAGGATGGGGGTTCTTCCGGGCTTGCCGGTGTCATGGGCCGGCCGGAAATCCCCCTAAGTTCCCCTTTTATAAACGGGAACTTAGATTTTCTCCTACCCAGTATGCTCTAGCACAAACTCCCCAATTTTGCCGATAGCTTTACGGGCTTCAGGCAGGATGGGAGCGTAGTGGTGCCACACATGGGGCATATCCTCCCAGACTTCCATCTCAACAGACACCCCGGCCTCTTTGGCGCGGGATTTCAGCATGGTAGAGTCGTCCAACAGCACTTCGATGCTGCCCACTTGGAGCAGCAGGGGAGGAAGGCCCGTCAGGTCGGCATGGATGGGCGACGCCAACGGGGCCCGGGGGTCTTTGCCGCCCAGGTACACCTTGGCGATCTTGAGCAGCCGCTCTTTGGACACCGAAGGGTCTGCTTCGGCGTTGGTGGCCATGGACGTGCCGGTGGATTCCATGTCGGTCCAGGCTGAGATGCAGACACCCGCGGCGGGCATGGGTTCTCCCACGCTTCGCAGGGCGACCAATGCCGCGACGACCAGTCCGCCGCCGGCCGAGTCTCCCCCGATGGCGATCTTATGGGGCGAGATGCCTTGGGCCTGCAGCCAGCGGTAGGCGGAGACCGAGTCTTCCACCGGCGCTGGGAACGGTATCTCCGGGGCAAGGCGGTAGTCCAACGCCAGCACCCTTGCCTTGGCTGCTCTGGCCATGTGCGCCAGCATGACCCGGTGGGTGCGGGCCGAGCCGAACAAGTAGCCGCCGCCGTGCAGATAGAGGATCACTCGGTTCTCCTGGGACTCTGGGGCCCAGATCCACTCGGCGGGCACGCCGTTCACGCCCACCCGTTCGGTCTCGATGTCGTCGTCCATAGGCAAGACTGACATGATGCGTTCGTAGGACAAGCGGTCGTCGTCGGTAGTCTTCCGGACCTCCGCTGACCTGACGCGGATCATCTCAAGTACGGTATCCAGTTCTTTGCTGGGGGCCATGCGCGCCTCCTGGTGCCGGTTCTGATTGGGGGCATCATAGTGGCCCAGGCTGCCAGCCGCAAGTGGCTTTCGGGCGAAAGGGCTCTGGGGGGATTCTTGCTCTTCGCTGGGGAACTGGTTTTAGAAAGCGGCGTTAGCTTAGCAGCCGCTTCAATGTACGGGCGCTGCTGTGGGCGGCGGATAGCACCGGCACCGGGGACATTTTTTGCAGGTCAACCAAGGCGGCCGCGAAAGAGAACTGGCCGAGAAGCACCACGTCCACATCGGGGGCCAACCGCATGACCTCTTGTTCTAGGCGGCGTTCTAAGCTGCGTTGGCCCTCGGCCCGCATCACATCTATAAGGTCCTCTGCTAAACATAAGACCGGCTCAACCACTTTCCCGGCTTCCTCCGCCGCCAGCTTCAGATAGAACTCCGAGTCGCGCAGGGCGGGGGCAACTGAGGCGATCAGCCCGATTCTTGACCCGACCGCCACAGCGTCGGCCATCACCGGGCCGTAGGAGGACACCAGAGGGACGTCGACCAAGTCTTTGGCCGAGTCGACCACCGGGGCGTAGACCGAGCAGGCGAGCCCGATGGCGTCGGCCTGGTTGTCCTGGCAGTAGCCGATCAGGTTGCTCATCCGCCGTCGCAGATGGGGCGTGATTTGGTCATCGAAGTCGAATAGCAGTCCCTCGTCTAGGACGTTAACTACTTCGGCCTCGGGAAATTGCTCAGCGAAGGCCAGCCGCATCGGCGAGATGGACTCGGCTATGGCGTGGATCATTGTTACGCGCATGTTGGTACCTTTGGGAGAAGTATTCGGGAGTAAGTCGCGGCGTCTTCGGTCACCCACCCGCCAGCTTGTAGTAGTCGAAATCGGCCAATATCGTTTCCAACTCGCATCTCCTCTCCTGAAGTTCGTATTCCACCGCCACCATGGGCTTGTCGGCGTTAATCAGTTGGCCTAGGTTCACCGGCGTGGCGTAGAGGACGAGGTCGGCGTCGGAGGCCTGCAACGCCGCATCCAGGTCAGCCAACTGCTCCAGGTTGTACCCAACGGCAGGCACCTCGGCGTCCATGTGCGGATAGACGTCGTAGGCTGATTCGATGCTGGGGATGTCCGGGATCTGGGCGGCGGTGAAGGCCACCACCCGCGTTAGAGGGTCGTTTCGAAAGACAACATTGAAGTTATGGAAGTCGCGTCCGGCGGATCCCATGATGATGACCCCGGTCCGTGTATCGTTTTGCATATCGGTACTATCGTAACCCGCATAACCTGAAATACTGGTTTGCTAGCTCAGGCCCAACACCTCGCCTTCCGGGGTGACATCCATGTCCAGGGCCCGGGGCCGCGATGGCAGGCCAGGCAGGGTCTCGATGCGACCAGCCAAGGCGTAGAGGAAACCGGCGCCGACCGATGCCCGGATGTCGGTGATTGGGAAGGTGTAACCACCTGGGCGTCCTTTCAGGCTCTGGTCGTGGGAGATGGATAGGTGGGTCTTGGCCATGCAGATGGGCAGGCCGCCCCAACCCTTAGACTCGAAGTACTGCAAACGCCGCTGTGCTTCAGGCGACCAACTAACATCGGCCGCGTTGTAGATCTTCTGGGCCAATGCCAGCACCTTGTCCTGGGCAGAGGCGTCGGAGGGGTAAGCGTAAGTTATCTGGGGAGTGCCTTGGGATGCGTCGACCACGGCCTGGGCCAGTTCTTCGGCGCCGGCCCCGCCCTGGGCGAAGCCGTCGCACTCCACCGCCGCCGTGGCCCCGGCGTCCATGGCGATCTGCTTCACTGCAGCCAGCTCCTCAGGGGAATCCGTCCCGAACCGGTTGATGGCCACCACGCAAGGTAGATTGAACCCTTTGACGATGCCTACGTGGTGAATCAGATTGTCTCCTCCGGCCACCACTGCCGCTGGGCCTGGGTTGCCTAAGTCCCGGCGTCGGACCCCGCCGTGCCACTTGAGGGCGCGGGCGGAGGCCACCAAAACAGCCGCGCCGGGCGGCAGACCGCTCTGACGGGTTTTGATGTGCATGAACTTCTCAAAGCCCAAGTCCGAGGCGAACCCGGCCTCTGTGATCACGTAATCGGCGTAGCCCAGGGCCATCTTGTCGGCGATGATGGAACTGCAGCCGTGGGCGATGTTGCCGAAAGGACCGGCATGGATGATGGACGGCTGCCCTTCCATCGTCTGGACCAAATTTGGCATCACGGTCTGGTGCAGCAGGGTCATCAACGCTCCGACCACACCCAACCGCTCGACCGTGACCGGCTTCCCCTCTGAAGTCTCTCCGACCACGATGCGGGTTAATCGTTCCCGCAAATTCTGAGGGCTGTCGGCCAGGGCCAAAATGGCCATGATCTCGGATGCAGAGACGATGTCGAACCGCGCCTCCCTCAAGGGGCCGTAACCTGAGCCTCCGACCCCGGAAACCACCTGGCGCAATCCACGGTCTGACGCGTCAGTCACACGGTTCCAGATCAGTCCTCCGGCGTCCAGTCCCGGCACGGAGCCCCGGAACACGGCGTTCTCAACCAAGGCGGCCAGGAGGTTGTGGGCCGAGCCGACGGCATGGGCGTCGCCGGTGAAGTGGATATTGATTTCGTCTTCGGGCACCACCCGGGCGATGCCGCCGCCAGTGCCGCCGCCCTTGATGCCAAAAATGGGCCCCAGCGTCGGCTCCCGGAGGTTGACCGAGACCTTATGTCCCAGACGACCCATGCCCTGGGTGAGGCCGATGGCGGTGGTGGTCTTGCCCTCGCCGGCGGGGGTCGGGGTGATGCCGGTAACGACCACTAATTTACCCCGGTAGTCAGTTGGGTCTTTCAGGGCATCGAGGGAAATTTTCGCCTTGTACCGGCCATAGGGCACCAGGTGGTCCGGGTCCAGGCCAAGTCCGTCTGCGATCTTAGTTATCGGCTCCACATCGTCTCCAGGCGCCAGAATGGGGCGGGTTGCTCACAGACACACTGCCGCAACATATGGACTATATGCCTAAGGTAGAGGGGTGCGTCAACCCTGGGGCCGTAGCCGGTTAACCCTGCGAGAAACGTTCTTCCAGCCGATCGATGTCCCGTTCGCTCAGGTTGAAGTACTTGGCGTCGGGGTGATGGAAGACCAGGGCCGACACCGAGGACTCGGGGTCCATCATGAAGCCTTCGGTCAGTTCCACGTTCAAGTTGGCGGACACGTCCAGCAGCCGGAATAGCTGTTCTTGGTCCTCTAGACGAGGACAGGCAGGATATCCAAAGGAGAACCGCTTGCCCCGGTACTGAGTGCGGAACAGGTCTCGGGGTGAGGTCCCAGTCGGGTCGCCAAAGCCCCACATCTGCCTCATCTGCTGATGAAGCAGCTCGGCGAACGCTTCGGCGCTCTCCAAAGCCAGGGCCGACAGGATATGGGAGTTAAGGAATTGGCCTTCAGCGATCCACTTCTCAGCCAACGCACGAACTCCAGTCCCTACGGACACGACGAACATACCGACATAGTCGACCTGTCCGCTGCTTTGGGGCAGCAAGTAGTCCGCGAGGCACAGGCCATCCCGTTGGGACTGCCGGCCCAGGTAGAACTCCTCGGCGATATTCTGGTTCTCAGCGCCGTAAACCAGTATGCGCTGTCCATCGGAGTTAGCCGGGAAGAATTTCAGTACCGCGTTGGCCTTGATGTTTTCTTGGGCCAGCATCAAGTCCTCGACCCGCCGCACAGAATCGTGTAGCTCGATGGCAGCATGCTCCCCGAATTCAAGGTCGTGGGCAAACCGGCCCTTATAACCCAGATGCCTGACGTAAAGCATCTGCGGGTTGATCAGCGGGAATATCTCGTCCAAGGGATGGTCGTTCAGGACGTGCAGCCGTAGGTCCGGCGGGTTTGGTATGTCAAAGTCATGCCGAACTCGGGCCGGCGGAACGTCTTCGCCGGCATCTTCAGAGTCGCGAGACGCCCCATCGGCGACCAGCATGGACTCAGTCTCTTCATCGAAGGTGGCCATCAATTTGGCCCGTTCGTCGGCGTCCTGGATGGTATTGGCCAAAGCCAGGCCGGACATGGCGTCGGGCGCGTAGGCCACCATGCCGTCGTATTCGGGGGCGATGCGGAGGCGGGTGAACCGGTTGGAAAGGGCCGCGCCACCGACCAGAACCGGGCAGCTAATCCCTGCTTGCCGAAAGTCCTGGGCGGTTTCGACCATCATCTTGGCCGATTTCACCAGCAGCCCCGAGAGGCCGATCATGTCGGGTTGATGCTCCCGGTAGGCCGCGATCAGGTCTTGGGGCGGCACCTTGATGCCCAGGTTGATCACTTGGTACCCGTTGTTGCCCATGATGATCTCAACCAGATTCTTGCCGATGTCGTGGACGTCACCCTTGACGGTGGCCAGCACAACCTTGCCCTTGATGATGGACTCCGATTGCTCCATTTGGAGCTCAAGGTGGCGGACCGAGAACTTCATGGACTCGGCCGACTGCAATACCTCAGCCACGATCAATTGATTGGCGTTGAACTGGCGGCCAACCTCGGCCATCCCGTTCATCAGCGGCCCGTTGATGATCTCAAGGGGCGTCCTGCCCGTGAGGGCTTCGTCCAAGTCTTCAGCCAGCCCCTCTTTGGAGCCTTCAATGATTGCCAGGGACAGCCGTTCGTCTAAGGGCAGGTTCAGGCGTTCTTCCGAAGTAGATTTGGGGGCCTTATCCCGGAAGTGGTCGGCGAAGGCCGCCACCGGGTCGTCTCCCCGGTACCAGATCAGGTCTTCGGCCAGTTTTCGCTCTTCCTCCGGTATGGAGGCATAACGCTCCATCCCTTCGGAATTGACGATGGCCATGTCGAGGCCCGCCTGAACGCAGTGGTACAGGAAGACCGAGTTCAGCACTTCACGGCCGGCCGCCGGCAAGCCGAACGACAAGTTGGAGATGCCCAGCACCGTCTTAGCGCCGGGCAAGGCTTCTTTGATCAGTCGAACGCCCTCGACGGTCTCGGCCCCGGAGCCGACATAGTTCTGGTCGCCGGTGCCCACGGGGAACACCAAGGGGTCGAAGATGATGTCCTCTATGGGGACTCCGTATTTCTCGGTCAGGGTCTTGGCAGACCGAATGGCCACCTCGAGCTTGCGCTCCTTGGTGATGGCTTGGGCCTGTTCTTTGTCGTCGTCGATACAGCCAACAACCAGGGCCGCGCCGTAGCGGCGGGCCAAGGGGACCACCGTCTGGAACCGCTCTTCGCCGTCTTCCAGGTTGATGGAGTTGATGATGGACTTGCCTTGGAGCCGCTTCAGCGCCAACTCAATCACCGCAGAATCGGTCGAGTCGATCATGATGGGCGCTTTGACTTTTTTGGTGACCAGGTCCAGGAATTGGGCCACGTCGGCAGCCTCGTCCCGGTCCGGGTCCTGGAGGCAAACGTCTAGTATGTGAGCGCCGTTTCGCACCTGGCGGCGGCCAATCTCGGCGGCTTCCTCGAAGGAACCTTCTTTGATTAAACGGCGGAACCGCCTGCTGCCCAGGACGTTGGTGCGCTCGCCTACGATCGCCGGTCGCACTTGATCATCGACCAGCAATGTTTCGATGCCTGAGACGCGGGTTTCAGGGGAGTCTATGCCCAGACGGACCGGCTTATCGGACGCCGTCTCCACCAGCAGCTCTATGTGTTTAGGAACGGTGCCACAGCAGCCCCCGATCAGGTTGACCCAACCAGACTCCACGAACCGGCCGACGGTCTCGGCCATGGCTTCGGGGGTCTCATTGTAGTTGCCGTCCTCGTCGGGCATGCCGGCGTTGGGCACGCAGGCCACCGGAAATCTAGAAAGGGCGGCCAAGGACCTGATGTGGTCGGTCATGAAGGTGGGGCCCGTGGCGCAGTTCAGCCCGATCCAAAGCAGGTCGCGGTGGGACACTGATGTATAGAATGCTTCGACGTCTTGGCCCGCCAGCAGAGTGCCCATTGGTTCGACAGTACCCTGCACGGCTACGGGGATTTCCTGACCCAATTCGGCGAATGCCCGGTCGATGCCGTCCAAGCCGGCTTTAACGTTCAGCGTGTCCTGGCTGGTCTCCAGCAACAGCAGGTCGACGCCGCCTTCAATGAGTCCAGCAGCCTGGGTGTGATAGTCGGCGGCCAGTTCGTCAAAGGTGATGCCGCCTGTTACTGAGATCGTCTTGGTGGTGGGGCCCATAGAGCCGGCTACGAACCGGGGTTTGTCCGGGGTTGACGCGGCATCTGCTGCCCGCCGAGCTATGACGGCCGCCTCGCGGTTGAGCCGCCGGGCCTCGTAGGTCAAGCCATATTCGGCCAGCACCACCTGGGTTGAGCCGAAGGTATTGGTCTCAATGATATCCGCGCCGGCGTCCAGGTAACTCCGGTGGATTTCCTCGATGACATCGGGCTGGGTGACGGTCAGGTACTCGTTGCACCCTTCGTACTCCAGGCCACCAAAGTCATCGGGTTCCAGGTATTTGTTCTGAATGGCGGTGCCCATGGCGCCGTCGATAACCAGCAAGCGCTGAGCCAGAGCCGATTTCAGTTCATCTATACGGGAAAAACTTGTCATAAATGTTCAAGTATTGCACAGAATTCGACTACAGTAGGCCTACGATTGTAGCACTGGGGCATGGACGATGGAACCGGCGCTGCTTGTTTTTGCCTTTGCGGAAGGTTATTTGGCGAACCAGTCGGCCAGTTCCTGCCGGTTTTGTTCCAGCCATTTGATGTTTAGTCGGACCCGTTCTAGGGCCTGGCGGATGGTCCGATCGGCAGCCGGGGCCGGGTGCTCGGCGAAGAAATTATCCACTTCGTCGGCCTTCTCTTGCGTGTTGAACGCGCTGCAGATGGAGACCAGCCGCATGAGGCCGAACCCACCGCCGCCGTAGCGCCGGTCTAACTCAGGCCAGTTGGACTTCACGAACTCCCAGGCCAGGTTGCGTCCCTTGGGGTTTCCGGCCACTCCGGCCACCAACGTGATGCTGTCTTGGGACCGGACTTTGGACGACAGCGAGTCTTCCAAAGTAGCGTTAAGTAAGTCAGGGTCCTGGAATCTGGACAGGGACATCAAAAGCCGGATTTTCTCCTCCGCCAGGTCGGTCTCGCCTTCCAACTGCCATATCTGGTCGTAGACGTCCTTGCCGCCCGACTGGGCCGCCAGGGCGAAGACGACGCCGCGGAGATCGGGCGCCAATGTGTCCCGGTCCTCCAAGTATCTCTTGAAACGTTCGGTTGCCTGGGCCGTAACCTCGGGGTCTTGGTAGCTGCCGGCCTGGCTCAGCACCGTGGAGCGGAGCAGGGCGTCCAGGTGGCCTTCGCCTGACTTGGGGTCCCAGCCAATCTTGCGCGCCGCCGGTCCGAAGAGTTCCCGGGCGAACCCTTGGTAGGCCGGATGCACTGCTTCATTACATATCAATTGCTCAATGTCTCGGAGGTTGCTGGCCAAGTCACTCCACACCGAGGCGTCGTCCTCATTCTTATAGGCTTGGGCCAGGGAGAGGAATTGGATCACGGGCAACAGCCCGGCCCGGGATAAGGCGTAGGCGTCGTTCTGGATGCCCAAACGGTCGGTGGCGTGCAGTTCCAATGACTCGACGGCCGGGACCAGCCGCAGCCAGTCTTCGTTGCTATAATTCACCCGGAAGAAGCCGGTCTGTAGTGGGTTCAACTTGACCCAACCGCTGTCTTCGCCGGGAACGTCCAACTGGGCCTGCCTGCCTTCCATCACGGTGACCGCGGATTCCTGCCCGCCTTGGCTCGCGCGGATGGGCACCCGCCATACCTCGGTGTCGGGCTCGCTATTTCCCAGCAAACGGTCATATACGAAGCGTTCTTGGGTGACCGACAGCTTGGTCTGGCCGCCGCTGCGTTCGGTCTCTACCTGCAGCACGGGGTATCCCATCTGCTTCACCCAGGAGTCCATGATGGCGGTTACCGGCTGGCCCGACTCCGTCTCTAGGGCCGACCAAAGGTCCTCGGTCCGGGCGTTGTCGTACATGTGGCCGGACAGGTACCGGTTCAGTCCCTTCCTGAAAGTCTCCTCGCCCAGGAAGTTTTCCAGCATGCGGATCACCGACGCGCCCTTGCTGTAGCTGATGGCGTCAAAGAGCTGGCTGACCTCCGCCGGGTTCTTGACCTCTTGCTCGATGGGGTGGGAGTTCTTTAGGCCGTCCAGGCTCAGCGCCCGGTTGGTGTCCATATTGACGAACTGGGTCCACATCTCCCACTCGGGGAAGAGCCAGTCGACGGCCTTGTTGCCCATCCAAGATGCGAAACTCTCGTTCAGCCATAGATCGTCCCACCATTCCATGGTCACCAGGTCGCCGAACCACATGTGCGCCATCTCGTGTGCAATGACTTCCGCGACCCGTTGCCGGGTGCCGGCCGAAGAGTTGGCTGGGTCCACCAGCAGGGCGGTCTCACGGTAGGTGACGGCGCCCCAGTTCTCCATGGCGCCGGCGGCGAAGTCGGGGATTGCGATGTGGTCTAGCTTGGCCAGGGGATAGGGGATACCGAAGTAGTCGTTGAAGTAACCCAGCAGCTTCACCGACGTGTCCAAAGCGAAGCTGGCCTGGTCTTCTTTGCCCGGAGTGGTCCACACACCGACGGTAGTGCCTCCTTCAGCTCGCTCTTCGATTGAGGTCAGATTACCGACAACAAAGGCCAGGAGATAGGTAGACATAACTGGAGTCTCGGCGAACCGGACCGATTTCAGTCCGGCGCCGGGGACGCCCTCCTCCACCACAGGGGTATTGGAAACGGCCTGGTACTCATCCGAGAAGACCAGCGTCACTTCAAAGGTCGCCTTCTTGGCCGGTTCGTCCCAGCAGGGAAAGGCGCGGCGGGCGTCGGTGGGCTCGAACTGAGTTGTGGCCAGGTAGCGGGTCTCACCATCCTGGGAGGTGTACTCAGACCGGTAAAAGCCCATCAGTTTGTCGTTCAGCTCACCGGTGAAAACCATCTCCAACCGGGCGTCTCCGGGCTGGACGGCCTCCCCGAAATCGATGGTCGCTGTCTCAGCTTCTTTATCAAAGGACACCTTGGGGTTAGACAGGGTGGTCCCGCTGGTGTGAAGAGTGGCAGAGCTGATTTTCAGGTCGATCGTGTTGAGCACGATGGCCGAGGTCGGCTCCAAGACCTGGATGTCCACGCTCTGCTCGCCGTCAAAAGTGAAATTCTTGAGGTCAGGCTGGAGCTTGATTCGGTACTTGCTGGGGCGGGCTGTTTCGGGCAGGACCACAGCGTCGGATGCGGGCATTACAATCTTCCTCCGTGGGTATTGGCCTGGTGTTCAGGGTTGCGAAAAAACCGTTATAAAAGCAGGCGGTGAATGGCCCCTTCGACGGGCTCTGGGCCTGCTGGTTAGGCGTAGCGCCAGTGTACCATTAACCCCGCGACGGCTCTACCCGCTGCGCTGATCGCGGCGTGAGCCGCAGCCAGGTCACTTGGTGCTATAATACGGCCCGGTTTTCGTCGCCCCAATCAGGCGTGAGAAAAGACCTGAATTTGCTGATTCTAAGGAAGACCTAAATGCCCCCCAAGACTATGTTTGAGAAAATCTGGGCCGACCACCTCGTGGCCGAGGAGCCCGGTGAGCCGCCCATCATCTATATCGACCTGCACCTGGTCCACGAAGTAACCTCCCCCCAAGCATTTGACGGCCTCAGGGATGCCGGGAGGAAGGTGCGACGACTGGACCTGACCATTGCCACCGCCGACCACAACACCCCCACTTGGGATCTGTCCCTGCCGGTCACCGATGAGATTTCCAAGAAACAACTGGACGCCCTCGACCGCAACTGCGCCGAGTTCGGCGTCACTTTGTATGACCGGTTCAGCCCTCTGCAGGGTATCGTCCACGTTATTGGGCCGGACCTTGGTTACACCCAGCCCGGAAAGACCGTGGTTTGCGGCGACAGCCATACCTCGACTCACGGGGCGCTGGGGGCCTTCGCCATCGGTATCGGCACCTCGGAGGTCGAGCACGTGCTGGCGACCCAGACGCTGCGGGCGTTCAAGCCCGACACCATGGAAGTCCGGGTCAACGGCCAACTGCCCAAGGGCGTCACGTCCAAAGACATCATCCTCGCCATCATCGGCAAAATCGGCGTCTACGGCGGGGTTGGCCACGTCATCGAATACACCGGTGAGGCCATCCGTGCTCTCTCCATGGACGGTCGGATGACCGTCTGCAACATGAGTATCGAGGCCGGGGCAAGAGCCGGCATGATCGCCCCCGACCAGACAACTTTCGACTATCTAAAGGGACGCCAGTTCGCTCCCCAAGGGGCCGACTTCGACGCCGCGGTGGAACGGTGGAAGAACCTGGCAAGCGATCCCGGCGCCAACTATGACAAGGTCGTCGAGCTTGAGGCATCGGAGATCGAACCGCATGTAACCTGGGGCACAACTCCCGGCATGGTGGCCCCGATCTCGGGCAAGATTCCAGACCCGGCCGATGCCGAAGACGAGAACACCCGGGATGCCCTGAATCGGGCTCTTCAATACATGGACCTGAAAGCAGGAACGGCCATCCAGGACATCAAGCTGGACCGCGTTTTCATCGGCGCCTGCACCAACTCACGGCTGGAAGATATCCGTGCTGCCGCTGAAGTGGTGAAGGGCAAGAAAGTCCACGACGATGTCTACGCGATGATGGTTCCCGGCTCGGCCAAGATCAAGCAAGAAGCTGAGGACGAAGGTCTGGACAAAATATTGATTGAAGCGGGCGTGGACTGGCGCGTCGCCGGTTGCTCCATGTGTCTAGGCATGAACCCCGACATCCTGAAGCCGGGAGAGCGCTGCGCTTCCACCTCCAACCGCAACTTTGAAGGACGGCAGGGCAAGGGTGGCCGCACTCACTTGGTCAGCCCCGCCATGGCGGCGGCAGCGGCCATCGCTGGCCACTTCGTCGACGTTCGCGATCTTTAAGCCCCGAAAACTCTGAGGAGAAAACCATGGACGCATTTACGAAATTAACCGGCGTGGTCGCACCCATCGACCGCATCAATATCGACACCGACCAGATCATCCCAGCGGTGTACCTAAAGAGCATCGAGCGCAAAGGCTTCGAGGACGCCCTGTTCTCATCTTGGCGCTACAACGCCGACGGCAGCGACAACCCCGAGTTCATCCTGAACAAACCCCTTTACCGAAACGCCAACGTCCTGGTGGCCGGGCCCAACTTCGGCTGCGGATCTTCCCGTGAGCATGCTCCTTGGGCGCTCCGGGACTACGGCATCAAGTGCATCATCTCCACTAGCTTCGCCGACATCTTTTACAACAACTGCTTCAAGAACGGCGTGCTGCCGCTGGTGCTCCCTGCCGAACAGGTGCGCGAGATCATGGACAAGGCCGAGTCCGACCCCGGCATCGAACTGAACGTTGACCTGGTCAGCCAACGGGTCTGGGACGAGAGCGAAGAGATATCCATATCCTTCCAGATAGACGCCGCCCGCAAGGATGCCCTGGTCAACGGCCTGGACGACATCGGCCTAACCCTCCGCATGGAGACCGACATCGGTGACTACGAGCGCAAGCACGGGCTGTAGAGTTTTCAGCTAACAGCGGTCGGCCTTCAGCTTTTTGGTGGCACTAGAAATGGGTAGGGGTACGGCAATGCCGTGCCCCTACCGGTTTGTCGTTTCGAGGCGAAGCCGGGGAATCCCGTTGCGGACGAGACAGCACTGTCGAGAGCAAAGAGACCCTTCGCTTCACTCAGGATGAGCGCCCGCCACGAGCATCCGCGATCTCTTACCCGAGATGGTCAGCGAAGAACGGAACATAGGCTGGTTTACCAGACCCGCCACGGTTGTTCGTCAGGAAATTGCGATGTAGCATGCAGAATATGCATCTCCACTCCTTAGATGACCGTTCTGGAATTCTGAATCTTACGGCAGCCGGGCTGGCCGAGCTGCCTCCCAAGATAGGCAACCTGACCTGGCTTAGCGGGCTGCTCCTGGGCGAGAACCAGTTGACAGCGCTGCTCCCTGAAATAGGCAGCCTCAGAAACCTGCGCCGGCTCGGGCTGGGCCGCAACCAACTGACGGAGTTGCCACCCGAGATAGGCAACCTGACCAACCTGTACCGGCTAGTGTTGGGTGAGAATCAGCTGACGAGCCTACCTCCTGAGATAGGCGACCTGACTAACCTGAAAGAGCTGCACCTGAACGACAACCCGTTGACAGTGCTGCCTCCCGAGATAGGTAACCTGACCAGCCTAGACTGGCTAGGGTTATACGGCAACAAGCTGACGGACCTGCCTCCGGAGATAGGCTACCTGACCAACCTGAAGGAGCTGCACCTGTACGACAACCAGCTGGCGGCGCTGCCCCCTGAGATAGGTAACTTGACCGACCTAGACTGGCTAGGGCTGTACGGCAACCAGTTGACGGAGCTGCCTCCCGAGATAGGCGACCTGACCAACCTGACCGGGCTGTACCTGTCCAACAACCGGCTGACGGCATTGCCTCCGGAGATCGGCAACTTGACTAACTTGATTGGTATGGAACTGAACAACAACCAGCTGACGACGTTGCCTCCCGAGATAGGCAACCTGACAAACCTGCGCTCGCTAGTGCTGAACGGCAACCGGCTAACGGAGATGCCTCCCGAGATAGGCAACCTGACAAACCTGTTTCGGCTAGAGCTGAACGACAACCCGCTGACGGAGCTTCCTCCCGAGATAGCCGATCCGACCAACCTGAAAGAGCTGTACCCGAAAGCAGACTAAGCCAACCGCCAACCGCTAACACATCGATTCCGGAAGCCAATTTGTATGTCGGTGGCGCGTGCTCAACCCAGGTGACAGCTGTAGACGGAGATTCGGTTGGTAGAGAGAGTTTGCGGCGAAAGTACGAAAATCCCCCAACCCTCGTTTTGAAAGGGGGCTCTTGGAAAAATGGAAGTTACAATTTTTGCTGATAGTCCCAATGCATCGGGGCCGATAGCTGATGGCTGATCGCTGAAAACTGACAGCTACGTGCGAAACGCCCGCCTGACCTGCTCTTCGAAATCCGTCTCGTAGCGTTGCATGCGGCCTTGCCGGACTTGTTCGTCTAGAGACGGGCGTTGTACCGGGCGGGGAGTTGTGGGGCCGTAGCCGATGATTCCTGTTTCTTCCAGGACTGCCATCTCTGCCGTCGTCTTGCCCAGTAATTCGGACAGAATCAGAGTATTGTGCTCCCCCATCAGCGGGGCGGCTTTGCCCGGCACTGAGGGTGTCTGCGACAGCTTCCAGGGCCGGCCGGCGTAGGGCAGGGGCGGGATGCCCGTGGTCTCGTGGTGGGATACAACCTCGTAGAAACCGCGCTCGTTCAGGTGGGGGTCAAAAAGCAGGTCTTTGCTGTCGAAGACGGCCCCTGCGGCGACGCCTTCGTTCTGCAGGGCGCGCATCAGTTCATGGGCTTCCCAGGGGGCCGTCACCGGCCCGATCAAGGCGTCCAATTCGTCCCGGTTCTTCCATCGGCTTAACGAGTCCTCAAACCTGGTGTCGGTGGCCCAGCCGTCCTGTCCCAGCACCCGGCAAAGAGCTTGCCATTTGTTGTCGGTGGCGACTGCGATGGTGATCCAGCGGTCGTCGCCTTGGCATGGATAACAGCCGTGTGGCGACATGGAAGTGTCCTGGTTGCCCATGCGCTGACCGGAACGCCCGTTGGCCGAGAAGTCCATCAGTATCTCAGGGATGGTCGCGCTGGTGGCTTGGGTCTGGGAGATGTCCACGAACTGGCCCTGGCCGGTGCTCAGCCGGTGCATCAGAGCGGCCATCACGGCGAAGACGGTGTGCTCGCCGGAGGTGTAGTCAGTGTAGGGAATCTCGGCCATCACCGGTTGACCGCCAAGGTATCCGGTCTGGTAAGCCAGGCCCGCCGCGCCCTCGGTAGCCGGGCCGGTCGCACCGTAGTTGGCCCAGGGGCCGTAGAACCCGTAGCCAGTGGAAGACACCATGATGATGTCAGGTTTTATCTTCTCGAGGTCCTCGTATTCCAGGCCGAAATTCTTGATCACACGGGGCGTGAAATTTTCGGAGAAAACATCGGCCACCGAAACTAGATCTTTGAGTATCTGAAGGCCCTCGGGTTTGCTCAGATCCAGGGTGACGCCGAGTTTATTCCGGTTCTGCTCGTAGAAATTAGCGCCCTTGTTCCAGAACTCACCGGAGACATCGTTCTGGTAGACCGAGTCGCTGCGGTAGCTCTCCAGCCGGCCGGTGGACTCCAGGCGGATTACCTGGGCGCCCATATCGGCCAGCATCTTCATGGCGAAGGGGATGGCGATGAGCTGGCCCATCTCGATGATTCGGACGCCGTCTAAAGGACCTGGCATGGGTTAACAGTTCTCCATCAGATGATCTGCATGGCCCGCATCTGGGCCAGTTGTTCTGGTGTGTGGCCCAGCCTTGAGCCAATGACGTCCTGGTTGTGTTGGCCCAGGGTTGGGGCGGCGTTTCGGGCCTGCCACGGAGTGCCGCTCATCTCGAAGGGAGCGCCGGGGTACTTCAGGGTCCCCAATGCCGGATGGTCGATGTCGACGAAGAAGTTCCGAGCCTCGAATTGGGGGTCGGCCATGACCTCTTCAGGGGATTGGACTACCCCGAAGATGAAACGTTTCTCATGGGCCGCGTAGAACCTTTCGAATTTGTTTTGGTTGATGAAATATTCATCCAGTATCCGGCCTAACTCTTCGGCGTTGACCAGCCGCGCCGAGGGGGTGTTGAACTTGTCGCCTGCCAGTTCCGGCAGGTCAAGGAAATCGACCATGACGTCCCAGTTCAGCCCGGCGCCGATGCCCGGATTGGGAATCAGGTGGCCGTCAGAGCTGGCCCGGAGGCGGCTCAGGTCGCCGCTGTGATTGGGTTGCCTTCGCCGGACGGCCCCGGTGTAGGTAAAGTTGTTGACCACGTCCCTCAGGCCGGTGGCCACCGCCTCTTGGATGGAGACATCGACCCGCTGCCCTTCCCCGGTGAGCCGCTGGTGGTACATGGCCATCAGGGTAGCGGAAGCGGCGTCCGTCCCAGCCTTGAACTGGGCCTGGTTGAAGGCGTGCTTCAGCGGTTCCCGATCGTAGGCTCCGGAGATATACATCAGGCCGCCCATGGCGTACTCGATGATGTCGGCGGCCTTGTAGTCGCGGTAGGATCCCGTCTGCCCAAAATTGGAGATGGACGTCATGACCAAGCCGGGGTTTATCTGTTGCAGGGCCTCGAAGTCCAGCCCCAATGAGGCCATCACCCTGGGTGAGAAATTCTCCACCAAAACGTCGGACTCCACCACCAACGACTTCAGGACCTGGACACCTTTCTCGGACTTGAGGTTCAGCGTAACGCTCTGCTTGTTGGTGTTCAGGTAAGCGAAGACAAGGCTTTTTTCCGGGTCGGCCTCATCGTTCAGGAAAGGGGCCATGCGCCGGGCCGAGTCGCCGCCGGGTCGCTCGACCTTCAGGACATCAGCGCCGAAATCGGCCAGAAGCTTGGTGCAGTACGGTCCGGATATGTGGTGGGTGAGGTCCAAGACCTTCACTCCTTCCAGGGCGCGTTCAGTCAAGAGTCTCCTCAGTCTAGGTGGCGAGGTGGCCCTAAGCCATATCGCCGGTCAATTGTTACCCAAGAACCCCGATTCAGCGGGGCATCCAGGTCAGATCCTGAGCGGCCTGCTACTCGGGGTAGGTCAGCTTCAACAGGGTATGCCTCCGGTTGGTGGTATGGGGCCGGACCTGCTCCGGCCAGCGGCCCAGTTCCACAGCCTCACCCCATTCGGGGGACGCGAGTATCTCTGGGCTCTCGATCTCGTAATATGCGTGGAAACGGGGCTGGCCATCGGGGGAGACGGTCTGGGTCTGCCCCCCAATCAGGACCTGAAAGGCCTGGGCCTCGAACCGGGTGATCTCGCCCACTCCAGCAATCTTGCCCAACTCCGGGCAGTGCTCGGTGTTGTAGACCTCGTGGAACAAGGCCTCCTTGGCCGGGTCGACATCCATGCTCGCTATGAAAAGGTACTTCGATTTCGGGGCCATGACCAGCCTCCATGTTAAGTTAGGTTGTTAAGCCTGAGCCCAACGCCTTGGTGTCTCCCCGATCCTTCCGTGGAAGGAGAGGTGTCTCTTTGCTCTCGTCCAGTGTTGGTGATTTAGCAACAAGATTCCTCGCCTGCAGCCTTAAAATGACCGAAGCGAGGCCGGGCCCGCGGCAGGGGAACTATTCCGCTTCCCCTAAAATGCTCTGCGGTGGGAGAGTTCGGTTTCCTCGCTGGTGATGAATTCTAGAAGGACGGCCTTGCCTTCTTCCTCAGTGACCTTGCGGGCCCTCGTGAAGGCGGCGCTGATCTGGTTGGGGTCTTCGATGCGCTCGGCGTAACCGCCCATGGCCTTGCCCAAGTCGGCGTAGTGACCCCCCAGGTCCCGGGTGCCGTAGAGCCCGTGGGAGTCGGCCATCTGCCGGGTCTCAACGGCCATGGTGGAGTTGTTCAGCACCACGGTGATGATCGGGATATTGCTGCGGACGGCGGTCTCAAAGTCCAGCCCGACCATGCCGAAGGCGGCGTCGCCCATGAAGTTGACGCATACCTTCTCGGGAGCGGCCAGCTTGGCGCCGATGGTCAGACCCAGCCCGGTGCCCAGACCGTGGGACTTGCCCCAGCCCAGGTAGGTCCGGGGGCCGTTGGACCGGTAGAACGCGACAATCTGGTCGCGGGGGCTGCCCGAGTCATGGGTCACGACAGCGTCTTCCGGCGGGATGGTGTGCATGAAGTCCCAGATTACCCGGTAGGGTGTCATGGGGACCTCCGCGGAAGAGAGTTTGGCCCGCCATTGGCCGAGCCAGCCTTCCCGCTCGGTTTGCACCTCTTTGGCGGTAGACTGGTCGTCCTTGCGGCTGTCGCCTACGATCTCTTGGCAGGCTTCGATCATCTGGCGCAAGACCAGCTTGGCGTCGCCCACGACGGGAAGGTCGATGTTGTAGTCCTTGTTGATGTCGGAGGCGTCGTTGGTGGCTTGGATCAGCGTCTTTCCCGGGGGAAGGTTCATCGTCATGCCGTGCTTGGTCCAACTGGTCCCAACTCCGAACAAGAGGTCGGAGCGGCGGAGGAAATGATATGCGTGTCCCGACATTGTTGTGCCGGTGCTGCCCAGGGCCAGGGGATGGACCTCTGGGAAGGCGCTCTTGCCCAACAGGGTGCTGCAAACGGGCACTTGGAGCAGCTCAGCCAACTCCACCAGTTCATCGGTAGCCTTGCCGTACAACACACCCTGACCGGCCATGATCACCGGGTATTGGGCGGCGCACAGGGCCTTGGCGGCCGCCTCGACATCGGCGGGGTTGCCCTGGCTTGGAATCGGCCGGCTGGGCACGTAGTAGAACGACTCCTCGCTGACATCTTCCAAAGCTACGTCGGCGGGGATCTCAACCGCCATGGGACCGCCCCGGCCCTGGCGCAGGCCGGCGAAGGCCCGACGCATGACATCTGAGGTGCGGTCGGCGGTGTTTACCTGCTCGACGGCCTTGGTTACGTCGGCATAGCTCTTCAGCGAACTGAAATGCGGGTTGATGCCGGCCCTTTCTCTCGGGTGGCCCAGCGGCAACAGCAGAATCGGTACCGAGTCGGAATAGGAGGTGGCGATGCCGGGGTAGGCATTCTCGGCGCCAGGGCCGTACTGCATGGCGAACACACCCATGTGGTCGCCATTAGTCACCCGACTTAAGCCATCGGCGATGCCCACGCCAACCCGCTCTTGGCGGCAGACGATGGGTCGGATGCCTCCCAACGCGGCTGCTTCGATGACCGGGGTCGTAGGAAAGCACGGAAGGTATTGGACACCCTCCCGTTTGAGAATCTCAGTTATGGCTTCAATCGTATTCAATCGGGGCCGCCTCCTGCGAATTGGGTTATCGCTTAGGGTAAATTTACTTCCAGGCTTTGCGAAGGAACCGTGCGTGAAAAAGAGCCCGGTTCTCAGCCCAGATTTTAGCCACGGGGAGTATAACACCGCTCAGGAGCGAGGGCATCAGTGCGGGATGGGACTAGAGCCCCTATCGTTCGTCCTGAGCTCTGTCGAAGGGCGGGAATAAGTCACGTGCCTGTCCAAAACGCCATGGTTTAAAGCGACCGGTGGTTCGACGGGGCTCGCCACGAACGGACTTGGATAAGTCGACTGGTCAGAGAACCGCAGATTCTGGGACTCTGGAACGGCCTGTCTAAGACCGGGAGTTCAACGCCTCAATGCGGACTGCTGCGGGTTTCAGTATAGCGTAGAGGAAATCGTTGGTGGGGGTGGGCACTTCTAATTCCCGGGCCATGCGGACCACGGTGCCGGTCAGGCCCTCCAATTCCACGGGACGTTGGTCGGTGAAGTCCTTGGCCAGCGACGCGCGTCCTTGGCCGGGAAACCGGTCAAGCGAGTCCATGGCCCAGGCCAAAGAGTCAGGCATGATCGGAGCGCCCCGGGCCCGGCCCACGGCCAAGACCTCCTGAACGGCATCGCGGATCAGCGCCCTGGTTTCGGGCTTGGTACGCATCTCTTCATAAACGCAGTTGGCGGCGGCGCAGACGGCGGCCGAACCGGCGATGTAGGCAAACTTCTTCCATAGCATACCTGGCATGTTTTCATGGAGATTGACCCGCCAGCCCGCTTTCTGGAAACTCTGGAGCAGGTTCTCTCCGCGGCGGCTGATGCCAACCTTCATTTCGCCAAATGCGGCGATGCCGGGCCCTCCCTGGGTGACCACACCGGGTTCAGAGATGCGGCCCTCCATATATGCTGAGCCGATCATCACATGTGCCTCGTCAATGGTCTCGGCCAATATTTCTCCATTGTCGATGCCGTTCTGCAGGGTCAACACCACGGTCTCCGGCCCGATCAACGGCGGGAGATGGCCCACGGCGTCCGAGTTGTGACACATCTTCACTGTGAAGAGAACCAGGTCTTGCGGTCCGAGTGCGGTCGTGTTGTCGGTGGCGTTGCCGGGCACGGTGAACGTGCCGTCTAATTGGCTCTCGATCTTCAGGCCGTTCGCTTTGATGGCCTGCAGGTGTGCGCCCCTGGCGATGAAGGTCACATCATGGCCGGCTTGGGCCAGCAGGCCGCCGAAGTAGCCGCCCACTCCCCCGGTCCCGATAACCGCCACTTTCACATTTTCGTTAGCATTTGAGTCCATTGGTCATAAATCTCCATTCCCGGAAAACAGTTGCCGCGCCGTTCTCTTATTCTACTGCCGGTTCTCCACCGGGTGGCCGAACGCTTCCCGTAGGTCACGTTTCAGCACCTTGCCCATCACGTTTCGGGGCAATTCTCCAACGAAGACCACCGAACGGGGCCGCTTGTATCCTGCCATCTTGTCACGGCAGAATTCGATAACCTCACTTTCGGTGACCCGGTCGGAAAGGCCCACAACCACTGCCCTCACTTCTTCGCCCCACTCAACGTCGGGCACGCCGATCACCGCCGCGTCGTCCAGTTTAGGGTGGGAGCGGAGCACTTGCTCCACCTCTTCGGGGGAGATCATCTCTCCGCCGCGTTTGATGAAGTCCTTTGCCCGACCCGACAAGAATATGTAGCCGTCCTCATCCTGGTAGCCCAGGTCTCCGGTGTAGATCCAGCCGCCGCGAATGGTATCGCGGGTGGCCGATTCTTCCTGCCAATAGCCGGCCATCATCCGTGAACCTCGGGCGATTATCTCCCCTTGCTCGCCCATTGCCACCGCCTGTCCCCCTTCATCAACGATCGACACTTCAACGTCGTCCAAGGGCTTTCCAATGGACGTGAGCCGCTTGAGCTTGGTCTCAATCTCCTCCGGGCTGCCGTCAAGCACATGGTCGTCCGGAGGGAGCATGGTGATGGTCGATGCGGTCTCGGTCTGGCCGAATGCATTGATGAACCGTGCGCCGGGGAACCTTCCGATTGCCTCACAGATCACTTCCAGGGGCATGGGAGCCGCGCCGTAGGTGATGACGCTAAGGGACGACAGGTCGAAATCGGCGAATTTCGGATGCTCCATCAGGTGCTTCAACATGGTCGGCACCAGCATCGCCCGGTTGGCCTGGTTCTCTTGTGCCAGCCGCAGCCATTCTTCGGGCTCGAACTGCCGCATCACCACCAAGGTTCGGCCGCCGTAGACCGCGGCCAGGGCGGCTTGGAGTCCGGCGATGTGGTAGAAGGGAACGGTTATCAGGTTGCTCTCTTCCACTTCCGGGTCGGCCGGCTCCACGGTGGCCAATAGATAGGAGGAGAAGCTGTCGTGGGTCAGCATCACGCCTTTGGGCACCCCCGTGGTGCCGGCGGTGAACATGATAACCGTGGTGTCTTCGTCACCGGCCTCAGGGAAGTGCATCTGGTCGGGTGACGACTCTGCTAAAAGGGTTTCGTAGCTCTTGTTGCTACCATTGGTTTCGCCGTCCAGCAGGATTATTCCCTCAGACGAACGGCTGCCTTCCGGCACCAGAGACAGGTACCTCTCGCCGAGGAGCAGGCAGGTTGGCTGGGCGATCTCCAGCATCTGGGCCAGCTCGTCGGTCTTGGCCCGAAAGTTGATGGGCACGTAGATGGCGTCCAACTGGGTCGCCGCGAAATAAGCCTCGATGCACTGGTTGGTATTGACCTGCATGGTCGCCACTCGGTCTCGGGGCCCGACCCCGAGCTCAGAGAGGCCGTTGGCCAGCCGGTTGACCCGCTCCGCCAGCCCCTCGAAGGTGATGGTCTGGCCTTCGAATATAACCGCGGGGCGGTCGGGAACGATGGCCCCGGCAATCATCAAAAATTCAGAGGTGTTCATCTATCAACTCTCGTATTTAACTAACTAGGCGGGCCGTTACACGACCTTCAAGTTCCAATGCTCCGGGCAGGTCCAAGTCCATCCCTTGTCGGAGCAACCGTTTCAGGGCCGCCATTGCTTCAGGCGGCAACTCGGCCAAACTCTCGGCCAACCGCCAGGCTTCTTCCCGCAACGACTCCGGTAGAGTCAGCCGGGTCACCAACTTCATAGATAGGGCTTCTTCCGCCTCGATGCGCCGCCCAGTCAGCAACAGGTCTAAAGCCCTCGAAAGGCCCGCCGCCCTAGGCAGCGTCTGGGTGCCACCGGCTGCTGGGATCATCCCCAGTTGGACCTCCGGCAGAGCGAAAATCGCGCCGGTGGCCGAGATCCTCAGATCGCATAAAATGGCGATCTCCAGGCCGGAGCCGATGCAGAACCCGTGCACCGCGGCCACTGCGGGTTTGCCCAAGTTTACCAGTTGCCCCCAAACGTCCCTTTCCCAGCGCACCTGCCGGGCGATGACCTGGGACGGCGCGGAGCCAAACTCAGTCAGGTCGGCGCCGGCGCAGAACCCCGGGCCCTCGCCGGTGATCAACAGCGCCCGGATGTCAGAATCTTGCTCCACGGCCGATAATGCCTCGGAGAAATCGTCCCGCATCTGGATGTTATAGGCGTTCACAACCTGGGGGCGATTCAACGAAACATGGGCCACGGCGTCCCGTTTTTCGAATAGCAGTGTTTCGAAGGGTGGGGAAGAGGGCATTTGGGGCTAACTCTGGGGTACGGCCCTGGCGTAAAGGTCGTCCAGTTCCACTTCTGTGTAGCGTAGGCCGATATTTTCCAAATTGTGGGCGTCGCTCACTTCCATCAGCATAAGGTCGTGCTCCGACGCCACCTCCGCCACCTGGTCCTTCCGGATGTGCCAGTTATGGATGTAGTTGTCGATCTCGATGGCGTGAATATCCGGCTCGATCAGTATCTCAGGAGAGTAATAGCCCGGATGGCAATACGTCCGGAAGACCCCGCCGCCGTCGGGCAAGAAAAGCTCGGCCACCTGGTACTCGGCGAAGGGGTTGGCCTCGGGCCGAATCTCGATCTCCCAGCCCGGCAGGATGGTCACCTGTCCGGGGAAATATTTCTCCACCAGCTCGCGGAACTCCATGCCCCATTCTTTATTGTGATGGTCGGTGATTCCGATGCCGTCGATGCCCTTGGACTTGATCTGATTGACCACCTTTTCCGCGATCTCCACGGTCGGCGGCACAAAATTGAACGCCTCCCACACATGAGTGTGGAGGTCTAGTTTTAACTTCACAGAGTTTCCCTTTGTTTATAGGTAGTGGATGACATCATCAGGAACCAGTGAACTCTGGCCCGCGTTTTTCAAGGAAGGATTTTAGCCCTTGGGCCCTATCCGATGTGGACTGCAGTATAACGTTCAGGTCGGCTTCCAGTCCCAGACCCTGCTCCAGAGAAAGGTCCATTCCCTTACCTGCCGCCTCCTTGGCATAGCGCGCCCCGATGGGGCCACCGGCGGTGATCTGCGCCGTAACCTCGGCTACCAGAGCACCCAGTTGGCCGGGCTCGGCCACCCGGTTCACCAGCCCGATGGCCAGGGCCTCTTTGGCGTCAACCATGCGCCCGGTGAGTAGCATGTCTTGGGCCCAGGCCGGTCCCACCAGCCGGGGCAACCGTTGGGTGCCGCCGTCTTGAGGGAGAACGCCCTGCGCTAGGCCCTGGAACGCGAACCGTGCCGACGGCACGCAAATGCGCAGATCTCCGGCCAGGGCCAACTCCAGGCCAAGCCCGATGGCGTCGCCGGACAATACAACTAAGACAGGAACCAACAGTCCGGCCACCGCGGCGGCGGGATTACCGGCTGTTTCATTCCTGTCATCCACACTAAATGCATCACCATTGGCGGTCAGGACCACCAGCCGTAACCCGTCGTCTTCTGCGACCAGCCGGCAAGCGTCCACCAGGGCGCCAGCCATCTCTGCGTCGATCCGGTTGCCGTTATCCGGCCGGTCCAGCATGATGGTAGCGACTGTCCTGGTCCGTTCAAGTTTTATGGGATTATCAGGAATATCGGCGCCTTTTTCGGGCCTTCTGAACAAGATTTTCGAGAGGTGATAACATTGGGAATAGCCCCATTTATATAATCCTCGCAACAACCTCTAAATACTAGGCCGGACACGTCAATCTTGACAAGGTCTTGTGCCCGTTCTACCATAGCTTGGCACTCTCACTCCGAGAGTGCCAACCCTATCTGAGATTAATGCCGGGATGCTATATTCTCCGGCGAAATAGAAGGAGGCCACGGTGGCAAACTTTACTCCATTAGGAGAACGTGTGGTGGTGAAGCCCAGTGAGGGCGAGCAGACAACTAAGGGTGGAATCTACCTGCCCGATACCGCCAAGGAAAAGCCCCAAGAGGGCGAAGTCGTCGCAGTTGGACCTGGGAGGGTCAGCGAAGACGGCAGCCGGATTCCCATGGAGCTTGCCAAGGGAGACCGCGTCATCTACTCCAAGTTCGCCGGCACGGAATACAAAGACGGCGATGACGAGCTTTTGATTCTCCGGGAAAGCGATATCCTGGCGAAGATCAGCTAACCGACCCGGGTTTAATTCAACCCCCCCAACAAATCTAATCCGGAAACAAAACAGGGCGGGCAGCAGCCCAGCTTTGACCTACCTACAGGAGGAACAGGATGCCAGCAAAGAAGTTGGCCTACGCCGAGGAAGCCCGGAAGTCGCTCCGTATCGGAATCGACGTTCTGGCTGATTCAGTGAAAGTCACCCTTGGCCCCAAGGGCCGCAACGTGGTGTTGGACAAGTCGTTTGGCCCGCCCCAGGTGTGCAGCGACGGCGTTACCATCGCCAAAGAGATCGAACTGCCCGATTCATTTGAGAACATGGGCGCGCAGCTTCTAAAAGAAGCCGCCACCAAGACCAATGATGCCGCCGGCGATGGCACCACCACCTCCGTTGTGTTGGCCCAGGCCATCATTAACGAAGGCTTCAAGAACGTCACCGCCGGAGCGGATCCCATGGCCATCAAACGTGGTATCGAGAAGGCCGTTGCCTCCGTCGTTACGGAAGTCCAGTCCATGGCCCAGATCGTTGAGACCCGGGAGCGCATCGGCCAGGTGGCCAGCCTCTCAGCCCACGAAGAAGCCATTGGCGAGACCATCGCCGAGGCCATGGAAAAAGTCGGTAAAGACGGTGTCATCACCGTTGAAGAGTCCAAGGGCTTGGCCGACGAGATCGAATATGTTGAGGGGATGCAGATCGATCGCGGTTACATTTCCCCCTACTTCATCACCAACCCGGACCGGATGGAGTCGGTTATGGAAGACCCCACCGTAATCATCACCGATAAGAAGATCTCGGCCGTGGCCGATATGCTTCCCGCCTTGGAGAAACTGCTCCAGGTTGGCAAGAAGAACGTGGTGATCATCGCCGAAGACGTGGACGGCGAAGCCCTGGCCACCTTGGTGGTCAACAAGCTCCGCGGCACCCTCAGCGTTCTGGCGATCAAGGCCCCTGGCTTCGGCGACCGCCGCAAAGCCATGCTTGAAGACATCGCCATCCTCACCGGCGGCGCAGTGATCAGTGAAGAGACCGGACAGAAGCTGGACACAGCCACCATCGAGGACTTCGGTTCCGCCCGCAGCATCACGGCCACCAAGGACGAGGCCACCATCGTTGAGGGCAAGGGCTCCGAGGCCGACATCCAGGGCCGCATCAACCAGATCAAAGCCCAGATTGAAGACACTACCTCGGAATTCGACCGGGAAAAGCTCCAAGAGCGGATGGCCAAGCTGTCCGGAGGAGTTGCCGTGATCAAGGTCGGAGCAGCCACCGAGATCGAACTGAAAGAGCGCAAAGCCAGGGTCGAAGACGCCCTCTCCGCCACTCGTTCGGCGGTTGAGGAAGGCATCGTCCCCGGAGGCGGAGTCGCCCTTGTCCGCGCCAGCCGTGGCTTGGACAACCTAGTTGAAATCCCTGCCGATGAGAAGGTCGGTGTCAACATCATCCGCCATTCCCTCGAACAGCCTCTGAAGCTGATCGTCGAGAACGCCGGATTCGAAGGTGCGGTTGTCCTCAACAACGTCAAACAGCAGGCCGACGACTACGGTTACGACGCCGACATCGGTGAATACGGTCCCATGATGGAACGTGGCATCGTCGATCCGGTCAAAGTGACCCGGTCCGCCCTGCAGAACGCGGCCAGCGTGGCAGCCATGGTGCTGACCACCGAATCCGTGATTAGCGAGATCCCCCAGGCGACACCGGCCATGCCGGCCATGCCCCCTGGTGGCGGGATGGACTTCTAGGAGTACAACTCCTTTTAGTATCCCGGCAATCAGCGCAAAAAAAGGCCATCCTTCCGCACGCGGAAGGATGGCCTTTTTATTAGCCCGGAACCGCCCCTTACCGTCATTCCTGCGAAGGTCGGAATCCACTGCGCCAGATTTCGGGCAGTAACTTAGACACTAGTCTTTTGACTCCAGCCGGCTACATGGATTCCTGCCTTCGCAGGAATGACGGCAAACGTCTTTTGACTATCGTCAAATGACTTTCAGAGAACCGCCGCCCCCATCGTGGTATATCCACCCCGCTGCCGCTATAATGCGATGCTGCGCAAAATTCCGAGCCCCCTAGATACGTCTAAGAAACAGGAATCCACAGATGACCAGTGCCCCCGAAAATCGCTCTGCCAAAGGCAAGGTCTACCCCTCGGCCCAAGCGGCCCTGAAAGGCATCGCCGATGGCGCGTCCGTGCTGGTCGCCGGGTTCGCCGGATGCGGCATACCGGAGAAACTGTTGCGTGGGTTGGCCGAGACCGGGGTTACAGGACTGACGCTCATCTGCCAAGGGACGTGGGTCCCAGAGCCGGACACGTTCGGAGTCGCCGACCTGGTTGCCAACGGACAAGTCAAAAAGATGGTCTCGCCACTGCCCTTTCATCCCAAGCACGGTGGCCCGGTGAAAGAACTTTGGGAGTCGGGCAAGTTGGAGCTCGAGGTCGTGCCCCAGGGCGTCTTGGCCGAGCGGCTGAGAGCAGGCGGCGCGGGCATCGGCGGCGTGTTCCTGCCCACCGGCGCCAGGACGAGGTTCACAGAAGGCAAAGAACTGCGCCCCTTCGACGGCAAAGAGCACGTTTTGGAATTCGCCTTGAAGGCCGATTTCGCCGTGCTTAGAGCCAAGGGCGCCGACACCCTGGGCAACTTGGAGTACCAGGGGGCCGGCCGCAACTGGAACCCCACCATGGCCATGGCCGCCGCGACCGTTGTGGCCGAGGTTGACCAGGTACACGAACCGGGCGGAATCGACCCTGAGGTGGTCATCACCCAGGCCATATTCATCGACCGCTTGGTCCTAGCCGATTAATCGCAGGAGATCAATTCCAGATGCCCGGTACTCTGTTAAACCCCGCGGACATTGCCCGCCGCGCCGCCCAGGAGCTTTTCTCCGGAGCAGTCTCCGCCCTGGGTCCGGGAATCCCCTGTTACCTGCCCGATGAGTTGCCGAGCAACGGCGGAGTCTGGTTCCTGGCCGACAGCGGTGCCTTGGGTATCGGTGGACCGGAGTCTGGTTCTAGCGCCGTGGACGCCGGTGGCAACACGGTGTCGCTGCTGGCCGGGGGCGCGTATACCGGCGTGGTGGACATCGCTGGCATCCTCCGTGGTGGCCACACCGATATCGCATTCTTGCAGCCGTCCCAGGTGGCAGCCAACGGGGATTTCGTGCATTGGACCACCGAGGCCACAGAGGGGCTATTTGCTCCCGGACCAGCGGTTGACATGGCCTACGGAGCTGCCACGGTGGTTGCCGTCATGCCTCACCAATATCCGGGCGGCCGTTCAAACATCGTCGAGAAATGCAGCCTGCCGGTGGACGGGCCGGAGCAAGTTGAAATAATCATCACCGACGCCGCGGTGTTGAAGGTCGGCCCGGCCGGTCTGGAGTTGTTGGAATTAGCTCCCGGTTGGACGGCCGAAGAGATAGAGGCCATCACGGACGCGCCTCTGAAGATCTCATCCGGCCTGAAAGAGATGACGTTCCAGGCCCCAACCCTAGAACCGCCCAACAAGGTCTACTCCAGCGCCATGGAAGCCCTCAAGGACGTGCCCGAGGGTTCGACTATCAATATTGATGGGTTTGCCGGGCCGGGCGGGATGGCGCATTATCTGATGGTCGGGCTGCGTGACGTGGGGGTTAAGGGATTGCAGTTGATCAGCAACACGGCGGGTGTAGCCCGCGTGAGCGCGTTTGGGGCGCCCAATGTCATCGACCACAGTATCTTGGTCGAGAACAACCAAGTTGCCAAGGCCACCGCGTCCTACCCTGTTTCCCCTTCGGCTTCCCGGCCCAGCGTCTTCGAGGAGGCCTTCAATCGCCGCGAAACAGAACTGGAAGTCGTGCCCCAGGGAACGCTGGCCGAAAAGCTGCGCTGCGGCGGGGCAGGGGTGGCGGCCTTCTACACTCCCACCGGCGCGGGCACCCTGCTGGCCGATGGTAAAGAAGCCCGGAACATCGGCGGCAAAGAATACATCCTGGAGACGGGCTTACGGGCAGATTTCTGCATCATCCGGGGCCACAAGGCCGACACCCTGGGCAACGTCGTCTACAAGGGCACTTCCCGGAACTTCAACCCGGTGATGGCCACCACCGCCCGGATAACCGTGGTAGAGGTTGATGAGATCGTGGAGCCAGGCCAACTGGGTCCCGAAGAGATCATTACTCCCGGCCTATACATCGACCGAATCGTCCTCCGGCCCCCGGATTTCTCGGCATATCTGTGACCTATCTTTCCCCTGGATTTATCTTATAAGTAAGGGTCCGACCGATGACATCGTTAGCTGATAAAGAGCGTCTGCCCAGGGAGATCGTCGCCATGCGGGTGGCTAAGGAGCTACCCGACGGCTCGTACGTGAACTTGGGCATCGGCATCCCCACGCTGGTCTCCAGCTTTGTGCCCGAAGGCCGGGCGGTCTTCTACCACAGCGAAAGCGGAATCCTGAATTGCGGCCCGGTCGTCGACCTAGGGGATGAAGAACAAGAAGACATCGACCTGATCAACGCCGGCGGCCAGTATCTCCAGAGCATCGGCGGGATGTCGTTCTTCGACTCGGCGGAGGCCTTCGCCATGATCCGGGGTGGCCATGTGGACGTGACGGTCCTGGGCTCCCACCAGGTGTCAGCCAAGGGCGACCTGGCCAACTGGATGCTGCCCCAGCGGGGTGTGGGCAACGTGGGCGGCGCCATGGACCTGGCCACCGGCGCCAGGGTTATCGTCGCCATGGAGCACATCGACCGCAACGGCCAGCCCAAGATAGTCGAGGAGTGCACATTCCCCCTGACCGGCAAGGGGTGTGTCTATCTGATCGTCACCGACCTGGCGGTCATAGAATGCGACGGCCAGGGTCTGACCCTGAAAGAAATAGCCCCGGGTTGGACACCAGAAGAGGTGCAGCAACTGACCGGGGCCAAATTGACTATTTCGCCGGACGTAGGGGAATTCGAGCTCTAGTCTTCTACCCCCGATGTCCTGGCTTTGGAGATTTCTAGCGCTTGTCCGCTATCCTTCAATAAAAATCAACTGAGCATCGACGACGTGAAACCCAGTGTCGATGATTTCGGAGGTCTCTTGTGCCGTGTCGAAGATCAACACCTTCGACCGGTCCCCATCTTCGTAGAAAGGCTTGATCAGTACGTAACCGCCGTCTGCATCGATAGTCGAATTGAACCCCGTGACCGCCTTGCCTATGGACGGCATATCGAATTCATAAACTGTAAAGACATCCGGGTCTGAAATGCTGGCGGCTAAGATCTCGATAGAATAGCCTGCCGGCTTTTTGAGGAAACCCGCCCAGTAGGCCATGCCGCCGGCGATCACCACGTTCCGCCAACTGTTGCCCTGATAGTCGTCCCAGCCCTCAAATTCGAAGGCGGTGATGTAGAACTCGGCAGGTTGGCCCGTATCAGGGTCCACCGTAAACAAGCGAACGCAGGCGGCAAACAAAAGTAGACCGGCGCCCAACAGCACCGCAGCCTTCAAACTTTTAAGATTATCTATCATGATGCCTCCCAGGGGCGGAGTGGTAGACCGGTCTCTGGCTGTAGGGGCCGTTGATTCAATTATTGGTTGATACCTACGTTAATTCAATCCACATTCAAAAGCCGTGGCGGCAGTCACAGATTATTAGTTGGTTTCAAGGTCTGCGATAGCGCACGCGTGTCTGGTTTTTGAGGCTGATTGTTTCGTTGACACCTCTTTGGGCCGGTGCTATCCTTTTTCAACAACAGAACTGTAGACACGTTCTGGCGGGAGCTTGGGTAAGCCAGGCTGAGAGGGTGGCCAAAATCGCCGCCGACCGTCTGTACCTGACCCAGGTAATACTGGCGCAGGGATTAGACGCAACAGCAGACTTACGAAGCAGCCTCCAGGAATTAACCCTGGTGGCTTTTTTTATCCCGAAAGGAGATTGGACAATATGTCCGATGAGCTAGTAATCGGTGGCAAGTCTTTCAACTCCCGGCTCATAGTGGGGACTGGCCGGTACCGCACCATGGAAGAGATGGTGGCCGCGGTTGAGGCTTCGGGGACTGAGATGATCACGGTGGCCATCCGACGCCTGGACCTGGACGACCCCACCAGCAAGACCCTTCTGGATTTCATCGACTGGAACAAGTACCAGATACTGCCCAATACGGCCGGTTGCGCCACAGTGGAAGAAGCTCTGTTCGTCGCCAAGTTAGGCCGGGAAGTAGGCCAGACCGACTTTGTGAAGCTGGAGGTCATCCCAGACCCCCACTACCTGTTCCCCGACGGCGCCGCCACCCTTGAGGCGGCGCGTCTCCTGGTGAAAGACGGGTTCAAGGTGCTGCCCTACATCCACGCCGACCCAACGTTGGCCAAGAACCTGGAAGACGCCGGCTGCGTGGCCGTTATGCCTCTGGGCTCGGCCATCGGCTCCGGCCAGGGCATCCACACCGTGGAAGAGGTCAAGATCATCATCGAGCAGGCCAACATCCCGGTGGTCGTCGACGCTGGTTTGGCCGTCCCCTCCGACGCCTCTCAGGCGCTGGAGTTGGGAGCCGACGCCGTGCTGGTGAACACCGCCATCGCCCAGGCCCAGGACCCGGCCCTGATGGGAACGGCGTTCAAGCAGGGCGTGTCAGCGGGCCGCAACGCCTATCTGGCAGGACGTATCGCAGTGCGTAAAGAAGCCATCGCCAGCAGCCCCACCACCGACGTTCCCCAGCCGGTGTCGGCCAGTAGTTAAGCCGGTGACACTCTCTCTGCCCAAGCCTTGCCTGTGCTTGGTGACCGACCGCTCGGCAACCTCCGGCGACCTGGTTGAACGGGTGGCCCAGGCAGTCCAAGGCGGGGTCGATCTGGTGCAGCTAAGGGAGAAAGACCTGTCCGGAGGCCAGTTGTTGGAACTGGCGGAGTCTCTCTTGAAGGTTATCGGACGGCGCGCCCGCCTGATCGTGAACGAACGGGCCGATGTGGCCCTGGCGGCCAGAGCCCAAGGGGTCCAATTGGGAGAAGACGGGTTGCCGGTTAGCGCGGCCCGAATGGCCGTTGGCAGCGGAGCGCTGGTCGGACGATCGGTACACTCGGTCCAGGCCGCGGCCCAAGCAGAAGCCGAGGGTGCCGACTTCCTGGTAGTCGGCACCATGTTCGCCTCCAGGTCCCATCCAGGCGAGGAGCCGGAGGGCCCCGGTCTGATGCGGCAGATATCGGCAAAGTGTCGATTGCCGCTAATCGGAATCGGGGGAATCACCCCAGAGAACGCGGCTGAAGTGATCAAGGCCAGAGCGTCCGGAGTGGCGGTGATTAGCAACATTTTGGCGGCGCCGGACCCGAAAATTGCCGCCGAAAAGCTGAAAGAATCCATCCAGAAAGCCTGGCGGATACACGGAAAGCCAACCGGTGTAACATAGGGCAATCCAAGCTATGACTGAATCAAAGTTATGATCAACCTGACAGTGAACGGAAAACCTCGCCCTATCGAAACCGCCGTGGACCTGGAGACCTATTTGGCGTCCTTCGGCTTCAACCTTCAGTTCGTGGCGGTTGGGTACAACGGCGATGTCATCAAGAAAGAAGATTTCGCCGGCCTCAATTTGAAAGATGGCGACGTGCTAGAGATCGTGCGTCCCGTCGGCGGCGGATGACCCTAGGCTGATTTCGCGGCCACAAATCTCTAACTGTTATCGGCCCGTAGACGCCCGACGGGTCCGGTGGTTAAGATACCGCCTTATGGTCGATACCTATTCGGTAACCAACGATGCAATCGATCCGTTATTGGCGGATGTGGTGAAAGGCAACCAGGACAAGGTTGTCGGCTGGCTGCAGGGAGAGCCGGGCTCTTGGGGCTTCATCGCCGGGCAGGCGGTGATTGCTGTGCGTGGGCAAGCGGGCCGCGACCTGGCCGACACGGAACGCAGGTTGGTCTGGAGCCGCATGTGGTGGTGGCTGGAACAGGTTAGGGCCAGGCTCGACGGCCCCATTTATCCGGTAATCCGCCAAACTGGCCCTCCTTGAAATCGCTAGGCGACCCACTCGTATATACTTTCTGTGAGCAATCCGCAGTTAATGGCTGCGGTCAACGCCCTTTTCTGCGACAAGATGCCCGACTTTATAATCACCGCCACCGGTATACATAAGACCTACGACACCGGCACCGTCAAAGTGAACGCCCTCCGGGGGGTCGATCTGACCGTGGAGCGCGGTGAGATGGTCGCAATCATGGGCCCCAGCGGCTGCGGCAAGACCACCATGTTGAACTGCCTTTCCGGCCTGGACGAGATCGACTCCGGCCAAGTGGTCATCGACGGCGTGATTCTCCACGACCTGCCCGACGACGAGCGCAGCGATTACCGCGCCCGCCGCATGGGCTTCGTCTTCCAGCTCTACAACCTGCTTCCCGTATTGTCGGCGGTGGAGAACGTGGAACTGCCCCTTCTGGTGTCGGGATCCAAACCCGCCGAGTCCCGCAAACGGTCCATGGATCTACTAGAAATGGTGGGGTTGAGCGACCGGGCCCAGCACCTTCCCGGCGAACTTTCGGGTGGGCAACGCCAGCGTGTGACCATCGCCCGCGCCCTGGTCAACCAGCCGTCCATCGTTTGGGCCGACGAACCCACCGGCGACCTCGATAGCGAGACGGCGTCGGAGATCATGGACCTCATGTGCCAACTGAACGCTGACAACGGCCAGAGTTTCGTGCTCGTCACCCACTCGGTCGATGTAGGCAACCGGGCCCACCGCATCGTCCGCATGCGTGACGGCGAGATCGTGAACGACGGCAACGGAAACGGCCAGACCTCCGGAAACCTATAACGCCCCGATTAAGCTAATAGCCGGGTAATCTACCGCCAGGACAACTATGGAAGAACTGTTCGGCCTTTCTATGGACATCATCATGTATGTCCTCTTGGCGGCCTTTCTGCCGGTGATCGCCGGTGTGGCCATTATGGCCTGGCGCAACCGCGTGATGCTCAAATTGGGACTGCGCAACATCCCCCGCCGCAAGTCTCAGACCGCCCTCATCGTCGTCGGCATCATGATCAGCACCCTGATCATGGCGGCGGCTTTCGGCACCGGCGACTCCATCACTTTCTCCATCCGCAAGAACGCCATCGATGCTCTGGGGACGATCGACGAGATCATCGTCTCGGCCCGCGCTGACGAGTCGGACACCATCGGCAGCTCCAACTACTTCCCCCTCCAGCGTTACGAGCAACTGAAGGTTGAATTGGCCGACTTTGAGAAAATTGACGGGCTGGCCCCCGGTATCGGCGAGTTCGCTCCAACCATCAATAACAGGACTCAATTGAGTGAAGGCCAGATGCAGATCACCGGGGTGGACCCCAACTCACTGGAAGGATTCGGCCGCTTTAATCTGACCAGCGGCCAGGAGATTCGCCTGGAGAACCTGGGGGCCAAAGACGCCTTCATAAACCAAGAAGCGGCCGATGAACTGGACGCCGTGGTGGGCGATGAATTGGTGACATTTGTGGCCGGGTCCAGTGTGGCTTTCACCGTCCAAGGCGTGGTCGATAGCGGTGGGCTGGCCGGGCAAGGGTCGACGCTGCTGGTCCGCTTGGACCGGGCCCAGGAGATGTTCGGACGGGACGGGATGATCAACTCCATGGCCGTTTCCAACCTGGGTGGAGTCTTCGCCGGGGCCGAGGTAAGCGACGATGTCACCGACTCCCTGAGGGTGCTATTCGCCGACCGGGCCATTGCCACCCAACTTCAAACCCTGCTCAATCGCATGGAAGTCTTGAAGCAGATCGAGCTGCTCCGGCCCACCCTGGGCGAGGAGTTGGCCAGTGACCTGAGTCTGCTCGCAGAAGGACTCGGCGAGTTGAGTATGACCGACGACTTCATCGGCGCGCTGGCCGATGAGGATGTTCAAGAAGAGGCGCTGAACGCCTTGAACAACGCCGGGTTGACGGAGGTTGAAAGCCAGGCCAGCACTCTGTTTGCTGGGCTAGCCGAGTTCCGGGTGTTGGACGTCAAGAAACAGGTGCTGGACCAAGCCGACCAGGCAGGTTCCGGCGTGACCAGCATCTTCATCATCATGGGGTTGTTCTCCATCATGGTCGGCGTGTTGCTGATATTCCTGATCTTCGTGATGCTGGCGGCAGCCCGGCGGGCGGAGATGGGCATGGCCCGGGCCGTGGGGGCCAAACGGCGACACCTGGTCCAGATGTTCATCTTTGAAGGAACGGCCTACTCGGTGGTGTCGGGCGCGGTGGGCGTGGTGCTGGGATTGGGCGCCAGTTCCATCATCGTCTTCATGGTCAACCGTATCTTCCAGTCGGGCGGCTCCGGGGCGCCGGATAACTTCACCATGTTCGCCCACTTCGAATTAAGAAGCGCCATCGTCGCCTACTGTCTGGGCATGGTCATCACATTGGCCACGGTGGGCATCTCCGCCTACCGGGTCAGCCGCCTGAACATCGTGGCGGCGGTCCGGGGGCTTCCCCCGCCGATACAGACGTCCGAAACACCGTTTCGTACCCGGTTGTTGGCCCCGCTTCGCGCGTTCTCAACGCCGGTATCCCTGGGCGGCTCAGCACTCTGGGCCTTGGCCAGGTTGGACATCAGCCGGGGAATCGGCCTGCTGTTGAGGGCGGTCTGGGCTGGACTGACCTCGCCGCTGGCATTGTTCGGCGCTGTATTCCAAGCCCTCTGGGTGCCGATGAGCCACGGCTGGTTGACCGTCGTCGTGGGAGCCTTGTTAACCTGGTTGGGCACGACGTCTGATGAGGCAGCTCCGCTGCGTATCGGAGTAACCCTGGTCATCATCGGTGTGGGCCTGTCCATCCGGACACTGGTCCACCGCACCGGGCTCCAGGCCGATATTGGCGACCGCATCGCCTACACCTTCATGGGCGTGGTGAACCTGGCTTTCTGGGTGATCCCTTTCAGGGCGCTACGGTCCATCTTCGGCGAGATCGACGGCGGCATCGAGATGTTTTTCATCTCCGGAATCGCCATGGTTGCGGCGGCGGTTTGGACCGTGATGTACAACGCCGACCTCCTCCTGAAAGTCTTGACGTTCGTGACTGGCCCCTTCGGCCAACTCAGGCCGGTGCTCGTCACCGCCGTAGCCTACCCCATGTCCGCCAAGTTCCGGACCGGCCTGACCCTGGCCATGTTCGCCTTGGTCATTTTCACGCTGATCGTGATGTCCATCCTCACAGAGGCTTTCAGCGCCGCGGTGGGCGATTCCGGGCGGGTGGCCGGCGGTTGGGATATCCAGGCTACAGTCAACTTCAACACGCCCATCGAAGACATCCGCCTGGCCATCGACGAAAAGCCCAGCCTCAACAACGTGGACATCCCGTCCATCGGCGGCTACACCACCATCCCCGTGGAGACCCGGCAGGTTGGCGCGGATGAACAGCGCTGGCAGTTCTACGCCGTCCGGGCCGCCGACGACCAGTTCCTGCGGGAGGCCGGGGCCAACCTGAAGATGTTCGACACCGAATACGGCGACACTCAAAAAGACATCTGGAACGCGGTGCGGGCCGACTCGAACCTGGTGGTAGTCGACTCTTTGGTGGTACCCTCCCGGCAGGGCTTCGCCAACGACGAGTTGCCCTTCGAGCTAGAGGGCATCTTCTACGAAGACACCGAGATGGAGGCCATCGACATCGAGGTCAGGGAGCCCCGCACCGGCCAGGTGATCCCGTTGAAGGTCATTGGCGTGTTGGACCGGCTCACCGACGCCTTTGGCGAGTTGGGCATCGGCATGCTCGCCTCCCGGGAGGAACTGGACGAGGCGATTCCCTTCCGGATTCCGACCACTACTTACCGTTTCAAAGCGGCCGAGGGCGTAGATGTCGCCCAACTCTCCAAAGACCTGGAATCAGCCTTCCGGGAGAACGGCATGGAGAGCGATGTTTTGTCGGAACTGGTGGACGACATCGCAGCGGCCAACCGGGCGTTCAACTACCTGTTCACCAGTTTCATGGGCCTAGGCCTGCTGGTAGGCATTGCCTCCCTGGGGGTGGTCAGTCTGCGGGCCGTCGTGGAACGGCGGCAGCAGATCGGAGTGCTGCGGGCCATCGGCTACCGCCGGAGGATGGTGCAACTTAGCTTCCTAACCGAGTCTTCCTTTGTCGTCCTCATGGGCACGGCCATCGGGGTTGGGCTGGGAACGATCATCTCTTGGAACATCGTTAAAGACATCCAAGAAGAGGTCGAGACAGTCCGGTTCGCCATCCCGTGGATCCAGATAGGCATCATAGTAGCTATAGCCTACGTTTTCTCCCTGGCGACGACCTTCCTGCCGGCGCGCCAGGCCTCCCGCATCTACCCCGCCGAGGCCCTGCGCTACGAATAGACAACATATGTGAGGAGCCCTGCCATGGCAGCCAGCAAAAGCGGATTTAGAGTCATTGGCACCACGCCGATTCGGCACGACGCCACCGACAAGGTCACCGGCCAGGCCCGGTACGGCGCCGATATCAGCATGCCCGGCCTGCTCCACGGCAAGATACTGAGGAGCCCCCATTCCCACGCCAAGATAACGTACATCGACGCCACCAAAGCTTTGGCGTTGCCAGGCGTCAAAGCAGTGGTGACCTCAGCCGACCTGCCAGTGCTCTCTGGAAGACCGGTGGACGTTGCCGAGGGCTCGCCCCTGAACCCCAGGTTCCTCAGCAACAACGTGCTGGCCAGCGGCAAAGCGTTGTACAAGGGCCATGCGGTGGCCGCCGTGGCTGCCGACAGCCTACACACCGCCGAGCAGGCTTTGGCATTGATTGATGTCGACTACGAAATCCTCACCCCGGTTCTGGACGGGAAAGAGGCCATGGAACCTGGCTCGCCCATCCTCCACGACCGGCTGTTCCACTCCGAGGGCGAGTTCTTCCGGCCCGGCGGTCTCCGGGATGAAGATGATGACAGCGAACCGACCAACATCGCCAGCCACTTCGTATTTGAATTGGGCGACCCGGACCAGGGCTTCAAAGACGCTGACGTGGTTGTGGAACGGGAGTTCCGAACCAAGCCGGTGCACCAGGGTTACATCGAACCACACAGCGCCACCGCCCGGTGGGACCGCGACGGCCGCGTGACCGTCTGGGGTAGCTCCCAAGGCCATTTCGCCATCAGGGACTTCACGGCGTTGGTGCTGGGCGTTCCAATATCAGCAGTTAAAGTAATACCAATGGAAGTGGGCGGCGGGTTCGGCGGCAAGCTGGTGGTCTATATTGAGCCGGTGGCGGCCCTGCTATCGAAGAAGACTGGCCGTCCCGTGAAGATAACCATGACCCGCGCCGAGGTCTTCGAGGGCACCGGCGCAACGGCCGGGGGATACATCCGGGCCAAGATCGGCGCCACCAAGGAAGGCCGCATCACCGCCGCCGCCGCCCATTTCGTCTACGAGTCGGGCGCTTTCCCTGGAGCCCTGGTCAACCTGGCTTGCTACACGATTTTCGCGCCATACGATATTCCCAATGTGCGCTCTGAAGGCTACGACGTTGTGGTCAACAAGCCCAAGGTCGCGCCCTACCGTGCACCTTTGGGCCCGCCCGCCGGGTTTGCCGGAGAGACGCTCATCGACGAACTGGCAGCCAAGCTGCCCATGGACCCGATCGATTTCCGTCTTCGGAACGCCGCCAAAGATGGGACCCGCCGCATCACTAGCGTCCCCTTCAAGAAAGTGGGCTACATGGAGACGCTAGAGGCGGCCAAAGCCCACCCCCACTACAACGCGCCTCTGGGCGGACCGAACCGGGGCCGCGGGGTAGCCACCGCTGTCTGCAACAACATCACCGGCCCGGCCAGCGCTGTGGTCAGTCTGCAACAGGACGGCAGCGTCGGTCTGGTGGAAGGATCAGCCGACCTGGCTGGCAGCCGCACCGCCGCGGCCATGCACGTGGCCGAGGTCTTGGGCATCACCGCCGAGGAAGTGCACCCAACGGTGGGCGACACCGACTCCATCGGCTACACGGCCATCAGCGCCGGCAGCAGCGCGGTCTACAAGACCGGGTGGGCGTCATTCGAAGCGGCTAGGGACTTGCTGCGCCAATTAGCCGCGAGAGCGGCCCTGATCTGGGACGTGCCGGTGGAGGGAGTGGACATCGCCGACGGCGTTTTCTCCCACCGCTTGAATCCAGAACAGCGGCTAACGTTGAAAGAACTGGCTGCACGCCAGAACACCACCGGAGGGCCGCTGATCGGGCGGGCCGGCGGGGCCTGGGGCGGGGAGAGTCCAGGGTTCGCGGTGCACATAGTGGACGTGGAAGTGGACCTTGAGACGGGCAAGACTGACATCATCCGTTACACCGCCCTTCAGGACCCTGGCACCGCCGTGCACCCCACCTACGTGGAGGGCCAGATGCAGGGTGGGGTCGTCCAGGGCATCGGCTGGGCCTTGAACGAAGAATACTTCACTGACAACGAGGGCCGCATGCTGAACTCCAGTCTGTTGGACTACCGCATGCCCATCGCCAAGGACCTGCCCATGATAGACACCCAGATCGTGGAAGTCCCCAACCCCGACCACCCCACGGGAGTCAGGGGCGTGGGGGAAGTTTCAATCATCCCCCCGGTGCCGGCCATCGCCAACGCCATCAACCAGGCCATCGGCATCCGCATGAGTGAAACGCCGATGTCTCCGGGCGCGGTGCTTGAGGCGATCTGGGAGAAAGGGGACTAGGTCTGTTTCATAGGCTTGGCTAGTGCGAGTGGGTCCTTCGGCAGGCTCAGGATTGTCTGGGGATAAACAGTTTTGGGCCCAAAGTCATGCTTCCCGCTTATGGTGAGCCTGTCGCACTACCTCTGCGAGTAAACCATAATTTCACCTGGCCAAACCCTGTAATTCCGGGGCGCTAGCCTAAGAATCTCGTTGCTGATGTATTGTGTCGGTCGAGAGCAAAGAGACCCTTCGCTTCGCTCGGGGTGACAAGAATAACCCTACGGCGTAAGAATCACCTTGCCGCGCGCGCCACGGTTGGCCAGGTGTTCGTGGGCCGTGCCTATCTCGGCCAGGGGTAGCACCCGGTCGATCACCAGTTTGGCCTGGCCGGCTGCGATCATGGGGAACATCTCCACCATGGCCCCCTTGTGGTCCAGGGTTCCGGAGGGGGAGCGGCCCATGCTGAAGCCGATGACGGTCCGGTTGTTGGAGGTGACGTCCGATGACACCAGGTTGGCCATGGTCTGAGAGGCGTTGCCGTAGCTGACAAGGACCCCGTAGGTTGCCACGCAGCGCACGCTTTTCTCCAGGACCTCGCCGCCGACACATTCAGCCACCAACGCCACGCCGGCCCCGCCCGTCTCGTCTTTGACCACCTCTTCGAAATCAGCCTCCGTGTAGTTGATGGTCACATCAGCCCCCAGCGACTTGCACAGGTCAAGCTTGTCCTGGGTCGAAGCGGTGGCAATAACCTTGGCGCCCCAGGCCTTGGCCAGTTGGATCAAGACCGTCCCCACTCCGGAGGCTCCGGCCTGCACCAGCACCGTGTCACCTGTCTGCAATCCGCCCCGGGTCTTGAGGATGTGGTACGAGGTCAGGAAAACGATGGGCATGCCGCCCGCTTCAACGGGGTCTAGGGAGTCGGGATATGGAAACACCAGGTTGCTGTTGATGCCCACGATTTCAGCCTGGCTGCCGGGCCCCATGCCCATGACCTTCTGGCCCACGGAGAAACCACTGACCTCCGAGCCGACGGCGGTGATGATTCCGGCGGCTTCCAACCCCATCGATGACGGAAGACCAGGGCCAGGGTAGTTGCCGCCCCGCCGGAGGATGTCGGCGTAATTCACCCCGGCGGAATCTACCTTGATCATCACGTGGTGGGGCCTGAGATCAGGCTCGGGAACATCCTCGATCAATAGCTTATCCACGCCGCCGAACTCATTCAATCTGACCGCTTTCATCTGGGGACTCTCCATAGGTTTAGGCTAGTTGGGCGCAAATCCCCTCTCTTTTGAGGGAGGGGATTAGGGTGAAATATTACTCGATGACCTTCCTAGGCTTCGTAACCCCGGAACTGGGGCGACACCAACACGTCCTCATTGATCGTCCGGACCGGCTCGCCGCTGAGGAATGCCCGCACATTCTCGATCACGCCGGCATAGAATGCCTGGTAGCTCTCATCGATGACGTAGCCCAGGTGGGGGCAGATCAGGGTGTTGGGCGTCTTGAACAGAGCATGGTCTTTGGGCAGTGGTTCAACATCAAAAGTGTCTAACGCAGCCCCTGCTATGGCCCGTCGCTCAAGCACGTCGATGAGCGCTTTCTCATCCACGATTGGGCCTCTGGAGATGTTCACCAAATAGGCCGAGGGCTTCATCATGGCCAGGTCAGACGCAGCGACCAATCCCCGACTGCGGTCACTGAGCACCAAGTGGACCGATACGATGTCCGACTCTCTGAACAAGGTCTCCTTGTCCACCAGCGTCGCCCCGCACTCCTTGGCCCGCTCTGCGGTCATGTTCTGGCTCCAAGCGATGATTTTCATGTCGAAGGCCACGGCGACCCTGGCCACCAGAGACCCGATGTGCCCCAAGCCGACCAGCCCCAAGGTCTTGCCTTTGACTCCGACGCCGACGGTGGTGCCCCAGGAACCGGCCCGGGATGCCTGCTCCTCCTCCGGGATGTGGCGCAGCATGGCGAGTATCAAGCCCCAGGTGAGTTCGGTGGGGCCCTCTCCTCCGCCGTTCGTGCCGCAGACCATGATACCCAGTTCGCTGGCCGCTTCTATATCGAAGGACGCATTCCGGCGGCCGGTGGTCATAAGCAGCCGCAGTTTGGGCAATCGGGACAAGATGGAGCGGGTGAAAGGTGTGCGTTCGCGCATCCCCATGACCAAATCGAAGTCCTTCAGCCGTTCCACAAGCTGGTCTTCGTCCACGATGTGGTCCTGGAAAAACTCAACATCAGTTCCAGCGGGCAACTCAGACCAATCGGCCAGGTCCTTGGCGGTGCCTTGGTAATCGTCCAATACTGCTAGTTTCAATTCGGTCAACCCCCTATCTACTAAGCGAGGTTTTACTTGAATTTAGGCATGACCTTTTCAGTCACGATACGCAGGCTGCGCAGGACCCGTTCTTCGGGAATCAGGCCGCCAGCATTCAGCTCGGCGACAACCCCGTCCAGGCCCAGTTCCTCTTTCAGTTGGGTAAAGCGGTCAACCAGGCTTTCGGCAGTGCCGAAGGCGATCTTGGTCTCCAACATCTCTTCATAGCTGAGGGCGGCTAGCCGGTCGGCCCGGCCGTCGGCCAGCTCGGTGACGTCCAGGCCCGCCTTACCAGCCCGTTCGCGGTACAGGCTGCCCATCCGGCCGAAATAGCCACTGATGCTGTCGAAGGGCTCGTCCATGGCCTGTTCTTGCGTCTCTCCCGCATAGACCGGGATGCGCAATGACACGTCGCCCTTGCCGGGATGACCGGCCTCTTTCCAACTTCGGCGGTACTCCTGCACGTTCTGCCGCAGTTCTGGGATGTCCATGCCCCGCAGACCGACGAATATGGGGTGGCCTGCCTTGCCCAGCCGGGTGAAGGTCTCGGAGGAGTTGGCAGCGATGCGCAGCGGTGGGTGGGGCTGCTGGTAGGGGGCAGGGGTGACGGTGGCGTTCTCCACGCTGTAGTGCTTGCCCTTGTAGGAGAATTCCTTGCCTTCCCACGCCTGTAGGATGATTTTTAGCGACTCGGCGAACCGTTCTTGGCTCTCAGTGTAGTCGACTCCGAAAACATCGTAGGAACGGGCAAAACCGCTGCGGCCGATGCCAAACTCGAATCGCCCTTCGCTGATGTGGTCGACCGTGGCCACTTCCTCGGCTATGCGGAGTGGGTTGCTGAGCGGCAGCACGTACACCGCCATGCCAACCCTGAGCCGCTTGGTGCGGGTGGCGATGGAACTGGCGATGACGATGGGCGATGACATCACTGAGCGGTTGGGGTTGAAGTGCAGTTCAGCCAGCCAGACGCCGTCTAGACCCATCTCTTCCGCAGCGTCGACCATGCGGAAGCCTTCTTGAAACGCCTGGGCCTCGCTGACCCCGGCCCGGTTGCCAAACTCCATAAATGCGCCAAAGTGCATGTGATCTCCATATATTATGTTTGTCGAAATGCGCCCGAGTGTACGCAGGGGAAAATCACCCGGGCAGGGGCACGTTCAAAAGTACTTCATGGTGGCCCAAGGGTCAAGATAATTGTCTTGACCGGCCCAGCCCACCGGACTACCCTTAGCGTCATCCTTGCTTTTTGAGGCGACAGATGGAATCGAGCCAGTATGACATCGCGATCATCGGTGGCGGCATCCTCGGGCTGTCCACCGCCATGCAGTTGTTAGAGCGCGTCCCCCAATGGCGGGTGGCGGTGATAGAGAAAGAAGAACAATTGGCCACCCATCAGACCGGGCACAACAGTGGCGTGATGCACTCGGGCATATACTACCGGCCCGGCTCTCACAAGGCCCAATTCTGCGTGGCCGGATTGAACAACATGGTCAAGTTCTGCGAAGAGAACGAGATCGAATACCGGCAGTGCGGCAAAGTCATAGTGGCCCTGCACGAATCTGAGTTTGGCCGGCTGGACGACCTCTACCAGCGGGGGACGGCCAACGGAGTGCCCGACCTGGAGATGGTCGGACCGGAGCGTCTGAAAGAGATTGAACCCCACACCGCCGGGGTGCGCGCGCTGTGGGCCCCTCACACCGGCATAGTCGACTTCACCAAGGTCGCCGCCGCCTTCGCCAACAAGTTCCAACAGGCCGGCGGGGACATATTCACGCGAGCAGCGGTCAAGAAGATCGCTAATTCATCCGGCTCGGTGGCTCTGGAGACGACCAAGGGGACTCTCCAGGCCAAGCACCTGATCAACTGCGCCGGGCTCTATGCCGACAAAGTGGCCGCCATGACCGGCGAGAAAGTCGGCGTGCGCATCATCCCCTTCCGGGGCGAGTACTACACCCTGAAACCGGAGAGCCACCATCTGGTGTCCGGGCTGATCTACCCGGTCCCCGACCCCCAGTTCCCATTCCTGGGCGTCCATTTCACCCGCAACATCAAGGGTCATGTCGAAGCCGGACCGAACGCCGTGATGGCCCTGCGGCGGGAAGGCTACCGCAAACGCGACTTCAGCCTCGGCGATAGCCTCGGCAACCTGGCCTATCCCGGTTTTTGGAAGATGGCCATGAAGTATTGGAAAATCGGCCTGGGGGAGGTCTATCGGTCGTACAACAGGCGGGTATTCCTGCACGACCTCCAACGGCTGATACCTGAGATTCAGAACTCGGACCTGGACAGCGGCGGCTCCGGGGTACGTGCCCAGGCGGTCGCCAGGGACGGCTCGCTGTTGGACGATTTCAGCATCATCCAGGGCCGCGACGCCATCCACGTGCTGAACGCGCCGTCGCCAGGAGCAACATCGTCGTTGGCCATCGGGGAGCATATCGCCGGTCTGGCGATAGACAATTTCGGAGCGGCGGCCTAGGCCGGGAACCTCACGCTGAACGCCTGCATCAAAGCTGGTTAAGCTGGGTGTACATAATGTTGCTGGGGAGCCTGACCGTGGGTATAATCGGGCGTGCCGGAGGCAACGGCACTTGGAGGATGGCTGGTATTGTTGGTTGAGGCCGAGCGCAACCTGGATTTAGGCTCTATCGACGCGTCACAAGACTCGGTTGACGAGTACCTGTTCTCGGTTGGCGACTCCCTCCCCATCTATAAGGAGACCGGCTTAGCACCGCCCCTTTTCTTGGCTGCCTCGGCATTGGGAGCATTGCTCCGTGAATTGGCCCTGTCCCCAGGCGCCATCCACAGCCTGCAGGAAGTTGAAACCCTGACGCCGGTGGCAATCGGCAGCGAAGTGAAAATCAGCGCACTGGTGGAGAAACCCCGCCGCCGTGCCGGGCTTGAGTTCATCACCGTGGTCTGTAGCGTGGAGTCCGGCGGAGCGGTGGCGATCAAGTCGAAGAGCACCGTGTTGGTGCCCAGCGGGGATTCCCTTGAGGTAGCACCAAGAGCGGAAAAGGAACAAGAAACCGAGGCTCTCGAAAGCGGCCTGGCAACTATCTCAAATGAGATTAACCAAGATCAGTTGAATGCCTATGCCAAGGCGTCGGGAGACGACAACCCTTTACATCTTGACCTAAAATTCGCCGCCGGTACCCAGTTTGGCGGTATCATTGCCCACGGCATGTTGACCCTAGCTTTCGTGTCTGAGATGATGGCCGCCGCCCACGGGCGGGACTGGCTGGAATCCGGAGGTCTGCGGGTCAGGTTCAAGGGGGCCGCCTACCTGGGTGACCAGGTTGAGGCCTGGGGCAATCTGGCCAAAGAACAGGGCGCATCCCGCACCTATTCGGTGGGGGTTAGGAACAGCGCCAACGGACAGGAACTTATTACCGGCACTGCCGGTTTCACTATAAATATCTGAGGTAGCGACCTTTAACGAATGGCACGGTTGTCTCTGGTGGGACGCCAGCCAGACGAGGAAGGAACACTATGCAAAAATCGACGGAAAATGGAATTGGGCCGGTGCGAGTGGCGATGGACGCCATGGGTGGGGATCACGGGCCGGTTGAAACAGTTAAAGGCGCGATTTCGGCGGCTAAAGCCACCGGGGCCGAGATAATCCTGGTTGGCGACCCCGGTCCAGTAGAAGAAGAACTGGCCAAACACGATACATATGGCATCACAGTCAGCACGGTCGCGTCCGAAGACAAGATCGGTGACGATGAACACCCCCTTGCGGCGATGCGCACCAAGCCGAATTCCTCGGTGGTGGTCGCTACCCGGCTGGTTAAAAGCGGCGACGCCGACGTCATGGTTTCCATGGGGTCAACCGGCGGATCGATGGCTAGCGCTGTCCTAACCTTGGGCTTGATGCCGGGCCTTGACCGGCCCTGCATCGGAGGCCCGTTCTTAGGATTGGCCCCCAACACCGTCCTTGTGGACATCGGAGCCAATATCGACTGCCGGCCTGCGTTGCTGCTCAACTTCGCGTCCTTGGGAGTTACCTGGGCGCGCACCTACATGGGCATCGAGAACCCCAGGGTGGCGCTGCTCAGTGTTGGGTCAGAGTCGAACAAGGGCAACAAGCAGGTGCAAGAGGCCTACCAAGTATTCCAAGACAGCGACATGAACTTCGTTGGCAATGTCGAAGGCATGGACTTCTTCACCGAGAAGGCCGAAGTGATCATCGCTGATGGGTTTGTCGGCAACATCCTGATCAAATTTACCGAGGGTCTCGGCAGGGTGTTCGCCGCATACGCCAACAAACGTTTGGGGTCGGCACTGGACGAAACAACCCTCTCCAAATTCTCCGCCGAATTGGTGCAATTGACCAACCGCACCCGCACCAATGGAGGGCCGCTATTTGGCGTCAACGGGCCGGTGATCGTGGGTCACGGCTCCAGCCGGGCGGACGAGATATTGGCCGCCATCAGCACCGCCGTGCGCTACGTGGACCTGGGCATGGTCGACATCATGAGGGAAGACCTGGTCAGCATGAACAAACAGGCAGAAGCCAAAGCAACCGGCAGCGGCGCGGGCAGGTAGAGACACCAGATGCCCGGTATCGACCTCAGTGGCAAAGTAGCGCTGGTCACCGGGGCTTCCCGGGGCATCGGCTCGGTTGTCGCCACCCGTCTGGCCCAGGCCGGAGCAAAGGTCGGAGTTAATTTCCACGCCAGCTCAGAACTTGCCACCGCGGTCGTCGATAAGATCAACAAGGCCGGTGGGGTAGCCTTCCTTGTTGGTGGCGACGTCTCCCAAGAAGACAAGGCCGAAGCTGTCATCAAGCAGCTTGTGGAACACTTCGGCAACATCGACATCCTGGTGAACAACGCTGGCATCAATATTGACCAGTTGTTGATTCGCATGAAGACCGAAGACTTCGATAGTGTCATGAACATCAACCTGCGCGCCGCCTTTCTTTGCACCCGCTTCGCCATGACCCATATGATCCGGCAGCGGTCGGGCCGGGTGATCAACATGTCGTCGGTGGTGGGACTCTCCGGTAACCCAGGCCAGGCCAACTACGCCGCTGCCAAAGCCGGTCTGGTGGGTCTGACCAAGGCCGTGGCCCGGGAAGTAGCCTCCCGCAACGTCACCGTCAACGCACTGGCCCCCGGGTACATCGTCACCTCAATGGTTGAAGAGATCCCCGAGGACAAACAAGACCAGATACTGGCCCGTATCCCCATGGGCCGCTTCGGCACCCCCGAAGATGTGGCCGAGGCCGTGGTCTTTCTCTCCAGCGACGGCGCCAGCTACATCACCGGCCAGGTCCTAACGATCGACGGCGGCATGATCGCCTGATTCCCGTTTTCCGCCTCGGCGAACCCTCTCTCCAGTACAACCCGCAGCCGCTGTATAATACCGGCACGTAAGAATCCCGTACTCGTATCGGAGGCCCGCGTGCGCACGACTACCAAATTTCGGCAACTGCTCAAAGAACCGGGGATCATTCAGGCACCGGGGGCCTATGATTGCCTGACGGCCAAATTGATCCAGCAGGCCGGCTTTCCCGCGGTATACATGACCGGGGCCGGGACTTCCGTGGCGCAACTTGGGTACCCAGACTTGGCATTGGCCTCCATGACCGAGATGGTCCAAAATGCCGCCACCATCACCGAGATATTGGACGTACCGCTGATCGCCGATGCCGACACCGGCTACGGTGGTGTGTTGAACGTGCGAAGGACCGTTAGGCAGTACGAGCGGGCCGGTGTTGCCGCCATCCATATAGAAGACCAGGAGTCGCCTAAGCGCTGCGGCCATCTGGACGACAAGAAGGTCATTTCTACTGAGGACATGGTCCAGAAGATACGGGCCGCGGTGGACGCCCGCACCGACGACGACTTCACCATCATCGTGCGCACCGACTCCATCGCTGTTACCGGGTGGGACGACGCCATGCACCGCTGCGACGAATACGTTAAGGCCGGGGCCGACGCGTTGTTCGTCGAGGCCCTCCGCACTCCGGAAGAGGTGGAGCGCGCCGCCAAGAATCTCGATATTCCCCTGCTGTTTAACTTCGTGGAATCAGGAAAGTCTCCGTTACTGCCGGCCTCAGAGTTGGAGAGACTTGGGTTCAAGATCGTGATCTATCCGGCCAGCGCCCTGCTGTCAGTGACCCATATCGTTGGGCAGGTCATGGCCCAGTTGAAAGAGACCGGTACCACCGCCCACCTGATGGACAGCATGGTCAGCCTGGAGGCTTGCTTCGAGGCCATGGGTCTCTCCAGCATGCTGGCTGAGGACGCCCAGTTCGCCCAGCCCACCGTATGCGTATAGTACTCGCTCCGAGTACCTCAACTTCTGACTACTTCAGTACGATGAGAACTTTTACTCGGTGACTTACGTCTCTAAGATAGAGATATGGCACGGAGCAGTTCAAATACCGGTCCAGACGGCGAGCAATTTTTGGAAAAGCTGCCTAGGGAATTGTCCCGCTGGGAGGTCGATGGCATCATAACGGCCGAGCAAAGCCAGGCCGTCCGCGCCCGTCATTCCCCGGCAGAGCTAGCCCCCAAATTAGCCCGCGCCCAGGGACGACTGGTCTCTGGTTTGTCCATCATCGGGCTGCGCTGGTTGGACTGGGCGTCATCTTGTTCTTCGCGGCCAACGAGGACGGTATCAACCGGTGGCCGAAACTGGTGATCATCCTTGCCGCCATCGTTTGCGCCCACGGACTTGGCTACTATCTGCGCTACCACCGTGATTACCGGCGTGTCGGCTCGGCCATGGTGTTTTTGGCTTGCATCATCTACGGCGCCGGGGTGCACCTGGCGGGCCAGGTCTACAACGTCGACGTGAACGACCCCAGGTTGATGCTGTTCTGGTTCCTCGGCGCATTGCCCCTGGTCTACATCATAAAATTCCAACCCATCCAATTCCTGGCTCTGATGCTGTTCTATGTTCGGTAGCTTTATAGTGTTGGAGTCGGCGACAGAAGTTGAGCCGCTGCGCAAGCCATAAAGAGAGGCAGAGACATGCCAAACGTAGTGCTAGTTATAGACATGGTTAGAGGGTTCCTGGAACCGGGCCATAATCTCTACTGCGGCGACGAGTCGCGGGAGATCATACCCAGGGTCCACGGCCTGCTGGAGCGGGAGCGGGCGGCCGGCTCCAACATCCTCTTCATATCGGACCACCATGACCCCAACGACCTAGAGTTTCAGGTGTTCCCAGTCCACTGCGTGAAGGGCACTTCGGAACCTGACGTGATACCGGAGTTGTCTGAGTTTGCGACTGGTGACAACGTCATACCCAAAAACCGGTACAGCGGCTTCTTCAACACATCCTTAGAAGGCAGGTTGGCTGCCATGAATCCAGAGAAGATAATAATCTGCGGCGTTTGCACCGACATCTGCGTCCTGCACACCGCCTCCGACGCCCGCAACCGGGACTACCCCGTGCAAGTCCCAGCAGACTGTGTGGCCAGCTTCAGACACGACGCCCATGAGTGGGCGCTTTCCCATCTGACAGACATCCTGGGCGCAAAGGTCGTTTAGACACGCCGTTCAACCTTGCTATTGCCGGAAACTCACAGGTATCATGAGCCTGATATTTTGGTCGTGAACGGGCCTGACAACTAAGGAAAGCGCGATGCTCTACCGCACATACCGGTACTCCCAATGGGACGGCAGTCAACGGATCTTCGAATTTGACGCCGACCAGTTGATGGACCTCCTCTCCGACGACATCCTCAACCATGGCGATGTCTTGCAGGCGCTGCGGGACATGATGCGTCAGGGGATGCAGGACCGCGACGGACAGCAGATGCCGGGCCTGCGGGAACTGATGGAGCAGCTCAAGAACCAGCGCCGCGAACAACTACAACAACACAACATGGACTCGGTGGTCGACGACCTCAAGGAACGTCTGGGAGACATCGTCAAGACCGAGCGGCAAGGCATCAATCGCCGGTTGGACGAGGCCTCAGAGCAGGTCGAAAACGATGAAAGCGATGACAAGTCCCAGCAAGAAAGCTTATTGGATCTGCTGAAGAAGCGCGCCGACAACAACCAAGAGAAGCTGGATGCTCTGCCCGAAAGCCCCGCTGGCCAGATCAAGGAATTGCTGGAGTACGACTTCATGGACCCCGAGGCCCAGCAGAAGTTCCAAGACTTGCTGGACCAACTGAAGAGCCAGATGGCCCAGAACATGGGCCAGCAGATGATGGACCAGGTCCAGGGCATGTCTGAAGACGACATGGCCGCCTCTCGCGAGTTGATGCAGGCGATCAACCAGATGATCAAGGACAAGCTGGCTGGTCAAGAACCGGACTTCGATGGCTTCATGCAGAATTTCGGCCAGAATTTCGGCGATAACCCGCCCGAGAGTTTCGAAGAGCTGATGGAGCAGTTGCAGCAGCAGCTAGCTCAGATGCAATCCATGCTCGATAGCATGTCCCCGGAAGCCCGCCGCGAGATGGAAGACGCCCTGGCTCAGGCGCTGGACCCCGAGACCCAGCAGGCCATGGCCCAGTTCGCCTCCCTGATGGAACAACTTATGCCCATGGACGACCTCCGCCGTCAGTACCCCTTCTTAGGGGACGACAGCATGACGATGGAGCAGGCCATGGAGATGATGCGCGGCCTACAGGAACTGGACCAACTGGAACAGTCCCTGCAAGACGCCGTGCGCACCGGGAACCTGGACGATATCGACCCCGACAAGCTGGCCAAACTGCTGGGAGACGAGGCCCGAAAAGTCTACGACGAACTGGACCGTCTGCGGAAGCTGCTCCAAGAGTCGGGATACGTGACCAACGACACCAAGATGGACCTCACCGCCCGTGGCATCCGCCGCATCGGTCAGAAGGCGCTAAAAGAGGTCTTCACCCACCTGAAGAAAGACCGCATGGGCAACCATCAGATGGACGCCCGCGGCGCCAACGGCGACCTACTTGGCGAGACGAAGCCATATGAATTCGGCGACCCATTCCAGGTTGACCTACAAGCCACGGTCAAAAACGCCGTGCTTCGGGGCGGACCCCAGGTGCCGGTGAAGCTTAGCCCAGAGGACTTTGAGGTATTCCGGAATGAGCACATGACTCGTTCCTCAACCGTCCTTCTGTTGGACCAGAGCCGGTCCATGGGTCTGTTCAACAACTGGCAAGCGGCGAAGAAGGTCACCCTGGCCCTGATGGCGCTCATGCGCAGCCAATACCCCAGGGACAGCCTCCATGTCGTGGGGTTCTCCGACTACGCCCGGGAGATCAAGGAGGAAGAGCTGGCCAAATGCACCTGGAACGCCTGGGTGTCGGGAACGAACCTGCATCACGCACTGATGCTGTCACGGAAGTTGCTGTCCAAAGAGAAGGGTGGCACCCGCCAGATATTGGTGGTGACCGACGGCGAACCAACCGCCCACCTGGAAGGCGACCGGGCCTTCTTCGCCTATCCGCCCAGCCACCGCACCGAGCTTGAGACCCTGAAAGAAGTGCGAAAGTGCACCCAAGAAGACATCCTGATCAACACCTTCATGCTGGAGAACAACTACCAGTTGGTCAACTTTGTGGAACGCATGACCCGCATCAACAGCGGTCGCGCCTTTTACAGCAGCGCCGCCAACCTGGGCGAGTACCTCCTAGTAGACTACGTAACCAACCGCCGCAAACGAGTTTCAGCTTAGGCAGAGCCAGTTAGAACAAAAATACCTTTCCCTCCTTCCGCAGAGAGATTGGCTCTGTTAAGATAAGTGAACAATCAAATAACCAAGGGTCGTGCGGCCGGTCTGAATCAGACCCGGCCACACTTTTAAGACGGTCCGGTGAGGCTGGCAAAGTAGAGCGCCCCAAATCTCCACAGAGTGCGTCAGTGCACCCTTTGTGTGATTGCTCACGCCCTTGCCAGCCGATGGTAAGGGTTTTTTATTGCCTGCTAAAGGCCGGGTAAGCGAATGCAAGAACGACAGATAATGAACCAGGAGGACGTGCGCCGGGCCCTGGCCAGGGTGGCTCACGAGATCCTTGAACACAACCGGGGCGCGGAAGACCTTATTATCGTGGGCATTCACACCAGAGGGGTCCATATTGCCGGGCGTATCGCCGCAAACCTGGCGGAGTTCGAGGGTATCGACGTGCCGGTAGCGACACTGGATGTCAGCTTCTACCGGGACGATCTCCGGGTCCGCGACCAGACTCAGACCAAGGTCATGCCCACGGACATCCCAATGGGTATCCAGGGCAAGCGCGTGGTGCTGGTGGATGACGTTCTCTACACCGGCCGGACCATCCGCGCCGCCATGGACGCTCTGGTGGACTTTGGCCGCCCCGAGCAAATCCAGTTGGCCATCCTGCTGGACCGGGGCCACCGCGAGCTGCCCATCCGGGCCGATTACATTGGCCAGAACCTGCCGACGGCCCTGGAAGAGCGGGTGAAGGTCCGCCTGATGGAAACCGACGGCGCGGACGAAGTCGCCCTGGTATTTGAAGACCTGATTGATGAATTTCAAGAATCGACCGAAGAACAACAGGCTTAGGAATTGTCGCTATGAGCCTTTCTAGAACGATCGAAACACCCGAGATAGGCGGGGTTCAGGGCCCTGAACCCGCGCCTCGGAAGCATGTCCTAGATCTGGACGACTTCTCTCAAGAGGAGATCTCCGCCATCCTGGAGTCCGCCCGCAGCATGAAAGAGGTGCTGAGGCGGGACATCAAGAAAGTGCCGGCTCTACGCGGCAAGGTCGTTGTGACCCTGTTCTACGAGGCCAGCACCCGCACTCGGGTTTCCTTCGAGGAAGCGGGGAAAGTACTGAGTGCCGACGTGATCAATATGTCGGCTTCCGGCAGCAGTACAGAGAAAGGCGAATCACTTTTGAACACCGGCCTGACCATCCAGGCCATGGGCGTGGACACCATCGTCATACGCCACCCCCATTCCGGAGCGCCCCACCTGCTGGCCCAGCACCTGGATAAGGTCAGCATCATCAACGCCGGAGACGGCCTACACGCCCACCCAACCCAGGCCTTGTTGGACCTGTACACCGTCCAGGACAAACTGGGCAGCCTAGAGGGTATGAAGGTGGTCATCGTAGGCGACATGCTCCATAGCCGGGTAGCCCACTCGGACATCTGGGGGTTCGCCAAGATGGGGGCCAAAGTGGTCCTGTCCGGCCCCGCCACCCTGATGCCGACCGACCTGATGCGCACTAGCGGCGACCTCGCCCGGTCGTCCTTCGCCTCCCTGGTCGAGGTCGACACCGACTTGGACCAGGCCATCGAAGGGGCCGACGTGGTCATGGCCTTGCGTCTGCAACAAGAACGGCAGCACGCCGGGTACCTCCCCAGCCTGCGGGAGTACATTCGCCGCTGGCAGGTCAACGAGGACCGCCTGGAGAAAGCCAAGCCAGGAGTCATGGTCATGCACCCTGGCCCCATGAACGAAGGCATCGAGATCAGCAATAGCATCGCCCACGGAGGGAATTCAGTGATCGAAGACCAGGTGACCAACGGAGTCGCCGTGCGTATGGCGCTGCTTTACCGATTGACCATCGGATCCGGCCAGGAAGTCTAGAGTAAGAATCCCAGGGTTCAATCGTAATTCAGCACGCGGGAGAGGTGTGTGGAAACGGAAAACGTAGTGATTCGCCATGCCAGGATAATCGATCCCAGCCGGCAGTTGGACCGGGTAGGCGACATCTTGCTTGGTAATCGGGAGATCGCCGCCGCCGGTAGGCTTGGGGTTGACCGCATCCCCGACGGCTGCAAGGTCATTGACGGCACCGGCTTGGTGGCCAGCCCTGGGTTCATCGACCTGCACTGCCATCTTCGGGAACCGGGCTTCGAGTATAAAGAGACCATCGCCGCCGGCTCCAAGGCCGCGGCCAAGGGCGGGTTTACCACCCTCTGCGCCATGCCCAACACCGACCCTCCCATCGACAACGCCGCGGTGGTCGAATTCATCCAGCAGAAAGCCCGCCAGGATTCTTTGGTCCGCATACTGCCGATCGGCTGTGTCACCAAGGAGCGCAAGGGTCACGAACTGGCGGAGATGGAAGAACTGGCCAGCGCCGGTGTGGTGGCTTTCAGCGATGACGGCGACCCGGTGTACGACGCCAATCTGATGCGCCTGGCCCTGATCTACAGCCTGGACCTGGGCTTGCCGATCAGCAACCACTGCCAGGACAAATCGTTGTCTTGCAACGGGGTCATGGCTGAAGGTCCGGTGGCGACCCACTTGGGCTTGGACGGTATCCCAGCGGCGGCGGAAGAAGCCATGATCGCCAGGGATATCGCCCTGGCCGAGGCGACTGGCGGAAGGCTCCACGTGGCTCACCTCAGCACCGGCGGCAGCGTGCCTCTGGTCCGCGACGCCAAAGAACGGGGGCTTTCGGTGACCGCCGAGGTCTGTCCCCACCACCTGACCACCACCGACCAATGGGTACTGGGCCGCAAGGGCGAGCCCGCTGCGGCGGCCGGCGGTCTGGCCTACGACACGAGCACCAAGGTCTACCCGCCGCTACGCTCCCAGAGGGATGTCGACATTCTTGTATCGGCCCTCGCCGAAGGCGTAATCGACTGTATCGCCACCGACCACGCCCCTCACGATTTGACCAGCAAGCAGGTGACCTACCAGGAAGCCGCCTTCGGCATCAGCGTTTTGGAGACCGCGTTGGGGTCGCTACTGCAGTTAGTACATACCAAGAAACTGAGCATGGGCGCCATGGTCGACCGACTAACCACCGGGCCGGCCAGGGTATTGGGCGAGAGCTACTCCGACCTGGCGTCGCTGCAGCCCGGTACCGCCGCCGACCTGGTCCTCTTCGACCCGGAACAGGAATGGACGGTGGACACCTCCAAATTCGAGTCCAAGGGCAAGAACACGCCCCTGGAGGGCACAACTCTAAAAGGCCGGGTAATGGCTACATTCGCCTCGGGACGCATGGTCTACCAAGCGCCGAAACTCAAGATCGAAGAGTTTAGGGCCAAGGTCTAGGCGTTAGAAAATAGCTAACGAAATCTAACAAATGGAAGGGTGCGATAGATTGCAAGGGCCAGCCTATCTGGTTTTAAAAGACGGCTCCGTACACCAGGGTGTCGGGTTCGGCGCCGAGGCGGAAGGCCTCGGCGAAGTGGTGTTCAACACCAGCATGACCGGTTATCAGGAGGTCTTGACCGACCCGTCTTACGCCGGGCAACTGGTGACTTTGACCTATCCCCTGGTCGGCAACTACGGCATCAATCCCCAGGACCACGAGTCCTCCCGTATACAGGTGGGCGGGCTGATCGTCCGAGAGAATTGTGACCTGCCCAGTCACGGGCGCAGCGAACGGACCCTGCACGAGTTCCTGGCCAGCCAGGGCATCCCAGGGATCGCAGAGATCGACACCAGAGCGGTAACACGGCGGCTCCGCTCCCAAGGCGTGATGCTGGGCATCATCACCAATGGCGGCCCTGATGCGGCGTTAAGGAGGCTGGAGGACTCGCCAGCCTACCATGACCGGGACTACGTTGCCACAGTCACGACCAGCGAAGAATATGACTGGGATAACGGGGAAGAAGACGCCAAGCACCGGATACTGGTCACCGACTGCGGCCTGAAGTACAGCATCCTGCAGCAACTGCGCCGGCGGGGCTGTCGGGTGACGGTGGTGCCGGCGGCCACTCCAGCCGAGGAAATGTTGGCCATGAAGCCGTCCGGGATACTATTCTCTCCCGGACCCGGCGACCCCAAGCTGCTAGACTACGTGGTGGATAACACTCGAAAAGTATTGGGCCGTGTTCCGGTCATGGGGATCTGTCTGGGTCATCAGATCATCGCCCGTGCTTTGGGCGCTGAAACCTTCAAGCTGAAATTCGGCCACCGGGGCGGGAACCACCCGGTGAAAGACCTGGCCAGCGGCCGCGTTTACATAACATCTCAGAACCATGGTTACGCTGTGAGTCCCAACAAATTACCGTCAGGCTTGGAAGTCTCACATATCAACTTAAATGACCAAACTGTGGAAGGATTTCGCCATAAATCGCTCCCCCTCTTTACCATACAATATCACTCTGAGGCTTCACCTGGGCCGAGGGACAACGAATATCTCTTCGACCAGTTCATCGAAATACTCGAAGATTTTAGCGTTTAATGTCTCTCTAGTTCAGGCCCGGAAGCCCGAATTGTTTTCGGAGGATGCCATTGACCCAACGGCGATCTGCAAATAGGGCAATCTAAAAAGCCCAACTACGATTCCGACCCCAACAGGCGTGTTATTTTTGGAGGATTATTTATGTCTTCATTCGCCATGTTTTTGCTGGAGGGGGGTGTGGATGTGGCGGTGGCGGTGGATTTTGAGAAAGTTGCCTCTTTACTAGATGAGGAAACGGCCCAATATTCATGTGGTGAGTACGTTTACAAAGTTAGATCAGGCAAAGGGACTCTAGGGCAACATTGGGACCTGGTGATAGACGCCATGGACCCCAATATGGAAGGACAACCCCTGTTTCCCTTGGGACGTATCGAGATCAAACCAGAAGGCGACGGGATGGTGAACCTCAGAGTTCCACCTCGGATCCAACAGACGGTTCATGGAGAGGATGCCGCCGATTGGGACGGCAAACTCTTCGGCTCGTACGTCTCTCAACTGCTGAATTCGTTGGCTTCTCGGCAACTCATAGAACTGCCAGGAGCGCTGCCTATCGGTTAATTCCCAGTGATTTCCGCCCATCCCGGATGGCATATAGCCAAAAGGCATGGCTGGGTATAATATCGGTAGTAGATTAACTCAGACTTCAATATGGGGCTGTGGCCGCAGAGCACTGCGGAAAGGGTGGCTAACATACCCGACAAGCCAAAAAAGGTGCTCGTGATCGGTTCCGGCCCCATTGTTATTGGGCAGGCCGCAGAATTCGATTACGCAGGCACTCAGGCTTGCAAATCCCTCCGGGAGGAGGGCGTTACAACCGTCCTGGTCAACTCCAATCCAGCGACCATCATGACCGACCAGGGCATCGCAGACCGCGTATATATCGAGCCGCTTACCGTAGAGGTTCTGGAAAGGATCATCAAAAGGGAGCGGCCCGATGGCATTCTGCCCACCCTCGGCGGCCAGACCGGCCTCAACCTGGCCGTGGCCCTGGCCGATGCCGGTATCTTGGAAAAGTACGACGTCGGTCTTTTGGGAACTCCCCTAGAGACCATCCGTCGCTCTGAGGACCGCGATTTCTTCCGCAGCTTTCTCCACGAGATAGATGAGCCCGAGCCCGAGAACATAAGCGTCAACACCATGGACGAGGCCTGGGCCGCCGCCGAGCGGATGGGCCTGCCTCTGGTGGTCCGGCCCGCCTACACTCTGGGCGGCAGCGGCGGTGGAATCGCCAACACCGAACAAGAGTTCGAGACCTTCGCCCGCACCGGCCTAGCGGCCAGCCCCATCTCCCAGGTGCTACTGGAGCGCTCGCTGGTCGGCTGGAAAGAGATCGAGTACGAGGTGATGCGGGACAGCGCCGACAATTGCATCACCATCTGCAACATGGAAAACATGGACCCCATGGGTGTCCATACCGGAGATAGCATCGTAGTGGCCCCCAGCCAGACCCTCAGCGACCCGGAATACCAGATGCTTCGTACGGCCAGCATCAAAATCATCCGCGGGCTGGGCATCGAGGGCGGGTGCAACGTCCAATTTGCCCTGCAACCCCATTCCCGGGTCTCCGAGGCCCTGGGTCAAGAATGGAAGCCTGAATCGCCCTATTACGTGATCGAGGTCAACCCCAGGGTTAGCCGGAGCTCGGCACTGGCCAGCAAGGCAACCGGCTACCCGATCGCCAGGGTCGCCGCCAAGATAGCAGTGGGCAAGAAACTGGACGAGATCGAAAACGCGGTCACCAAACAGACCACGGCTGCCTTCGAACCGGCCCTGGATTACTGTGTGCTGAAGATACCTCGGTGGCCCTTCGATAAATTCCCTCACGGCGACCGGCGCACCACCACCCAGATGAAGGCCACCGGCGAGGTCATGGTCATCGAGCGGTCCTTCGAGGCTGCCCTGCAGAAGGGCGCCCGCGCGCTGGAACTCAGCGGCCGCACTCTGCTCTGGGAGGACCCGTCCTGGCGGACACCTGGGAAACTATCTTTGGAAGATCTACCCTTGGGACCCAACGACGAGCGGCTTTGGGGGCTGATGTCGGCCCTACGGCAGAGCGCCACGGTCGACGAGCTGGTTGAGCACACCTACATCGAACCATGGTTCATAAACGCGCTGGAACGCATCGTGAAGATGGAGCGCCGCCTGCTGGGCGAAGAGCTCACCCCCAGCCTGCTCAAGTCCGCGAAACGCATGGGCTTTTCCGATAGCCAGGTGGGCACTCTGGCCGATATGCTGCCGGAGCAGGTGCGGAACCAGCGCCACGAGTGGGGCCTGAGGCCGGTGTACAAGACCGTGGACACCTGTGCCGCTGAATTCGAGGCCGTCACTCCGTATTACTACAGCACCTACGACCAAGAGAATGAAGCGACGCCACTGGAAGGTAAGAGAGCGGTGGTCATCGGCAGCGGTCCCATCCGCATCGGCCAGGGTATCGAATTTGACTACTGCAGCGTCCATGCGTCCTGGGCACTCTCCGAGGCCGGAGTACGCAGCATCATGATCAACTCCAACCCGGAGACCGTATCCACCGACTTCGACGCCAGCGACCGGCTGTACTTCGAGCCCCTGGACGAGGAATCAGTGCGGAACATCTTGGAGAACGAAGAGATCGACGACGAGGCTCCGCCCTCGGTGGTCCAGTTCGGCGGCCAAACGGCCATCAACCTCTCGCAATCTCTGTCCATGGCCGGCCTGCCCATCCTCGGCTCCAGCGCCGAGGCCATCGACATAGCGTCAGACCGGCATAAGTTCGAAGATTTCCTCTCTCGCTTGGGTATCCCCCAGCCACCGGGCGCAGCCGTGACCTCGGTTGAAGAAGCCCTGCAAGTAGCCCAGAACATCGGGTATCCGGCCGTGGTCCGGCCCAGCTACGTTCTTGGTGGGCGGGCCATGGAGATCGTGCAGAACGCCACCGAGTTGATCCACTACCTGACCGCGGCGGTGGAGATGTCCCCCAACAAGCCAGTGCTGATCGACCGGTACCTAGAGGGCAAAGAGTGCGAGGTCGATGCCGTCTGCGACGGCGAACAGGTGCTGATTCCCGGCATCATGGAGCACATAGAACGAGCCGGCGTCCATAGCGGCGACTCCATGGCCATCTACCCCGGCCTGAACCTCACTCCCCGCGAAGTTGATACCATCGTTGACTACACTACCCGCATCGGCTTGGCCCTAGGGGTGAGAGGACTGATGAACGTCCAGTTCGTCATCCACGGGGGCGCCGCCTACCGCAGCCCCAATTCTCCTCAAGACAACACTGAACTCACCACGGTTTACATAATCGAGGTCAACCCCAGAGGCAGCCGGACCATCCCCTTCATATCGAAGCTGACAGGGGTGCCGGTGGCGAAGCTGGCCACCAACGTGATGCTGGGAGAGACCCTGAAGGACCAGGGATACGCCGGGGGTCTATGGCCGTCGCAAGACCTTGTGGGCGTGAAGGCACCGGTGTTCTCCATGGCCAAGTTGGTGGGAGTGGACTGGCATCTTGGCCCTGAGATGAAATCCACCGGCGAGGTCATGGGCGTCGACCGGGACTTCCAGATGGCCCTCACTAAGGCGCTGACGGCGGCCAACCTAGACTTGAAATCGGGCACGGGTGTGCTGCTCAGCATCGCCGACCAGCACAAGGCGGAGGCCGTGTCTCTGGTTCGAGACCTTCACAAGGCGGGATGCCTATTGTATGCCACCGAGGGGACGGCCTCGATGATCTCGGCCATGGGTCTGCCGGTGAGCATGACCACCAAGAGACTCAGCGAAGGCCACCCCAACGTGGTTGACGTGATCGAAGACGGCAGCGTGAGCGCGGTGGTCAACACCATCTCGGGTTCGCCGGAGGTCATGCGGGACGGTTTCTATATCCGCAGGGCTGCGGTGGAGAAGCACATCCCCTGCTTCACATCTATAGACACCGCCCGGGCCGCGGCCGAGAGCCTGTCCATCGAGCCAGCGGCCTACGACATCGCGACCATCGGCGAATACCTAAAGGCCGATTAGCGGCCCTACCAGTCCATCTCCGTTCCAAAACCTTGGGCTTTGGCCGAATCGTAGGCCAGTTTTGCGGCGGCCACGTCGGCCACCCCGGTCCCCATAATCTTGGCGTATACCACTTGGCCTTCGCTGTCCCGGCCGGTTACTGCTCCTGATACAACGTGCCTGAGTTCATGCACCTTGCTCCACTGAATGATACCCTTGTCCACCGCGCTGCAGATGTCGCCGGCCTCGATGGCTGCTTGTTCCGTCGAGTCCACGAAAAGCTTGCCGGCCCGTTTGAAGGTGGCCTCATCCACCTCCCGGGCGCGCCAAGTGGTGGGTCCTGCCCCGATCAGGGTGCTGCCGTCCTTGAGCCAAGCCCCCTCGACAACCGGCTCCATGGTGGCGGCGATGCAGAGCACTATGTCGCAGTCCCGCACGGCATCTTCGTTGGTGTTTGCAGCGGTGACCTCTACGCCCATGGCGTCGGTCATCCTGCGAGCGAAATCCTCCCTCCGCTCCTGGGTGCGGCTGAAGGCTTTGACCTTCTTGATGCCGCGGACCTTTGACACCGCCTCCAATTGAGTTGGTGCCTGTCCTCCGGTGCCGATGATCGCTACTGTGGCCTCGGCGGGATTGGCCAGATGTTTCACCGCCACGCCCGTGGTCGCGCCGGTGCGCAGTTGGCCCAGCCGATTGGCCTGAGTGTAAAGGAGTAGTTCGCCGGTGTTGGCGTCGTAGAGGCTGATCTGAAAGGAATACGCGCCCTTGACCACCGTGTAGGTCTTAACGCCCAAGAGCCCTTGCTGGAAGAGTCCGCCGCCCATGACAGACAGCATCCCGCTCTCGGCGATGATCTTGCGGCGGGTCATGTTATGGGCCTGGCCGTCGCCGTATTGACGCTGCATGGATTCTATGGTCTCGAGCATAGCGTCCATGGTTACGCATTGGGCCACATCTTCATCTTTGAGGAACAGGGTCATGGGTGGGAACCTCCGCGGTTTATTAGTGGTGGCTAGTATACGACCGGATAGGGGACGTGGCTATACGGGGAGAGGCCTTACCCACAATCGTCATTCCGAGGCGTCAGCCGAGGAACCTCGTTGCCAGGAATGCCACCAAGGCCGGGAGCAACGAGACCCCTCGCTTCGCTCGGGGTGACAGCGGAATGGTTGGGGTCCAATCACGGCGAAGGAGTCCGGATGACTTACGGGGTAAGGCGGGGAGAAGGGACAAGGGTAGGCGAAAGCCGGAGCCAAGAAACGAGGAAGAGGCTACTTGAAGAAGTTCCGGTTCCTGGCGATGTAGGTGCGCCACTCTGACGGTATGTTGAACTCGTCGAAGATAGCGTTCACCGGACACACCGATACGCAGTAGGAGCAATCGATGCAGGTAGCTGGGTCTATGTAATACATCTCTTCACTTTCGGTGGTCGAGATGCAGTCGACGGGGCAGACCTCCACGCAAGAGGCGTCTTTAATCCCGACGCAGGGCTCGGTTATAACGTAGGACATACCATTCTCTAGCCAGAATATACGAGGGTTTTATGCTCATTTCCAGACTGAATCATAACCCAGAATAGACCAGCGGTCAGTAACATCATCAGACGCGGTAATACCCGAATACAGACCGATGGGCAGAGCCATTTTCAAATCGTCGCCTTATTTTGTCAAGGGATAGTATATGATATATTATATTGAACGATCGGTGGTGCTCAAAGGGGGATCAATGGAACTTCGGGAACTCATTAGCTTTTACCATGTTGCGCGAGTGCGCAGCGTCTCCAAAGCAGCCCGGACTCTTGAGCTTGGACAGCCGACCGTGACAACCCACCTGAGAAAGCTGGAAGATGAGTTCGGCATCACCCTCTTCGACCGCATCAAACGTCCAATTCAACTGACATCCGAGGGACTTACCCTTTTGGAACTGGTGACCCCGGTTGTAACATCGGTTGACTTACTTAAGACCCAGATGGATTACGCCGAAAGACGCGGTTCTTTCGTGGTCGGGGCCTATCCCGACCTGGTCACCCATCATCTGCCGGCTGGCATTCAGAAGTTCCGCGAAGATTACCCCGATGTCCGCATCCGGTTGCTGGCGCGCTCCTATAACCCTCTGATTCAATTGGTCCGCTCCGGCGAGATCGACCTGGCCTTTTGTTCTTCTCCCCCGGATGACGATACGACGTTGGAGTTCAAAGAACTGTTTAAGTACAACACAGTTCTAATGACCCCGCCGGGACACGAATTGTTGAGTAGCGGACGGCTCGGACTTGAAGACATCGGAGCTTTCCCGCTGATCCTGCCGGCCCCGGAAAGCCAGTTGCGCCAACGGGTGGAGCAGGCATTCAAGAACCGAGGGCTGAACCCCGATGTGGTGCTGGCCCTAGACGACACCGAGTCAATGAAACGCTACGTTGAGATTGGCATGGGAATCGGAGTCGGAAGCGACTTTACGCTGCACTCTGACGACCACCACCGGTTCGGCGTGGCCCGCCTAGACCATCTATTCCCCAGTTCAGTGATCGGTGTCTGCACCCTTAAGGGCAAGTTCGCCGGACAGGCAGTCCGCAACTTCATCGATATGATGTCAGACCAGATCACGGGCTTCCATGCCGAGCTGTGGTCGTGGGAAGAAGAGAACGGAGTGGGTTCCGGTCTGGCCGAAGTCGACTCCAAAGACGACTAACCCCTTATGGACTTTGCCCCTCTTGATGTAGTTCGTCTGGCGGCATAACCTGCTTCAGCCGCCGCGCCAGCTGCGACCTGGCCAGCAGCACGTACCTTCCGCATTCCTGGCAGCTGATCCCTATATCGGCGCCCAATCTGTTGACAGTCCAAAGAGACCCACCGCAGGGGTGAGGTTTCTTCATCTGTAGCACGTCGCCGATCTTTAGTTCTAGGACCATCCCTTCCCGTCGGCCTCTAACACTTGGTTGATGCTCGACCTGAGTTTGTCTGCTTCCCGAGCTGCCGCTTGGGCGAAATCGGCCCCGGTGGAAGCGTAGATGACCCCCCGCGACGAATTGATCAATGCGGCCCGGCCACGGCTGTCGGCGCCCTGCCGCACGGCCGCTTCCAAGTCACCGCCCTGAGCGCCAACTCCTGGAATCAGAAAAGGCATGGCCGGGCAAGTAGCCCTGACATCCTGCAATTGGCGTGGCACCGTGGCGCCCACAACCAGGCCCAGGTTTCCATTGGTGTTCCATTCTTGGCAGTCCAGCGCCATCTTCCGGTAGAGAGGGACAGAACTCTCATCTTCAACCCCAACTTGAACGTCCTGGAAATCGGCCGAGCCGGGGTTAGATCCGCGGCACCAGACGAACACCCCTTTGGACTCGTCCTCCAGGAAGGGCGTAACGGTATCCTGGCCACCCCAGGCGTTGATGGTGATGGCGTCGAATCCCCATACCTGGAACATGGCCTTGGCGTAGGCTTGGGCCGATGGGCCGATGTCCCCCCGTTTGGCGTCGCCTATGATGATCGCAGTTGGGGCCGCGCTCCGGATGTGGGCGATGGTCTTCTGAAGGGCCTCAAGACCGGGGATGCCCATCGCTTCATAGAAAGCAAGGTTGGGTTTGTAAGAGCAGACCAGTGCGGCAGTGGCGTCCACGATGGCTCTGTTGAACTCGAAAACGTCGGGGACCGGCATTCTGGCCGGGTCGGGATCCAACCCCACGCAGACCAGGCTTTTGGTTGCCATGGATGCCTTTTCCAACCGTTGGGCAAAGCCGCTCATCGTTCTCCCTTCCCACTGGCGCACCAAGTGTGAAAAGTATACACGAACCCACGCGTGGAACCCCTGTACGGGTCTGCTCTTTAAAGCGACCACCGCACCTGGTTTCCTGCCCAAGAGCCACTACCCTTCTGTCACCCGGAGTGAAACGAAGGGTCCCATTGCTATCTGTTGTGCTGTTCCAGCGACAATGAGATTGCTCGGCTTGAGCCTCGGAATGACAGTGTTGAGGCTAACCCTGCCAGTGCAGGTCATGGAATAAGCCTCCATGTTGCTAGGGGTCAAATCCGGTTGTTACCATAGCTTGGCTGAGAACCGGAGGTATATTTTGAACTTGGGCGGCGACCTTGAAGAAGGCATCTTTCTGGAGCGGGTAAACCGCTTCCTGGCCCGTGTCGAGGTAAACGAGCGGGAAGTAGGCGTTCATGTAGCCAATTCGGGCCGCATGAAAGAACTGTTTGTCCCCGGCTCGCGGGTTTTGGTCCGCCCGGTCACTGGCGAACATCGAAAGACCAAATTCGACCTGGTGTTAGTCGATATGGGCTCGGCGCTGGCCTCTGCGGACGCCCGGATGCCCAACGCGCTAGTTGCCGAGGCCGTGGCCAACGGCCATCTGCAACAGTTTGCCGGCTACCTTGAGATCCGGCGGGAAGTGACCTTTGGCGATAGCCGGCTGGACCTGATGCTAGAGGGCCCTGGCGGCCGGTGCTACATCGAAGCCAAGTCGGTCACCCTGGTGGAGAAGGGAGTGGGTCTGTTTCCAGACGCCCCGACCGCCCGTGGGGCCAAGCACCTGCGCACCTTGGAGGCCGTGCTTGAGGCCGGCCACCGGGCTGCGGTGGTCTTTGTGATACAAAGACCCGACGCTAGCCAGTTCGCCACCAGCGACCCATCCGACCCCAACTTGGCCGACGCGCTTCGGTCCGCAGTGGCAGCGGGTGTTGAGGCCTACGCCTACAATTGCCAGGTAACCGAACAGTTGATCCGGCTAGACCAAAGCCTGCCCATCCGGCCTTATGCCGAGGTACTGGGCGATGCCTGAACCATCATCTATGGCCGCCCGGCTTATGGAGGTCTATGGCCGCTTTTATGCGGCTTATGGCCCCCAACATTGGTGGCCCGGGGACGGACCGTTTGAGGTGATAGCCGGGGCCATCCTGACCCAATCGGCGGCGTGGACCAACGTGGAGATGGCCCTGGGCAACATGCGGACCGCTGGCTGCTGGTCCCTGGAAGCCGTGCACCAACTTCCTGAGCCAGAGCTGGCGGAACTGGTGCGTTCGTCCGGCTACTTCAACGCCAAGGCCAGGAAGCTCAAAGCGTTTGCGGCCCACATTGCATTCAACTACCAGGGAGATGTGGACCGGTTCCTGGCCAAGCCGACGGCTCCCCTACGGGCAGAGCTTCTGTCCATCCACGGAATCGGAGAGGAAACCGCCGACGACATCATGGTCTATGCGGCTTACAAGCCGTCGTTCGTGATCGACACTTACACCCGCCGCATCATGGACCGCATGGAGATGACTCCCGATACCGCCCGCCCCAAGTACGGCGACTACCAGGCTGTCTTCCACAAAAACATCCCCCCGGAAACCCCACTGTACAACGAGTTCCATGCCCTCTGGGACCGCCACGCCAAAGAGGCCTGCGCCAAACTAACCCCCCGTTGCGAAAACTGCTGCCTCTTAGACCTCTGCCCCACCGGCCAAAAGCTGACCGCTGAAACCTGACAGTTAGTTTGACCCCCGCCACGCCTGCAGTTATGATGCCCCAGTCACCAAATCTCCTTTTTCACGGAGGCCCAATGCAAGTCGTGCGCATCTACACCGGAGACGATGGCGAGTCCCATTTTGAAGAGATTGACCTGCCTTAAGAGAAGGTCGCCGAGTCGGAACGGACGGCAGTCGAGAACGCTGAGAATATCCACTTCAGGCGCTACCAGCCGGGCGGCTTCATCGACTGGCACACCGCCCCTCGCCGCCAGTACGTGATCACTCTGGAAGGCCAGGTTGAGGTCGGCCTCGGCGATGGCACCAAACGTGTTTTCGGCATCGGCGATGTGCTGCTGGCCGACGACCTGACCGGCCGAGGCCACACGACAGCGGTCTACGGCGGCAAGGTCCGGGTCTCCGTGGCGATTCCCCTAGTCGATTAAACCGCCAAGAATAGCCCACATCGGAGAAAACGATGCCATTTGTCAAGATCGACGACACGCTGGAGATGTACTACGAGGACGATAACTTCTCCGACCCCTGGCGCAAGCCCGAGACCGTCGTGCTCCACCACGGCAACTCCAAAAACACCAAACTCTGGTACGCCTGGGTACCGCTTCTGTCCAGGCAGTACCGGGTGATACGGCTGGACGCCCGCGGCTTCGGCCGGTCCACTGTCCCACCAGAGGGATATGATTGGTCGCTGAGCAACTTCGGCACGGACATGCTGAAATTACTGGACCAACTGGAACTGGAAAAGATCCACCTCATCGGCGAGACCGTCGGCGGGACGATTGCAACGCAATTCGCCTACGACCACCCGGAGCGCCTGCACACCCTGACCACCTGTACCTCACCTTACAAGTTCGTTGGAATCGACACCTACTTAATGTCCCACAAGCTGGTCAGCGAAAAGGGCGTAGCGGCGTGGGTGGAGCAGACTGCCGACCAGAGGCTGGAGCCCGGGAAATCGGACGAGGCACATCACCGGTGGTACATCGAGCAGATGTCCCAGACCCATGCCAGGGTGGTACTTGAGACCCTGGCCTATCTGTCAACTCAGGACCTGACAGATATATTGCCCCAGATCAAGACGCCCGCCCTGATATTGGCTTCAGAACAGAACGCCAAAGACAACCCGGACCGCACCACGGCCTTCGCCGAGAAACTGGCCAACGGCCGCCTGGTCGCCATCCCCGGCACCAGCGGCTACGTGCAGCACTCGGCCCCCGAAGAATGCGTCCTAGCCTGGCGTCAGTTCTTGGGAGAGATTAGCGGGGAGTAACCAAGCCGGCCCCCATCTTCACCCTCCGGTTGCGCCGGGAGATGGGATTTTTTTACGTCTCGAGCGGCCTAGAACAAAGACCTAGACTGGCCTCCGTCTACGTTCAAGCAGGTGCCGGTGATGAGGTTGGCTTTCTCTGAGGCTAGGAAGGCCACTGTGTCGCCGATTGGCTCGGGCCAGCCGAACTTCCCGGCGGGTAGGTTCCGGTCGATGAAATCAGCCACCTGCTCGGGGGTGCTGTTCTGCTGGAACCGGTCCCAAGTGCTGCCGGGGAAGTCGATGGACCCGGGGGCAATGCAGTTGACCAGCACGTTCTCCTTCATCAGGTTCAACGCCATATGCTTGGAAAAGGCGATGAGGGCCGCTTTGCCGGTCATGTAGTCGATGGAGCCGCCGTACTCACGTCCGTAGATGGACGAGATGTTGATTATGCGTCCCCACTTCTGGTCCCGCATGTGGGGAAGCGCCAGAGCGATCAACTCAACCGCGCTAAAAAGGTTAAACTCCATGCCCTCCCGGAAAATCTCCACACCCGTCTCTTGGAAGTCCGCGGTGCCCTTGCGGCCACCAACATTGTTGACTAGAACATCGGCTTCGCCCAGGGTGCTGATAGTCTGGTCGTGGAAGTTTTTGAGGTCTGCCTGCTTCATCACATCGGCCTGCACAGCCAGAACCTGATATCCTTTGGCCTTGAACTCAGCCGCAGTCTCATCGAGGTTCTCCTGGCCCCGGGCGCAGATCGCAACCTTGCAACCCTCCCTGGCCAGCGAATCCGCTGCCTGTTTGCCCAGTCCGTGACTGCCTCCGGTGATCATTGCCACTTTGCCTTGCAGCGCCAAGTCCATTGCCGCCTCCTTTTATCCATGAGGAATCAATTCTGGGATTTTGTTGCTGGGATTATAGGCGCAGTTGGCCGCGGTTGCACCACATGCCTGAAGAACAGCCCCGTCGCCGGCTTGTCGGCTATAATTGGGCGCAATCGATCACGAGGCCGCAAGGGGATATATGCAAGCGCTTGAGGGTATCAAGGTACTGGATTTATGCCGTAATGCACCGGGCATGTTCTGCACCACGGTGCTGGCCGACCTGGGCGCCGACGTCCTGATGGTCGAGCGGCCAATGGACGAGGCCCGTTCCGCCTACGAGAAGTTAGTCGCCGGGATAGACGGTGAAGAGGACGAGCGACGCCACGCCGCCTTCAACGTCCTGCAACGGAACAAACGCAGCATCGCCCTCAACCTGAAGGAACCCGAAGCCCAGCAGATATTCCACAAGCTGGCCGAGCCGGCCGACGTGGTGGTGGAGGGCTTCCGGCCCGGCGTCCTGGACCGGTTGGGCGCTGGCTACGAAAAGGTCCGCTCGATCAACCCTAGGGTGGTGTATTGCTCGGTCTCCGGCTACGGCCAGGACGGTCTCTACTCCCAGATGGCCGGACATGACATAAATTACATCTCCTTCGCCGGGGCCCTCGGCCTAATCGGCGAGCAAGATGGCCGGCCGGCCATCCCGTTGAATCTCATAGCCGACTACGCCGGGGGTGGACTGTGCGGCGCCGTCGGCATCCTCTCGGCATTGATGGCCCGGGAGAAAACCGGCAGCGGTCAATACGTGGACATCGCCATGAGCGAAGGAGTGCTCTACATGCTCTCGGGCCTGGTCTCCGACGTGCTCTCCAGGGGCATATCGGCCGAGCGTGGCGGCAACCGGTTGAACGGCGGCGCGCCGTACTACAACGTCTACCGGACTAAGGACGACAAGTACTTCTCCGTCGCGGCCATCGAGCCCTGGTTCTGGGAGAACCTGTGCCGGGCGATGGGGCTGGAGGACCTGCTACCTCACCAAGATGCCACCGGCGAGAAGAAAGCCGAGGTTGAGCAGGCGCTGGCCGAGGCGTTTTTGGCCAAGACCAGGGACGAGTGGTTCGAGGCCTTGAAGGACGCCAACATCTCGGTGGGCAAGGTCTACTCGCTGCAAGAAGCCCTCGACGACCCCCACGCCCAACAGCGGGGCATGGTGCTGGAGATTGAAGCCTCGACCATCCCCGAGGGCAAGGTGCGGCAGGTGGCGACGTCCATCCATCTATCGGACACTCCCGGCCAGGTCCGGCACCTCGGATCGGTCACAGGCCAGCACACTTCAAAGGTGTTGGAAGAACTGGGATTCGACGCCGCGTCCGTTGCTGACCTACAGCGCCGCCAGGTCGTTCAATAAAGGTTCAATAGAACTTGAGACGTACCTGCCCGTCCCAAGATTGGGCTTGAAGCGTGCTATACTAGGGCCGCTCCAATGAACGCCTGTACCGCGTCAGAGCACGTCCGGCGAATCTCAGTTCTCGGAATAACAAATCCGGACTATTATCACGAGCGATTAAATACCGCTCCACAGGGAATGCCTCTTGATCAAGCGTTTTTCAGTACTGTATGTGGGTCAGATCGACCTAGAAAATGTTGGCGCCGACGGGACTGACCCCGACTCACGCCGCTACAGTAACGAGCAACTGACCCAGACCTACGACAACGCCATGGGACTGGCCAAGCAGATGGACGATTCGGGTTTCCATTGTCTGTGGATGGCCGAGCACCACTTTCAGCGGGAAGGCTACGAGTGCATCCCCAACCTGACTCTGCTGGGTACCCATCTGGCGGCTCACACCAAGAACCTCAAGTTCGGCGCGGCATTCAACATCGTCCCCATGTGGCACCCTCTGCGCCTGGCTGAAGACTTCTCCCTGGGCGATATCTTGACCGGCGGCCGGCTGATCTTTGGCGTCGGCCGCGGCTACCAGGCCAGAGAGGTCGAGACATTTGGGTCTCCGCTCATCGACCAGGACGCCAACCGCGAGCTTTTTGAAGAGCAAGTCGAGATCATCTTGAAGGCCTTCAACGAGGAGTCCTTCAGCCACCACGGCAAGCACTACAACATCCCCCCGGACATCCCCTACCGGGGCTACCAACTTAAGGACATCACCCTGGTCCCCCGGCCGACGCATCTGCCGGTGGATATCTGGCAGCCCATGACCAGCGGGCGCAGCATCGAGTTCATCGCCAAGAAAGGCATCAAGGGCATGACCGCCCTCTGCGGCGAAAAAGTGGTTGAGCAGTTCTTCACCGCCTACCGCGACGCCGCCCAGGAAGCGGGCCGTTCACTGACGTTAGGACAGGATATGTCCCTGGGGTTTGGGTTCTACATCGCCGATACCGAGAAAGAAGCGATGGAGAAGCTCCGGCCCTTCCATGACGAGCGTTACAAGTGGTTCGCACCTTTCGGACTGGTCCGTTACACCGATGAGGAAGGCCGGATGTGGGGCAGCCCTGGCGCTCCGGCCCGTACTCCTCAGGTGGAAGATGGCGTGCAACAGAAGGCTTGGCTCTGTGGGCCGCCAGAGCATTTCATAGAGACGTTCAAGGAGCTTGAAGAGAAGTACCCCGGCCTGGAAGACGTGTTTCTCCAATGGCCAGAGGGTATGCCCCTCAGTGAACTACTTTCCCAATTGGAGATATTCTCCAATGAGATCATTCCGGCGTTCAACGGCCGGAGTTAAGCCCGGCATCTAGACTCAAACGGGCAACGCCAACAACGCAACGAACACCCGGCACAGGAGCAGCCATTGTCGGACCCAGAACATGTAACTTTGGCCCGGTCCGGACCCAGCGAGATATCTCGCTGGCGTGAGGCTACCTGGCGTCGGCCTAACACCGAGATACCCCGCTTTAGCCTAGGCTACCGCCTAGAAGACCGTGGCGCTGGCGAAACGTTCCTCCCAGACTACGTATACGGCCGGCCATCGCTGGACCTGTCGGGGGCCATGCTGAACAAGGCCAAATTGTCGGGCGCAGACCTCTCCCACGACGACCTCAGCGGGGCCGACCTCACGCAGTCTGACCTCCGCCAGGCAGACCTCTCCGGGGCCAACCTTCAGAATGCGCATCTGTGGCGGTCGAACCTTTCCCGGGCCAACTTCAACGAGGCCAATCTGGCCGGTTGCACCCTGGGCCGCACCGATCTGTCCAACAGCGTTCTGCAGAAGGCTGACCTGAAAGGCGCCAACATCGCCTTCTCCAACCTTTCCTATGCAGACCTCGAAAGGGCCGACCTTTCGGGAACAGACCTTAGTCAGACCGATCTGTCTTGGGCCAATCTCAGCGGGGCCAACCTCCGGGGTGCCCGCCTCATCGGCGCCAATCTGGACATGGCCGACCTGACGGGGGCCGATCTCCAGGGCGCTACGATAATTAACACCAAGCTGAACAGCACCAGTCTGAGCCAGGCTGTCTTTGGGGTGACGGTCATCGCCAACTGCGACCTGACACTGGCCATCGGCCTGGATAGCGTGCGGCATGCCGGGCCGAGCATGGTCTCCCTGGATACCCTTTCTCGCTCCAAAGGACAAGTCCCCGCCAGGTTCCTCGAAGGGGCAGGCGTGCCTCCGTTGTTGGTCGCGGCACAGGATGCCTTCAGAGATTCGGGGACCAACTATACCCGAGTGCTGCTGCTGGGGTCGGAGAACGACGGGGAGTTTGCGGCCAAGATACGGGCCAGCCTCGCCGAGGCGCAGGTGCCAAGTTGGATAATCTCCGCCGATGACGAAGCGTCGTTGCAGTCCGGCGCCGTCAACCTGGACCACGCCGTGTACTACGACCGGCTGGTATTGCTCTGCACCGCCCAGTCTTTGGAGAACCCGCTCACCAGTCGCTATTTCGCGACCTTAGTGAACGGCCAAGCCCGGTCGAATGGGTCGTCAGCTAGAGAACCGCTGATCGCGGTGGCAGCCGACGATATCTTCTACCAGCGCGAGGACCGCCTCTGTACAGGGTTGCGAGAGGAAGCAGTGGTCGATTTTCGGGGTTGGGAGGAAGAAGCCCGCTACAAAGAGGCTTTGTCGAATCTGATCCAAGAATTCACGGCGTTAGGCCCATCTAACTCGCCTTTCTGATTCGCTTCTCTTGCCCTTCGGCCTGAACCCGTCGTTCCGGCGAAGGCCGGAATCCACTCGCCCAACCATTTGCTCGTCCATAGATGGTGCGCTCATCAGTCCTACAGGCCAACAGCAATCGCACTCAGATTCATTTTTCGACAGACTGAGGATGAGCAGGGGCGGCAGGGTTTGTCCCGAAACAAGGTTAAGCGCTGTCCTATTCCACCGGCGTTCCCTTGGCCAACATCAGGACGGCCTCGCCCCATTGGGCGCTGTTGGCCAAGTCCCAGTCGTCGCTGGACCCGGCGGACTGCAACCGGAGGCCCTGGTTGCCTCCGTAGACCAGTAGCACCACGCCCTCTCCAGAATCCTCGGCTAAAGCCGACATGGCTGCACACGGGCCTTGGGAGCTCCAGCCGGTAACACGACACCAGAGGTCCTCTCCCATCGGGTTGGTGGAATAAACCCGCATAACCTCGATAGGGTCGGCCAGCAGATCGTACATCCGGTGTAGATCCAGAGGGCTGTTTTCGCCACCAACGACTTCCACTTCGACCAGCATCTATCCCGGCTCCCCGCAACGTTTTCCCAATACTATCACCTGGAGCGGATACGGGCGGCCCAACCGGGCTCGCCGGCGAAAACTCCGTTAATTGCACGCGACGCTGCGGGCCAGAACACGGCACCAAAAAGGCCGCTCATTTGGACCCCGATGGAATGAATATAACTCCTTGGTGGGATATACCAAGGGTACGAGTAATAGAAAAGACCGTTAGGAAACCCTGTCCAAACTGTCTTTGAGCAAGTTCACCGAAGGTGGCACATGCTGAAAACCCAAGAACCAAGTATTTTCGATGAGGTTAACCTCTTTTTCGATAAAGCCGCCGACCAGCTGGGGCTGAACGGTGGCCTGCGGAATATGCTGAAACGTCCCTGACGGGAGCTACTGTCTAGGTACCGGTGCGCATGGATGATGGCCAAGTCCCAGATGTTCAACGGTTCAAGGGCGCAGCACAACGCCGCCCGGGTACCCTGCAAAGACGGCGTCCGCTTCTGGAACTGAAATATGATGTGTTGGTCCCAGCGGCCATCCACAGTGTGATCACCGAGGAAAACGCAAATCAGATCAAAGCCAGACTGATCCTGGAGGCGACCAAACACCCGATCACGCCAGAAGCGGACAGAATCCTAAGCGCAGGCGGAGTGACCATCCTGCGGGACATACTGGTCAACGCAGGCGGGGTGGTCATGCGCTATTTCGAGCGGTCTCAGAACCTTTAGGAATTCCGTTGGGCAAAGAGCCGGTCTCAGAAGAACTCAAAAAACTATGCTTAGGGCCTACTACGAGGTCCATAACCGGAGCGTCGAGCAAAAGATCACGCAACGCCAGTCCTCATTCGAGAATGGCGTACAGCGTGTAGCACATGCCGTAGAGCTCCGTGGATTCGTGTAGCCTAGCTGAACAGCTATCAACGGTCAGCTTTCAGCTAAAAGCGGCTGTCTTGGCCTGTCATTCCGAGGCGTCAGCCGAGGAATCCCGTTGCCAATCAACTGAGGCTTGCCGAGAGCAAAGAGACCCTTCGCCTCATTCGGGGTGAAATCGGGGCGGGATTGGCTTCAGAATAGGTGCGTGTTTGTTGCGCAACACGAAAATCCCCCAACCCCCTTTCAGAAAGGTGGCTTTGTTGGAGTCGGCCGCATACAAACTCCTCCAATAGCTGATAGCCTTCCACTCCCATTGACACTCCACCAAGCCTCTCCGTATCATTCCCTCAAAGGTAAGTCCGTCATCATCAGGCACGGGCTTACACCACAATTCAGGAATTCTTATTCAAGCACAACCGAGGGGGTGCAACGTGGCAATTGGAATAAAGTCATACCGTCCCACAGTATCCGGTTCAACCCACATGGTCACAGCCGGGCATTACCTGGCGACCGCGTCGGGTTATCGCATCCTGGAGCAGGGTGGGAACGCCACCGACGCTGGCGTGGCCGCAGGAATCACCCTTAACGTGGTGCTGCCACAGTGGACCAACTTCGGCGGTGTGGCCCCCATCATCATCCACGATGTTCGAAAAAAAGAGACGGTCGAGATCAGCGGCCTGGGCCGTTGGCCCAAAGCAGCCAACATCGACGACTATCTGGCCAAGTTCGGCGGCGACATGCCCGTCGGCATCCCCCGCACGGTGACCCCGGCGGGCGCCGACGCCTGGATGACCTCCCTGAAACTCTACGGCACCATGACCTTTGAGCAGGTTGTAACCCCGGCCATGGAGCTAGCGGAGAATGGCTTCCCCATTCCGGCGACCTTGGCGGCCTACTTCGCCAAGTCGGCGGGAGACGGGATAACACACGAGTCCGACGCCCAAACGATGTGGCCGTCCACCGCCGCCATTTTCTATCCCGGCGGCAGGGCCTTCAAAGAGGGCGAGGCCCTGGTGCAGAAAGACCTGGCCCGCAGCTTCATGCGCCTGATCGAGGTCGAGCAGAAAAACGCCTCACTGGGCCGCGAAGGAGCGATCCAAGCGGCACGGGACTTCTTCTACAAGGGCGAGATTGCCGAGGAGATGGTCAAGTTCCACCAGGAGAACGGCGGCCTCCTCACCATGGAAGATCTGGCCGATTTTCACGTGGGAGTAAACGCCCCCGCCCACGGAACCTATAAGGGGATTGACGTCTACACCTGCGGGCCCTGGTGCCAAGGACCCGTCAGCATCCAGGCCCTGCAGATTCTTGAGGGCATGGACCTCAAGGGCATGGGCCACAATAGCGCAGACTACATCCACGCGGTGCTGGAGGCCTTGAGTTTGGCCATCAGCGACCGCGAGGCCTTCTTCGGCGATCCAGATTTCGTGAACGTTCCCATGGAAGGCCTGCTGTCCAAGTCCTTCGCCGAGGAACGCCGGACCATGATCGACATGAAGAAAGCCTTTGGCGAGATGCCCGAGGCCGGCGACCCCTGGCGTCACCAGGGCATGGAATACCCTAACGGCAAGCCAGCTCGCCCTGAGCTGGTGGGCGGCGGACTCCAGGCCGACACTAGCTACACAGCCGTGATCGACCGCTGGGGCAATGCCTTCTCGGCGACGCCCAGCGATACCATCGCCTACAACCCCATCATTCCGGGTCTGGGGTTCATCGTTTCGGGCCGCGGGTCCCAGTCGTGGTTGGACCATAACCACCCCAGTTCGATGCAGCCGGGCAAGCGACCCCGGTTGACCCCCAATCCGGCCCTGGCCATGAAGGATGGGAAAGTCTTGATGCCCTTTGGGACGCCGGGCGGCGATGTTCAACCCCAGTCCATGGTCCAGTTGTTCTTGAACGTAGTTGAATTCGGCATGGAAGTGCAGGAAGCAATCGAAGCGCCCCGCGTTTCCACCTGGGGGTTCCCCAACTCTTTCTGGCCCCACGCCTACAATCCCGGCTTCGTCGGAGTAGAGGGCCGCATCAACGCCGACGTCATTGACGATCTGCGCGAGCGGGGGCACCAAGTCGAGGTCTGGGACGACTTCACATACCGCATGGGCTGCCTCTGCGCCATCCACGCCGACTACGAGCATGGCAGCTACAACGGAGGCGCCGACCCAAGAAGGGACGGCTACGCCATGGGGCGGTAGGACTGCATCCAGTCAATCAAAAGAGCCTCGTTCTTCTACGGAATGGCGGGGCCCTTTTTTGAATCAAAGTCGGGTTATGCAAGAGGGGTCTCCCTCACCATAACCCTGTCCCGCGCGCGGGATAGGGTATCCGCTTTGCAAAGAGGAACCAAAATCCCTTCCCCCTTGCGAGGGGGAAGGTTACGGCTGACCGCTGAAAGCTGACAGCTTTATTCCGCCGTCCTCCCGCCATCAATGACCAACTCTGATCCGGTGACGAAGGATGCTTCGTCTGAGGCCAGGTAGAGCGCGCCGTAGGCTACATCTTCTGGGCCGCCCAGGCGTTTTAGGGGCGTTCGGTTCACCCGGTCTTCATACATGGCAGGTTCGGATAGAAACCCCTCGGTCATGGGCGTAACGATGGTGCCGGGGTGGACAGAGTTGGCTCGGATGCCTTCAGAGGCGTATTGGATGGCCGTGGACTTGGTCAGCAGACGCACCGCGCCCTTGGACGCCGTGTAGGCTGTTGTCTGTTTGCTGCCCACCAGTCCGGCCACTGACGAGATGTTCACGATGGAACCGCCCCCGGCCTGTCGCATGGCCGGAATGGCATGTTTGGTGCCCAAGAACACCCCCTTGGCGTTGATTTCCATCACCTGGTCCCACTCGTCTGCGGAGGTCTCCTCAACGATGTGGGCGCGGTAGATGCCAGCGTTGTTGACCAAGATATCCAGCTTGCCGTGGCGGGAGACCGCTTCGTTCACCGCCCGCTGCCAGGCATCTTCATCGCTCACATCCAAGAGCACGAACACGCAATCGCCGCCCGCCTCATTGATCTCGGCTTCCACCTTCCTTCCTTCATCTTCCAGCATGTCCCCGATGATCACCTTGGCGCCCTCTTCGGCGAAGAGCTTGGCTTCCACCGCGCCCATCCCTCGGGCCCCGCCGCTGATCAATGCCACCTTGTTCTCCAGACGCATCGCGTTAACTCCTTATCGTTGTTGTTCGGTGGATTATAAGGGGAAGAAAAGAGTTTTGGTGCAACCAATAATTAGCAAAGGCCCGGCCCTTCGACGAATGGATAGGGCCTTTGCTAATTCGGGCGGCGACGGGGAGGAGACACTGCGTATTTTCCAACTGGGAACGGCATGAAAGCCCCGCCCACTTTGCCTAGTTGGTAGATCCGAAGTTGGCCTGCAAGCCTGGCCAAGTCTGCTGTTGTCATGGTTGGCCTCTTATCTTACCTATTACCCTTGATCTACTCGAATCTTGACTACTTTTCTGTGACCTCCGAGCCACGCCATCCGTGACGTTGGTCACATCTGACGCCTGGCCGTGGCTCGATTGACCGGGACATAGGCCGCCGATAGAATGTTGTGATGCCTATGGAACCACTTCTGGCCCCACTCAGCCCGATTCCGGGCGCCCTTTCCAGATTCAAGCGCCGTCACCTGGCCGTTGCGATTGCTTTGATGGGTATCATGCTCTTGGTGGCCTGTGGCGGCTCCCGGGAGGTCGCCCGGGACTTTGAAGTGGTCGAGTACGACGGCGATACTTTCCGGCTGTCCGAGGTGTCTATGGGCCATGCCGTGGTGCTGAATTTCTGGTATCCCAGTTGTCCGCCCTGCCGCGAGGAGATGCCCGCCATCGAGGCTGCCTGGCAGGAGCTCAAGGATGAACCGGTGCGGATACTGGGTCTCTACGTCCCCCAGGGTTTCGACTCAGAACAGGATGCCCGGGACTTCATCGGAGAGCTGGGGCTGACCTTCGACCTTGCCACCGATCGTCTAGCTCGGATCGCCGAGGCCTACGATTTCCAGGCTTTCCCCAAAACCTACTACATCGACATGGACCAGAATATCGTGGCCACCAGTTTGGGAATCTTGGAGACGGAAGAGATTGTCCAGCAAGTCAGGGCTTTGATCGGCGAGCCCGCGTCGTAGGCCGCCGCTTCGTCTGATGAATGTCTTAGATTGGATATTGCTGGCCATCCGCTGGGGACACGCCCTGGCCGCCGTCGCCTGGGTGGGTGGCGGAATCTTCTACCTGATGGTGCTGCGTCCGGCCATTCAGCAAGCCAGGGGGCTACCGGCTGAAACCGGGAAGGCCATCGGCGTCGAGTTCCGGGGCCTGGTCAGCACCGCCATCGCCGTGTTGTTGCTGACCGGGGTCATCTTGTCGGCTTCCAGGTTGACCGTTGACGTTGTAACCAGTCCCTATGTGGCTGTGTTGGTGGTCAAGATAGTGCTGGCGCTCTACATGTTCTACGTGGTCCGGTTCATGCGCCAAGACAGCTATCCCGAGGACCCGGAGTTGGGAGAATCGCGTTGGCAGCGGCTGCTGGGCCGTCTCACCGGCACCACGGCCCTTTTGGTCGCCGGCATCGCGGTGATAGGATTATCTGACGTGCTGGATGGCCTTCTGGAAAACGCGTTGGCATAGCAACTAGCCAAACAGATCGGAGTAACTCGGAGCAAAAATGAAAAAAGACCTGATGGATATACTGGCCTGCCCGGTCTGCAAGGGCGACCTCAAATTGCGCTCTGAGGCCGAAGAGGGCGATGAAGTCATAACCGGCAGTCTCGAATGCGCCGCCTGCAAAGAGTCCTACCCCATTGAAGACTCAATTCCCAACCTGCTGCCGCCTGACCTTAGGCGGGAATTGGCTTAGTCTGCCAAACATAAGGCTACAAAGCAAAAAGCCCTGGTCCTTCATTGAAAGGGCCTAGGCCTTTTTGTTGCTTGATCAGGAGTTTGCGATTAACCCTCTCCGGTCAGGACGCGGACCACGATGGGGGCCAATTCCTCGGCCCTGGTACGGAGGGCTTCCCGGGTCATGTTTTCGATGGGGTGAGGAGTGAAGATGGTCGGGTAGTCTTCGGCACCCCACATCTTGGCCATGCCCTGCGCCGTCGGAACGAACCGGTCGGTACAGATGGTGGCCGATGGTATGCCGGCGTTCTCCACGTGAATCCCGTCGTGCACACTGCACGCACTGCAAGAGCCTCAATCACCTATCGCGATGACCACCGAATCTACCTGCTCGGTCAACTCCTTCAGGGCTTTGGGGTCGGCGGGGCGGGAAGCGCTGGGCTTTCGGTGCCACTTGACCTCGGTAATCTCATAACGCGTCCGGAGTACCTCTGCGAGTTCTTCCAGAAGCACGTCGGCGTTGCGTTTGCTGTCGTCGATTATCCCCAGCCGGGTGCCCGCCAGGCTGGCCAAACGGGGCGCGCCGTCAAATGGGGCCACGATGGGTTGTGTAACCGGGTTCACCAGTACATGTTCGCTCTGGGCCATTAGGTTCCCTCTCTTAGCACTCTTTAAAGTGCTTGGCTGGTCGCTATCTGAATTGTGGCCTCGCCGCCGCGAAAAATCAACGGCTCAGCCGACAGACTTCCTAGTTTGAATACTCAAAGGGGCAAAACTCCCCATACTTGCCGCTGTGGTCTTAGGACTTTCCACCAACTTCGAATATGAATGTCTCGGCATTGCGCAATTCGGATACATTGGCTGTGGGGCCCGTAGGCTTGGTAAGGATTGCTAACTCATCGTCGCCGGTAACCGGGTTCTTCATGGCGTCCAACTTCAGGTCAAGCGACCCAGGAATCTTGAGCCTGCTGCGGATGCCGTCCCGGTGCAATTCCATTGGCTTGTACTGGAAACCTAAGAAGGAGGTCGGCAAGTCATGGAATACGTTGAACGGCTCCACCTCGGTCAGGATGGTCTCCACCGCCCGGCGTTGCTCGGGCGACAGCTTCTTGTCGATGATGTCAAAGACCATCCCATTGCCCAGATGGATGGCCTCCGGGTATAGGCTGAATTGGCCAACGGTCGTTCCCTCCAACGAGATTCCGTCGTAACTCCGAGATTCCACATGCCACATGTAGACGCCTTCGCAGTTTCCGTACGATGGGGCAATCTCAAAGTTTCAAGGGCATCCCAGTCGCAGTTACAGCCAGACAGCATATGGCCTTTCAATGAATATTTATGCCGTGTGCCACGCTCTAAGTCTCCATTACCTATCTGACCAGTTTTGTAACAGCCGTTGACCCCACTTTGGGTCCCCAACTGGGAATCACGGAGGACATATTCGACTCTTCGCCGCCGGCAAAGATCAGGAGGATGTCGTCGGGCTCCGGGATCAAGGGAATCATGTTTTCAGCGTCGCCCGGTTCCGGGTCATCGCCCAGGACCATGGCCGCTTTCAGGTCGGCCACGGATCGCTGGCATCTAGCGAAGATGTATTCCTTGGCCTGGGCTTTTGTCCAGTCTTTCCAGAGGTTTGAGTTGCCGGCGACGGTCACAACGATCTGGCCCTGCCTGACGCCGATGCCAGTGTCGCCCACGGAGCCGGAAGTGGACATGTTGCTGCCCAGACTGGATGCAACGTCGGCCAGCGCTAGAAGGATCGGCTCGGGATGACCCACAGCCCTGACCTGCCGGGGAGACTCGCCGGCGAAGACGGTTACCGTGCTCTGGTCAGCAGCGAAGCCGCGCTCGACATGCAGCGGGGTCCAATGGGTCTCGGTGTCGGCCTCGGCAATGCAATAGGTGTACTTGCCGGGATGGCCGATGACGCTGCGGTCGAAGACGCCGGGGATGGCGGCGCAGGCGTTCATCAGGATCAACCGCACGGCACGCCCGATGGTGGCGTTGGCCCGGTTACCCGGACCGAACAGGTTGTTCCGCGAGTTGATGCCCAGTTCCTTGCATACCGGGCCGTTCACGATGGATAAGATGGCCGCGCCGCCCATGCTGGAAGACGGCCCCACCAGGTTGAAGATTGGCTCCAACATTGCCTCTGTGGCGGCCAGCACCACCGGCATGTACTCGGGCAGGCACCCGGCCATCACGGCGTTGGCGGCCACTTTGCCGACAGTTATCTCGCGGCGGCGTTCTGGTAGTTCGCCGACCACCTCGCCGGAGGGAAGTCCAGAGCGTTCAATGAACTCTTCAACCCGCCGTTCCGTAGGAGGGACCACCGGCAGACCGTCGGTCCAACCCAACTCATAGCAGCGTTCAATTGCCTCCAGGGCCGAATCCCATTGAACAGTGGTGGTGTCGCCCAAATCAGGCAAAGTGGTTTTCCTCCGTTTGAATCTTGTCTTTCAGCCCAACGTTTATCTAATGTCATTCCGAGCGAAGCGATGAATCTCTTTGCCATAGTAAAGGGCCCTTGATTCACGCAGGGCGGTTGCGCCAACGGCAGCCGTTCTCGCCAGCCATAGTCTCCCCGAAGTAGTGCCCCCCATCCCAAACTTCCCTCTTGCGAAGGGGAAGGGACTGTTTTGCGAGGGTAGCTTTTGAAGGCTGACCGATGATAGCTGACAGCTACTTGGCTAAGGTGTACTTGGACAGCGACCGCAGTTCTTTCGGCGGGTTCATGTGCGAGCCGCGGATGGTGAAGGATACTTCAGCAACGTAGATGGAGCCCTGGGAGTCGACGGCGATGCCGTGAGGAGCGATGAACTGGCCGGGGCCTTCCCCTTCGTTCTTGTCGCCGAATTGACTGACCAGGTTGCCCTTCAGGTCGAAGATCGAGACACGGTGTCCTAGGCCGGGAGCGTCGTCTACGCCGCCCATGCCGTTCAACTCGCCCACGTAGATGTGCTCGCCCCAGAGGACCATGGAATCGGGACGGTGGATGTTGTTCCACATCGTCTGGAACTTGCCGTCGGTGTCGAAGATCTGGATGCGGTGGGCTTCCCGGTCCACCACGTAGACGTTGGCGTTGCTGTCGATGGCGATGTTGTGGGGGCGGATGAACTGGCCGGCGTCGATGCCGGGGCTGCCCCAAGAGAACTTGTACTCGCCGGCGCCGGTGTAGACGTGAATGCGAGAGTTGCCGTAGCCGTCCGATACGTAGATGTCGCCGTTTCCCGGGTGGATGGCGGCGGAGGTGGGGCGGTTGAAGGGCTCGCCGCTCCAGCGGGGCTTGGGGTTGTTCCGCTCGCCAATCTCCATCAGCTTCTCGCCGGCGGCGCTGAACTTCTGGATGGTGTGGATGCCGTCGTCGGAGCAGAGCAGTGAGTCGTCATGGGCGATGTACAGGCCGTGGGTCCGGTCGTCGCTGAAATCGCCTTTGCCGAAGGACCGGAGGTAGTTGCCGTCCCGGTCTAGCACGATGATCGGTTCCTCGCCGCGGGTGAGGACAAACACGTTGTCCTGGGAGTCGATGGCGACGCCTGGACACTCTTTGAAGGTCATGCCGCTGGGCAATTTGGCCCAATTCTCAACAAAGTTATAGCGGAAATCGCCGATACCGTAGACCTCTGGCATGGTGTGCACCTTCTGTTATTGATTTTTAGCTGCGGAGCCTGCCGCCCAACGCAAGTCTTGAGAGCCTGGAGACAGGCATGGTTATCCTAAGTCTGGCCGAATCCAGTGTCAATGGCCGGGTTGGAGCCTGTGTGAAGCAGTATGTCGTGCGAGGGAATCAGGCGGCGGCGGAATCGGTCTGGAATAGGCCGATGGGGTTGCCTTCTGTGTCATTGCAGATAGCGGCGTAGCCAACCTCAGGGATCGCCGTCGTGGGTCGTACCAATGTGCCGCCATTGGCCTGAATCTTAGCGATGTAGTCGTCCACTGAACCGACGTCGATATAATTCATGCCGGATATGCCTGGTTCCGGCCGGCCCATGATAGCGCCGTCGATGCCCGGTTCACCTTCGCCGCCGGTGATGACCAGCCAAAAATCTTCCGGCCCGTCCCACTTGTGCACCTGCCAGCCAAAGACATCCGAGTAAAACTTGGTCGCCCGGCCCGCCTCATCGGCATATATCTCAAAATGAATTACGCGTGGCATTGTTATTCTCCTTGAGGGAAATCACCCAGAAGGGGGAGACCTCATCCTAACCTTCCCCTGTGCGCGGGGGAAGGGACTGCTGTCCCTCCCGCTGAATGTTTTCGGCTCAAACGCCGCTCCTCAACATATCACCCTGATCCTTCCGTAGAAGGAGAAGGGTCTGCCATGGCTATGCTTGGCAGATTCTTCGTAGGCCTCCGGCGTTCCTCAGAATGACAGTATTTGGGCAAGTTCTGGGACAATCCAAAATCTGACCGCTGAACGCTGGCAACTACTTAATGACCTGTCCGCCCTCGCCTTTCAGGTAGTCGGCGGTGCGCAGGGCTAGGGCCTGAATGGTGGGCGTGGGGTTCACGCAGGCGCTGGTGGTGAAGATGCTGCCATCGATGATGAACAGGTTGGACACGTCATGGGTCCGGCCCCAGCGGTCAACCACTGAGGTCTCCGGGTCTTCACCCATCCGAGCGGTGCCCAACAGATGCCAGCCGGCGTTGCGGCGGAGGGGTTGGGCAACGGTCTTCTTGGCGCCGGCGGCCTCGAGGACTTCAGTGGCCCGGGCGACAGCGTGTTTCAACATCTTGGTGGTGTTTTCACTGACAGTGTAATTGAGTTTTGGGGCAGGGATGCCGTCGCTGTCGGTTAGTTCCGGGTCAAGAGTGACAGCGTTGTGTTCCTCCGGCAGGTCCTCGGTCATTATCGTGATCCCGATGGTATGACCGAAGCGCTCATTGAACTCGTCGTGGTGTCCCTCACCCCAGGCCACCTTCTGGCCAAGGAGACTGCCGATGGCGGCGGAAAGTGGAGCGTCGTTATAGGCCAGGACTTGTAGGTCGTAACCCCGGATGAAATCGCGCTCCGCGTTGGTCTCGTAGAACTCCTGACTGAGCATAGTGCTGCCCCGGGGTCCTCCTTCTTCGGTCCCCAGGTCGTCGTCGAATATCCCCATCACCGAACCCACCGGATGGTGCATCAGGCATTTGCCAACCAAGCCGCTGCTGTTGGCCAGTCCGTTGGGGAAAAGGGCCGAATTCGAATTGAGGAGAAGCCGTGCGGTGCCCACGCCGTTGCAGGCCAGCACCACCGCCTTGGCCTTTTGTTCTTTCAATTCGCCGTCCTGGTAATACAAGACTCCGGTGGCGTTACCCGAGGCGTCCACCGTGATCTCCCGGACCCTGGCGTAGGTCTCCAGCCTGGCTCCCGATTTCAGCGCCTCGGGCCAATAAGTCAGGTCAGTGGTGGCGAAAGAGCGGAGGAAGTTGCCCATATCCGGGTCCTGGTCATGATGGCGAACCGAGGATATCGCAGTGTCGGAAGCCCACCAATGCCACCCTAGTTTGTCGAAAGCCTTGGCCAATAATTGGCCGCTTTTCCTAATGGACAACGGGGGGCAAGGCCGCTCGGGCTTCTCGGGATAGGCCGGGTCTCCCCGTAGTCCGGAGACGCCCATCATGCGGTCGTTCTCATCGTAATAGGGCTCCAGTTCTTCGTAGGAGACAGGCCAGTCGTCCGCTACGCCCTCCAGGGTCTTGACTCGGAAGTCTGAGGGGTGGAACCGGGGGAAATGGGCGCCCCAGTGAATCAGGCTGCCGCCCACGGCGTTGTACATGAGCGGAGCGATGGGCGTTTCATCCTCGTTGATGGGATAATCTTCCGGCAGCCCACGAAAACCGGGGTCCGGGTGAAAATCCGTCTGCCAATGGATATGCGCGTCGGCCTCCGACGTGGGAAAAGCATCCGTGGGGACCCAGCCACCCTGCTCCAAGCAGACCACGTTGATCCCGGCCTGGGCCAGGCTCCAGGTGAATGCGGCGCCGGACGCCCCAGCCCCAACGACAAGCACGTCCGCGATATCTTCATTATTGGCCAAGATTGCCTCCCTCAAATGCGTAGAGGCACGGCAATACCGTGCCCCTACGGGCTGATGGTTGTTGCTGACTGCTTCCTACTTCCGCTCGAACATTGCGGCGACGCCTTGTCCTCCGCCCACGCACATGGTCTCCAGGCCGAACTGGGCGTCGCGTGCCTCCATCTCGTTCAGAAGAGTGGTCAGGATGCGGGCGCCGGTGGCGGCTATAGGGTGGCCCAGGGAGATGCCCGAGCCGTTGACGTTCAGGTTGTCGTGGTTGGGGAGTTTCCACTCGCGGAGCACGGCCAACACCTGGGCGGCGAAGGCCTCGTTGAGTTCGATGACATCCATGTCTTCCAAGGACATGCCGGTCTTGTCCATCAGCTTGCTCACTGCAGGCACCGGGCCGATGCCCATAGTGGCGGGGTGGCAGCCGGTCACGACCCACCCTTTGAGGAAGCCCATGGCTTCAAGACCCAATTCTTCCAGTTTGTCTTCGGCCACCACCAAGCAGACCGACGCGGCGTCGTTCTGGCTGCTGGCGTTCCCGGCGGAAACCGTGCCGTCTTTCATCACCGGGCGAAGGCGGCCCAAAACATCCATGGAACTATCGCCGCGGGGACCCTCATCCTTGTCGAAGATGATGGGGTCGCCCCGGCGCTGAGGGATCTCAATGGGGACTATCTGGGAGTCGAACTTGCCCGATTCTTGGGCGGCGACGGCGCGCTCGTGGCTGCGCAGGGAGTACTCGTCCTGTTCCTCCCTGGATATCTCATACTGCTTGGCCAGGTTCTCGGCCGTCTCCACCATGCCGGAGATCACTCCGAACCGGTCCTCAGGGGAGATGGTCTCCCGGGCGCGGGCCAGGCGGTCATGTAGGGTGATGGAGCCGAAACGGGCACCCCACCGGGATTCGTTCACGTAGAATTCGGCGTTGCTCATGCTTTCTACGCCGCCGGCGATGACCACGTCGGCATTCTCCGTCTGGACCATCATGCAGGCGTTCAGAATGGCCTGCAGACCAGAGGAGCAACGGCGGTCAAGTTGGTAGCCGGGAACCTCGATGGGGAGGCCGGCCTTGAGCAGTGCCAAGCGTCCGATGGCCGGGTTCTCGCCACTGGGATACCCATGGCCCAGGATCACATCGTCTACCCTGCCTGGGTCCAGCTTGCTACGCTCCAAGGTCTCTTTGATCACCGTGCAGGCCAGCTCTTCCGCTGGTACATCCCTCAAAGATCCGCCGAAATTACCCACAGCGGTCCGAACCGGTGAAACGATGGCTACGCGTCGCATAGATCACTCCTAAATCACCCTTGAAAATTATTCCCGTAATGATAACGTTTTTCACGCGGGCGTGTCGAATGCGTGGGCGCCCTTCTATGGACGCTGTAACGGTGATATATGCGCAGGCAAATAAAAAGGGCCGGTGGATCCTACACCGGCCCCATTGGGAGTTGTTTCGTGGTCTCCTGTGTTTTTTAAGGTGTTACCTCTGGGCGGTCATACCACCGAGCCGGCCAGCCGATCTCATGAACAGGCCGTAGATCAGCTTTCGGGCTATGCGGGCAGCCAGTATGGTGACAACAACTGTGGCGAATATCACGACGACGTAGGACAAAGCCACCACCAAAGTTTCGCTAGGGAGGTAGGTGGCCAACCAGGATTCTGCTCCGCCCCTGAATTGGGCAACCACCGCGAAACCGGCAATGACTCCGATAACGCCGAACGAGGCGCGGACCATTCCGATTCACATGTCGATCAGTCCGCCCGCCGCTAGAGTTCCGGTGAGGACGATATCAAACCAGTTGATCGCGAACATCCCATCTCCGGTAAGCTGCCTGGCATCAGGCCGCCTCGTAGACATAATCGCACTGGAAGTATTACGGCAATATTAATCCCGGTGGGAGCATGGGGGCGGCGAGGCCCGGTTCTGACGCATAAAACAGAAAAGGGCCTGGTCTCATGGCCAAGCAAGTTGGGAAAGAGAGACCCAGGCCCGATTCATTGGGGTTTGGGGATAACATCTTACCGAGGAGTGCTGCAAGGGGCAACGGGCTGGTGTCAGCGGGCGGCTCACACCTATGAATTCCGGCCCACATAGGCATTGAAAAGCCGGTTAAGTTATATAATTCCTCGAAGCCGTTCGTTGATCGATTCGAAGTCATTTCGAATATAAACCTAACTGATTCGATTATCTGAATCGTGCTCGCGGCAGTTAGATATGGTCGCCAAGAAACCACAGAAACCTGGCTCCAAACCCCAGGCGGATCCCGCCGGAGAATCGCAATTGCGGTCTGTGTTTCCGACACCGGCGTCGGTATCCAGAAATCGGAATGCGAAAATATATTCCAGGAGTTCAAGCAGGTCGCGGAAACACCGACCGACAAACCGACGGACACAGGCTTGGGATTGCCAATCTGCAAAGAGATCGTTGAATACTTCGGTGGAAAGATGTGGGTGGAGAGCACGCCCGGCAAGGGTAGCTCTTTCTACTTCACGGTGCCTGTAACCGCCGAAGGACGGGTGCTGCAACCGGAACCCGAATCGAACGGCTCATCCCCCGGCCCCACCTGAACCGCCTCTAATCCGAAATTTAGCTCTAGCTGCGCTTCTGGCCGCTGATCAGGTCAAGGTATTTGTAGCCGGAACCGGTGTTGAATAGAACCACCGACTCATTGGGATCCAAGAACTTTTGGTCCAGCAGTTTCTTCAACCCCACCAGCGTCGCCGCGCCTTCCGGGGCCGGGAATATCCCCTCTGCAGTTGCCATCTCGTACATGGCGTCGATCATCTCTTCGTCCGACACCGCCAACGCCGTGCCGCCGGTGGCCCGTATGGCCTCCAAGATCAGATAGTCGGCGAATGGATGAGGGACCCGCAAACCATCGGCCTTGGTGGTGGCGTTCTCCCACATCTCTGAGGAATCAGCCCCGGCGTCGAAGGCCCTGACGATGGGCTGACATCCGTCCGCCTGCACCGAGATGAACTTGGGTTGCTTTCCTTCGATCCAACCCAGTTCCAATAGCTCTTTGAAACCCTTGTACATGCCGATGATTCCAGTTCCGCCACCGGTGGGATAGATCACGGCGTCGGGCATCTTCCAACCCAGTTGTTGGACAATCTCCAGGCCCATGGATTTCTTGCCCTCGGCGCGGTACGGCTCTTTCAAGGTGGAGAGGTCGAAAAATCCAAGTTCCTTGGCGACGGCGACCGCCTCGCGGCCCGCATCGTTGATGAGACCCTTCACAAGGTTTAATTCCGACCCGGCCACCAACGTCTCTTTCTTGTTGGCGTCGGGGGCATCCTGGGGCATGAAGACCTTGGTTTCCATTCCCGATCTCGCCCCATAGGCAGCGGCGGCCCCAGCAGCGTTTCCAGCCGACGGCATCGTAAATCCGTTTACCTTCAGTTCCATAGCCTTGGAGACTGCGGCGGAGATACCCCTGGCCTTGAACGTGCCGGTAGGGTTCAATCCCTCGTCCTTGATGTAGAGACTGGACATGCCCAATTTTTCGGCCAGATTGATCGATTTGATCAGCGGCGTGCCGCCTTCGCCCAGGGTGACGATGGCGCCCGGGTCGTCCACCGGAAGCAATTCGGCGTAGCGCCACATGGATTCAGGCCGGCTGACCAGGCTATCGCGGTCGACCTCACGTCCCAACTTCGCCAGGTCATAGCGGGCGAACAGCACTTTCTCGCAGCAGGGGCTGATGCCGATCAACTGCTCATGCGGATAGCCCTTGCCGCAAACGGTGCATTCCAGATGGCTGAGATAGCTGGTCATGGGGTCCCTAATCTCCTTGTAAAGCAGGTTTCTGGTGGCTCGCCCTTACTATACGCCAGTAACCGGCCCGCGGAATAGGAGCAAGCGACCGGCAAACCGCGCCTCCCCTTGCCACCGGGCCGGTGGTTCAGTAACATGCTCGCTACATGCCACCTGAATCAGCGGCACCAGAGGGCCATAGAGAGGGGGAACAATGAAACTGGTATTCTTCGACGACTTCAAACTAGGCGTGGTTAAAGACGACACGGTGGTCGATGTTTCCGGCGCCGTCAGCGGCGTCGAGCACACCTCGCCCCAAGATCTCATCGGCAAGGTAATCGAGAATTTCTCGCAGCACCGTGCCGCGCTGCAGCAGGCGGCGGACAGCGGCCAGGGCACTCCCTTGGACCAAGTCCGGTTGCGCTCGCCCCTGCCCAAGCCGCCCAACATCATCTGCATGGCCGTCAACTATATGGAAGATGGCACGAGGGACGAACCGGCCCCCATCAACGCGTTCCAGAAGTCGCCCAACGCAGTGATCGGCGACGGCGACACCATGATCCTACCTGACATTCCCGCCTCCATCTTTGAGGGCGAGGCCGAATTCGCGTTGGTCATCGGCAAACACGCCAGCAACGTCAAACAAGAAGACGCCTACGACTACATCTTCGGCTACACCAACTTCATCGATGGTTCCGCCAGGGGCCTGCAGGCCGGCGGCAACACCTTCTATCAGATGAAATCCCGGGACACCTTCGCTCCCATAGGCCCCTATCTGGTCACCGCTGACGAGATCGACGACCCCCAGAAATTGGCCATCAAACTCTGGGTCAACGAAGACCTGAAGCAGTCGTTCAACTCGGACGACATGGCCCACAAGATTCCAAGAATCATCGAGTGGGTCAGCTCCATCCACGAGCTGGAACCCGGAGACGTCATTGCTACCGGGACCAACCACCGTGGCCTGAGCGCGTTCCAGAACGACGACAAGATCGAGCTGGAGGTTCAGGGTCTGGGCATACTGCATTTCAGTGTCCAGGACAACCTGAAGCGCACCTGGCCCAGGACCACTCGCCTGGAGATGGCCGATTCCGGCAGAGAGGGCACCGTGCCCCAGGACGGCGGTAAATACGCCTAAGGGTAAATCTAGACCCTGATCGATCCGCAAACTCGGAGGCGGACCCGCCACTAAACACCGGCAAGGCCGCCTCTGTCATTCAGGCATCAGGAGTAGCATTCATGGCAGACGAACAGATTTCGATGGAAGAATTCAAGTTCATGGCCGACCGGGCCGGTCTGGGCATGGACCAGGCGGAACTCGACCACCTCAAGCCCATCTATGAACTATACCTAGGGTACACGGCGATGCTGCATTCCATTGACTTCGGACCGGAAGAGATGGTGGTGGAGTTTCATCCGGATTAGCTGGCACCCCAACTCCGACTACGTCGAGAGTCTCCCCAATTCATTGGGGGCCTAATTTTCCCCGCTCCGGCACTGTCATTTTGAGGAGCGCCGTAAGCCGACGAAGAAACTCGTTTTGCGGTTCCGCCCAGACCTACGAAAGCAGTAAGACCCCTCGCTATTCTCGGGGTGACAGCAAAATACGGCATCCAAATCTGGATACTCGGTTTCATAGGTGCCGACGCAGATAACCCGGTTAAGAGAACGGGAAATTCGTAACTTGTTATTCAGAGATATGGCGGTGAGACACATGGAGCAGACCGACAAGAAACTACACCATCTGACGATTCACGAAGCGGGCAAGCTTCTGAAAGACGGCGAGCTCTCTCCGGTCGAGCTGACCCAGGCTTTCTTCGACCGGATAGCCGATACTGACGACCGGCTGCACTCGTTCATCACGCTGTTGCACGAGAACGCAATAGGCGAGGCCCGGGCCGCCGAGGCAGAGATACGTAGCGGCCGCTACCGGGGCCCGCTCCACGGGATACCCATCGCCCTGAAAGACCTCTACGACACGGCTGGGATTCGCACCACCGCCGGCTCTAGAGTAGATTTCGACCGCGTGCCTACAGTTGACTCGACCCCGACCGCCCGCCTTAAAGATGCCGGGTCGATCTTGCTAGGCAAGCTGGCCATGCATGAATTCGCCCTGGGCGGTCCAGACTGGTCAACGCCCTTCGAGCCCGCCTGCAACCCCTGGAACCTGGACCACATCACCGGCGGTTCCAGCAGCGGTTCAGGTTCATCGGTCGCTTCAGGCCAGGCCATGGGCGCCCTTGGTTCTTGCACCGGAGGCTCCATACGCGGCCCTGCATCCTTGTGCGGAATAGTAGGTCTGAAACCAACCTACGGCCGGGTCAGCCGCGCTGGCGTGGTCACCCTGAGTTGGTCGCAAGACCACGTGGGCCCCATGACCTGGACGGTGGAAGACAGCGCCTACATGCTCCAGGCCATCGCGGGTCACGACCCCAAGGACCCCACCAGCAGCAAGGCGATAGTCCCCGACTATTCGTTGTCGCTCAGGGAAGACATCCGAGGCAAGACCATCGGGCTGCCTCGGCACTATTTCTTCGATGCCGACCCCAGCGTGAATGCAGAAGTCGTGTCGGTTGTAGAGAAGGCCGTGGGGGAGCTGGAGAAGCTTGGAGCCAAGATAGAAGAGATCGAACTTCCCAGTCTGGAATACGTCCGCGCCGCCAACACCGTAATCATGGTCAGCGAGGCTTTCGCCTTCCACGAGCCAAACCTCAGGTCCAGGCCAAAGGACTTCGGCGATATCGTCCGCGCCAGGTTCCGTATCGGCGGCATGCTTAGCGCCGGCGACTACCTGCAGGCGCAGCGTTGCCGTCAGTGGAGCAAGCGGGAATTCGCGGAGGCTTTGAGGAATGTTGACTTCTTCGTGACGCCCACCATGACCCAGCCGGCGCCGGCGTTCAAAGGCTACGACCCCAACGACACCATCAGGGGCCGGAGTTTCACCGCCCCGTTCAACGTCACCGGGCTTCCAGCCATCTCCGTGCCCTGCGGCTTCACTGAGACCGGACTGCCCGTAGGCATGCAGATAGCGGGAAAACCCTTCGACGAACCCGGCGTGATCCAGGCGGCCTACACCTACCAGCAGCACGCCCGCTGGTACGAGCAACGGCCAAATATCTAATCGGCCGCAGAGCCCCGCAATGGCTCAGACCGGGCATCCTCAGGAAGATTGTCCTCCCAATCGAGGATCAATACCCGGTCGGTCCGGTCCATGGACATGATTAACACGGCCCCCGCCAGGCTTGTGGCCACCGAAAGGGCGATGGTCAGCACGTAGTCTCCGAAGAAGCCAAACAGCACGCCGCCGATCCATCCGCCCGTGGCCATGCCCAGCATCGCGCCGGAAAGCTGCCAGCCGAACGATCGCCCCAACGACCCTTCGCCGTAGTAACTGCGGTTGATGATTGGGAAGGCCGACCCCTCTCCCCCGTAGCCGATGCCGAAGACCACTGCGAACAAGTAAAAGCTCCAGGTGTCGTTGGTCCAAAACAGCATCAACACCGGCAATCCTTGGAACACATACATCACCGCCATGGTGCCCCTGGCGCCCAGGGAGTCGGCCAGCACGGGAGTTAGGAACCGGGTCAGGCCGCTGACCAAAGCCAGGGTGCTCAGGACCCCCGCCGCCGCCACGGAACCAACCCCGGCCAGCACGGCGATGGGGATGATGTATACGATCACGATGGCGTGGGACACACAGCCCAGGTAGTGCACCATCACCAACTTCCAGAACGCGGACGTTGACTGGATGGATGCGGCCCTGACCTTGTCCCGCAGCATGCGTATCTCGTGGGTGAACCGTGGGTTAATCTCACCCGACCAAGCTCCTCCCAGCGGATCGATGCCCATATCCGACGGCCTGCTGCGGAAGAAGAATACGATGATGGTCATGGCCGTTCCGCAGCCGATGCCCAGACTCCAGAAAGCGACCCGCCAGTCGTAATGGGCCAGCAGAATTCCGATCAGCAGCGTGGTGCCGGCTGGCCCAACCCCCTGGGCGCATTGCAGCAGTCCCACCCCAACTCCCAGCTTCTCGCGGAACCAGTAGGTGGCGGTGGTGATCAGCGCCACGTTGAGACAGCTCTGGGTGACGCCCAGGAAGATTCCGTAGGAGACCCAGATGTGCCAGACGTCGGTCGCCAGAGCAGAGATTGCCGTGCCGATGAAGAAGCACGCCATACCGGCGAACAGCACCGGACGGCCGCCGTACCGGTCGGTGGCTACCCCGATCATCGGGGAAAGCACGGCGCTCACGATGGCGGAGATGCCGTAGGCCAAGGTGATGGAGCCTTGGCTCCACCCGTACTCGTCCTGTAAAGGTAGGATGACAACACCGAAGGCCTGGGTGATCGACCCGCCGCCCAGGTATAGCAATACGGATAGGCCTATGATGATCCACGCGTAGTGGACTCGTGGTAAACGTAGTCGCATCAAGAGATCGAAGTATTCCTAATCTTGGAGAAAACTTTCTCGCCAGCATCGGATTGTAGCTGGCAAGGCACCCAAATTGGAATACCCCTTACCTAGTCTTGCGACTGACTGGAAACAGACCCCGTGTGCCGGCTATTTACGGGCTGAGGCGAAACGGCGGGTATACATCCGTCGCCATAAGGAATGCATATGCGCCGACCCGATTGGACCAACGCATCACGCCGACGACAAAATCGAACAATCCCCTTGGGTAACGGCCCGTGAGCAAAATGGCGAACCAAGACACCAGGACCGCGAGTATCGCCAAGACGATCAGCACCATCAAAATGATGTAATGGGGGATGGCCAAGATCCATTTCACTATCGGTAGCCAGCGGTTCAGGTCCCGTTCCGCATCGGGATAGCGAATCTCCAGGCGAACAGCCTGCTCTTCGTCCGTAGAGGGATACTGGTCTCCCATCAACAATATGTATGCGGTAACACGGTTGGTGAACTTAGAAAGGGCAAGGTCCCAGTCGAACCACCACCTAGGGTACTTTTGGCGGAACACGATCATCAGCAAAGGCCCGAGCACAAGTGTGCCGCCGGCCGCGCCGCTGAAGGCGGGTAACCCGCCCGACTCGCCAGTTACGGCCCCAAGCAGGATCGCGATTGGGATAATAAATAGCACCCGGAAGAACACGGTAAAGCGGTCTCGTGCCTCCTCAAAATAATCGACATTGAACTGTACTGGATACGGATTATCGGACTGGGCCATTTTCCCATACATCAATTGATTCGAATCGAAAAGATTACTATGATCCTGGATCACCTCAGTATAGAGACGTTTTATTATTGATAGCTAGCGTGATACCACTCGTTCCTGCGAATTTCAGCAGACAGACCTAGCCGATGTGCGTTTGTCATCAACCACCGCCCATCTAAAACCCTCCGCCCACGGCTAACCGGAAACGATGTAGAATTGGGCAACCGGCAGATACAAAGCGCGTGCCAGACCTCAAGCACGAACGGAACACATGAGCACTAACGGCCAAAAACTTACCCTGACGCTCAGCATCCTAGACCAGAGTCCGGTGCACCAGGACGAAGACGCCGCCCAGGCCTTCCAGCACACCATCGAGCTGGCGACCAAGGCCGACGGCTGGGTCTACCACCGTTATTGGGTCGCAGAGCACCACAGCTCGGACCGGGTTATGGGGTCGTCGCCCGAGGTCCTGATCTCACATCTCCTGGCCAAAACCAGCCGTATCCGGGTCGGCTCCGGCGGCGTGATGTTGCAGCACTACAGCCCCTACAAGGTTGCCGAGAACTTCAATGTGCTGGCGTCGCTGGCTCCCGGCAGAGTGGACTTGGGCATCGGCCGTGGACCGGGCGGGCTGCCCCAATCGACCATGGCCCTGCAACAGGCAGCCGCCGGTGAGCGGTCCATCGGCGACAAGATCACTGAGCTATGCAATTATCTCGGCGGGGAATTGCCCAAAACCCATCCTTTGCACGGTCTGATGGCCAGCCCCCAACCTCCCGAAGCAGCAGGCTTGTACCTGCTCGGCACGTCCGTCTCCAGCGCCGAGATGGCCGCCGAGTTCGGAATGCCCTACGTGTTCGCCCTCTTTCTGAACAGCGACCAAGGCGTCATGACCGAGGCCATGAAGACCTACCATTCAATGTACGACTCCGAAACCGGCCAGAAGCGAGCCATGCTCGCCCTGCCGGTGGTCGTGGCCGAGTCCGCCGATGAGGCCGCCGCCTACGCCGCCGATATCAAGGTCGTTCGTATCACTTTGGAGAGCGGACGGACCCTGACCGCCGGGAACCTGGCCTCCGCCGAGGATTTCGGCAAGCAATCGGGCGAGGAATTCGAGATCAACGTCTACGACGCACCCGTGGTCCACGGCTCGCCCGAGCTGGCCCTGAAGAAACTGTTGGACATCCAGACATTACATAACGTAGAAGAGATAATAGTGGTGACGGCCATCAACGATTTCTCGAAGCGGCTCCGCTCCTATGAGCTGCTGAGCCAGGCTGTCACCGAGTCCATTGGTGAATCCGTTGGGGCCAACAAAGGTGGGAAGTAGCATGGCAGAACAACGAAAGATGCGGTTGGGCGCATTCTTCTCCGGAAGCGGCGGCAACATGGCATCGTGGCGGCACCCCAGCGCGGTGCCCGACGGCGCGGTGAACCTGGAGTATTACCAGGGCATGACCCGCAAGGCCGAGGCCGCCAAGCTGGACTTTGTCTTCTTTGGCGACGGGCTGTATATCAGCGAGAAGTCCCACCCCAATTTCTTGGTCCGTTTCGAGCCCCTGACCCTGCTGGCCGCGCTGGCCATGGACACCACCAACATCGGCCTAGCCGCGACCCTCTCGACCACCTACAGCGATCCCTACACCGTGGCCCGGCAGTTCTCATCCATCGACCATCTGAGCAACGGCCGCGCCGGCTGGAACATCGTCACCTCGCCGCTGGAGGGCTCCGCCGCCAACTATAACAAGCCCGAGCACCCCCAACACGACCTGCGCTACCGCATGGCCGGCGAGTTCGTGGAGATCACTAAGGGCCTGTGGGACTCCTGGGAAGACGACGCTTTCATCCGCAATAAAGAGTCCGGGGTGTTCATCGACCCCTCCAAGATGCACCGGCTCGATCACAAAGGCGAGTTCTACTCAGTCCAGGGCCCGCTGAACATATCCCGCTCCAAGCAGGGCGCCCCGGTGCTGATCCAGGCCGGCTCTTCCGAGGCTGGAAGATGCTTCGCGGCCAAGGTGGCCGACGCCATATTCACCGGCCAGGCAACCAGCGCCGACGCCGCCGGGTTTTACAAAGACATCAAGACACGGGCGAAAGAAGCGGGCCGGGACCCTGGAGAAGTTCTGATCCTGCCTGGTTGTTCTCCAATAGTGGGAGACACTCCCGAAGAAGCCGAGGCCAAGTACCAGGAGATTGCCAATTTGGTGGTCATCGACGACGCCTTAAACTACCTGGGACGCTACTTCAACGACATGGATTTCTCACCTTACGACCTGGACGAGCCCTTCCCGGACCTGGGGGACTTCGGCCGTAACGGCTGGGAGAGCACCACCGACCGCATCAAGCAGGTGGCCAAAGAAGAGAACCTGACCCTGCGGGAGATGGCGATAAGGTCCACCACACCCCGGAACGAATTCATCGGCACGCCCACCCAGGTTGCCGACACCATGCAGTCCTGGTTCGAGAAGAACGCGGCCGATGGCTTCATGCTGGTCCCCAGCGTCCTTCCCCAGGGGTTCAACGACTTCGTAGACCACGTCCTGCCCATCCTGAAAGAACGCGGCCTCTTCCGCACCGAATACGAATCCGACACCCTCCGAGGCAACCTAGGCCTACCCAAACCCGAAAACCGCTACTCCAAGCAGGCCGGTGAGAAAAATGCTTAGCCCTTCCCAGCTAAAATCGGGGGGGGTGTACCCGTTCGTGGTTAGCCCCGTCGAACCACCTGTAGGCATGAACTAAGTTCCCCTGTTCAGAACCTTGACTGATGCGCATCCTTCGACGGAGCACAGGACGAGCGGATTGCTGATCGCCAACCGACAATAATCCCCTCTCTCGTCGTCCTTCCGCGGAAGGAGGGGAGGGTTAGGGCGGGGCGAACTCTCGCCTAAGTCCCGGTCCTCTCTCGAACCACAATAAGAGAAAACCGCTAGGAGGCAACCAATTGCCAACTCTGTTGGGCATCCACGGCTCGGTGACCTATCCTGGCCGTCTGCACCAGGCACTGACATCAGCCTTAGAGGCCGCCGCGGCCCATGACGCTTCCACCACAACAGAACTGCTCCACTTAGGAGGCCACCAAATATCCTTCGCCGACGGCCGACCGGCCGAGGACTACGGAGACGACACGCAGAAGGTGTTGGAGCAGGTGACGGCGGCCGACATGTACCTAATCGCCACTCCCATCTTCCGGGCATCGTTCACCGGCGCCCTCAAGAACCTGCTGGACCATATCCCGGTCGAGGGGCTCATGGGCAAGGCTGTCGGACTCATCGGCATGGGCGCCACCGACCACCACTACCTGACAGTGGACACCCAGTTGCGGCCGGTCCTGGCCTGGTTCGGGGCGCATCTGGTACCCGGCCAGGTCTATCTTCAATCGACACACTTCGTGGACGGCAAGCTGGCCGACCCCGAGGCCATCGCCGGGCTAGGGACGCTGGGCAGATCGGTGGTAACTCTCCACAAGTCCCTGGCGGACAACGCGGATACTGCTGGTCCGTCACCGCTGGCCGCGAGGTAATCTTCTGGAAGCGATAGATACAACGCTGTTTAAGGAAACCGAGGCAGCGTCGGGAAAACTGGTCCAATATGGAGTTCCCGTGACCGCCTACCCCACTGGCTCGGGCGCGATCGTGGTCAACTCGCCGGGTTCCGGAGAGCTTAAGGACGGCAGGGAGAACCGCTGGAAGAACCTGGGCCAGCACCTGCAAAAGCGGGATCTGGCCACCCTGGTCACCTACAACGCCCCCCGGCCCGACTTCCAGGTCCAGTTGGAATGGGAGCCCTACTCATACAGGGGCGCCAGTTGGAACAAACTGCTCATCGAGAGTCTGTGCCACACCATCGACTGGGCACTGGCAAATTCGATGCAACTTTGCGGGAATGAAACTCCGGTCATTTACCTGGCGGGGTTCTCATCCGGCGGCTCGGCCGTGGGGGCCGTGTCCCACCGCTATCCCAGTGTCAAGCGGATACTGCTGCTCTCCACTTACGACAGCGTCGGAGACCCGTTCTACGAGGGAGTGACCGCTTTCACTGGAGACATCTACCTGGTCTACGGTGACCAAGATGAGATGGCCGGCTACCTAGCCCGCATTCTGCGGACTGGGAAGTTCGCCGCCAATTCGTTCCTAGTTAGGGAGGCCCCTGAGTGCGGCCACCGCTTCGACGGCGAAGCCAACACCAAACTGCTCACACAGGCCTTTCACTGGGCCTTCGAAGGCGACAACAGCCAACCAATCGATTCGTAAGGAAGTAAAACATGCCAAGGGAAACCATTTATCTGGGGAACAAATCCGGCCAGGAACTGGTCAAAGGGACTTGGAAGTACGCCCGGGGTTACGTGCCCGGCCTGCCCAACGAGGGATTGGTGGAGCAGATCGAGGGCAGCCCGGCCCGGCTGGCTGATTACGATGATTCGAGCTGGGCTGTCTGCGGCAACCTAACCGAGCGGAATTCCCACGGGTTCAGCTTCATGTGGTACCGGATCAAGATCACCCTGCCGGAAGAGATCAACGGCCATCCCGTAAAGGGGACGCGGGTTCAGTTCGAGACCTGCATCGACGACTACGGCGAGATCTGGATCGACGGCGAATGCAACCGTGACCGTGGGGCCATCCAGGGTTTTAACGTGGTCCAGCGAGTGGTGCTCAGCGAAACCCCTAATCCCGGCGACCAGCACACCATCGCCCTACTAGCCGCCAACGGCCCCCTGGCCGCCCCCGGCGGCACCGTCTTCTGCCGTTACGCCAACCTCGGGTTTGAGTGGACGGGCACGGAGAGCAGGCCAGACGGCCCTTAAAGCTAGTGACTTCAAGCCCTCAATCGCCGACTCCATATTTTCATCTCCCGCCATCTTGGGCACAACGGTCTGCGTTGGGAGTCATGATGGAAATCTCTACGCGGTCGACTCCAACACCGGGCAGGAATTGTCGCGGTTCGCCACTAGAGGCGAGATAAAATCTTCCCCAACCATTGCCGGTGAGACCGTGGTTATCGGCAGTTTTGATCGCGGCGTCTACGGTCTGAACGTGAACGCCGGGCTGGAACAGTGGCAGTTTCGGACCCGGAACGACGTGTTTTCGTCCCCAATCATCGCCGACGGCGTGGTCTATATCGGCAGCGACGACGGCCACGTTTACGCCCTGAAGTAAGGCCCCAGCGCAACCCTTATACTAGGGGGCGATTCATACAGACCAGATGGGGGATTATCACATGCGGCTCGAGAATAAAGTAGCTTTGATCAGCGGCGGGGCCAGGGGCATCGGCGCCGCCACCGCCAAGATGTTCGCCCAGGAAGGCGCCAAACTTGTCATCGGCGACGTTCTTGAGGAAGAAGGCCGCCAGATAGCGAAAGAGATCGCCGACGGCGGCGGAGAATGTTTATTCGTCAAGTTGGACGTCACCAGCGAAGCTGACTGGGAGCAGGCCGCCGGTGAGGTTGTGTCACGGTTCGGCAGGCTCGACATCCTCGTGAACAACGCCGGCATCTCCGCCCGCGGCAACGTCGAGGAGACCAGCGAAGCCGAGTGGACCCGGACTATGGACATCAACGTCAAAGGGGTGTTCTTGGGCAGCAAGCAGGCCATTTCCATCATGCGCACCGGGGGCGGCGGCTCCATCATCAACATATCTTCCGGGGCGGGCATCGCCCCCCAACCCGGCACCTCGGGTGCCTATGCCGCCAGCAAAGGCGCAGTGCGGATTTTCAGTAAGTCTACGGCCATTCAGTACGCCGTAGAAAACATCCGCTGCAATTCTGTTCACCCCGGCCCCATCGAGACCGACATGCTCCGGGCGACCAGGCCCGACGAGAACAATCTTCAAACGATGATGGGACGCGTTCCTCTGGGCCGGTTCGGACGGGCCGAAGAGATCGCCTATGGAGTGCTGTATCTGGCCTCCGACGAGTCATCGTTCGTCACCGGCTCGGAACTGGTCATCGACGGCGGCCGGACGGCCCAATAACCGAAGACCTAATCCCCCACCTGCTGTCCGAAAGCGCAGTTGACCTGTGGCCGAACGGAACCCTATAATCCCGGCACTTAATATCCACTGAACCGATACTCTGTATGGGCAATTCAGATATGCAGGCGTCCAGTGGGTATTCACATATTCGGCCTCTCAGCCGATTTATGGACCAGCCCAATAACCCGGCCTTAAAAAGGGGGATGCGCATGTCCACTCGAGCACCGTTTCTATCTACCCGATACGGGGGTTACTACCACCGAGACGTACCTAAAGAAGACGCCGAACTGACCCGCATAGGCCCGGGGACTCCTTGCGGGGAGTACCTGCGCCGCTTCTGGCAGCCGGTGTGCTTCTCGGACGATCTCAAGGACCTGCCGGTTGCTCTCAAGATCCTTGGCGAAGAGCTGGTGGCTTTCCGGGACTTCAGCGGCCGCGTCGGCGTGGTGGAAGCCCATTGCCCCCACCGGGGGACCTCTCTGGAGTTTGGCCTGGTGTCCGAGAAGGGCATCCGGTGCTGCTACCACGGCTGGCTGTTCGATGTTGACGGGGCCATCTTGGAAATGCCCGGAGAACCGGAAGACAGCACCTACAAAGACCGGCTCTGCCATGGCGCATATCCCATCCATGAGTACAACGACACCATCTTCGCCTACATGGGACCGCCCGACCAGATGCCTCCGTTCCCGCTGATGGACACCTATGAGCGGGAAGGTTACCGGCTCATGCCCGGCAAGAAGTACGAATACCCCTGTAACTGGCTGCAGATCCTGGAGAACGCCATGGACCCTGTCCATACGTCGTTCCTCCACACCATCGTCTCCGGTTCCCAGTTTACCGACGAGTTCGGCGTGATACCCGAGCTGGATTTCATCGAGACCCCGGCCGGCATAATCTACATCGCCACCCGCCGCATGGGCGATAACATCTGGGTGCGAATGGTGGAGAACGTCATGCCAAACCTTCAACAGGTGGCGCCCATCTGGGAGAATGGTCAGAACCCCCATGGCTTTGACGGCCCGATGATGAGCCGCTGGATCGTCCCCCAGGACGACACCAACACCATGCTCCTGGAGTTCCGCCACATCAGCACCGGGGACGAGAGCACTCCCGCGTGGTGGGCTGACCGGGATGTGATGCTGCCCGCCCAGCTACCCATCACCGAGAACCTGGAAGACCAGCAGCGCCAGCCATCGGACTACGAGGCCCAGGTCACCCAGAGGCCCATCGCAGTCCACGACCTGGAGCACTTGGCGGCCAGCGACCGGGGAATAACCATGTTCCGCAAGTTAGTCAAGAACGGCATCCAAGCGGTGCAGGAAGGCCGCGACCCAGACGTTCTGTCCCGCGAGGACAAGCCGACCCCGACCTACTGCAACGACACCGTTGTGTACTCGCCTGCGGTGGGAAATGCCGAGGAAGACATAAAGTCGATGCGGGAGATAGGCCGGCAACTGGCCGAGGGTTACATCAAGAACCCGCCGCTATCTCCGAAGAGCTAGGGAGATCGGTGGCGGATTGATTTGCGTGGGCTGGAGTCCGGCCACGAATCAATCCTCAGGCAAATTGGGCGGGTTAGAAACCCTCCCCTACGGCCAAGCGCCACGGGGCGGTGATTCCCACACATGAAGCGTTCTCAGGGCAGAGCTTGGCGGGTTGAAAACCCGCGCCTAAGGCCATAGACCATGGCGGAGTGTGCCCACACCTTCATTCCGGCCTTCGTCGGAATCCATGCAAACCATCTCTGGCGGGTGTTAGTTGGCTTGTTAAGAGCCATCGCCCTCACCTTAACCCTCTCCCATGCCTGAGAGAGGGGATGTTGTCCCCTCCATCAAAAGAAACAATCCAGGAAAGATTTGTGGATTGTTTCTTTTTTTGCGGGCTTTCGCGGCCAAGTTCCTAGCCCAGAAACTTCGAAACAACCGCCGCGAACTCTAACGGCTTCTCCATTTCTGGCATGTGGCCGCAGCCGTCAAATATGTGGGACTTGGCGCCTTTGATCGCGCTCTCGAAGAGCTGGCAGGTGTTGGCCGGGATTATCCGGTCTTCCCGCCCCCAGACCAGCAGGGTCTCAGTATCAACTCCGCCTAGCAGCGGGGCTAAGGTATGGCTCTTCATGTAGGGCTTCCAGAGTATCCGGGCCGCCATCTCCCGGTTGATCTCGACCTGCTCAGCTTCCTCGGGCTCCCATTCCTTCCCATAATACTGGGCGTACTCAGGCGCCTGGGTCTGGTCGTGGAACGCCTGCTCGAAGGCCTCCTTGCCCGAGTTCACAAAGTAGTCCCAGGTCTCCCCCTCGGGCGGCTTCAGACCGCCCGGGCTGACCAGTACCATCTTCTTGAAGATCGAGGAGTTCATCGTGGCGATCTCGGCGGCGATCCAGCCGCCCATGGAGAACCCAATCACATTCAATGGCTGAGGCAGCCCCATGTCCCGGACGAACCAGGTCACCCAGGCCGCCATGTCCCGCACGTTTGTTATCCAGTCGGGACGGGACGACAGCCCGAACCCGGGCAGAGACGGCACGTACACAGTGAAGTTGCTGGCCAGCTCTTGGTGGGCGTTGAGCCAACTGGGGACACCCAACTCACTGGGAATCACCAGCAACGGCTCCCCCTGTCCGCCTTTCCGCAGTTGGACCTGTACGCCCGCAGTCTGGACTATCTCCTCCGTAAACGTTGCCTTCGCAGTGGTGGTCATCGTACCTACCCCTTAAATCCCTCAAATGTTTGAAGTTGATGGTTGAGAAGCTAGGCTGCGGTTATGCCACGCCGGCAGTCATGTGCTCGCCGGTGGTCGGGCTAACCTCGAAGGGACTGAACAGCTCCAGCTCTTTGCCCATCTCCCGCACGGCGGGCAGGACCTCCTCGCCCATGAGCTTCAGGCTACGCATCTGGTCTCCGTGGTCCATGGCGCCGTCGCCGTCCCATAAGACCAAGCTGCCGGGCCGCAATTCCTCCAAAACATGGCGAATCTTGGGCAGCACGCTCTCGGGAGTGCCGGCGATGATGCTGAGGTTCTCCACCTGTTGCTCGTAAGGGGCGAAAATGGTCGCACCACGGCTGTCTGGGCCCGAAGCTGCGGCGGCGCCCAAGATTTCTATCCTCTTTTTTACGGCGTCTCTGGAAGAGAGGCCTGGAGGGGATTGTAACCAGGGAACAACCCGGCCCTCGGCGGCGGGGTTGCCAGCAATCTCCGGGTTGGCCACGCCGGTGAGATATTTGCGGGCCACTTCTTCGGCCTTCTCCTCGGTTTCCTCCACGTGCACCTTCACCATGTAGCCGATGTTCTGAGAGCCGGCCTCGTAGCCGAACTCGGTGGCGGTGTCGCGATAGAGTTGGTACATCTCTTTGGTGGGTTCGATCTTGGTGGCCAGCATCAGGTAGGGGTAGCGGTGCTCGGCGGCCCACTTGGTGGTCGATGGGCTGATCACGCCGGGGATCCAGATGGACGGGTGCGGCTTTTGGTAGGGCATGGACCAGGGGTTCACGTACCGGTACTCGTAGTGGCGGCCTTCCCAGCGCCAAGGGCCGGGGGTGGTCCACGCCTTGATGATGAAGTCGTGGGCTTCTTGGAACCGCTCCCAGTTGTAGGGAGGCGGGGCGTTGTGGGAGATGCTCTCGGTCCCGCCGCCGCGGACGAACCCAGAAACCAGCCGGCCCCTGGAGATCATGTCAATCATCGACAGGGTCTCGGCCAGCCAGAGGGGGTCCTCCCAGATGGGCAAGATGTTGCCCAGGATGATGATCTTGGCCTTGGACGTCTGGCGGGCCAGGATACCGGCCTCGACGTTGGTGACACCCTGCATACAGAAAGGAGTGCTGTGGTGCTCATTCAGCATCAGGCCGTCGAACCCCACTTCCTCGGCGTACAACTTCTCGTCGATATAGCGGTTGTAGAGATCGGCACCAACCATGGGGTCATACAACTCGTTGCTGATGTCCAGGGTGGTGTTCCGGGCTCCCATGAGGTTGGTCTTCTGGTCCTGCCAAGGCTGTTCGGTAAAGTGTCCTATGAACATTTAGCGCATCTCCCTGCCCATTTTTGCCTACGCTATGACCAGAGCCGTTCTGAAGCTAGGGTCCATCGGACTATAGAATTGGGGCCAAAAGTCATTTCCCAAGTTTGCCTGGCCTGGGTTCCCGAAGTACAATCTCACGGACTCCTGCTTGGTGCGGACGGACCTATTGCGAAGGGAAAGGCATGGCTAGCGAAACAACAACAGTGGTCTCACTCCACGGGGTGGACGTTCCCATAGTCCGCAGGGGCTCCGGCCCCCCGGTCTTGGTCCTCCACGGTGGCGATGGGCCGGTGGACCACCTGCCTTTTGCCGAGGCTATCTCAGGCAGCTACGAGTTGCTGTACCCCACTCATCCAGGGTTCGACGGCACCCCCATCCCTGAGCATTTTGACAACCTGCAGGACTTGATCTTCCTTTATCTGGACCTGATCGATTCCCTGGACCTTCAAGACGCCATATTGCTGGGGTTCTCCATGGGCGGATGGCTGGCCGCCGAGTTGGCGGTGATGAGTACCGGCCGCTTCTCCAAGTTGGTGCTGGTGGACTCGGTGGGCATCAAGCCCGGCGGCCCCTTCGACCGGGACATCGCAGACGTGTTTGCCAGTTCCGCCGCCGAAATCCTGAAGGCCACGTGGCATGACCGTTCATTGGCTCACAGCATCTCCGACATGACCGATGCTGAACTTCAGACCTTTGCATCCAATCGGATCGCCCACGGCCTCTATACCTGGGAGCCGTACATGCACAATCCCAAGCTCCGCTACCGTCTGCACCGTATCGACATCCCCACCCTGCTGGTCTGGGGCGAGAATGACGGCATCGTTACGCCCGACTACGGCGCGGCCCTTCGCGACCTGATTCCCGGCGCGAGTTTGTCTGTGATTCCTAAGGCGGGACATCACCCGCACATCGAGCAGCCCAACGAATTCGCGGCCCGGTTCCTGGAGTTCGCCTCGGGCTAATCGTCCCGAATTAATCCCGCACGGCGGGCAAAATCGACCCTGAAGTAGGTGCCCGATTTGAGAGCCTGGTTTTTCACCGAAGACGCCTATCCCTACCTGCCGGATGAAGACTCGTATGAGTCCATCCGGGTGAACCTGCCCAACAAGCATTTCGACCCTGCCACCGGGGCCGACCTCTACAGCATGTACCTGGACATGTGGTGCGCGGCCGATGAGATGGGCCTGAACATCATGAACAATGAGCACCACCAAACGGCCACCTGCGTGGTCCCGGCGGCGCCCATCATGCTGGGTATCCTGGCCCGGGAGACCAAGAACGCCCGCCTGTTGATCTTGGGCAATCCAGTCTCCAACCGAAGCCAGCCTGTCAGGGTCGCCGAAGAGATGGCGTTGGTCGACGTTCTTTCTCGGGGCCGGCTGGAATGCGGGTTCGTGCGCGGCGTGCCCTACGAGATCGCGCCGGCCAACGTATACCCCTATCGGGGGACCGAGAAGCTGTGGGAGGCCCACGACCTGATCACCAAGGCCTGGACCACCCACGACGGCCCATTCAATTTCGAGGGGCGCTGGTTCCACGCCCGGCAGGTCAACATCTGGCCTCGACCTTATCAGCAACCCCACCCGCCAGTCTGGGTCACCATGGGCAGCGCCGGCTCGGCCGCCCAGGTCGCTCAGCGCGGGCACATCGGTGCGGTCTTTCTGGCCGGTTACCCCAGGATTCGGAGCATATTCGACGGCTACCGCAAAGGTTATCTCGAAACCCACGGGACAGAGATGCCCATCGACCGGCTGGCCTACTGCGCCCTGATCTGTGTCGGCAACACCGAGAAAGAAGGCTTGGAAGGCGCGGAGAAGCTGCTCTGGTACATGTCTTCCAACAAGGTCCCGCCCCAATACAGCAACCCGCCCGGCTACCACTCGCCCGAGATGGCCGCCACCATGATGCGGGGCAGCAATTCCGGAACCGGCCTGCCGACGTCGACAAACCTTGCGGAACAGATGGCCCGGGGCAACGTCTTTGCCGGCGCTCCAGACCAGGTCTTCGAACAGATAAGGAGCTTCTACGAGTACTGCGGCGGCTTTGGCAATCTGATGATGATGAGCCAGGCCGGGTTCATGACCTTTGACGAGACGCTGGCCTCGATGAAGCTTTTCTCCGAAGAAGTTTATCCAAGGCTGAAGGAGCTGACCGCCAGCTACGACGCCGGCCAGATGCAGGAGATACGGGCCGGGCTGCCCAACGTTGAGAATGTTGACGTTAGCACACTGGCCTCAGAATTCGTGCGCTAGGTTGAGAGTAGGATATGGCCGCTCTTCCTGAATCACGAATAACAGCCCAGATCAAGAACCTGGGGCGTTGGGCCAACGAGCATCGCAGCGGGGCCTTCGCCGCGCTGACCTTTGCCGTCTCAGTCTCGCTGGCCCTTTTCTTCGGTCTCTCCAACCTCAGCGAGCCCGACCCCCAAATGACCTACGAGATCGTGAGCGAGACCGATGTGCTGGACGTCCGCACCCCGGTGGAAGACCTTCAAATCACCTTTCAAAACGAGGATATCCAGGGCGAGAAGCTGAACTTGCGCATCTACGCCATGCGGGTGATCAACAACGGCGAGGTCGACATCCTACAGACCCAATTCGACCAGGACCAGACCTGGGGCCTCCAGGTGATCGGCGGCCGGGTCATCGAAGCCAGGCCCATCGAGGCCAGCTCCAGCTACCTGAACGAAAAATCCAATCCCCAGGTATTCAGCGAGAACATCGTCCAGTTCGACCAGGCCATCGTGGAGAAGGGACAGTTCTTCGCCTTCAACATGCTGGTGGTCCACTCCAAGGACGTCACCCCCAAGATAGTGGCGCTGGGCAAGATCGCGGGCATCGATGAGATCGTTGTCACGCGGGTGCCGGTGGAGGTTGAGGGGCCGGGTTTTTTATCAGACCTATTTGGCGGGGGTTGGGCGGTACAGTTGGTGCGGGCCATCTTGTTCTTGATCGGCGCCGCCGTGATCTTGGGCCTGTTGGCCGCCGCCGTGGTGTTTTATAACTTCTTAACGGTAACACTGCGCCGCCGCCGCGTCGGAAACTCGGTGGTCATGAAGACCTTGACCAGCCAGAAACAGCGCGACCTGCTGTCGGAGGTCTACCTGAACCACGGCATGACCGGAGTAAGCGACCTTCGGGAGAAACTGGGCAGTTCGGAGCGCCTAGAACTTGAGGCCGCCACCCTGGGCACAGTGGTACTGGCTGGAGAGTCAGAATTCCGCATCCCGCCTGCCTACTACTCAGCCGGCTCCTTAGAGGAAGCCGAGGCCCTAACCCGCGACGAAGAAGAAGTTCTCACCGCTGATCCGGAATTCCAAGAACGCCTCGAACTCTTCCTACAAGAACTAAGCGCCAGCCGCCGCATTTTCTAACGACAACCACAAAAGTCCCCTCTCCCGCCTGCGGGGGAGGGGGAGGGTTAGGGTGGGGCCAAGTCTCTCGGGAAACCAAGTTGACCGCGCAACCGTGGTTCGACGGGGCTCACCACGAGCGAAAAGCGAAGGAATAACAACAAAAACCGTTCGTCCTGAGCTCCGTCGAAGGGCGCACATAAGTCATGTTCTGGCCGAAGATCACGTCGGGGTTTTGGCCTGAATGGCAGAGACGAGATAAACTAAGTGCCCGAGTTAATAAATAGGTGATGCAACATGGCCAACGACACGACGAGCAACGGCCCCGGAGCCCTGTCCCACGAGAACGTGGCCGAGTACCGAGAGAGCTTCAATTCTGATCCCGCCAAGAAACTGGTGCAGAACGTTGTCACACAACACGACGTCAACGACGTCGCCCTAAGCCGGTCCATCGTCACCGAGTCGCCCCATTCCTTCTCAATCGTGTTGGACGATTGGGGCGTGACCAACCAGGCCCGGTCCGGCCGCTGCTGGATGTTCGCCGGCCTGAACCTGTGCCGCGTCGACACCCGTAACGTCCTCAACGTGAAGGAATTTGAATTCAGCCAGAACTACCTGATGTTCTGGGACAAACTGGAGCGGGCCAACTTCATATTAGAGGCGATCATCGAGACCGCGGATAGGTCATCCGACGACAGGACCGTTGCTTTTCTGCTGCGGAACCCCATCTCCGATGGCGGCCAGTGGGACATGTTCACCGCCCTGGTGGCCAAGCACGGCGTCGTCCCCAAGACCTCCATGCCCGAGACCGAGAGCTCGGCCAACTCGTCTCGCATGAACGCCAGCCTCAACTACCAGACCCGGCAGGGCGCCAAGCACATCAGGGACGCCTACGCCAACGAGTCGGGCCTGGACGAACTGCGGACCATCAAAGACAAAACGCTCAAAGTCATCTACGACGTGCTATGCATCCACCTTGGCACGCCGCCAACGGAAGTCGACTGGCAGTGGAAGGACAAGGACGACAAGTTCACTCGGTCGGGCAAGTTGACCCCCCTGCAGTTCGCCGAAAGTTACCTCCAGACCGACATCCATGACTACGTCAGCCTGGTCCACGACCCCCGGGAGTCCAGCCCTGAGGGTGCGACATTCACGGTGGAGTACCTGGGTAACGTGGTCGACGCCCCGCCAATCAGGTATCTGAACATCGATATTCAGCTCATGAAAGACATCACCCTGAAGATGCTGGAGGACGGCAAGCCGGTCTGGATGGGCTGCGACACCGGCAAGCAGATGCACCGCGACTTGGGCCTTTGGGACGCTGACCTGTTCGACTACGGCAGTGTCTATGGGGCCGATTTCTCCATGGACAAAACCGCACGGCTGGAATACCACCAGACCGCCATGACCCACGCCATGATGTTCACCGGCGTCGACGTGGTGGACGGCGTGCCCCGACGCTGGCGGGTGGAGAACAGTTGGGACGACAAGGTAGGCAACAAAGGGTTCTTCCTGATGAACGACTCCTGGTTCGCCGAGTACATGTTCGAGATCGCCGTCCCCAAGGAATACCTCCCGCCCGAACTGCAAAAAGCCCTGGAACACGAGCCCATAGTGCTGCCCGCCTGGGATCCGATGGGTTCGCTGGCTACACGATAACCTTGTCAAATCCAAGAGCCACCCCTCAAGGCTGTCACCCCGAGGAGGCTGTAGCCGTCAAGGAATCTGGTTGCTCGGCTCAAATGTGTTCTTCCAAAGCAATGAGACCTTTCGTTTCACTCGTGGTGACAGAGTTAGACGACATCAAACGCGCAGCAATGCAACATAGGGAAAGATAAATGGTCTTCCAATCTGAAATCATCGGCCAGTCCATCAGCCGCATCGACGGCCCGGACAAGGTCACCGGCGAGACCTTCTATACCGCCGACGTGCTCCTGCCCGGCATGCTGACCGGCAAGATATTGCGCAGCCCCCACCCTCACGCCCGCATCCGTGGCTTCGACACCACGGCGGCCTGGGCCGTCCCCGGAGTCAAAGCCATCGTCACCGGCGAAGACGCCCGCGGCTTCCTCCAGGGTAAAGTCCTACGCGATCTGCCCGTTCTCTGTTGGGACAAGGTGCGTTATATAGGAGATCGAGTGGCGGCGGTGGCGGCGGAGACCCCCGAAGCCGCCGACGAAGCCCTCCTATCGATAGAGGTCGATTACGAAGTGCTGCCAGCCGTCTACGAACCCAGGGAAGCCATGGACCTCGGCGCGCCGCTGCTCCACGACGATGTGGTCGCCTACGAGGGCGCGCCAACAGAATTCCTCGCGCCGGACATCCACAACGGCCAGACCAGACTCTATTGGACCAAGGGAGACCTCGATAAAGGGTTCGCGGAAGCCGACGTTGTCTTGGAGCACTCGTTTTCCATCCCCAGCCGTCACCAGGGCTACATCGAGCCCTTCGCCAGCGTCATAGCCATCGACGATGACGGCCGCATCCAGGCCTGGTGTTCCAGCAAAGCCCCCTTCCGGGCCCGGCGGCAGATGGCCCAAGCGCTGGGATTGGATGAAGAGACCATCAGGGTCAACGTAACGTCCATCGGCGGCGATTTCGGCGGCAAGGGCGACACCCGTGACCTGCCCATCGCCTATCTGTTGGCCAAGATGGCGGGCCAGCCGGTCAAGATCGTAATGAGTTCCGTGGAGGAGCTCACTGCCAGCAACCCAACGCACGCCACCACTGTCTATATTAAATCTGGAGTGACTCGCGACGGCCGGATCATCGCCCGCGAGGTCCGCACCGTACACAACAGCGGGGCCTACGGCGCGTTGAAGCCCAGGGCCTATCTTTCGACCCATCACTACGTCGGCGGCGCCTACCGGATACCCAATGCAACGTTCGAATTCTTGCAGGTCTATACCAACACCGTTCCTGGCGGCTACTTCCGCGCGCCAGGGGCCCACCAGTACACCTTTGCCCTGGAGTGCCACACCGACCTGCTGGCCTTAGAGCTGGGCATTGACCCCGCCGAGTTCCGCCGGACCAACATCCTGCTGGCCGGCGAGGAAGACGGGCTGGGCCGGCCCATAGACTTCTTGAAGATACGTGAGGTGATGGACGCCGCCCTGGACGCCGCCGGATGGGAGAAACCCAAGGACGGGCCGGGCCACGGCCGGGGAGTCGCCTTGTTTGGCCGCCAGATCGGCGGCGGGGTTGCCGGGGCCGTCTTGACCGCCGAGGCCGATGGCTCGTTCTCCGTGCTAAGTCCCACCGTGGACATCGGCACCGGCACCCACACCATCGAGAAACAGATGGTGGCCAACGAGATGGGGGTTTCCATCGACCAGGTGCGTGTGCGCATTGGCGACACCGACAGCGTGCCCTACGACGAAGGTCCCCGGGCCAGCCGGGTGACCTACACCGAGGGGCAGGCCGTGATGAAAGCCTGTGTGCAGATAAAGCAGGCCATCGCCGACGGCGTTACGCTGCCTTTCACCGTCACGGTGGAGCACACCGCCGAGGAGCGGGAAGACATAACCTACTTCAGCGCCCAGGTGGCCGAAGTTCAGGTGGACAGCGAGACCGGCCAGGTCAAGGTTCTGCGGCTGGTCACGGCCCATGACGTGGGCACCATCATCCACCCGCTGGCGCACCAGGGGCAGATCGACGGCGGGGTCATCACCGGTTTTGGCCTGGGCGTCACCGAGGAATTCGTCTCCGACGGCGGCCAGGTGGTGAACGGGAATTTTGGTGACTACAAACTGCCCACCATGGCCGACATCCCGGCCCTTGAGACCGTGCTGATCCAGACCGGCGGCGGCACCGGACCCTACGAGGCCAAGGCCATCGGCGAGCTGGCCAACAACGCCACTGCCGCAGCCATCGCCAACGCCGTGGCTGACGCAGTAGGCTGCCGCTTATTCGAACTCCCCGTAACCGCCGACCGCGTCTACAAAATCCTCCACAAGAGCTAAGTCACTTGTACCGCTCATCCTGAGCCCGCCGAAGGACCACCTTTCCGCCACCAGGCCGATTTCACCGATGTGTCCGACCTGAGCGACGAAGCTGCCGGGTACCTGAAGTCCATCGCAAGCGACTCTAATCCGTCGACGTTCCGCCAGACCGCCCAAACCCTCAAATCCTGGGCTACCCCAGAGAATACCTAAGAGCGCCCCGCCTCGGTTACCATTGTCCTTTGGGCACGCGGGACGTACAATAGCCGCGATATTTGTTCTGCAGAATTATGGAAGAAACAGATAGTTAAACGCGCATTGTTCTAGGCGCTTTCGCCGCGAAAGAGCGGTGTGATTCCAACCCGTAATGACCTAACCTCCAACAGGAGCGATCGATGACCAGCACACAACAGCAGACCCAGGGTGCCAAAGAAGTTGAACAATATGACGTGATCGTGATCGGTGCCGGAGTCACTGGACTATACGCCCTGTACCGCCTGCGCCAGCTTGGGCTGTCGGCCCGGTCATTCGAGGAAGGCAGCGGCGTCGGTGGCACTTGGTTCTGGAACCGCTATCCGGGCTGCCGGTTCGACTCGGAAAGCTACACCTATGGTTATTCGTTCTCCGAGGAGTTGCTGCAAGAGTGGGATTGGAAAGAGCATTATTCCGGACAACCGGAAAATGAGCGCTACCTTAATTTCGTGGCCGACAAGTTTGACCTGCGCAGGGACATCCGCTTGAATTCCCGGGTCATGTCGGCAGTCTTTTGTGAGGACGAGAATCTCTGGGAAGTAACGATAGAGGACGGCCGCCGGGCCAAGGCCCAATTCCTGGTCACGTCGGTCGGCATCCTGTCTGCCGGATACGTGCCCGATTTCGAGGGCAAAGACAGCTTCACGGGCATCTCGTGCCACACCGGAAGATGGCCTAAGGAAGGCGTGGACCTGGCCGGCAAACGGGTGGGTGTCATCGGCACCGGCGCCTCTGGCGTGCAACTCATCACGGAGATCGCAAAGGAAGTCTCCCATCTGACCGTTTTCCAGCGCACGGCCAACTTCTGCGCACCCCTCCGAAACAGCCCAATTGACGACGAGACCCAACAGGAGATCAAGGAGAACTACACCGCGATACTTGAAAAATGCATGGAGACCCCAGGCTCGTTCATGCACGAGTTCGATACCCGCTCCGCCATGAGTGTGTCAGCGGAAGAACGCCTGGAGAAGTATGAGAGCCTGTGGCAGGAATCCGGATTCAAGAAATGGCTGAGTAATTTCTACGATGTGATGCTTCCCGGCGAAGCCAATGAGGACTACGCCGAGTTCTTCCGCGACAAGATCCGCGAGCGCGTAAACGACCCGGTGGTGGCGGAGATGCTGGTGCCCAAGGGCCACATGTTCGGCTCCAAACGACTGCCGTGCGAGAGCGGCTATTATGAGGTATACAACCAGGACAACGTCCTGCTAGTGGACGTGCGTGAGGCCCCAATCGAGCGCATCACCCCAACTGGCCTCAAGACAAAAGACGCCGAGTACAAACTGGACGTCATCGTGTTCGCCACCGGTTTCGACGCCGTTACCGGGTCGCTGAGCCGGCTGGATATCAGGGGTGAAGGCGGGCAGACACTGGCGGACAAGTTTGCCAATGGCCCGCGCACCTACATGGGTGTTCAGAGCGCCGGGTTCCCCAACCTCTTCACCATCAACCAGGCATCGGTCGGCAACTTCGTCAGGGCGGCGGAACCTCTGGTGGACTGGATAACCGAGGCGATGCAATACGTGAAGCAGAACGAATACTCGCGGATATCTGCAACTCCCGAGGCCGAAGCAGAGTGGACCAAGCACGTCGCCGAGGCGGGCGCCAAGATCCTACGCTCGCAGGCCGACTCTTGGTACGTGGGCGCCAACATCCCTGGAAAGGCACGGGGCCTGCTCACTGCTCCCGACACTGCACCAGTCATGCGGGCCAAGCGTAATGCAGTGTCAGCCAACGGCTACGACGGGTTCTTGCTGCAGTAGACACGTCAAAACGCCATCACTAGGAGGCTAGGTGGAGACCATTAACTACGACATCATCACCATCGGAGGGGGACTGGGAGGCGCCGCACTGGCTAAGGTCATGGCCGAGAGTGGCGCGCGTATGCTAGTCCTGGAATCGGAGCCTCAATTCAAGGACAGAGTCCGTGGCGAGGTGATGGTCAGCTGGGGTGTTGCCGAGGCCCAGGAACTGGGTATCTACGAAATCATGAAGTCTGCCGGCGGACGGGAGATCGAGCTGGAGGAACGGGTAGCCGGACAGAGTGGTGAAGCCAACAAGCCAGCTCATCGGCACCTGTCATCCACCACCATCCCAGGCCTGCCGAAGCTGACCTTTTACCACCCCGAGATGCAAGAAGCCGTACTCCAGGCCGCCTCAAACGCCGGCGCAACAGTTCACCGGGGAGTCAGAGTCAGAGGACTAGAATCGGATGGGGGTCCCAAGATCATAGCGACGGTGGACGGCGCTGAACAGGAATTCACCGCACGGCTGATCGTAGGGGCCGACGGCCGGTCTTCTGGTACCCGCAAATGGGGCGGTTTCGAGGTCCTCAAACACCAGGCAAAGACCTTCTGCGCGGGAATATTATTCGACGGCATGGACTCGCCCGACGACTCATCTCAGAACTACCGAGCTTTTGACAATGGCCTGACCGCGCTGCTCTTCCCCCAGGGAAAGCGCAGAGTGCGGGCGTACCTGTGCTACCCGCAGGCCTGGGGAATGCGGCTTAGCGGTAGCAATGACCTTCGGCGCTTCGTTGATTGGTGCATTGACGCCGGGGCTCCAGCAGAATACTACGAAGACGTGACGCCGGTGGGCACGCTGGCCTCCTTTGATTCATCGCTCACGTGGGTTGAGCATCCCTACCGGGACAACATCGCGCTGATTGGAGACGCAGCCGGGGCCACCGACCCCATATGGGGCCAGGGCGTGTCTCTGACTTTGCGAGACGCCCGGGTGCTACGGGACCAACTCCTTGGCCACAAGGACTGGGATAAGGCGGGACATGCCTATGCCGAGGAGCACGACAAGTACTTCACGGTATGCAAAACGGTCCAGATCTGGTTTGAGCAATTGTTGGTGGAGACCGGCCCGGAGGCCGACGCCCGCCGGGAATTGGCGCTACCGTTGTGGAGGGAGGACGCTACCCGGCGCGTGGATACCTTCTCCAGCGGACCGGACCATTCCATCGATGAATCAGTCCGACAGCGGTTCTTCGGGGAAGAGTAGTTTTCGTTGCTTTAATCTGATCCGGACTGGCAAACATAGTGTCATATATCCCATAACGGTTATCAGACAAATGACGGGGATATATGAAGAAATACTACGGATTCTTGCTCCTGGTTATCTCCCTTTTAGTCTCCTGCGGAGGCGATGGAGACAGATCCACAACGCCGGCCAGTCCCACCACTGCCGCTGAAACCCCAACTCAAGGGAGAACCCAGGGCGCTGACGGCTCCGGCACCTTGGAGATCAGGGTGCCGACCCGCCAGCCGATGCCATAAACAGCATCCTGGTGACCATCGCCGATGTAGAAGTACACGTTTCCAGCGGGCAGGAGATGTCCGGTTAGACCACCATGGTCGAAGAGCCCCAGCAATTTGAGCTCTTGGAATGGATGGTCATCGAAGAGCTGCTTGGCAATACAGAATTGGAGCCGGGCAGCTACCAGAAGCTCCGGTTCGAAGTCGCCGAAGCCGTGATTACCGTTCGGGGCACTGAAAGGATCTCCCTCGTGCCCAGCGGCAAGATTCGCCTGGTTGGCAGCTTTGAAATCACCTCAGGCGCCACCACCATCGTCACCCTGGGCATCGACGATGAAAAGTCGGTGGTGTTCTGGCCCGGTCAAGGCCGGCACTGACCCGATGACAGTCATAGTGGCCCGGACCACCGCCCTCTCCCAATTCCCCCTGGACCAGGCCCTAGACCGAATCAAAACCTACTCCCAGACCGGGGCGGACGCTATACGGTTGGCGGGACTGAAGACCAGGGATTAGTTGGAGGCGGTGCACCGGGCGACGCCGTTGCCACTTACGGTCCTGAGCCCACCCGACGGCATGATGAACGACATACCGTTACTGGCCACCAACGGAGTGAGCATCGTGATGGCCGGCAACTCGGGTTTCGGGATGGCGATACAGGCCATATATGACAGCTTCAAGCACCTTAAGGAAGGCGGCTCGGGAGAAGACTTGGCGCCCAGGGAAGCCAACTCCGAGCTGCTACGACAGGTCCAACCGCACAGACGAGTTCATCAAGCTGCAGGAACAGTACCGGCGCGATTAGCTCTCTACGCAGCTTTGAGCATCGGCCATAGCTTGTGGGCAGACCCGCCCATGATCCAACCGCGGTCGTCCTCTGAGAGCCAGTCCAGGGCCGTTGCAGCTATCTGCAACTGGCCGGCATACCCGCCTTCCCGTGACGACGGGAAGTTGGAGCCCCACATGATCCGCTGTGGCGTGAAGGCGTAGATCACTTGCTGAAACAGCTCTTTTTCCGCATCGTTCAAGTCGATGTAGGGGCCCAGGCTGGTACTCGAGACGCGCAGGTGGGCGTTGGGCAGCTTGGCCATCTCTTCCAGGGCGGCCGTCATGGTGGGCTTGTCATCGGAGCCGCTCCACCCAGCAAAGTGGTCCGGGGCAAACATGACGTTGGGGTGCCGGGATGCCATGTTTCGCATTCGATTGACCTTGTCCGGCTGTCCGCCGCCACCGATCGATATCGGCACGCCCAGGTCTTCGGCGCACTGCCAGATGGCGTCGCAACTGGGGTCATCGGGTTCAGCCTGACTCTGCAGCCGCACGCCCAACATGCCATGCTCGTTCACCCAATAAGACAACCTGTCCGCGGCGTTGGACGCAGCCGGGTCGAGTATCCCCACCGACACGGTGCGCGGGGCGTACAGCTTGGCGCTGTCGCACTGGTAGATGTTGTCCAAGCCGTAGGTTGCATTGGGTTGAACCAGCGTGGCACATTCCACTCCGGCCTTGTCCATCTCGGCGATCAAGTCCTCGACGTCGTTGCTGACCTTGGTGGACCAGCCCCGTGCGCCGGGGTCCAGGGGATGCTTGGTTTTGTCGCTGCTGACCACATGGGTGTGAGTATCGATAATCATAAAAATACTCCTGGAGAGATTGCAACGACCAGCCTAGCACACGGCCTCGGATGATGGAACCGATGTGGCCGGTGGCCTACTCCATCGTTGCACATCGCCTAATTGAGTCGTGTCATAATACCGGCAACTTTTTGGACGGGTTCTGCATGAACGACCGGCGAAAACCAAGAAACAGTTGATGGAAGAACTGGAGCGGGAACGAGAGAGCTCAGCCGCACTCCAGAAAACCTTCGGCCGATTGGCCATCACCCGCCCTTTCTGCGAGATGATGGGCGGCACGGTGCTGGTGGAAAGCGAACCTGGCAAGGGGCCGACGTTCACCATGAAGCTGCTGGCGGTTGTGGAAGAATCGCTGGGCAAATAAACCGTTCAGTCAACGCCTGATTCCAGCGCCCCAGACCTCAACTCTATGCTAAAATTCCTGAAGTGGTCCGGACGTTGGGGGTGTAGCTCAGCGGGAGAGCACCTGCTTTGCATGCATCTAGACCTTAGCGCTGTGCGGCCGTAGCTACGAACCCAAGCAAAACGTGTACAGTTATGCGCTCTCATCCCCGGCGAAAATTGACCGTTAACTCTTAAACAGTAGGTTCTCGGTTCGACTCCGAGGCGGATCACCGACTTTCAGGCACGAATATGGCCCTTGGATTCCTCCAAGGGCCATTGCTTTTCACCAAATGCTCACCAACTGTTTCGGACTCAATATTTTGAGGACCATCCTTCTGGGTGGAATCCTGGACCTACTGATTAAGAGTTAGCCGTTTCCCATGTTTATGCCTACCGCGTCATGTTGTCTGTTACATGGTTCGTGCCTTGCAACACGGAAAAACACGGGACAACAGAATACGGACGTGCACTTTTTCGTCAACCGCACTCTGCCCGCGATTCACTATCGCAAAATTCTTCATCAACAAAATATGTGCCGTTACTTACCCGCCCTGATAGCAATCCAGGAGGCGAACGGATTCCCTGCCTACCTGCGCTTAATTAATCGGTATGATTTCTAAATCGTTTAGAATGCGGCACATGAGGACTTGGAAGGTAGTCGTGTCGTTAATTCTACTTGCTTCTATCTTAGCGATCGGTTGTGGTGGAGGGACTTTGGCAACCTATCCTCCGCTTCCAACCTACACCCCTTTGCCTACCCTCACTCCTACCTCGCTCCCGATTAATAAGCCACTTCCGACCATCACGCTGGTGCCGACAAACACTCCGGAACCCACGCCCACTCCCACTCCC
>DCWQ01000058.1:0-2325 GCA_002328185.1 Dehalococcoidia bacterium UBA2158
AGAAGGTGGATATTTCCAGGAATTTTCGGGTTGCGTTGGCCGACCAAAATCAACTGACGACACCCTCGCCTCACCCATCATCTCGACGTTGTGCCGGACAAGCTGAGACCTTGCCCTCTACTACGCATCCGAACTCGTGAAGTGCCGGCAATGCCTGCAGTAGAGGTCTGTGTCTAGGATCAGGCCTTGGCATCGGTGGCAGGGGATCCCGTCCATGGGTGGGGTTAGGTTTGCTCCGCATTGTTTGCAGGTGGGGTCGTTGGTTTCGGGTAGGGTGTCGCCGCAGTGGTGGCAGTATTTGGCATCAGTGGTCATGGTTTTCTTCTAGCCGTTTCCTTCTTGCTCGTTGGTTGAAGGCAATTTTACTGCAAGGCTGTGTAGACTGGTACTATCTATTAAAACGCGCGGGCCATCCCAATTACAACGCATCTCCCAAATAGGACAGTATGATTGCCGAAGGCTGGAAAAATGAACTCCCCGAGAGCCATCGGATCGCTCTCGATGTCGCATATTCGGACTTTCTTGACGCACACTTCAAGATCTCTCCCACCGACTCCGGGAAGATCGAACACATCGCAGGCTGGCTGCCGAAGAAGTTCGCCAGCCGCTACACGTCCCTTTTCTGCCACCGGTTCATCATGTGCATGGGTTCGGTTGCGGAGAGACTGGTCCAACCCGAGAAGGCCGCTCCGGCGCCCCGGTGCACGGCGGAGGCGTTCGCGCTCCACGTTCTGATCCAACACGCCACGGCTATCTTAAAAGACGTCCAGCGCATCGACGCCGACTACACGGCATTCAAGGACGAGGCGTTTCGCGACACTGAATTCTTGGGCCTGTACGATGCTGACGCGGACGTGCCCGGGGCCGACCTGAACAAGAGGGTCCCACTGCCCAACAACCTGGAATTCAATGACTGGTTCAAGCCGTTCGACTCTCTTAAGCCGGTCAACCCATTCATCTATGAAGATTGGACTACGGAGCAGGCCGGGATAAATTTCTATCGGTAGCGCGATAGTTGTCAGCACTCAACGATCAGTCGAAGAATGTGTAGCCGTTCTGGGTCAGGGTGACCGTGGTTTCTATGCGCCAACGGTAGGCTACGTCCATGGCTTGGGGCTCGAAGTGGACGTCCCTCAGGTTGCGGGTGAGCTGGCGGTCGATGAGGGTCTCGGCGTTCTTGGCCCGGATGTAGGTCTCCGATCCCTCGCCGCTCCGGTCCTGCTCGCGAGTTAGGTACCAGCGGATGAGAGTCCAATTGGAGTGGATGTACATGTAGGCCATCTCCTTGGTCCTCTGATCCAGCTGGGTCGCCAACTCCACGACTTTAGTTTCCAACGCGTCTATGCGGCGCTGATATTGGTCAACCACCATACTCACTCTCCTAAATCACAAGGGCCGTCCCGACGAATCGGGACGGCCCTTGGCTGATTGCGGGAACCGGGGTATGAGCTCTAGGCTTCGATAAGCCCTTGGTCGATGGCCTTCGAGAGCAACTCGGGGTCTTCGGCCAGACGGTCCTTGATTGCAACCTGGGCCTCGGCCAACATGGCAAGGTCAACGGCCTTGGCGGCGTCGGAGAAGCCGGCCTCGGCCAGCAACTCTTGCCCGCTCTCTGTCATATGCTTCAGGCTCCAGGCGATCTGACCCTCGATATCCCGCACGTCGTCAGGATATTCGGTATGAGAGCCAGAGGGGCCGAGCTTGTCATAGCCGCCCTTGTGCCAATGGCCGCGGGGGCCGTGGGGGTCGTAGCGGATGACCTCTACTCCGTTGACGTCGACGCCGAAGGTCGGGCCGCCCAACTTCATCTTCAGGCAACGGACCGGCCATAGGTAAATCGTGACGTCTCCGGACTCACTTATCGGACGCACCAGGACCTGTCCCAGATACGACTCGCCATCAATCATTGTAGCCATTTAAAAATCTCCTTCGCCATTTGCGTTCCACGCATATTAGCACACCGGGCGAAGCTCCTAGCTATCGGCGATTAGCATTCAGCGAGACAGGTTAATCGAAGTTGCCGGCGTGGCCTCGGAGTTCTTCCCCGATTTCGGACGGGCGTGCTCGGGCTATTTCTGGCCAGGCTGGTACTCTCCCAGGCCAATTACCGCCGAGTCTAAAACCGTCACCGTCCGCGTGGACCCATCCACGAAAGTTTGCTGGTCTACGGTTTCCTTTGAATTCTTCGCTACGACATCTGTCATGACGATTTCCTAGTCACAAGCGACCTGAAATAGTATGCCGATCATCTGGATGAGAGGAGAATGATGCCCGGCCAGTCCGGTGGGAAGAAAAAGTGGTGCGCTTGGCGGGATTCGAACCCAC
>DCWQ01000058.1:2635-2809 GCA_002328185.1 Dehalococcoidia bacterium UBA2158
GGCGGGATTCGAACCCACGACCCCTGGCTCCGCAAGCCAGTGCTCTAATCCGCTGAGCTACAAGCGCATATTAGCTGTCAGCCTTCAGCGGTCAGGGTTATCGGCATGCCTGCGGCGCGCCGGTTGCCGATCGCTGTGTGCTATTAGCTGTTTGGTGCCGAGGGAGGGATTTGA
>DCWQ01000058.1:3165-14251 GCA_002328185.1 Dehalococcoidia bacterium UBA2158
CGCCCTGAACGCAGCGCGTCTGCCGTTCCGCCACCTCGGCATTAGGGAGTCAGGCTTGCCGCCGTGACTCTTGGCATCCCAAACTACATGGTGGGCGATGGAGGGGTCGAACCTCCGACCTCCTCGGTGTGAACGAGGCGCTCTAACCACTGAGCTAACCGCCCCTTGCCTGTGGGACAAGATAAATTATAGGTACAGGCACGCCTCTACGCAAGCGGCGTGGGAGGCGGGCCACGGTTCTTCTTTCCGACTCCAAAGCAAGAAAACCCGGTTGCACTGGAGCTTTATTGGGCAGTCATGCCGCCATCAATCACCAGTTCAGCCCCGGTCACGAACGACGACTCATCTGAGGCCAGGTAAAGGATACCCGCCGCAATGTCTTCCGGCTGGCCCATGCGCCCCAGAGGCATCTTGGCGACCCGCTCCTCGTGGATGTTGGGCACGTCATGGTGGGCACGGGTCATGGGCGAATCGACAAAGCCAGGATGGACCGAGTTGGCCCGGATGTTCTCGGACGCGTATTGAATGGCGGTGGACTTGTTGAAGATGCGGACCGCGCCCTTCGAAGCGTGGTATGCCGCCGAAGTTCCGCTGCCGACCAGGCCGTAGATGGAAGATATGTTGATGATGGAGCCTCCGCCGGCCTTCCGCATTTCGGGGATTGCGGCCTTGGTGCCCAGGAACACTCCCTTCACATTCACGTCCATGACCTTGTCCCAGGCTTCGGACGAGGTCTCTTCCACTCCAGTGCGGTGGCTGACGCCGGCATTGTTAACCAGGATGTCGAGCTTGCCGAAGCTGGACACTGCAGCCTGTACGGCGCTGTTCCAGCTATCTTCACTGGTTACATCCAGGTTCACGAACAGCGCCCGGCCCCCGGACTCGGCGATCAAGGCCTCGGTGGCCCGGCCTTCATCTTCCAGAAGGTCGGCGATCACCACGGCCGCGCCTTCTTTGGCCAGCAACTTGGCCGTGGCCGCGCCGATCCCTCCGGCGCCGCCGCTGATCAGGGCTACTTTGCCTGTAACACGCATGGTCTACCTCTATCTAGCAGGTTTGGCTGTGGGTGGGGATTATAGCAGTCAGCGGTTAGCCGTCAGGTAATTTCGCTTCTGGGTTCAATATACCCCCGATTCGTTCGAGGGAGATGTTGAAGGAGCTACTAAGAAGCCCGGAGATGGAGCGTCTAATCGAAGTATTCTGGCTTGCTGATTGGTACGAGAGCAGTTTAGGGATTTCCCAAGACACCTCCGGGAATTGGGCTGTTTTGGCCTATAAGCCGTGGGGTAGCATAATACGGAGGGATGCATATGACCGCGCACTAGATGAAAACCGAATCAGTCCGTCATTGAATGTCGTGTACCGAAAGGACGGCAACGGGAATATCTTCGCTATGGAATTGGTACCAAATGACGGCGGTGTTTATAGAAGGAAACCGCCAAAGAATTTCGAAGAATTGGAACCGAGTGATGCTGCTCAGTGGGTATCAGACAATGTGAAGTCCGCCGCTTGAGGAATTTCGGTCTATTTTGGATGCTCTTTAAGACAAAAGCCCCTTAACAGAGGGGCTTTTTATATACTGTCATCTATGCCGTTATGATCTTTGGTTTTACTATATGTGTATCGAGTAATCAAAGGGTAATTTATGTATCAGCAATACCGTCAAGTTCAGTCTTGCCTATCGTTTGGCGATACTCATAGAGGATAAAAGGAGGCAGATAAGAAATGCTGGCAGTTATAGGTCTTTTAATCCTCGTAATCGTTGTACTTGTTATCTTTGGAGGTTGGCGAATGGCCTTGGCCTACAAAGGAAGCAAGAGAGCAAAAGCGCTCGGGGAGAGGGCCGTTACTGAGATGCGGTTACGGTATGCCTTAGAAGACCAATTAGCTGAAGAACGGGAAAGAAGGATTCAGTTAGAAAATGAATTGGCGGAATTTAAAGAAGACGACTGAGAAAGATTCTGAGCTTTGGCGGCGCCGCTAATTACCGCGAATACAATCTGGTCCTGCGGGCCCATCCAGTGAGAATGTGATGGCGATTTGGTTGGCGCTCCTTTCAGCAGCAATTTTCGGACTTGTTACTGTCACAGATAAACGTCTGATAGCAGTAAACATGCCAGATCTTTCTAGCTTTTATCTAATAATTGTAATAAGTCTGTACGGCCACACTGGGCTTGCGCTGGCCGTGTTTGGGATTCCGGAACAACTACCTTTAGGTCATCTCCTGTTGGCTGGATTAGCTGGGTTATTTTGGGGCGCCGCACTTTGGACGATGTTCATGAGCTATAGGCTTGAGGAAGCCTCGCGGGCATCCGCAGTGATTCACACGTTCCCGGTCTTTGTGGCCTTACTGGCCATGCCTTTCTTGGGAGAACTCCTCTCCATCTCCCAATGGTTTGCAATTCTTATTGTCGTGATCGGAGCGTTTTCCATATCAATAAGAAGCTCATCAGGTAATCTGTTCTCCTTTAACAGAGCTTTCCCAATATTGATGGCGGCAAGCATGTTTACCGCCTTGGCTCATATCAGCGGTAAATATGCCCTCGAACAAATCGAGGTGGAATTCGTATACGCGTTGAGAAATTTGTGTATGGCTAGTTTCCTCGCGATGTTTTGTCGACCTAAAGATGTGGTCACCGTTATTCACGCGTTGAAACATCCTCAAACGCTCGCTTTTATCGTTATCGGAGAAATGATATTGTCACCGATCGCCATATTCTTGAACGTTGCAGCGTCTAGTCTTGGTGCAATCTCCATCGTATCTACTATTACTGCATCAAGGCCATTTTTCGTATTTCTCTACGGTAGTATCCTGAGCATTCCACCATTCCGATTGCTAGACGAGACAATTGACAGAAGAACGCTTACTACCAAAGCGGTCTCAATAGCATTGATAATTGGAGGAATAGCACTACTATCTTTTGGATAATTAGGGTCTAAAACGAGGAATCGGGCTCTTCGCTAGATCCCGCTCATTGGAGATGGAAGTAATGAATAGGCTCTCCAGCTTGGACGTAACCCACAACCGGGACCTGGGGAACATACAGCACCAGTACTCAATCCTGGTGCACTAGTCCACTTTGGACGACTTACGTACCCATGATTCGATCCTGGAAACACTGATGCCAGAAGGTAACAAAAGTAGGGTGTCGGGAGATCGAGTCGAGGCGTACAAAATCCGCGCCTAACTCACATTCAAATCAAACAGTCCAACACATTTGCGTAAGGCGTTGGCTAGCATCTTCGATCGAGCGTATACTTCCAAGGCTCTTTGCACCGAGGTGGAATGAGTTAAAAGTGTAAGTTTCTATGTCTTATAACCGGCAGACGGACCAGTAAGGACAGCGTGATGAAACCAGCAAAGTTCGAATATCTCGTGCCCGACGATGTGGAAGGTGCTCTGGATCTCCTGAGAACTCATAGCGATGATGCTAAGGTTTTGGCAGGAGGCCAAAGTTTGATGCCGTTACTTAATATGAGGTTAGCTCGGCCAAAAGTCCTCGTCGATATCAATAAGATCTCTGGACTTGATTACATTTCCGAAACAAATGAAGGCAACATCTCAATAGGCGCCCTTACCCGGCAACGGCTCATAGAAAAATCCACTTTGGTGAAAGACAATCTACCGGTGTTATCCACTGCTTTAGGTTCTGTAGGCCATGTGCAGATCCGTAATCGGGGTACCATCGGGGGCAGTATCTCCCACGCCGACCCAGCAGCAGAGATATCTGCTTTATGCCTGGCCCTCGAAGCAGAATTCGTTCTAAAGAGCCTTTCTAGTGAACGGATAGTGAACTCAGAATCTTTCTTCCTTGGCCAGCTGACCACAGCTTTAGAGCCTGAGGAACTCTTGACCGAGATCCGTTTACCTTCACTCAGCGATGGGTGGAGATGGGGTTTTCAAGAGGTTTGCAGACGACGAGGAGACTTCGCACTGGTCGGATGTGTCGCCCTGATCAGGTTGGATGACAACGGGATGTGCCAAGATGCCCGAATCAGTATGTTCGGTGCCGGGGACACCCCTGTACGTATGCGGGAAGCCGAAACGAGGATATCCGGTTCACCTGTTGATTCCCCTGCACTCGATGACGTGGCAAGACTAGTTTCAGAAAAATTGGACCCTGTTTCGGATATACACGCCTCAGGGGCCTATCGCAAGCAGGTTGGTGGTGCGATCGCCCGAAGGAGTTTGGAGGCGGCAACTAACCAAGGTAAAGGAGCCTAATCATGACAGAAGACATGCGGAACGTGAAGCTTACTGTAAATGGTCGAGAGTACGAATCAAGCGTGGAAGTCAGGAAAACCCTTGCCGATTTCCTGAGAGAGAATCTGCAGCTAACCGGCACCCATCTGGGATGTGAGCATGGAGTCTGTGGTGCATGCACTATTTTGTTAAACGGCGATTCCATTCGATCTTGCTTACTACTCGCCGTACAAGCTGACGGTAGCGCCGTAACCACCGTTGAGGGATTAGCTGAGGAGACCGACCTGCATCCTTTACAACGATCGTTTCAAGAAAACCATGGTCTTCAATGTGGATTTTGCACACCTGGAATGTTGATGACTGCGTATGCCTTCCTTCAAGAGAATCCTCATCCGACCGAAGAGGAGACAAAGGATGCGATCTCTGGAAATATATGCCGTTGCACCGGATATGCGCCTATCATCCAGGCAATAGTACGGGCGAACGACAAGAGTGACTAGAACGAAGTCGGGATATATCCGGGGAGAACTTCGAATGTAAGTTCCAAACTCCTCGGATTTTTCACTACGGCAGATAAGGGGTAGTAAAGTTGGCGCATGCGAACGAAGGCGTACGAGGACCACAAATATCTCGAATGGTCGAGGGCCGGGGCATGTTCTTGGATGACATCAAATTGCCAGACATGTGTTATGCCGCTTTCGTCCGTAGCTTATATCCGCACGCGAAGATAACCAGGATACACGTCGACGAGGCGATGGCGATCCCAGGCGCGGTCGGCATAGTGACGCCGGATGAGGTAGTGCCTTTCGTGAACCCGATACGGCCGGCGGCTCCAGGTTCTAGCGACTTCGCTCGGCCGTACGATAGATTCCCGTTGCCTCCGGGCAAGGTAAGCTTCGTAGGGGAACCCATACTGGTGGTCGCCGCAGAAACCCCTCATATAGCTGAAGATATGGTCGACGCCATCACCATCGAATACGAGCCCATCCCAGCTCTGACGGGAGTGGACGAGAGTCTGGCCCCGGGCGCCCCAGTCATACATGAGGGAATGTCTGACAACGTATTGTTCTACCGCGAGTTTGGCGAAGGAGACGTTGACAAAGCGTTTCAGCAAGCAGACGTATTTCTAGATAAGACCTTTAATTTCCCCAGGCAGACTGCGGTTCCGTTAGAAACCCGTGGCATCATCTCGAGTTACGACCGGGCTCAAGACCGCACGACCATCTGGACTTCCACACGGATGCCACATACAGCACTGGCATCGTTCTCCGCTGTTCTAGGCGTGCCAGAAAATGCCCTCAGGGTCATATCACCAGATGTAGGGGGAGAGTTTGGCATCAAAGCCACTGGCTATCCCGAAGCCATATCTTTGGCCATCTTGTCGAAGAAGATAGAACGTCCGGTAAAGTGGGCTGAAGACAGGATGGAGAACCTACTCGCATGTGCCCAGGCACATGAGCAACGAGTACACGTATCGGTAGCAGCTGCCAACAACGGTAAGATATTGGGTATTCGATCAGAGGTCCTAGTGGATCAAGGAGCCCACGCACTCGGCCCCACCAGTGCAGGTCTCGAGCCGATGACTACTGGCCAGTCGATAATCGGCTGCTATCGAATCGAGAACTACCTGTGCCAAGCCTCCAATATACTCACCAACAAGTGCCCAGGTGGGGCTTATCGTGGTGTCGGAACGGTGCAGGGGATATTCGTCATAGAGCGCATAATGGATATGCTGGCACAAACCCTCGACCTTGACCCCGCAGAAGTCCGAAATCAAAATTTCATCCAGTCTGAAGATATGCCCTACAACACAGCCGGTGGCCGCTTGTACGATAGCGGAGATTACCCGGGCTCTCTAGACAAATTACTAGCTCTATCCGACTACGAGCAGCTGCGGGAGCTTCAAAAGGATGCCAGATCGAACGGTGAGCTATTTGGTATCGGTATCGCTTGTTTTGTGGAACACACCAGCACCGGTTCTCAAGATTACATAAAACGAGGTGTACAAGGCTTACCAGCTTTTGACTCTGCCACGATAAAAGTGGACCCGAGAGGCAACGTCACTGTAGGTATCAGTGCGCGGTCGACCGGACAAAGCCATGACAGGGTATTTGGTGCCTTAGTAGCCCAGACGTTGGGAGTCCCATTTGAAACGATCAGGATCGTCGAAGGTGATACGGATGCCACCCCGTTCGGGTCAGGCACGGGAGTAAGTAGGAGCGCAGTAAGCTCCGGTGGCGCTATCAGGAGAGCTGCGAACGATATCAAGTCGAAGACCCTGGAGTTGGCCCGATTTTTCTTGGAAGGCGAAGAAGGGGAGTTAGACATCATCGATGGGGAGATATTCGTAGTTTCAGACCCAACGCGCCGAGTGTCATTCCCCAGAGTAGCCGCCGCCGCTTATGACGCGTCCAGGGAAATTTCCCTTCCAGACAATATTGAGCGTGGATTACAGATCACCCGGACCTTCGATCCTCCTCATCAAGTGTTTGGAAACGGGGCTCATCTAGCGGTGGTCCGTATCAACCCTGAGACCGGGCTGGTGGAAATCGAAAAGTATTTCGTCGTTGAAGATTGCGGCACCATCCTAGACCATGGGATCGTCGATAGCCAGGTTATAGGAGGGGTGGCCATGGGTATCGGAAACGCCCTGTACGAGGAACTCAAATATGATAACGACGGGCAATTTATCACTGGTTCTTTGATGGACTACCTTATTCCAACATCGCTAGACATCCCTGAGATTCAAACGCTTCACACCGAGACACCTTCCCCGTTCACAGAAGGCGGCGTAAAAGGGGTTGGGGAGGCCGGCACTGTGGGAGCGTACTCGGCGGTAGCGAATGCGGTCGCCGATGCCTTAATCCCGTTGAACGTAGACCTCACTGAGCCTCCAGTAGGCCCCGATAGGGTATGGCGATTGATCAATTCTTCCGGGAACAATTGAACATATCTCACTATCTGCTCATCTGAATCGATAAGGTTTCAACATGCCCCAAGAATATATCGGAGCTCCAGTCCGGCGTAAGGAAGATAGAAGGTTCTTAACGGGCCAAGGGCAATTCGTGGATGATGTCACATTGCCTAATTTACATCACGCGGCCATCTTGCGGAGTCCACATGCCCACGCCCAGGTCCTATCCATCGATACCAGTTCTGCTCTTGAGATGGAAGGCGTCTTAGATGTTATTACCTATAAAGATATCGAAGCCGCCGTGGAACCCAAACCCATCCCTATCAGGATGCGCACCTATGTTGGGATCGAGCGTTTCCTACAGTACCCATTGGCAAACGACAAGGTAAGGTATGTCGGTGAGCCGGTTGCGGTAGTGGTTGCTAAAACCAGGTATCTAGCAGAGGACGCCCTCGACGCCATCATAGTGGATTACCATCTTTTACCCCCGGTCATGGATGTTTGGCAATCCATGAAGGGAGACTCTCTACTTTTTGAAGAACAAGGCACCAATCTGGCTTATGGGTATGCCTCTAGCTTGGGAGATGTGGAGCGAGCGTTTAATGAGGCAGACTATACACGCAAAGAGCAGTTTCATTGCCATCGTCACACCGCTAATCCTCTGGAAACTCGGGGACTCGTGGCTTCGTATTCTTCCGGCAGAGAGGAATTGACAGTCTGGGGCGAGACAAAGGTCCCGCATTTCAACCGGGGAGTATTATCTTCCTTGTTGCAGATGCCTGAACATCGGATCCACTATATCGAACCTGATGTGGGTGGAGGATTCGGGGTCCGAGGAGAATTCTATCCTGAAAATTTCCTGGTTCCGTTCGCCGCAAAAAAGTGTCAGGTGCCTGTCAAATGGATAGAGGATCGGCTAGAGCACCTGATCTCCGCCAATCACTCTCGTGAACACATCTGCGAACTGGAGATAGCCACTAAGAACGACGGCACCATCTTGGGAATGCGCACAAAGATCTATGGTGCGTTAGGTGGATATGTACGAACACACGGTGCGTCAGTCCCGGTGTCCACCGCAGCTATGCTCAAGGGCCCATATCACATCCCCAACTACGAGTGGGACGTTAAATGCTTACTTACCAATAAGGTGGGAATGGGTACGTTCAGCGCACCAGGCCGCTACGAGTCCTGCTTTTTCCGGGAACGTCTGTTAGACATCGTGGCGTTGGATTTGGGAATAGATCCGGCCGAACTTCGGTTGAAAAACTTCATTCCTCAATCTGCCATGCCTTATGAGTTAGGGGAGACGCGGCCGGAAGAATCCTCGATTTTCTACGATAGCGGAGATTACCCAGCGGTATTCAAAAAGGCTCTAGAGCTGATCGACTACGAGACCACCAAGCATCTCAACGGCCAAAGTCGCAACGGTAAACTTCATGGCATCGGTCTCGCATCTTTCGTTAAGAGTACCGGGACTGGAACTCCCTACGAAGGTGCACGGGTAGCGATCACAGGACCGGAGGAGATAGCGGTATATCTGGGAATCGCGACGCTAGGCCAAGGGCACGAGACAGTGATGGCCCAGATCTGCGCCGATGGCCTAGGGGTCCCGATCGAATATATATCGGTGTACCACGGGAGCACCGATCTGTTCCCGTTTGGCGGAGGAACCTTTGCAAGTCGAGGCACAACCTTGGCGGGTAACGCCGTCTTCGGGGCTGCACAGATATTGAAGGAAAGGATTCTTCGAATAAGCGCTGGACATCTCGACGTCGATCCAAGTGAGATCCAATTCGTACGCGGACACGTTTATCGGAATAATTCCCCGAATGCCGACCCCGTCATGGCATTAGGTGAAGTCCTGGCTCTGGCCACTCCAACCAACCAGGACAACCAATATGAAGTGGGACTGGAGACAACTCATGTCTTCCAGTCCTCTCAGCCGTGTTATCCATGTGGATCACACGCAGTCCACCTCACCGTGGACCCTGAGACCGGAGAGATAGAAATACTGAAATACGTGATCGCAGAAGATGTTGGTCGAGTGGTTAATCCACTACTCTTGACCGGCCAAGTAGTAGGAGCAGCGGCGCAAGGAGTAGGGGCTACCATCCTTGAAGAATTAGTCTACGACGACGATGGGCAGCCTTTATCAGGCAGCTTTATGGACTATCTATTACCCACAAGTGTAGATGTACCCAAATTCGAAGTTGCGATCCTTGATCTTGACCCATCTCCGATCAACCCATTGGGCGTAAAAGGAGCAGGCGAAATCGGGATCGTTGCCACGGGTGCCGCATTGTCAAATGCTGTATCCAATGCCTTGGGCGTGCAGGTCCGGGACCTGCCCTTGAGTCCTAGCAAGATCAAGGAACTCATCGGGAGAAACCTCAACCTCTAGCCTAGAAGGTGAGTACCATGACCGTGATGGCCGCTTCGGATCTTGGTTATCTTCGGGTACCGGTGGGGTCCCCATAATACCTGTTCCGTCCTCGTTATCCACGCCGCGTTACTTTTGGAGCAAGGTGTTAACCCGAAAGTGGTATCAGAACATCTAGGCCATGCCAGCGTCGCAACGACCATGGATATATACTCCCATGTGTCGCCAGAAATGCGAGGAAAAACGGCGCTGGCGATAGACGCCGCACTAGCGCCAAATCGTTAAGGGGAGATGGCTATATGCTGTTTAAATTCCTAACAGGGAGAGAGATAGGGCCTTTGCAGACGGGACTAATCCTATCGCAGGTCGGCGCACTGATTATGATTTTTATGACCTTGATGGTGCTACTGCCCTCAAGGATATTTACTTTCGACCTTGATGTTACTCCTGCCCTGATCCTTCTGGGGGTTGCCATAATCCGGATGTTGGCACCAATTCTGGTCGGCAAAGGCTCAAGAGTAGCGTTCTGGGTAGTTGTGGCCCTAAGTGTTTTGAAACTAATAGAATCCTTCGTCGCAACTGTAGGAGACACATCGGAACACCTGCAATTTTACTGGTATCTAGTCGTGACAGGTTTAATTGAGGTCGGAGTTCTTATACACTTGCTAAATCCAAAAGCAAGGGCAGAACTGAATAACCAGTTCTAGTGCTGTATCCAATGCCCTAGGAATCTCGGTCAAAGCGCTGCCACTTAGCCCCGGTAATCTAAAGGCTCTTATAGAGGAATAAGCCACTTAAAGGTTCCGAGATAAGATAAGTTATGGGTATCCGAAAAAGCCCAAGTGTCTAACTCAGCCTTTCGTTCGGTCTTTGGACCTCGTATCAGGCTGCCTCGGGATCGGTATCAGTTCCGTTCAAGCACTGATGACGGCCTCGTTGCCAGAGATGTGAGAGCGTCTTGCGACCTGCTTACTTGTCCGATACTTGCCAAGGCTGCCGGAGAAAATTTGGTGATGTGATGGCCAACGGAGGGATTTCATTTGGAGAAACGGCAGACGAATGGCTCTATGCCCTCGCGATATTCGGGGGTCCGGCTTTTTTCATCTTTATGATCGTGATCATTGTCATGGCGATAGCAGGGTCGGTTTAATAGCATATGAACCCCAGATTATTACTTCTACTACTCGCCGTCGGATTATCACTGGCTCTCGCCTTGTGGTTAAAAGACCGTTACGACCGGTTTTGGGCACCATGGCTAAAAGACCGTTTCAGACGCCGTTAGCCGCTGAACCCCTTGATGATGGGAGGCAAACCCGGTGGACAGCACCAACAACCGGGCAGCCTCGATGAAAGAAGGCGGCTAATTACTGCCCGCTGCCCATAGGACCACGGCCCCGAGAATCTTCGCCACAGCTAGTCGGCGCCAGACTCTCCGTCTTCTCCTTCGTCGATATCATCTGGTTCCACGGAGCCTTCTTCCACCGTTTCACTACTTTGCCCAGCAGCCGCCTGTTGCTGGGCCATCCAGTTTTGGAACCAGCGGCGGTATTCGTCTAGGGCGGGTGGAGAAACGTAGAAGACTTCAACG
>DCWQ01000065.1 GCA_002328185.1 Dehalococcoidia bacterium UBA2158
AATGAGGCGTCTTCTCCGGATAAAAAGGCCACCATGTTGGCCACGTCTTGGGCTTCGGCGATGCGGCCCAGAGGGGTGTTCTGGGCGGAGTTTTCGACTATCTGGCCTCGGAATTCTTCCTGGGTGATGCCCCGTTTTTCAGCTTGGTCTCGCTCCCAATAGCTCATGCGGTCGGTGTTGATGGGGCCGGGACAGACGGCATTGACGGTGATGTTGTAGGAGGCCAGGTCCATGGCCGTCGCCTGGGTCAGACCCAGCACGGCGAACTTGGAGGCCGAGTAGGCAGCCCCGTTGGCGCTGGCTTGTTTCCCGGCGTTGGATGCGATATTTATGATACGACCGCCTCGGCCCGAGTCGATCATGTGCGGGGCCACTGCCTTGGTCGTGAGGAACACGGCGGTGGTGTTGATGGCTAGGAAGTGATCCCAGACCTCTTTCTCCAGCTCGGTCACCGGTACTTTGTCCTTGCCGATTATGGCCCGGGCGTTGTTGACCAGAATGTCGATGCGGCCAAACTGAGCCATGGTCTGGTCCACCATGTCTTCGATCTGCGGCGGGTCCGAAAGGTCGCAGTAGATGGGCACGGCGCGGCGGCCCAGGGCTTGGACCTCTTGGGACACGGTATCGATGCCGCCCCACTCGTTCCGCACCTCGGCCGGAGGCAGGTCTGAAGTCTCACGGTGAACGTCGGATAGGGCGATGTTTGCGCCCAGGCCAGCCAGTTTCATGACCGTGGCCCGGCCAACGCCGCGCATGCCGCCCGCGCCGGTGATCAAAACTACTTTCCCATCTAGGTCTGGCATGGAAACCTCCATCCACGAATCCAATGGTCGCAACGTCCCGCCAGTGTAATCCACGCTTCTGGTCAATTCAACGCTGGGGCCCTACAAGGGCGGTTTTTCTTGACAGCCTAGATGGCTGCCCATATAGTCCAGCCAATTCAGCCGTAGCCAGCCCAGTGGAGGCCTCATGAGTACCTCAATAATCCGCGGGAAGTATGTCATATGTGAGGCGGGAGTCGATGCCGACAGCAGCCAGGTGATCTCCGACGGGGCCGTGTTCCAGCGCGACGGGGTTATCGAGGCTGTCGGTGCCTACGACGAGATCAAAGCCGCCCATCAAGCTGACGAGGAGCTGGGCGGGCCGGGCTACGTGGTTATGCCGGGACTGGTCAACGCCCATCACCATGGCCGGGGCGTCAGCACCTTTCAGATGGGGTGCATCGACGACTGCCTGGAGACGTGGATACTTTCGGGCTGGGGCCGCCGACCATACGACCACTACCTGATGACCCTCTACACGGCCATCCAGCAGATCGAGTCCGGCACCACCACCACGATGTACAACCACGCCCAGACTCCGGCAAAGGGCCTGGCCGACGATGTGTCCGAAGTGCTGCGGGGGTTCGCCGCCTCGGGCATGCGCACTGCCTTTTCGGTCTACTTCCGGGAGCGCAACCGGGTGGTCTACCAAGACGACGACCAATTCATGTCCAACCTGCCCAGCGATCTGGCTGGTTCTCTCCGGCAGTTCCTGGCCTCCGTCGACCTTCCCGAGGAAGAATATTTCTCGGTGTATCAGAGCCTACGCCAGGAGTACGACGGCGAGCCCGATTCCAGGGTGACGGTGCTGCTCAGTCCCAGTAACGTGCAGTGGGTCTCCGACGACTTCCTGCTCCGCACCAAAGAGGAAGCCGCTAAGACCGGAGCAGCGATCCACATCCACCTGGTGGAGAGCCTCTACCAGAAGGAGTACGGCATGCGCACCTGGGGCCACACCCCGGTGGAACACCTGAACACCTTGGGGTTTCTGGGACCTGAGGTTTCCTGCGCCCACTCAGTCTGGCTGACCGACCAGGACATCGACATCATGGCCCAGACCGGCACGACAGCCTGCCACAACCCCAGCTCCAACCTGCGTCTGAAGAACGGTATCTCGCCGGTGAACGCCATGCTGGGCAAGGGAGTGAACGTTGCCCTGGGCACCGACAGCACCGCCCTCAACGACGACGACGACCTGATCCAGGAGATGCGACTGGCCGCCAAGCTACACCGCCAGCCCAGGATGGACATGTCGGCGCTTAGCTCCCACCAAGCCCTACGCTTGGCCACGGCCAACGCCGCCCGGCCCACGTCTCTCCAGGACAAGATTGGAACCCTCGAAGTCGGCCGGTTCGCCGACCTGGTGATGCTGGACCTTGACGCCATGACTGAGCCCTACACGGACGCGGGTATAAACGCGGTGGACATGCTGCTCTATCGCGGCAAGGCGTCCCACATTGACACAGTCATGATTCAAGGTGAAGTGGTGGTCAAGGACGGCACGTTCATCAAGATAGACAAGGCCGAAGTGCTGCGGGAGATCAAAGAACAATTCGCCCGCCCGGTGGAGGGCCAGGCGCTTAAAGCCAAGAAACTGGCCCGGGGGCTAACCCCTTTCGTTGAGGAGTTCTACAAAGACTGGGGCATTGCGGAAATCACGCCTCACTACGGCTACAACTGTCGGGTTTAGGACTATGTGACGCCAAACATTACTCGCCGTCTACCGACCACTTTTCGATCTCGATAAATGCATTAGCCATTTTCCGGCGGGTGGCTTCAGCTGACTCCGGAGTCCAGTCGAAGAATCCCTTTCCTGATTTGGCGCCCAATTCGCCTCTATCGACCTTCTCCTGGAGCAGATTCAAGACATCCATAGATGAATCAAGGTCTGCAAAAAATTCAGGGGCAGCGGCCAAGACCAGTTCCCACAGGCTGGCTACATCCAGCGTCTCGAATACCCCGGCCGACACCCAGCGCCTGGTGTGGCCTAATTTAAGCACCGTGTCTATGTCTTCTGGGCTGGCGACGCCCCGCTGCACCATCGAGAGGGCTTCTCTCAACAAAGCTCCCTGGAGTCGAGAAGCGATGAAACCCGTTACTTCCTTTTGGACTATCACTGGCCATTTGCCGACTTTCGTAAGGACCTGAAAGACTATGTCCACCGTTTCATCGGAAGTCTGTTCAGTGCGGACGATCTCCACCAAGGGAGACAGGTAGGAAGGCCCCGTATAGTGTGCCACCAACACCCGGTCAGAGCGCTGGGTGACCATGGAAAACCGGCTGGGAATGATCGTAGAGGTGCTGCTGGCCAAGATCGTCCGCTCCGGACAGAATGCGTCCAGATCTCTAAAGATTTGTCGCTTCAATTCAAGATTTTCGTGAACGGCTTCAATCACCACATCACAGTCCCGCGACGCTTCTTCGAAAGATGTGGTGGAAATCTTGTTCAGGGCCGCTTGCGGTCGGTCCGACTCGGCAAACCCAAATTCCACAAGTCTATCCAGGTCCGCATTGATGGAATCCATACCTTTTTGCAGGCTCGCCTCGGTGGTGGAATTAAGGTTCACCTGGTAGCCGGCCAAAGCCAGGCCTAGGGAGATTCCGTGGCCAACATCTCCGGCGCCGATGACCGC
>DCWQ01000005.1 GCA_002328185.1 Dehalococcoidia bacterium UBA2158
GGCGCCATCAGCTCGGCCCTGATGCTGTATGGAATGGCCTTGATCTTCGGTTTCACCGGCAGCACCCAACTGGCGGAAATATCAACCGCCATCGGCCAAGCGACGGGCGACACGCCCTTCGGTAATTACGCGCTGTTCGTGGGCATAATCCTGATGATTGCCGGGTTCGGCTTTAAGCTGTCGGCGGCCCCCTTCCAGATGTGGGTGCCCGACGTCTACGAGGGTGGCCCGACCCCCGTGGTCGGGTTCCTATCCGTGGCTAGCAAAGCCGCCGCCTTCTCCGTGGTGTTGCGGGTCTTCTTCACTGGGTTCTTTGATGTGGCCCTGGACTGGGGAATCCTGATCGCCGGAATAGCAGCCGCATCCATGGTCATCGGAAACCTGGTGGCCATTGGCCAGAGCAATATCAGGCGTTTGTTCGGATACAGCACCATCTCCCATGCCGGGTACATCCTGGTGGGAGTGGCGGCAGGCGTGAAGTCGGGTGAGGGCGTCTTCAAGGCCCCCGAGTTCGCGGCTGTCGGCCCCGATTCAGTATTGTTCTACCTGGCAGCCTACGCCGCGGCCAACCTGACGGCGTTCTTCGCCGTTACTATCATCAGTTCAAGGATCAACAGCGACCAGATAAGCGACTATGCCGGGTTATCCACCAAGAATCCGGTGTTGGCCATTGTTCTGGCCCTTTCGTTGCTGGCATTGATCGGCGTGCCGCCCACCGGAATATTCATCGCCAAGTTGTATATCTTCACGGCGGCGGTGGATAGCGGACTGATCTGGCTGGCAATCTTGGGCGTGATAAATAGCGCGGTCTCGGCGTACTACTACGTCCGCATCATCCATGTGACGTTCACCCAGCCGGCAACCTCTGAAGAGAAGATATCTGCGTCACCCGCCCCGTGGCTGGCCCTTGGAATCGCAGGCGCGGCCATGGTGTTTTTGGGCATCGCTCCCGGGTTCGTCATGGAGGCGGCCCAGGAAGCGGTTAAGGCCCTGGCGGTCTAGCGCTGGGATACCCTATGAGGGTCACGCAGCAAGCTAATTGAAAAAGGTTCATAATTAAGAACCGTTAAATAAGAGCCTAGCCATAGAAACAGGAAATGTCCGGTAAGCTTAGAAGAAAGACGCGATGAAAAACATCGGAATCATCTACAACGCCAGAGTGCCCGAGGCCTTGGACCTGAGCACGGCCATCCTCCACGAACTGAACCTGTCGCAGGACAGTTGGATCTCTCCGGCCGAGAACTTGGAAACCCTTCTGCCCAAGGCAGAGAGCACCGACCTGGTGATCACGGTGGGCGGCGACGGAACCATCCTGCGGGCGGTGAACTTTACCGGGCCGGCCGGCATACCCATCGTAGGCATCAACATGGGCCGCCTTGGCTTCATGACTGAACTACAGGTGGACGAGGCCATGACCCGGCTGCCATTCTACTTCAACGGCGATTCCGAGGCTCCAAGAATAGACGAACGGAATATGCTCCAGGCCACGGTAATCAGGGCGAATTCTTCCGGGACCGACGGCCCCTACCACGCATTGAACGATGTGGTCCTGACCAGGGGAGCGGTGTCGCGGGTTGTGACCGTGGCGGGGACCATCGACGGTGCGCCGATCACTACTTTCCGGGCCGACGGCGTAATCCTGTCCACGGCAACGGGCAGCACCGGCTACAACCTGGCCGTTGGCGGCCCGATCCTGGACCCTGAGTCCGACTCCATGGTGCTTAAGACCGTGGCAGCTCACATGGGCCTAAGTGCTGCGTTAGTGCTGAAGCCCTCCACTGAGGTTGGATTGACCTTGGAAGGCTTTCAACCGGCCATATTGAGCGTGGACGGAATCATCGACCATCCCGTGGACCTGGGCGACCGGGTGGAGTTGAAACAAAGCCCGCACAAGGCCCGGTTCCTGCGGGCCCATCCCCCAAGTTATTTCTTCGGAACGCTGACTCGCCGATTGGGCTTCAGCATCCGCGGCCAATAAACATGCCTGAAAACAACCCCCGAATCTCGGACGATTCCCTATCGGAAGACACGATCGGGACCAGACGCATCTATGAGGGGAGCATCATCAATGTGCGTGTGGACACGGTGCGCATGCCCAACGGCATCACCGCCACCCGAGAAGTCGTAGAGCATTCACATGCCGTGTGTATCGTCCCCATCGACGATGGTGGGAATCTCGTCTTGGTGCGCCAATATCGGAAGCCCGCCGAAGAAGCCCTCCTGGAAGTGCCCGCCGGTGGCGTGGAAGAGGGCGAGGTGTCCGAAGAGGCTGTCTTGCGGGAGCTTCAGGAAGAGATCGGTTATACCGCCGGCAAGCTGGTGCACCTTTCCAGCTTCTGGGTCGCCCCCGGTTGGGCTGAAGAGTACATGCACGCCTACCTGGCCACCGAACTAACCCCGTCCAGGCTGGATGCCGATGAAGATGAGAATATCCTGGTGGTCCGCGTGCCCTTCGGCGAGGCCGTGGCCATGTTCAAAACCGGCGAGATCAAAGACATGAAATCTGTCGCAGCGATACTTCTGGCCCAGCCTCTCCTGCCTAAGAAATAGAAAGGTGATTACCGTGTCTAGCGGAAGCTAGATTGAGGGCACCTTTTTTGATAATATATGGGGCGGTCTTCGGCAACCAAGATTAACCGGGGGCCGACCAGCCACTTAAGGCGAATTTGGAGGATGTAGACACGCATGCTTGAGCATGATGTCCTGGTAATCGGTGCGGGCCTGGCGGGGATGCGGGCAGCTATCGCGGCCCGGGCCGGCGGCGCCAACACAGCAATCATCAGCAAGGTACACCCCGTGCGCAGCCACTCCAACGCGGCCCAGGGCGGGATCAATGCCGCCCTCACCGACCGCGGCGACGAGTGGGAAGACCATGCCTACGACACCGTTAAGGGCAGCGATTTCCTGGGCGACCAGGACGCCATCGAGGTCATGTGCAAGGCGGCGGGCCAGGCGCTCATCGACATGGAGCACTTCGGCGTCACCTTCAACCGTGACGATGAAGGACGCCTGGGCACCCGGGCCTTTGGCGGCCAACGCCGCGCCCGCACATTCTTCGTGGGTGACTTCACTGGCCAAGCCCTGCTCCACGTCATGTTCGAGCAGCTTATAAAGTCGGGCGTGCGCCGCTATGAAGAGTGGTTCGTAAGCTCACTGATAATCGAAGACGGCCAGGTCTGCGGCGTTATGGCTTTGGAGGTCCGCACCGGCCAGGTTTACGCCATCCGCGCCAAGACTGTCATCTTCTGCACCGGCGGTTTCGGCCGGGTATTCGAGCCCAGCACCAACGCCCTGATCTGCACCGGCGACGGCACGGCATTGGCCTACAATGCCGGCGCCGAGCTGATGGACATGGAGATGGTCCAGTACCACCCCACCACCCTAGCAGGCAGCGGAGTGCTCATCTCCGAAGCGGCCAGGGGCGAGGGCGCCTATCTGCTGGACAAAGATGGCAACCGCTTCATGGAGAAGTACGCTCCCAATATGATGGAGCTGGCGTCTCGTGACGTGGTCTCCCGCGCCGAACAGACTGAGATCAACGCCGGAAACGGCGTGGACGGTTGCGTCTACCTGGACTGCCGCCACCTGGGCGAAGCGCTCATCATGGAGAAGCTTAGCCAGATACGTGAGATAGGCATCGACCTTGTTGGCGTGGACATGATTACGGACCCGATTCCGATCCGTCCCGGCATGCACTACGCCATGGGCGGCATCCGCACCAACGTTGACGGCCAGACCAACCTGCCCGGTGTGTACGCGGCCGGCGAATGCGCCTGCGTAAGTGTCCACGGCGGCAATCGGCTGGGGGCCAACTCCCTGCTGGACACCATCGTGTTCGGCGAACGCTCCGGCAACCACGCCGCCGAGGCTTCACGGAACTCCGACTACGTCGAGTTCAACGTCGACCAAGCCGTGCGCGACGAAGAAAAGCGCATCCAAGACCTGCTGGACCGGCCTCAGAACGGGGACCGGATCGCCTCAGTCCGCTTGGGCATGGGCGATTCCATGAACCGGAACCTGGCCGTCTATCGCAACGAAGAGGGCATGCAAGAAACCTTGGGCGATCTGACCGAGCTGGAGAAGCGCTTCAAGACAGTGCCGGTGGAGAACAAAGGAAAGATCTTCAATACCGACCTGGTCTTCGCCCTGGAACTGGGATTCATGCTCAACTGCGCCACTCCCATCGCGATGAGCGCCCTAGACCGCAAGGACAGCCGGGGGGCCCAGGCCCGCACCGACTATCCCGACCGGGACGACGAGAATTGGATGAAACACCTGGTGATCAAGAAGGGAGAGGTGGGCCCGGAATTGTCCTACGCTCCCGTCAGCATCACCCAGTGGACTCCCGAAGAGAGGAAGTACTAGCCGATGGACGTCACGATAAAGGTAAAACGGTTCGACCCGGAAGCCGCCGACCCACAGCCGTTCTGGCAGGACTTCACGGTCGAGATCGACGACAAAGGCACGGTGCTTGACGCACTGATCAAGATTCGAGAGGACAACGACGGCGCGTTAAGCCTACGCTGTTCCTGCCGTAGTTCCATCTGCGGTTCTTGCGCGGTCCGCATCAACGGCCATGCCGGACTAGCCTGCAAGACCCAGGCTGCCACCGCCATCAAAGACGGTGTCATCACCGTTGAGCCAGCGGGCAACATGCCGGTGATCAAGGACCTGGTGGTCAACTTCGACGGCTTCTGGGACAAGGTCATGGAGATTGATCCCTATTTGAAGCCAGAAGGTGAGGAGCCGGAGGCCGAATACATCGCTTCCAACGAGGCAATGCTGCATCTGTCCAACGTCACCGCGTGCATTATGTGCGGCTCATGTGTCTCCGACTGCACGGTCATGGAGGTGGACCCCACCTTCCTGGGACCGGCCGCCCTGGCCAAGGCCTACCGCTTCACAGCCGACCCCCGCGATGGCGATGAGAATGGCGTGTCAACAAGCCGCCTGGAAGAGCTGACCAAGCCCTCGGGCATGTGGGACTGCACCCGCTGCATGGAGTGCGTTGCGGCCTGCCCCAAGGGCGTGGCCCCCATGGACCGCATCATGGCCATGCGCGACCAGGCGATAGATGCCGGCTTCCACAACACCAACGGCGCCCGCCACACCGAAGCGTTCAGCGATTCCGTTGAGCACAGTGGCTGGCTGGACGAACTCCGGCTGGTGCCAAAATCGGTCGGTATGATGAACGTGTCAGCCCTGATGGGCTACGCTCCCATCGCCATCCAGGCCCTGACCCACGGCAAGATGCCGCCGATCATCCACCATAAGATCGACAAAGCCGAGAACGTTAAGAAGATATTCGACAAGGTGGAAACGCCGAAGAAACGACGTTAGTGACCACCAGGCAATATCCGCTAGATAGTCCTATCCGGAAAATATTGGAGTCCTGCGTTGAACTACGCCTTTTTTCCAGGTTGTGTGTCCCGAGGCGGTTGCCCGGAGCTTTATCCGGCGACCAAACTCATCTGCGAGAGGCTTGGTATCGAGCTTCAAGAGATGCCCGCCGCGTCCTGCACCGGCGCCGGCGTCCTACAAGAAAAGAACGAGTTGCTGGGCGATACCCTTAACGCCCGCACCTTCGCCATGGCCGAGGCTTTGGACCTGCCTATCTTGACTATCTGTAGCACCTGCCAGGGGGTCATGAGCCAGGCCAACCACCGGCTGAAGAACCCCGAGTACCTGGCCAAGATCAACGATTTCCTGGCTGAAGAGGGTCTCGAGTACAAAGGTGGGGCCAACCCGAAGCATCTGCTTTGGGTGTTGATCGAAGACATCGGTATGGAAAAGCTGCTGACGTTGATCACTCGCCCCTTGGCCGGCCTGCGCATGGCGCCTTTCTACGGTTGCTACATCGTCCGGCCCACCGACGCCCTGGAATTCGAAGACCATCCGGAGCGCCAGAACGCTCTGGAGCAGATCATCGAGACCATCGGCGCAACGGTGGTGGACTTCGAGGGTAAGACCCGCTGCTGCGGGTTCCCCATCTTGACCATCAACGAGCGTAACTCCATGGCCATGGTGGGCAAGCACACATCAGAGGCCAAGGATTTGGGAGCCGACGCCATGATCACGCCGTGCCCCCTCTGCCACCTGAACCTGGACAGCTTCCAGCCCAAGGCGGC
>DCWQ01000071.1:0-793 GCA_002328185.1 Dehalococcoidia bacterium UBA2158
ATCATTCCAAGACAACTAGCCCTTTTGGGTGCGCCCTGTCGGTTCCTGGGTGTTGAACAGCGGCAACGTGGTGGCCCAAGCGTTGGCGGTATCGCTAGATAAACCCTTGGAATGGGCCGTCGGGTTCTTCTTCGGGAACGTGGAACTTAGCCCGGAACTTTGGACTGTGATTGCTGGTATTTCTGGCTTCGATGATTAGACAACTTCCGCTCTCGTGACTAATATGGCTCTCGACCCCAATCCTATTTCACGAATAGAGGGACGATATGCCTTACGTTAGACACAATCTCATTACTTTTGATTCTGAAAAAAGAGATGCCATGATGCCAGTCCTCAATAGGGGACTTGATAAGGTAAACGAAATTCCTGGGTTGAGAGCCGTCCGCGCCCATTTCGATACCGCCCAAGGAGCCGACACTTTTGGGCCAGCCGGTAACCGATTGATGATTATCGGTTTCTACGACGATAAACAGACAGCGGAAGCGGCACGGGAAAGAGTCAAAGCCGACTTGTCTACGTTAAGTGAGTTTGTAGTCGGAGAGCCTATTGTACGAGAAGGCGAGATAATATGGTCTTTCGACGCTGACGGAGCACCTAGTGGCAGTCAAGTAATCCCTGGCTACATGCGGCATACCGTGGTCAGCATTGACCCTTCCAAGCTCGATGCCATAGTAGCTTACGCGGATAGTGCCGTTGGTTCTGTTAAATCGATATCCGGATTGCGACGTATACGTATTGCGGCCGTAAAATCGACTCCACCGTTCAAGTCTGAAGACCGAATGATAGTAAGCAC
>DCWQ01000071.1:1191-6473 GCA_002328185.1 Dehalococcoidia bacterium UBA2158
GCTGAGTTCATGGCAGAAGACCCCGAACGTAGATTCGTGGCCGGAGATTTAATCTACGCTTATAATCGCTGAAATTGATGGCCGGTGCTGGCGCAAGAAACGGCTGTCAGTCCGTCGACCAAAACGTCGACCAAAGAGTTAATGTCTCCTGAGGTCTGGTGGAACGCATTGGTACATTACAGGCGTGATTGTGGAACATAAAAGAGATGATGAGTGCTAGTGACACGAATAGGCACGGACTTCAAATCCGTTATGCCTCGTGACGAGCGGGGTAGGTGGGTTCGACTCTACTCAAAGCCCGCAACAACTAAATTATTTTGGGGCTAAATTGGTGGAAACGGGGGGTGTCCCTTGGTTGATGGCCGCTTGACACCGCTGAAACTGGACGAGACCTCTCTCCATCGCTAAGATTTCCTCATAATGGCTAGTGAGCGGATTCAGCGGCAAATTGACCTTCTCCTGGATGACATAGAGACAAAGTGCGGCCGGTGCCCGCCTCTTGCATGTACACCGGCTAGAATGACGGTACTGCGTTGATAGCTCGGCTCGCCGCGAAGGCTGGCTGGGCAACTTCTCTACAGTTTCGCGACTTTCGCTTCCTATGGGCCTCCACTGTCTTTTACTCCCTAAGCACAGGTATGGAGCGAGTTGCGGTCGGGTGGCTGGTCTTCGATTTGACCGGATCACCGTTCATGCTGGGCGTAGCCGCCGCCGCCAGGATGGCTCCCTTCTTTTTCCTTGGAATTCTCTCCGGTTCGATAGCCGACTGGCTAGAACGCAGAACCTTACTATGGTTCAGCACCTTGGGCGGCATCTTAGTATCGTCGGTCATGGCTGCCATGCTGCTATCAGGAGCAACCCATGTCTGGGCTGTCATAGGTCTGGTAGCCGCCTCGGGCTGTGTATTCGCATTTGTCTTAACCACTAGAGAAGCCTACACGGTTGATATTGTAGGGCCGCAACACTCGCTAAACGGGCTCTCCCTGGATTCTATGGCAATGCAAGTTGGCGGTGTTGTTGGCGCAATACTGTCGGGCGCCCTCATACATGCTGTGGGCCCCGGTTGGCAGTATGTCGCCATTGGAATCGCCTACGCGGTGTCGGCTGCGGTGCTTTTGGGTATTGGCAAGGTCGGCCAGGCGGACTCACCCCGTCGGGAACCCGTGCTGACTAATTTAGCGGGCCACCTCCAACTAATAGGTAGTAATCGAATTCTACTGACATTAATGGTGTTGGCATCAATCACCGAAGTATTCGGTTTCACTCACCTGACCTTATTGCCTGTATTTGCAAAAGAGGTGCTGGGCGTTGGACCCGTTGGCCTGGGTTTCATGACGGCAGTTCGGCAGGGAGGAGCTCTAATCGGGCTTTTCTTCCTAGCTAACCTGAGGGACTTCCAGAGCAAAGGGCTATTGATGCTTGGCCTCGCTTTCGGGTTTGGTGCTGGAATGATGCTGTTCTCTTGGGCCACCAATCTTCTCTTATTCCTGTTAGTCTTGGCTGTTGTCAACGCCTGCGCAATGGCAGTAGACACTCTTTACAAGACTCTGATGCAAGAAAATGTGACGGATGAGCAACGTGGCCGAGCTATGGGTTCATGGGTATTGAGCGTCGGCGCTGCCCCAGTGGGGCATGTGGGAATTGGAGGATTGGCCGGTGTCTTAGGGGCACCCGGAGCCTTGTTGGTGAATGGTGCAGTCTTGTCTATTGTCAGCTTGACAGTTGTGGCAGGACTCCCGAGAATTCGTCGATTGCCTTAATGACGAGCGGGGTAGGTGGGTTCGACTCCCTCGCACTTCTGCCACCAACGGCTAGGTCCTATGAAAGAAGCCCCCTTGAACGAGGGGGCTCTTCTTGTTTCGACGACACCCCCATCGGGAAGGCACCAGGGGTGGGTACGATGATGGTTGGTTTATTCTAGTTGGTTAGCAAAAAGGTTAGCAGACATACCAACTGGGCCATAAATTACCCTATGGAGAATCCAGGGTAAATTGCCAATGCCTTTTGAGGAGACGCACCATGGAACACTACTTTGACCTGGGAGTTCATTCTCGTCCGATCACGACCTCATCAGAGGAGGCGCAGCTGTGGTTTAACCGTGGGCTGAACTGGCTCTATGGCTTTAACCACGCTGAATCGGTTGCCTGTTTTCAGCGCGCGGCAGAAAGTGATCCTGCCTGCGCTATGGCTCACTGGGGCATCGCCCTGGCCAAAGGCCCTTACTACAACAAAAGGTGGGTCGATTACAGCGAGCGTGAACTGCCCGAGACGCTCGACACCTGCTACCACATGGCGCGGCATGCACAGAGCCTAGGCGCCAATGTCACGCCCATCGAGCGGGCCCTGCTTGACGCCTTGGTGCAGCGCTACCAATCGCCGAAAGACGAGGAACCCGCTGAACTGGTGCGTTGGAACGACGTCTACGCCAGCGCTATGCGCGACGTTTACGCACAGTTCCCCAGCGACCTCGATGTAGCCGCTCTGTTTGCGGAAGCGATGATGAACCGCACCCCTTGGCGCCTGTGGGATCTGGAAACCGGAAAGCCGTTTGACAACGCAGACACGCTTGAAATGGTGGTGGTGCTCGAGAAGGGCATGGCGCAAAGTGCCCATCCACATCCGGGTCTGTTGCACTTGTATATTCACACGATGGAGATGTCGTCCACCCCGCAACGCGCTCTGCGAGCGGCCGATCAGTTGCGCCCTCTGACGCCGGAATGCGGTCATCTCCTGCATATGCCGGCGCACATTTACATGCAGTGCGGCCATTATTATGACGCGCTGGAAGTCAGCTACAACGCCACTGCGGCCGACGGTAAATTCATCGCCTACGCCAACCTTGGCCGCGACGATCGTTACCTCTCATCTGCCTGTCATAATTTTCATCAACTGATGACGGCCGCTACGTATCTCGGCCAATATGAGGCGGCCCTGTATGCCGCTGATTCGGTGCAGTGTCTATTGACCGAAGACATCCTGCGCACGGAAATACCGCAATTGGCGCGGACGCTGGAGGCCCACTACTCGATGAAAGCGCATGTGCTGGTGCGCTTTGGCAAGTGGGAGGAGATCATCGAAGAGCCGCTGTCTGAGGATAACCAACTCTATTGCGTCACGACGGCAATGATGCGCTATGCACGCGGCATTGCGTATGCGGCGCTGGGTCAACACGACTTGGCCGACATGGAGCGCGCCAGATTTGAGGAAGCGCTGGATAACGTCCCAGCCGAGCGCCTGATTATGAACAACGAGGCGCGCGCCATCCTTGGCGTTGCCACTGAAATGTTGTACGGGGAAGTGGAATATCATCGCGGCAACCACGATGTCGCCTATAAACACCTGCGCCAAGCGGTCGTTAACGACGATACGCTCAACTACGCGGAGCCATGGTCGTGGATGCACCCTCCTCGGCATGCGCTAGGCGCGTTGCTACTCGCACAGGGGCATGTTGACGAAGCGGAGCAGGTGTATCGCGCCGACCTGGGCCTAGATGGGGTATTGATTTCGGCGAAACGTCACTTGAACAACGTCTGGAGTTTACACGGTCTGGCCGAGTGTCTGCGGGTTAAGGGCAAGGAGTCCGAACTCGCCCTCATCGAGCCGCAACTAGAACTGGCGATGGCGCGCACCGATCCACCAATTACCTCGTCCTGCCACTGCCGCGTTGCGACCGCTTGCTGCCATTGACACCCCCATCGGGAAGGCATAGGGGGCGGGGTACTTCAAAGGTATGGGTATCGGCAGCCGGAACGTAGGGATTGATTCGGAATCGTTGACCCACAATCGGTTAAACTTTAAACTCTAGGAACTGCAGCATCGGGCCAGCCCACTTTGCTCGGCTAATAATTCTGCAGTCTCGATACCAAAGAGGCCGATATGAAATACGACGTTATCGTTATTGGTGCAGGTTCTGCTGGTGGAACCGTGGCAGCGAGGCTATCCGAAAACCCAAACTTCTCGGTCTTGGTATTGGAAGCCGGACCCGATTATCCGGACTTTGACAGTTACCCAGACGACCTAAAGTTCGGCTATGCGCCGACCGCCTCTGAGATGGGGGCTCCGCACAACTGGTCATTCACTGGGACTGCCACACCAAACCAGCCCCCAATAGCTGTCCCACGCGGTAAAGTCGTTGGCGGATCTAGCGCTATAAACGGTCAAGTGTTTCTTCGTGGCGTCCCAGAGGACTACGACAATTGGGCTTCGTGGGGCAACGATGAATGGAGCTTCGTAAACGTTCTTCCATTCTTCCGAAAATTGGAAACAGACACCGACATTAACGACGATTTCCACGGAAATGAAGGTCCTATCCCGGTACGTCGTCACAAGCGTGAGACTTGGTTGCCTGCTCAAAACGCATTCCACGAGGCTTGTATCGCTGCTGGCTATCCAGAGACATACGACCACAACAATCCTGATGCTTGGGGTGTTGGTCCGTTTCCCATGAACAATCCCAACGGTATTCGAATGAGCACATCGCTGTCCTACATAGATCCAAATCGGTACCGGCTCAACCTGACAATCCGCGGCAATGTGCTGGTACGTCGCCTCCTGTTTGATGGTAATCGCGCTGTAGGTGTTGAAGCGGAAAGCGGTGGTGAGATATTCAACATTGAAGCGGATCAAATCGTTCTCTCGGCGGGAGCAATTGCCTCGCCGCATATTCTAATGTTGTCTGGTGTCGGACCTGCGGAGCACCTGACGGCCAATGGTATCGAGGTCGTGAAAAACATACCTGGAGTTGGTCAAAATCTGCGTGATCACCCGTTAGTCGCCGTCCGTGCCAAGACAAAGGAAGATTTCCCGTTGGATCCCAATGCGCCCCGGATGCAAACGTTGCTCAGATACACGGCGACAGGTTCGAAAGACCGAAACGACATTCAGATATTTCCGTCGTCTTTCTCCACTCCCTTGGGGGGCGATCCATTCGCCGAGGAAGGGATCCGCTTGACCTGTATGTTGGAGTTGGCCGAGGGGTCAGGTGAAATCACATTAACCACGACTGACCCCACGGTACAACCGAACATCAATTGCCGATATTTAGAACACCCTAGGGACCGTGATCGACTTCGCGAAGCCGTACAAATCGCCATCGGCATCCTGAAGCACCAATCTTTTGAAAACATCGTAGAAAGTCTGATTGAACCAACCGAGAAAGACTTGGAGTCCGAAGACGCCCTTGATGAATGGATGCTGAGCCAGGTTTGGATCGGGCAGCACCTTTCCGGAACATGTAAAATGGGTCCAGAGAACGACCAGATGGCGGTTGTGGACCAACGCGG
>DCWQ01000027.1:0-18313 GCA_002328185.1 Dehalococcoidia bacterium UBA2158
CCCATGAAAGCATGCTGGTTTAACTCTAGTGAAATCATGGGTAGGAAAGTACTAGGAAATAAAAGGGTGACCTTTCATACTCTGCAGTTGCGTGTTGCCTGGGAATTCGTTCGCCCCTTGATGCTTATGAGGACGGGTGAGTATCGCCCCATATTTTGTTGATTAATAATGCAGCATGATACGAGGGTGCGGGCCTATCGAGCTACTGATTAAGAGTTAGGAGGAAATCATCTCTAGGCATTTTCATATGTGTTTTCTAGTCTCAGAATTGTTCCTGAGAGTACATATGAGTATCCTGGAACACTGAAAGACCGAGATCAAAAGCAAGATCAACTTCGGGTTAGCAGGTTCATGGAAGGAAGACCAGCTTCCTAAATCCGATGCCGGCAGGCGAGATTCTAGGAGATATAGACATGACGCCCCAAGCAATGATCCGAAGTAAGAAGATGATGGTACTACTGGGATCGGCCTTGGCCCTGGTACTAGTAGTAGGGTGCAGTTCCGACAGCTCCGAGGTCGGCCCGCCGGCAACCATCTCCGAATCTTTACCCTCAGGCTATGGTTCTAGCTCAGCGGCCCAATGGCTGCAATCTGGTTCCGGAGACAGCACAGGTATCTGGGTCAACGGCACTGGCAAAGCCACGGGAGACCCTGATCTGGGTGTTCTCGAACTCGGCGTGGAAGCTCTTGCAAACAAGGCCTCCGAAGCACGCGACATGGCGGCCAAGGCAATCGACGCAACGGTTTCCATGCTCAAAGCTAACAATATCCAAGACAAAGACTTGCAGACCAGTCAGTTCAGCATCAATCCCCAGTACGACATGCAAGAGATCAGGCGGTGCACTGATGGTCTCAAGGAGGAGGGAAAGGGCACCGAGTGCCGTACCGAGTTCGAGCGGGTCCTCATCGGCTACCAAGTAACCAACATCCTCACAGTCAAGGTCAGGAACCTCGAAAGCATAAGCAGCATCATTGACGGCGCAACCGAGGCCGCCGGAAACCTCGTACGTATCAACGCTGTTAACTTCACCATCGAAGACACGAAAGCGCTTTTGGAGGTGGCCCGTGAAGAAGCAATCGCTGATCTGCTAGCCAGAGCCAATTCTATGGCGACTCTGTCAGGCGTCGAACTTGGGAAGCTGGTCTTCCTTAGCGAGTCAGGAGGAGCCTCTCCTCAATCATTCGCCCGAATGGAAGCTGCGGCCTTCGGGTTTGGTGGCGACCAGTCCACCAGCATCCTGGCGGGAGAACTGGACATAATAGTGAACGTCCAAGGAGTATTCGCCATCGCTGATTAGACCCCGAATTGTGTGGCAGCAACGAATAGCGAAAGTGGCTAAAACCCGCACTAGGCAAACCACAACATTAAGATTGCCTTAAGCCTCCGGTGACGGGCCTGTTCACTAGCATCAAATCGATTTAACGGCAAAAATCGAACTTGAGGTGTATGTCATGACATCAGCAGATGGCATTGGGGCAAAAGTTGACTCATCTGTGAATGAATTGAAGATCATTCATGACTTAATAGAGATCAATGCAGACTTCGCTGACACCGCGGCTTTCTGCGAACGATATGACTTCCCACTCGATCATTGCGGAAATACGATTATCGTGGCAGCCAAGAAGCCCCCTGGGCAATATTGTGCATGCATAGTCAGAGGCTCAGAACGACTTGACGTTAACCAAACTGTTAAGAGACTGATGGGAGTATCAAGGCTGTCGTTCGCCTCCGCAGAGGAAACCCAGAATCTCACTGGCATGATGATTGGAGGTGTCACCCCTTTCGGACTTCCTACCGGATTGTCGATTTACGCAGACGAGAAGTTACTGGCACTGGATTACCTAATATTAGGTTCAGGCAGTCGATCTTCGAAACTCAAGATTAATCCTGCCGAACTGCATAAAGTTCCAGGTTTGAATTTTGTTGTTGGCCTCTCGAAGGATGGGTGAAACCTTCTGGAAGGGCCACCGCCATCGTGAAACGGTGACACTGTATATCTTCCCGCTCCGGCTGCCGATACCACTGCCCTCTAAGTACCCCACCCGGGGTTGTTTCCTTGGTGGGGTAAATCTATACCCTGCACCAGGAGTCCAAACACCCTATCGCCCCCATGTTTTATCCCCTTAAATGTGTCCCATTATCGCTGACCGCCTACACGGCATTAGCTAACCTAACATTTCGCAATGTTGCCACCAAATAACAAACCCATATCGGCAGAGCGACGATAGCTATAGCTAGAGCCTCGCCCGGAGATTCTTCTCCTGGATTCATGTCTAAAAGGGCGTAACGAAGGGTTTCAGGCACTCCTGTCGCTAACGATATCACGGTCACTATAGCGAAGATCGCAAGGCCGATTATTAGGTATAGCCTTCTTAAGACATCCGAGCCTTCATCTTTGGTTTCTACCCAAATCCTGCCCAAAAAATGCACCATCAATAGAAAAGTTCCAATCATCGTTAAGCTGATTCCATTTATGACGCTACTTTTCATCTCAAGTTCGACTTTATCTGGTAAAGAACGTTCCGTGTCGGCATTCTCATAAATGTAGTTGTCATTTTCCAAACTGTTTTGCATTTCTCGATGCTCTTCGTATACATGTCCGTAGCTGAATTCGCGGTCAACTATTTCTCCAAAACCAACGTTGATTAGTGTCGATAATCCGCCCAATCCAGCAAGCCCGATGCTGACCAAAATCGCTACGTAGAAATATACTCTAAGTGCGAATCTGAAAGAAATCGTAATCGTTATTCCGGATTTAATTCTTAATATGAAATAAACGATGCCTGCGATTATTACGATTGGTATTGCGAGGCCAAATAGGATTCCTACGATAATGCCTACAATTCCCATGTTATAAATTTAGCTCTCTTGTTTGATGATAGAAAAACTATTTTTGTGATCGGTCGAACTTTGAAATGTTAATTTGAATAAACCTATCGTTTATCGACGGTATCGCTAGATTTTAAAGGTTTTACTGATTGCTTGCCATCGCCTCGTAACAACTCTTCTAAGAAGGGTGAGTTAGGGGGGCAGATGGTCGGTCAAAGACTCCTCGGAGGCTTCGATAGTCAGACATGAACAACTTCCGAATCCAGAAGTTCACCTCCGTAGGCGAACTCGTTACTAAATGGGGTTCTTTTGGCTTGGACGATGGGCAGTTCGACAACCCGATTGGCATCGCGGTGGCTCCGACGGTAGCGTCTATGTTGCAGATATGGACAACCACCGCATTCAGAAGTTCTCAGTGGGGCAGTAGCTGCTGACTCATCGGCCCGCTCCTTGGACAGCCAATACTGCTAACAGGTTGTTTCTTGGGCAGTTTATGTTTTCCGTCTAGGTTCCACCCCCCACACCTACTCCCGGTTACGCGAATCAGACATGGGGCTCCTAGTCCTTAGTTTGGCCCACTTCGGACAAAAGCCCCTATCCGAACCTTCCTTTTTGGAGGGGGAAGGGATTTTTTCTTTCCGCCGTTGTTAGCCCGTTAAAGCAGCGACAGCGTGGCTATCCCACCCACGATCATAACTAGCGCAATCACTTTGAGCGCCAACGTATCGCGCTCCAGTGGTTCATTTAGCAATTTGATCCGCTCAATGCTGAAGAAGGTGCTCACCATGAACACGAAGAAGGGGCGGGTGGCGGCCACCGCCGCTACCAGGGAGATCGCTCCAAGACCGGTGGCCCTAGTTAGGGAGATGGACGCGACCGGAGCCAGAAGGAAATCGGCGATGAGTATCAGGGCCAGGGTCCGCCAGTTGCGCAGCACCCGCAGCAATTCCACAAATGCGGCCGGCTTGGCCAGGAACGCGAAGGCCACGCCCATGGCCGCAGCCCTGATCGAGTAGGTCATCCACACCGTAAGGTGGTCGTCCAGCGCCGACTTGGCGAACAGGTGCGACAGGGCCGTCAACAGGCTTCCGCAGATCAAGATGGGGAAAGCCTGGGAGAGCCGAAATATTCCCCGGCCATCCGAACGCCGGATGGAGATCACGAACGCCCCGGCCACTATGACGATGATGGCCGCCCACTGTCCGGGGACCAAGGTCTCATCTAACCAGAACAACGCCACTATGGCGACGAATACCGGGAAGGTGTGCACGATGGCCGACGCCCGTGACGCCTCCTCCAGTTTGTAGCCCCAGAAAACCATGGCCAGGCCCACGCCCCAAGTCGAGCCCGACAGAGTCGCCATCACCAAGCTGTAGGTGGATGTCTCGTCTGGAACGCCGGTGGCCAGGAACACGATCACTGCGGGAATAAACAGCGAGAATGCTATCGATGCGTAATACACGCCCAGGTTTGGCAGATGATGGTCAATTATTCGTTTTTCTATTGCGGTAATGAGGCCGAACAGCGCGGCGCTGAAAACGGCCAATATGATCCATTCCAAAGGATAGGTGTTCCTTTTCTATCAAACGTTTGATCGCCTGAGGCGACCGGTGCGATTCTAGGGAGACGGCGTTTCGCCGTCAACTGGGCCGTTGCCGCTCAGACTCGAATGGGCTAGACTCATCCGACCCGCACAACGCCATTCCAGCGCTGGGAGGCCCGTCATGGCAGACAAGATCATCGCCAACATCGAGCGGCTAAACCAACTGATGGACAAGAACGGGGTCACCGCTGTGGTCGCACGTTCGGGCAAGAATTTCACCTACCTGGCGGGGTTCGCCTATCCGGGCACCCTGGCCCGGCACCTGGACTTTCCGGACTCTCCCAGAGGTGTGCTGGCTGTTTGGCCTCGCCACGGTGATCCAGTGTTGGTGGCCAATGAGATTGCCGCCCCCCTTGCCCGCCGCGACGGCTGGATCGAGAATGTCCAGGTTTACGACGGCTACGGGGAGTCGCCCTACGCCCGCACGGCAGACATCCTCAAGGAGATGGGCCTGGAGAGAAAGAAGATTGGACTGGAAAAGGACTACCTCAGCGCCCTCCAGTGGGAGGAGATGAATTCGCTGCTGCCCAAGGCCAAGATCATGGATTGCACCGACCTGATGGACCGCGTCCGCTGGATCAAGACGCCGGAGGAGGTTGAGCGACTGGAGATGGGCGCTCATCTCCTTGATAAAGCCTACTTGGAGGTCTTCCCCACCGTCCGCCCGGGCGATACCGAACGCGAGGTGCATTCTCGCATCATCGAGGCATGCATCCGACGCGGCGCCAACTGGGCCCACGGCATCTTAAACACCAGCCGCAACGAGGTCGCCTACGGCGGCGAGGGCGACATGACTTTCGAGGCTGGAGACATCATCCGCAATGACTACGTTTCCTATCTCAATGGCTACCCTGGCCACCAATCGCGCACCGTGGTTGTCGGCGAACCCAGCGCAGAGATGATTGAGACCTACAAGGTTAATCGGGACATCTACCGCGCCACCATCGACGCGTGTCGCCCGGGGGCCAGGGCGTCGGACATCTACCACTTCGCCAACAATGCCTTCAACGACGCCGGAATAGAAGGCAAGGTCGCGTTGGCCGGTCACGGCGTCGGTGCTTGGTGGCACCAACAGGAACCCTACATGGTGCCGTCGGGCAAGCATACCCTCGAGAAGGGAATGGTGGTCGCGCTGGAGCCCCACATCGGCCCTTGGCACCTGCAGGACATGGTGCTGATAACGGACGATGCTCCACGTTTGCTTTCGCCTCTGATAAGTACTGATGAGATGATGGTGGCGGGTTAAAAACCCACGCCTACGGTGGTCGGCGAGTATTCCTACATCGCCGTGATTCCGCCGTCGATGATCAGCTCGATTCCGGTGATCCAGGAAGACTCATTCGAGGCCAGGTAGAGCACTCCAAAGGCCACGTCTTCCGATCTGCCCAGCCGGCCCAGCGGTACTTCCTCGGTCCGTTCCTGGAGCATGGCGGCATTGCTGGTGATCCCCGCCAGCATCGGCGTGTCGATGGGGCCCGGATGAATGGAGTTGCAGCGGATGCGGTCTTCGGCATGTTGGATGGCCGTGCTTTTGGTGAAGACGCGGACGGCACCCTTGGACGCGCTGTAGACGGCCGGTGCCAACTTGCGTCCCAAGATGCCAGCGATGGACGAGACGTTGACGATGGACCCGCCCCCTGCCCGCCGCATGGCCGGGATGGCCCGCCGGGTGCCCAGGAAAACCCCCTTGGTGTTTACGGCCAGGACCTCGTCCCAAAGTTCTTCTGAAGTCTCTTCGATGGACGCGCCGCGGGCGATGCCGGCGTTATTGACCAAGATGTCCAGTTTTCCGTAACAGGACTCAGCCAGGTCAACCGCCTTCTGCCAGTCGTCATCCCTGGTCACGTCCAGGTGGGAGTAAACGACGTCGCCGCCCGAAGCCTGGACCTTGGCCTCGACGTCCTTCCCTTCTTGGTCCAAAACGTCGCAGATGATGACCTTGGCTCCTTCCCCGGCGAACAATTCAGCCTCCAAAGCGCCCTGACCCCGCGCGCCGCCGGTGATGATGGCGACCTTGCCCTCCAGTCTACCCATGTCTTCTACTCCACCTGTGACGATTGGCCGCAATTCTACAAGGTTGGATCCCCGGCGGCAATTGCTGTACCCGCACCGGAATTGCGACTATAATCCCTGCCAGCTTGGCCCGACTGGGCGTGCAGCACGCGTCCGTTACGGTCAAAAGCTTGATGTTAATGCTCAAGGGGGCGAACACATGCCGCAGCGTACTATATGGTTGCACGGCGTAAATATGCAGGTCGAATACCCCAACCGGCTGACCTCCGTGCGCGCCACCGGCCCTTTCGTCCGTATCGAAGGCGCGAGGGGCCAGAACACCTGGCTCCACTTCCCCCTGCCCACGCCCGCAGTGCTCGACGGCGTCAACATGCGGATAGAGGGGGCAATCGTCAGCTTCCGGACTCGCGACCACGGGTGTGTCCACGAAGTCATCATCTACGACGGCGAGTCACGTATAGCCGAGCATATGAACCTGGACCTGCGCGGCGACCACCTGGAACACAGGTTCGACGTGCCAGGCAACCCCGAGATTCACCGGGGGATCAACGTGGTCCTGGGGGTGCGCTTCGATGAAGCCGCGCCCGATGTTAGGTCAATGCAGATCGAAGTGATCGGCGTAGCCTTAGAGTATTCAGGCACAGATTAAGCAGTAATGCTGCCCCGCATTGAAGGCACAGCCGGAGGGAGACAACATGGCGACAACGCAGATCACGACACACAAGAATTACATCGGTGGCCAGTGGGTTGAGTCGGTTACCGGCCGGACCTACCAGGTCCACAACCCAGCCCGCACCGACCAGATAGTTGGCGAGTTCCAGACCTCCAGCGCCGATGACGCTCTAAAGGCAGTCGCCGCCGCTAAAGAAGGTCTGGCGATCTGGGCCAACACCCCAGCGCCCGCCCGGGCCAACGTCATCTATAAGGCCCTCGAGATCCTGGGCCGCCGGACCGACGAGATGGCCCAGACCATCACCATCGAAGAGGGCAAACCCATCAGCGACGCTGCGGGCGAGGTCAAGCGGGCCATGAATATCATGGAGTACGCCGCCGGCGAGGGCCGCCGCATGTTCGGCTATACGACGCCATCTGAGCTGCCCAACACAGTGGCCTACACTGTTCGCCGCCCGCTGGGAGTGGTGGGGATCATCACCCCTTGGAACTTCCCCTTGGCCATCCCGGCCTGGAAGATCGCGCCCGCCCTCATCTGTGGCAACGCGCTGGTCTTCAAGCCGGCCTCGGCCACACCCCTCAGCGCGGTAAAACTGATTGAGATATTCGAGGAAGCCGGCCTACCACCCGGAGTGCTGAACCTGGTCACCGGACCGGGAGGACAGGTAGGCACCGCCCTGGTTGAGAGCACCGACGTCAAAGCCATATCCTTCACCGGTTCCACTGAGGTGGGCACGGAACTATACGCCGAAAGCGCCAAGAGACTGAAGAAAGTCCAGGCCGAGATGGGCGGCAAGAACGCCGTCATCGTGCTGTCCGACGCCGATATGGACAAGGCTATGGGCGGCATCGTTCAGGGAGCTTTCGGGTCCACCGGCCAACGTTGCACCGCCACCAGCCGGGTTATCGTGGAGGACGGCGTCTACGACCAGTTCATGGCCGAGCTCATCGACCGCACCAGCAAGCTGACCATTGGCGACGGTATCGACCCATCCATCGACGTATCTCCCCTGGCCAGCCAGAGCCAGAAAGACAAAGTCATGGAGTACATAGGAATCGGCACGGAAGAAGGTGCCAAACTGGCCTTTGGCGGTCATGCGCTGAGCGGCGGTGACTACGATCAGGGGTATTACGTGGAGCCAACCATATTCACCGATGTGTCGCCCGACATGCGCATCGCCAAAGAGGAGATTTTCGGTCCGGTGCTGACGGTGTTCAAAGCCAAAGACCTGAAAGAGGCCATCGACATCTCCAACTCGGTGGAGTTCGGTCTTTCGTCTTCGGTCTACACGAAGGACATCACCAAGGCCTACGAGTACATCAACACCGTGGAGACTGGCATGGTCCACGTCAACGCTTCCACCCTAGGCGGTGAAGTGCACCTACCCTTCGGTGGACTGAACTCCTCGGGCGTAGGCCAGCGGGAGCAAGGCACGTCGATGGTTGATTTCTTCAGCGAGGTCATCACCGTCTACATAGACCACGCCGCCGAGGTCTCGGAGCGTGCGCGGTTTATTTAGCGGGCCGTTTGGGCCTTGCATTCTCGCAACACCCGTTCATGCCCCCAAACCGCTCATGGCGAACTTGTCGAACCACACCGTTCTCGGTGAACCAAGTCGCCTGGCGAAAAACGGCCCTTCGGCAGGCTTAGAATGAGCGGGCGGGGCGCACTCGTCATTCCTGCGAAAGCAGGAATCCAGCCAGGTAGAACTCTTTGGTGGCTCGTTCATGGTGAGCCCGTCGATCCACCTTTCGGGCATAAACGATGCTGCGGCGGGCGGATCCTTCGACGGGTCCGATTTCATCGAGACTCTCGACTACGGTCGGAGCTCAGGATGAGCGGGCCGATGTGATGCCGCTAGAATCGGCCAGGAACCCTACAACCGCTCCCTATGCGAGAACCCCCGGTTCGTTTCGTGCCAGAAGTCGATGCGCTCTTCCCCGCCGATCCAGCAGAGATAGACCTCCCGGCCCTCACGCTGCGATGGGAAGTCCACCAGCCCGATGGCCACGTCCCGGACGATGATACCCCGGTCCAATATATCTTCGACGGCTTCCTCGATCTGCCTGGCCAACAATTCGGCGCTCGCCGCAAGCTGGGCCGTCTCATCGTCGCTACCGGATCTTTTGGCCAGGTCGCTGATGCGTTCTTGCAGGGTGACGTATTCCTGGCGGACCAGCTCCAGCTTCCGGAACGTCTCCGCTAGCCACGGCACCAGGGCATTGGCTTCATCCAATGTGAATTGGTCGGACTCCATCATTTGAACCTACTTTAGCTCAAGCAGTCTTGCCGGGAAAGGGCATGGCGTTGGCCGGCTTGGGCCAGTCTTCAAGGTGTCCACTGCCGTTCGGGAATGGCGTACAATGACTGCCATCGCGAAATCACTTCCAATCAAGGTAGACCTACGATTTGAATCAGACCCAGATCGACAAAAACCGTTTTCAAGCCGGCGACTTGGCCCTGCTCATCGACCGCAAGGCCCGCCGCTACATGATCACCCTCGCCGGAGGGGAGACCTACCACTGCCATCTGGGCCGGCTGTTGCACGACGACATGATCGGCAGCAGCATCGGCGGGTGGTACCGGACCGATAAGAGCCACGTTCTGCTGGCGGTGCGCCCCTCCCTGGGCGACTTCGTCCGGCAGATGCCCCGCGGCCCCCAGATCATCTACCCCAAAGACCTGGGCAATATCATCAACTTCGCCGATATATTCCCTGGCGCTACTGTGATCGAGGGCGGCTTAGGTTCCGGCGCTCTGACCTCCGCATTGCTCCGGGCCGTTGGGAACACCGGCAAAGTGATCAACTACGAGATCGATGAAGAGGTGCTGCCCAAGGCGATGCGGAACATCGAACGGGTGACCCCCGACACCTCCAACCTCGAGATAAAGATCGGCGACATCTACCAGGGCATCGACGAACGGGACGTCGACCGTGTGGTGCTGGACGTGCCGGAACCGTGGCAAGCGATAACCGGTATCGGAGACGCGCTGGTGATGGGCGGGATAATGATCAGCTTTGTGCCCACTATTTTGCAGGTTCAAAAGTTGGTCCTAGCCCTGGAAGAAGACGGTCGGTTCCAGATGATCGAGTCGCTGGAGACGCTGCTCCGCACCTGGCACGTTACGGAGCGGAGCGTCCGCCCCGACCATAGAATGATCGGCCACAGCGGCTTCCTGACCACGGCTGTCCGCTGTGAGTACAGGCCCGCAGGACGGGTTCAGACCCCGGTGGACGAACCGCTCGAGCAGCCGGATGAAGAGTCATCCGAAGCTACTGAAGGAGACACTTCGGATGGACGTTATGAGTAGGGAGCAGGCCCTAGAAATTCTGCAGAACCACGGCATCTCAGATGCTGATGAAGCACCTCTACGCAGGTCCGGCAGAAAATTGTAACGACGCCTATTGGACAAGGGCGATTTCGATTCTTCCGATAACCATTTTTGCGCCGGCTGGGTTATTGGTTCAGGTGATTGTCAGGGCGTTGCTCCGGAGTTTGATGACCTCAGAATCCGACTTGCATCCAGTTTCAGAAGCCGGGATATCAAGGTCTTCGGCCCCGTCCGCGGTATTTCCTATCTGAATGTTGAAGAACTGGTATCCGATAGGTAATTCCCCCATATGTTTTGCGAAGATTGCCACTGTGAAGTTCTGCCGGGCGGACGTCCATCCATCGATTTGATCAAGGGTAAGAGTCTGGTTATTCCAGAAAGGGGCGAGTCCTCCGGATCCTTGGTCCCATTTGAACTTACCCGGTTCAGCCCAGATCTCCATAATCACCCACTTGTGGCCACCGGAGTTCGGGCATCACCCAATAGCGGAGCGCAATACTGGCTTTGAGCATGACTGATGCGCATCATTAGACGGGGCTCAGGGCGAACGATTTTGCTTCAGCTGGGGTATCTGCACGATGGCAGCTAGGTCGGCTAGAAAGCCTCGGACTCCGCCTCGCCGCCGAAGTGCCTGCCATCGACCAATGACAGGTGGTGTTCGGTCAACAATGGGGCCGCCAGGCTTTCGATTGGGGATGCGGCTTCGTCAGATCGCTCCAGCCCCCACAACGCCGGAGTGCCGACGTTCTTCCCCTGCGCGAGCACTTTGAATTCGCCCAGACCGCCCGGACGGACCAAGTCGGTTATCCCGGCGCGGTTGGCCTGCATTTGTCTTGGAGTGAGACTCTGCCCCGCCAATTGTTGGTGTAGGCGGTCGAGGCCAAGATTGGACAGAAAGTCCCGCTGCGTGACCAGCCCCAGTGTGTTTAGCCCGGCCTTTTCCCCGGCGCTAGCCACCGACGTGAAATCCACCTGGGCGGTGATGTCCTGGCGGCCGATCAGGGTTAGCGGGGCATCGGTCTGGACGTGCTGATGGTAGGTGACCAGTGTTCCCCGCAGCCGCGCTTCAGGGTCGTAGAGGTCTTGGGCGGTGCGGCCGTAGTCGACGGTCAGGACAAACCCCCGTTTCAGCGCCGCCGCTATCTCAATCAGCCGTGGCTCCAGTGCCAGGTTGATCTCGGCGGTCTGGCCTGGTGCGAGTTCTATCCCTAGGTCATCCAAGCGCCCAGCTAGCCCCGGCTGTGACAGCTCGCCGTACAGCTCCACCAACTCATCACCGTTCAAGCCGACGTAGACCTCTTGCAGGCCGTCGTTGGTCATGACGACCGGGTGCACCGGAAAGGCATCCAGGTATTCGTTGGACAAGACGCAGCCGGTCAAGTTTTTGAAAGGCAGTCCATTGGCCAGAACACGACTAGCCCCCAATGCCCTGGACTCAACTGGCCCGGCGGCCCTGCGGTCCAAGCAGACGTAACGCAAGGACACGGCGAATCCATCGGGAAGTCCGGCTGCATAAGAGCAGATGTCCCGGCACAAAAGTCCATTGCCGGCGCCTAGCTCAAACACGGTGAATGGAGAGGGACGGTCCATTTCGCGCCACATCTGGAAGAGTTGGACCGATAGAAGTGCTCCGAAGAACGGGTGCATTGCCGGGCTGGTGTAGTAGTCGCCTTGGGCTCCGACGGGCTCCCGTGCGGTGTAATAGCCGCCGTGGGGCCAATAGAGGGCAACGTCCATGAACTCGGCAAAGGTAATCTTGCCGCGACTCTGGATCCGCTGTCTTACTTCAGATTCTGCACTCATCGGTTGCTGGCTCATGGTGGGTCGCTGGGCAAAGACAAAAGGGGCCGTTTTGGCCCCTTTCGCTAGTTGCTTGCCAGGCGTGGCCGGTCTAGGACCGTTCGTCTATCGATGTGTACTCAAGGTCCATCTCTCCGATGTACTCGGTGAGCGGCCTGAGCAGCATGTTGTCCTTGTACTGCTCCACACACTGAAGCGTCCATCCAGGGATGCGCCCCAGGGCGAAGATCGAGATGAACAGGTCATCTGGAATCCCCAGCAGGTAGTAGATCGACCCGGCGAAGAAGTCCACGTTCACGCAGATCCCTTTGGAGCGGTAGGGCTGCATGGTCTCTTCTTCCAGATGCTGCAAGATCTGGAACCACTCCGGGTGGCCGCTTTTCTCACCCAGAACCTTGGACCTCTCGCGCAGGTGACGGGCGCGGGGGTCTTCGGCGCGGTAGACCCGGTGGCCGAATCCCATGATGCGGTCGCCGTTGTCCAGCAGGTTGCTGGCGTACTCGGCGGCGTTCTCCGGGTTGCCGATGTCCAAAGCCATCTTCATGACTTCTTCGGCTGCCCCACCGTGGGCGGGACCCTTCAGGGTTCCTACGCCGGTGACGACGGCAGAGTGGAGGTCTGAGACGGTGGAGGCAGTCACCCTGGCGGCGAATGCCGACGCGTTCGGGCCGTGCTCCGCATGGAGGATGAAGTCCACGTCCAGCAGATCGGTGGTCTCCTGGTCAGGGAGTTCGTCAAATAGCATGTAAAGGAAGTTCCCGGCATGGTTCAGGTCCGGGTTGGGCGCCACGGGCTCGAGGCCGTTCCTCAGGCGGTGGTGGGCTGCGACGATGGTCGGCCCCATGGCCGTGAGGCGGATGCCCTTGCGAATGGTGGCTTCAACCGAGTTGTCGGTCACTTCGTCATCAAAGGCGCTGAGGGCCGAGATGCCGGTCCGGAGCGCGTCCATGGGATGGCAGGCCTTGACCAGGTCCAAGACTTGAATCACCTCGTTGGGGATGATCCGGTTGGCCCGCAGCACGCCGTCGAAATCGGCGAGTTGCTTCTTGTTCGGGAGGTCGCCGTAGAGCAGAAGATAGACCACTTCCTCGAAGGTCGACTTCTCGGCCAGGTCGTGGATGTTATAGCCACGGTAGAGCAGCTTGCCTTCTATGCCGTCAATAAAGCTGGACTCGGTCGTGTCGAAATAGACATCCTTGAGTCCTTTGATGATCTCTGGGGGCATGGGTCCACCTTCCTTCAGGGTATCCAGACGGGTCTGCCGGGGCGGTCTCCTCAAAAACAATCACAGCTATTCACGGGGAGAAAACGATTGAAAACCGGGTGCGGAATTACATAAAACCCCACCCTCAAATCGTGCCTGATTTTAGCATCGCCCTATAGGGGTGTCAAGCTAAAACAAGCGTGGCGACAGCCTGCGGAAGCCGCCCATATGGGCCGCTTTCTCCGAGCTTCCAGGCAGAAAATGTAGATACCTTTAAAGCCAACCCAGTAGTGGTTACAATATATGATTGGACCACCGGCCGCGAGACCGGAGTCCGCGCTCAACGGAGGGATGGCTGAGCGGACGAAAGCGACGGTCTTGAAAACCGTTATGGGGGCAACCTCATCGTGGGTTCGAATCCCACTCCCTCCGCCAGTTTTAGGCATGAAAAAGCCCAGACCGCTTTGATGAGGTCTGGGTCTTTTGTTGTGACGTCTCCCTGGCCGAACACTGTTTGCAACCGGCGCCCCCGTCCGTCAATATTGTCAACAATTTCTACCCAGAATTCGGAAGGTGGCCGTGCGACAACAAGAATCTGATAAAGCAGACATCATCTTGCATGGGGGCAAGGTGCTCACCGTTTCAACCAACGGCAGCATCGAACAGGCGGTGGCTATAAAAGGTGAATCTGTTCAAGCCGTCGGCACTGATCAGGATGTACTGGCCTTGGGCGGTTCAAGCACCAAGACCATCGATCTTAGGGGACGCACGGTCATCCCCGGCATCATCGATATCCACGCACACATGGACCGCGAGGGCCTCAAGAGAATCTTCCCTTCCCTTGGGGGCGCAACTTCCATTCCGGAGATACTTGGCCTCATCAAGCAACAAGTGGCCCAGAAGCGCCCCGGCGAATGGGTGACGACCATGCCGGTGGGCGATCCGCCCAACTACGCGGATATGCCGGCCAGCCTTCAGGAAGGGCGCTTCCCCAACCGGTGGGACCTCGACAAAGTATCGCCAAACAACCCTGTGTATATCCGGGGCACCTGGACGCCCTGGAACGTCCCGCCATCGGTGGCCATCGCCAACAGTCTGGCGTTGCAACTCGCCGGCATAGACCGGAACACCCAGTCGCCCGATTCCAGTGTGACCATCGAGCATGACGATACCGGCGAACCGACGGGCATCTTGGTGGACATCGGGAGGTTCCCGTCTGTCGAGTTCACCCTGATGAAGGTCGTACCCCGGTTTACCCACCAACAACGTTTGGCCGCATTGAAGGAGTCAATGCGGCTCTACAACGCCGTTGGAACGACCGGCACCTATGAGGGGCATGGCGTCGCCCCCGAGGTCTTGCGGGTGTACAAAGAAGTCTGGGACGCCAAAGAGATGACCGTTAGGGCCCACCTTACGCTGAGCCCCGCATGGAAATCCGTAGCCGAAGCGGACAAAGAGATGGAACGATGGGCGCATTCGGCCTCGGGCCAGGGTTTCGGCGATGACATGCTCCGCATCAGTGGCTACTACATTGACTACCGCGGCAGTAGGTACACCGCCCGCGCCCGGACCGCCGAACTTCCCTTCACCGGCTGGGCAGGTTTCGCGCAAAGCTACAATCCTCCGGCGACTTTCAAACGGCTGGTCAAACTGGCGGCTCAGCACAATTTACGAGTCAATACCATCGTGGCTGACTGTTTGGAAGAGGTGCTGGATGTCTTCCAAGATGTCCACCGGGAGATTCCGATCCGCGGCAAGCGGTGGATGATCGGCCACGTGGTCGAGACATCTCCAGAGCAGTTGAAGGTGATCCGGGAACTGGGCCTGATCGTCGAGACCATCCCCTTGACCCACCTGTGGCTGCGAGGCCGCCAATACGTGGGCAGAGCCGAGGCGGCGGATACGGTTGTTACCCACCGAGATTACCTGGAACAGGGCGTGCGGTTTAGCCTGGGCACCGACAACAAGCCATACAGTCCATTCCCCACGATCTGGGCTGCGGTTGCCAGGCAAGAGCGCATGACCCACGAAGTGCTTGGCCCGAGGCAGATTCTCACCCGGATGGAAGCATTGAAGGCAATCACCATGGGTGGCGCCTATTTCTCATTTGAGGAGGAACGCCGAGGGTCTTTGGAGGCGGGCAAGCTGGCCGACCTGGCGGTCCTGTCCGACGACTACCTGACGGTCCCCGAAGATAATATCTCTGGACTGCACTCGGTGTTGACCATGGTTGGTGGGCAAGAGGTCCATTCCACGGGGAACATCTAACATCAATCGTTCAACCCCAAATCAGGAGCGTTGTATGTTCACAAACTTTCACCACGCCAGTTATCTAGTACCGGAGTTGGGCGCCGCAGTCCAGTCCTACGCCGAAACATTTGGCGGAAGAGAGACCGGACGTGGAGTGGTGCCGGGACTTGGTGAAGTGGGGTTCATTCAGGTGGGAGATGTGGAGGTTGAGTTCATCCAACCGGAGGACCCGGCCGTGCTGCAAGGGGAGGCGGCGCCGCTGCTGCACCATGTGGCCTACACCGTGGAGGACCTGGACCGGGTGATAGACGACTACCGAAGCCGAGGTTACCGGTTCGCTACCGATGAACCTATCACCAATTTTATGGGCTACCGCCTGATCTACCTGGACCTTGCGCACACCCATGGAACGCGGATCCATCTCACTGACGCCGGAACGCTCCGGCAAACATCCTGACGCTGCCAATAACAGGCCGTCAAGATTGTTTACTCTAAACTTGCGGAGACGAGAATCTCCCATTTGACGTTCAACTGAATCGCGGCCTGAACGATCACAGGGTCCAATGCGTGCTGCAACCAAGGCTTGTCCAAGGCTAGCTTTACCCTCAACGCATCGGCCCGGTCCTTCACTTCCGGAAGATCGATGGCCGTAACTACCATTATGAGAATCTCGAATGTGTCCGGGTGTTGTTGCAACTCCGAAATCAAAAAAAGAAACCGCCCATTGCCGGCATATTAACGTCTACGAAGATGATGTCCAGGGTTTGCTCGGCGGCCCGCTTTAGGGCAACAGCGCCGTTGTCGGCTTTCTTAACTATGCAGCCTTGGTCCTGTAACTGGTCACCCAGTAAGTTTCTGATGTCTGCGTCGTCCTCGTCGATCAACACGTTGGTCATGCGCTTACCTCAGAATGGCCTGTTCCCTTACCTTCAGGGTAACAACCGACCTGTTAAGTTCAAGCGGGCATAGCCAATCGGGCGATTATAGAGGGGGTTTTCTAAGAGGAATCGGCGTTTGCGGCAACGAACGCAAGCTTCGCTTGCCGGTCCAACGATTTGATCTCGTTCTCCCGCTTTGAGGCAAGACCCCGGTCTTCGCAACTCTCTTGGTACACGAGCTGAAATGGGCCACGGCCTTTGGTGTACTTCGCGCCCTGCCCAGCCTCGTGTTCAGCTATTCGGCGCTCCAGGTCGTTGGAGATGCCAGTGTACAGCGTGCCGTCGGCGCACCGCAGGATGTAGACGGTCCAGTCCAAGGGATTTCTCGAGGCCTACCGCAGGTCTGAAGTGTCGTCAGAATGACTGCCTCTAAGAACGCAGTGGCCGCATTTCCGGCAGACCGGGTGCAGGTTGTTATGCTGCGGATGTCTCTGTTTGCAGAACCCGGCATCTTCGTCGGTGCACCTGGGGCACCCCTCGCAATAACGTCCGCCGGTGCCTTGGGACCGCTCGGTTTCTTTGTCTGTGACTGTGACCATTGTTGACCTGATGAACCCACCTGAGACGTATCTAGCTTTGTCCCCCGCGCGGCAAAGTAGTGCGAGGAGAATATCACAAGCTGTGAGCTTGCCCGCACCGGCTGTCTCGGAGGACCGATTTGAGAGACTGCCGATATCTTGCTGCTTTACCAGTATAAAAAATCCACAAATCATGTGTGCTCCCCAATCAACCGAAATAGGTAGGTTGGGGCGATCGAGAATATCGCCTATGGTAGACAGCACAGAAGTCGCGCGGCACGAGGCATTGCTGGACCTGTAGATCCAGACCTTCTACCCGGTGAATCGGTTCATCAGTTCGATCCATGATATGGACCAACTTCTGATCCTGATCATACAGGAGTCAGACGCGGCGGTTGACGCCGAGGCCAGTTGCATCATCCTCCATGATCAGGAGGAAGGCCAACTCCACATAGAATACGCCATCAGTGATGCCAGCGAAGAAGTGCGGCGCGTGACACTGACGATGGATCGCGGCCGAACTTGACCAGATGAGGGACCGGAGGCGTAGAATCTCATGAGATATGCCCAACTTGCGCCAAGCGATTTAAGCCCCGCGATTCAGAACGAGAAAGAGTTGATATGACCAACCAAAGCTATAACCCTCTAACGGCTGAAGAGAAGTACATAATTGAGTACAAGGGTACCGAACGGCCTTTCACCGGGGAATATGACGACTTCTATGAGACTGGCTCCTATATCTGCCGCAAGTGCAACGCCGAACTTTACAGCTCCGCCGACAAATTCGACGCCCGTTGCGGCTGGCCGGCCTTCGACAAAGAGGTAGAGGGCGCGGTGAAGCACCTTTCCGACCCCGACGGGCACCGGGTCGAGGTTGAGTGCGCCAACTGCGGCGGACACCTGGGCCACGTCTTCATGGGAGAAGGTTTTACCCCTACCAACGCCCGCCACTGCATCAACTCCATTTCGATGAAATTCGTACCGGCGGAGTAACCAGCGGCAAAGCCGGGGAATCTGTGCTGGCGGAGTAACCAACGGCAAAGCGGAAACCTGTGCATCCTTCAGGTGGGACGGGGAATCAAATGTCCTGATATGACGAGTTTCTTACATTTGGCTCCCCTACTGGCGATCATCGGTCTGGTCTTGCTCGC
>DCWQ01000027.1:18651-45594 GCA_002328185.1 Dehalococcoidia bacterium UBA2158
GCTCGCCCACCGAACCTCCTGCTGGGACTACCAGCATTCCCACTTTCGGCAATGACGGCCAGCCGGTCAGTCTCACGTTGGAGAACCACGGCGGCTCTATGGAAAGCCACACTCCCGGGGGATTTCAGGGTTCGGGCATTGGCCTCTTCGCCGTAGACAACCTGAACCGCAACTTTCCTGACGGCGGCGGTGTCCAGATGTTCTTGACCTTCGATCTCAGCGAGATACCCCATGGGAAAGTCGAGTCGGCGGTGTTGAGCGCTGCCAATGCCACCGTCATGCGCACGCCGTTCCAAGACTTGGCCCCCTTGAGGGCTGAGGAATTCCATTTTGACGGGTTCTCGTCTCAACTCTGGAATGTAGGCCCGGTGGCGAGAGGCGCGGCGTGCACATTGGCCGAGGCAGCCGGAGAACCGATCACATGTGAAATCTCCGCAGCGGTCCAGAGTTCCTTGGACGACTCCCACCGGTCGCCCAGTTCAGGCTCCGCTTATACGAAGCCGGCGACGGTGACGGCGAGCAAGACCTAGTGGCATTCTTCAAGAGCGATTCCAACACCAACGAGCCCGGTATCTTCCTGCTAGATGTGACCGTCAGCCCTAATGCAAAAGGCTCAACTCCTGGCCTTTAGTAACTGTCCGGCCACATACCGGGCCAGGGTGATCTCCTCCTGGGTAAGGGTCATGCCATTGGTGCCGGAGAAGAGCAACCGGCCCCCGCCAGCGCGGGCGTGTTGCAGCCTAAAGATGTGGCCCACTTCGTGGCTGCTGACCCGGCGGTCATCAACCAAGCATAGACATTGAACAGCGTTAAATGCGAGCCGAATCACCGGAATGTGAGCAATCTTACATGTTTGATCGCGCTAATGATTCAGCTGGCCGTAGGGGCGTATTTGTCGCCTTCTTGGCGGGTGATTCGGCCCGATGCCATCAGCCACATCCGGGATATCTCTGGCCCCATGAACTTGAATGTGGAGCGCAGTTCTTTCTGAAGCGACGGGTAGTCCGTCCCATCTAGCAGGTCGTAGAACCATTTGCAGAAGCCGCCGTGCTCTTCTTGGATGTGCTGGGTGATCTCAGCATTGGCGATCACCGCCTGAATCTTCTGCCGGTTACGGATTATCCCCGGGTCCTCCCTCAGCCGCTCCAGGTCGGCTGGGCCCATGGCGGCCACGGTTTCTATGTTCCAGTCGGCGAAAGCGGCCCTGAAACTGTCTCGGCGTGAGAGCACCATCCGCCAGGTAAGCCCGGCCTGAAACACCTGCAGGCTCATCACCTCGAAAAGGGCATCGTCCCCAGTGGCCCGTTTGCCCCAGATCTCCTTGGAATACCACTCCCGCAACGGGTCGCCCGAGGCCGTTTCTCTGGCCTCCCATTCTTCCGAGGTTTCTTCAGGCATTCTTTCCCCCTTATCTAGGTTGATTACCGGGGCACGATGGCCACGCTGACGTAAGACGCCTGCTGGCCGTCGTGGAATATGGTCTGGAGTGCCGGCCGCAGCTCCGTGTCCTCGGCGATGATGTTCCCGGTGTTGGTGTTGCGGTCGAACCGCGGGAAATTACTGCTGGATATCTCTAGGCGTATCTGGTGTCCGGCCTTGAACACGTTGCTGGTGGCCCAGAGGTCAATGTCGTAGCAGTAGGGCCGGCCCGGCTCCAACATAGTGGGGTTGGACATGGAATCGCGATAGCGCGCCCTGATTATGCCGTCGGTCAGGTTTCGGGCGCAGCCATTTTCGCAGACATCAACCAACTTGGCGGTAAAATCGGTGTCAGTGGCTGAGGTCGACGCCCACAGCGTCACCGTCACTGGCCCAGTGACCTCCATGTCGCGCTCCAATGGGGACGTGGAGTAGACCAACACGTCCTGGCGCTCCTCCACCTCGTTCTGGTCGTAGGCGCCGTTGGCCGCGTAGTAGGGGTTGCAGCAGAGCGCGCCGCCGGCGGTGGGCACCGGATCGGCCGGGTTATACAAGAACACGTCCGGCGGCTCTGACTGGGGGCTGTCTATTTCGAGACTGCCGTCGCCATTCTTGGAGTTGGCCTTGCCGCCGCTGTGGAGGTAGTACTTGGTCTCGATGGCCCTGGCCAGCGGCCATTCCTGCTCGTCCCGCCACTGGTCGTCGCCCATGACGAAGATGCGCACCGGCGCTTCTTCGGTGATCCCATTTTTGCCATCATTAAGCCAGTGGTCGAACCAGCGCAGGTGCATGCCGTCGATGTCGGTGGCTGCTGGGTCGGCCATGATCCCGAAATAATGTCTGCCCGCCATCGTCGAGCCGCGTGCGCCGTGAGCCCACGGGCCGATGATCAGTTTTTGTCCGCCGCGGGCCGTTTCATTGGCCCCAGACTCCTTCATGCCTAGATAGTTGCGGATGGTGCCGCCCAAAAAGATGTCGTACCAGCCGCCCAGGTGCATCGCAGGGACGTCGATCTCCGAGTGGTGGCCTTCGATGCAGAGCTTCTTCCAGTAGTCGTCGAAGTCGGGGTGGGCCAGCCAGTCGTAGTAGTACTTAGCCATTCCCGAGTCCAGGCCGGGGAAGTCTTTGGTGGGCAGGTGTTCAAAACCTTCGGTCATGTTGTCCACGACCCTGATCAACTCCCCGTGCCGTTCTCTAGGCACATTTTGCACGCTGGAAATATTCTTGAAATTGGCCAGGGTCAACTGGAGTAGCGTCCAAGACATATTGAAGCCCAATTCGAATGCCCCGCCTTGGTAGGTCCAGCCGTCGTGGTAATTGGAGGCGGTGACGGTGGGCGCGAGGGCCACCAGATGGGGCGGCCGAGACGTGGCCGCCAGCCATTGGGTGGCTCCCACGTAAGACGCTCCGTACATGCCGACCTTGCCGTTGGACCACGGTTGAGCGGCGGCCCACTCCACGGTGTCATAGCCGTCGTCGATGTCATCCACGAAGGCGTAGAACTCACCCTCCGACGCATGCCGTCCACGGGTGTCTTGGATCACCACCGCGAACCCAGCCTTGGCCGACCTGATGGGATCCAACATGGAGGCGCTCAAAGCATTGGTCTTGTCGTATGGCGTGCGCTGCAGGATGGTCGGGAACGGCCCATTGCCCTCGGGCCGGTAGATGTCGGCATAGAGGGTGACGCCGTCTCGCATGGCGACGGCGATGTTGGTTTCTATTTTTAAAGAGATCGAGTCCGGCATGGTTATTCTCCTATGCTTGGAATTGTGGCATGACGTGGGAGGCAAACATCTCCATCTGGCGGAAAAAAGAGTCCGGCTCGGAGGCCAGGAACCCCAGATTGATGTGCTCAACTCCAGCGTCGACACGGTCTTCGACAGCCTTGATGCAGTCCTCGGGCGTCCCGGCGATGCAGAGCGACCGGGCAATGCTCTCGGCGCTCCGCTCCGGTGTGACGTAGCGTTCTCCGACGTTGGAGACCGCTAGTGCCAGGGCCTCTGATGCATCGGAAGAGATGGCAGTTGGCTGGTTCAGGCCCCAATGGAACCCGGTCAGGTCGCGCCCGGCCTCGGCGGCGTACTGGCGCACCATGTCGTTGCTGGCTTTGACGCGGCGCACGCTGAACAGATAGGGATACCATCCGTCGCCCATAACTCCAGCCCTCCGCATTGCCGCTTCGCTGCGGCCCGATACCCAGATGGCCGGATACGGTTTTTGGGCCGGGAAGGGCAGCAGTGTAACGTCGTCGAAATGGAAAAAATCGCCGTGATGGGACACGTGCTCTTCGGTCCAGAGCCGCTTCATCACCTGGAGCATCTCGTCAGTGCGCTTGCCCCTGGTGTGGACATCAACGCCCACGGCATCGAACTCGATCTTGGTGCCGCGCTGACCGCTGATGCCGATGCCGAAGTCCAAGCGGCCGCCCGACACCTGGTCCACGCTGGCCACCATCTTGGCCAGGATCACCGGATCGTACAGAGGCGCGACAACGATGCCGGTCATCACCCTGAGGTTGGTCGTGGCTCCGGCGGCGGCGGCCATGGCCGGCAGGTTTAGCAGGGTCGGCCGCGGCGGGTTGCCGTCCATGATGTGCTCGCCCATGGTCACCCGACCGTAGCCCAGGTCCTCGGCCCGGCGGGCGAACTCGGGCACGTCCCAATAGTTATCGACTGAAAGGTTGACGCCAAAGGTGATTTTCGAACTGGCCATGTTATCTCCTGGGACCGTTCAGGTCCGGGCGATTAAGCTTCGTTGGGGTCCAGGCCCAATGCGACTTGTCCGATGAATGCTATCGCTTGGTTGGTGGCCCATGGCTGCATGAAAGGGCCGGCCCTGACGTCCCGGTATAACCGCGATAGGGTGCTGTTGGCCAGGAACCCGGCGCCCCCATACAATGTCAACGCCCGGTCGACGATCGCCCCCGATGTCGTCATCACGAATTTCTTGGCAACGGCTCCGTTCTTGATGATCTGGAATGCCCTTTCTTCGGTCTCGTCGCCTTCAAGAGAATAATCGTCCAGCATCTGTGCTGCGCGGCTCAGCATGGCGCGGCAGGCCGCCAGGTCAATCTCGTTGTCGGCAGTGGTGACCTGGTTCATTGGGTAATGTGCACCTCCGTCCCTCCCTTTGATGGCGTCGACCGCAATCTGATGGGCCGACTCGGCAATCCCGAGAAAGATCGACGACAGGCCGATGCTTGAAACGGAAGCCATGGCCAGAAATGGGGCGTTGTATTTGCCGTACTCGCCGATGTCACTGAACTCTTCGTCTTTGACTAAATAGTCGGTGAAGATGACATCGTGGCTGCCGGAAGCCCTCATGCCCATACCGTCCCAGTTGGACTTGATCTCAACGCCGAGTCGGTCCACAGGCACGATAGCGGCCCCCATGCGCTGATTCCCAGCCTCATTCTCGAAACGTGCGCGCACGGCCAGCATGTCGGCGGCGGGCGATCCGGTGGCGAATGTCTTGGCGCCATTGAACAGCCAACCGCCCTCAACTTTGGTGGCCAGGGTCCGGGAGGTCCGGATATTGGCCCCTGGTTCGGAGTTGGCCACCGTTATGAACGCTTCTCCGACCCCGATCTTTTTGAGCAACTCCTCGGAGCGGTTGCGCAGGGCCTTATTCCCCGTGGCAATTGCCCGGCGCAGGGCCCGGGCCGTGCCCAGGGTACGGGACAAGTGCATGATGAAAGCCAACGGGGTTGACCCCTCCGCCCGCCCCAGCCGGTTCATCGCAACCATGCAGTCATGGTTAGAGGTCACGCCCATCCCGCCAAGTTCTTCGGGCACTGCCGCGGCGGCGAAACCACTTTTCCTTAGGGCCGTGACGTTCTCAACTGGGAATACCCCCTTTCGGTCGTATTCGGCGGCGGTGACAGCGAAATCTGCGGCGTGTTTCTCGGCCAGTTCGACCATGCGTTTCCCGGGATCGGTCAACGCTTTAAGTTCAAAGTCCAATTTGGAGCTCCCCCTGGGGTTTCTAATTGGGGTATCTAACCTGACGTGTCTAATAGGACATTCAGATACCCGATATTTACCGAACACCAGATTACTCCCTGAGCCTCTGGGAATCAATTTCTACTCAGGCCAGTCTGTCCTCGTAATGGCATTGTATTAAGCTACTTTTTCAGAGAGGATAATAAGATAGCTAGTGTCCACTGTCTTAGGAGGCCAGATGGATTTTAAAACATCTTGCCGGTCCAAGTTGATGGTCGGAAAAACCTGCCTGGTGACCGGGGCCACCAACGGTATCGGACGTGTGACCGCCCTCGAATTGGCCCACATGGGCGCTGATGTGCTCATCGCCGGTCGAGACCCTGCCAGGTGCGCCCTGACTGCCGCCGACATCCGTGAAGAAAGCGGCAATCCCAATGTGGATTTCTTGGTGGCCGACCTCTCTTCTCAGGAGGAGGTGCGCCGCTTGGCCAAGGAGTTCAAGGAGCGGCGCCAACGGTTGGACGTTCTACTCAACAATGCCGGCGCCATCAACATCAGCCGCAGGAAAAGCGCCGACGGCATAGAGATGACCTTCGCGCTCAACCACCTTTCTTGTTTCCTGCTCACCAACCTGCTGCTGGATGTTTTGTCGGCTTCGAGCCCGGCTCGGGTGGTCAACGTGGCATCCTCGGTCCATGAGAAAGCCAAGATCGACCTTTTTGATATCCACGCGCCCCGCCGCTATTCCGGTTTTCGGGCCTACTCCCGTTCCAAGCTGTGCAACCTGCTCTTCACCTACGAGTTGGCCCGCCGCCTGGAAGGCACCGGAGTAACGGCCAACGCCCTGCACCCCGGCCTGGTGGCGACCAATATCCTGACCAATAACGGCATCCTGGGCCGGTTCCTAAATATACTGCTAGGTGTACGGGGAATCAGCGTCGAAGCCGGCGCGCTCACCTCGGTTTACGCAGCCTCGTCTCCCGAGTTGGTAGGCGTTTCCGGCAAATACTTGGACAAGAGGCAGATCGTGCCTTCTTCGTTCCGCAGCTTCGACGAAGCCCAGGCGGCCGCCCTCTGGGAACTGAGCGCCAGCCTGACCGGCCTCCCGTCAGAGACACCCATACCCTCAACGTTCTCGGTTTAACTCCCCAGGCTCGGCCTCGTTGTTGACAGCTACGATTGGCCCTCGCATAATTCCTGCATCCTCTACCCGGAGTCCAACCACACATGGCAGAAAAAGTTGACGTAGCCGTTATCGGCGCGGGAGTCATAGGCTGCTCCGTCGCCTATTACCTGGCCAGAGAAGGCATTAAGGTCGCCCTGCTGGAGCGCGAGTCCATCGGCAGCGGCTCATCCGCCCACGCCACAGGGTTCATCAGCCTCCTGGGCACCGAATTCACCCCCGGACCGTCCTTCGCATTCGGACTGGAAAGCTATCACGAGTTCCCGTCGTTGGTCGCAGAACTGGAAGGAGCCACCGGGATGGACCTGTTCTACCAACGGCGTCCCTCTCTGCGGTTGGCCCTCGAAGAGAGGGAAGAAGAGCTGATCAAGGACCTCATGACCTGGCAGCAAGAGCACGTCGCCATGCATTGGATCACTGCCGCCGAGGTCCATGAGCTGGAGCCGAGGCTGACCAAGTCGCTCATCGGCGCCGTCTACGAAGATGAGTCGGCCCAGTTGGACAGTTACCGGCTGAACCTGGCCCTGGCCGCCGGAGCCGAGAAGAAGGGCGCACAGATCATCAACCGCAAGGTGACCGGCCTGATCTCTGAAGGCAACCGGATCACCGGCGTGCAGACCGACCAAGGTGATATCTCCTGCGGCACCGTGGTGGTGGCTGCCGGACTCTGGAGCCCTTCCTTCCAAAGAGACCTCGGCTTTCCAATACCTGTTGGAGCCCTTAAGGGAGAGCGTCTGCTGCTGAAATATGATGGCGACCCTCTCCAGGTGTTGATCAGCTCCCCCAAACGCGGCCACATGATCAGCCGATTGGACGGCTTCCTGAGCGTGGGCAGCACCGGCGGAAGGGACTACGACCTAGACCAACTCTACCAAGGCGAGGACATGGACCGGGTGCCGACCGAGACGGCGCGCGTCGAGATCATGCAACGGGCCATCGACGTATTCCCAGACCTGGAGAACGCAGCCTTGGTGGAACAACTGGCCGGGTCTCGGCCCCTCAGTCCCGACCGTGTCCCTATCATCGGCCCGGTTCCTGGAAAAGAGGGGGTGGTGCTGGCCACCGGACACACCACCAAGGGCATCCACCTGGGCCCCAGCACCGCCAAGGCCGTCGCCGAATACATCCAGGGCGGCTGCAAGCAGGTGCCGGAATCCATCAAGCTATTCCTGCCCGAGCGGTTTGCCGGAATGACCGAGGCCGATTTCCGGACCGCCGGACTAAGCGTTGACGAGTGACAGGAGTAATACCCATGAAACGAGCAATAGAGTTCTACAGCGAAGGATTCAAACTTTGCGGCGATGTCTATGTCCCCGATGACCTGGCCGCGGGTGAGACTCGCTCCGCTATTCTCCTGTGTCACGGCTACACCGGGGTCAAAGACCTGTACCTGCCCGACAACGCCTGGGTCTTGAACGAGGCCGGTTACGTGGTGATGACCTTCGACTACAAGGGCTGGGGCGAGAGCGAGGGCAAGAGCCCCCATCGCCTAGCCCCCTACAGCCGGGTGGCCGACGTTCAGGCCGCCATGACGTACCTGGGACTACAGCCTGAGGTCAATGAAGATAGCATTGGCATCTACGGCACCAGCTACGGCGGCGCCACCGTGTCTTGGGTTGGGGCCGTCGACCAGCGGGCCAAGTGTATCGTTAGTGTGGTCGGCATCGGGAATGGCGCCCGGTGGATGAGCCGGGTGCGGCGCATGGATGAATGGTTCGACCTGCTGGAACGCTCAAAAACCGACCGGGAACAGCGCGTCCAGACCGGGAAGTCGGATATGGTCGAACGCGCCGACATACTGCTCCCCGACCGGCAATCAGCCGAACTAGCCGCCGCCGCCCGCAAGAACAACCCAGCCGCGGTGGGGACCATTCCCGTGGAATATGTGGACGACACCATCGGCTTCAACCCGGAGTGGATCGTAGGCCACATATCCCCTAGGCCCATCCTGTTCATCACCAGCAGCGATGACCGTCTGGTGCCGCCGGAAGAATCAGAAGAGCTTTTCGCCAATGCTGGAGAACCCAAGAAATTGGTTGTCCTGAAAGGCGTCGGCCACTACGAGGTCTATGCGGAGCCGGCCTTCTCCGATGTCATGAGAGAGACCCTCGCCTGGTACCAAGCCTACTTGCCTGCAAAGAGCTAGCGGGTAACTTCGGCCGACCGGACCAAAGTCAATTTCCTGGGCTGGGGTCTTCCGGCAGTAATGTCATTCTGAGGAGCGCCGAAGGCCGACGAAAAATCTTCCAAGCATTGCCCTGGCAGACCCTTCGCTTCGCTCAGGGTGACAGTTGGGTGATTTCAGAGATGGGGGCTTCCCCACCTGCTACAAATACTGGTTGATCCCTTTGCAAAGGCTGTAGCGTATCTCTAGTGTCGGAGCTAGAATGCCAAGCCAGCGGGCCTCATCCACCGCGTGTCCCAACGTCTCGTCGATCTCCAACCGCCGGCCCTCGTCAAATGGCCGGCTATTATGGAGCCGAGGGAACCCGCTCCCAGAACAACATTCTTCAAAGTCCTACTGCAGATGAATTGTGAGTCTACGGACACGCCACCTGGTCCATCAATTCCTCGATGGCCCGATTGATGTCGTCCGGCCGTTCGGCCATGGGGAAATGGCCGGCATTCTCCAGCTTGATGTACTTGGAGTCGGGCACTGCCTGGTGAATCTCCAGCTCATATTCCGCCGGTTTGCCGGGATCGTCGACGCCCCGCACCAACGTCAGAGGCACTTTGAGTTCTCCGATACGGTCGCGAACGTCGAACTTGTCGATGGTCACCAGGTCGTTGTACTGAGAAATCGGCCCGACAACCCTGTGCCGCTCGATGAGCTTCTCCCTAAGTTCCGGCTCCACGAACATCATGGTGTGGCGCATGGCGTCCAGCCACTCCTCATGCATCTTCTCGTCCCTGGCGGCGTTCAGGCGGAACTCCAGGCTGCCCGGAGCGCGCTCTTTGGGCCGCATGGCGATAGTCATCAAGAGCAGGCCGTCCACCTCGCTGGGGTTGTCCAGTGCGTACTGCAGCGCCACACAGGCCCCCAGGGTGAACCCGGCAAGTATCAAACCTGACTTGTGGCCCTGCTTGTGAAGCCAGTCCCTCAGCCACTCGGTATATTCGACAACGGTGGCCATGGAATTGCCATGCGGGTGGCCGGGCAAGTCGGGGGCCAAGGCGTCGGGGAAGTGTTTCATCTGATATTGGAAACCGGCGGAGCAGCTACCGGCGCCGGGCCCGTGTATGAATACTATCTGAGACATGGTAGGTTCCTTTGGTGTGCTTCTTGGTAATTTACTGAGTTGGTTTGCGGATCAAACTATCGGCCAACGGGGTGGGAACGACAGGCCGGCTCTTCCCAGCATGTCCTCTCCGATGCCCTGCACTTTCTGGGCCAGTGCCCACTCGTCAACGAACAGGGGTTTGTGGTCTTCAACCACGATCTGGCCGTCCACCACTACCATGTGGACACTTCGGCCGTCTGCGTTGTAGACCAGATTGTTCACTGGGTTGAAAAGCGTCTGCCACTCAGCCCGGCGTGTGTCGAACAGAACGAGGTCGGCCTTCTTGCCGGCTTCCAAAGACCCGATATCGTCGGCCAGACCCAGGGCCTCGGCGCCCATGATGGTCGCCATCTCCAGGGCCGTCTCGGCGGGGATGGCCTTCGAGTCCTGCCGCGCATCCTTGTAGAGGACGGCAATTAAGTACATGGCTCGGTTCGTCTCCAATAGATTAGAGTTGTTGCCGGCGTCGGTGGCCAGGCCGACAGCCATGCCGGCGTCCAGCATCTCGGGCAGTAGCCCGGTCTGGGTCATGCCGGCCCCGCCCTTGACCGCCGCCGTGGGGACAACCACAGCCCGGGTTTCCGTGCGAGCCAGCGTCTCTACCTCGCTCTCATCCTGACCTAGCATGTGGGCCAGAGTCACGTTATTCCCCAACACGCCCAGTTTCTCGAGGTGTTGGGTCGGCCGCAGACCAGTTTCTTTGACGCTGGCCTCGATGTAATTCTCGCCGTTGTTGTAGTGCAGTGTCATTCCGGTGCCGTAATGGTCGGCCAGGCGTTTACATTCCAGGAGCAGTTCATCGGAGCACATACTGGGCGCGAAAGGCATCGCCCAAGCGCTAATCCGGCCATCAGCCTGCCCGTCGAAATGTTTGATCGTGGTCTCGACGATTTCGATCGCTTCGGCAGTGGAGTAAGTCGGTAGGCCCAGAGGATTGGGCTTGTCGGTAACGTGAGTGCCGGTGATGATGCGGCAACCGGTCTGCTTGTAGGCATCCAGGCACCTATCGAGGTACTTGGTGCTGCCGGGGTCCATGAAAGTGGTGGTGCCGTACTTCAGCAGCTCGGTGATGGCCAATAAGCTGGTATTGTATTCCTCTTCTTCGGTCATGATCGCTTGCAGTTTGAACACGTTGGGCAGGTAGGCCGAGCCGAGGTCGTCGGGAAATATCCCCCTGGTGGCGTGGGCGTAACTGATGTGCATGTGTCCGTTGCAGAATCCAGGAGTGATCACCATGTCGGTGGCGTCGATCACCCGGTCCGCCTGGACCTGCGCTAACTCCGCGGCCTTGCCGACCTGGAGGATACGCTGGCCCTGGATGACCAACGAACCGTCGGCGATAATGCGTCGCGTCGGGTCCATGGTGATGATAAAACGGGCGCCCTCGAACTTAACTGTGGCGTCTGGCATTACTTATTCCTGCAAATGATGTCATTAGTCCGCGCCGGGCCACCCGTTGCTGGCTTATTACTGATAGTTGACGGCTAGATTATACCCTGCTGGATCTGGCCCGCTTGTTGACCGGCCAACACCGCCCACCTATCATGCGGTAAATCTTCCGCCTGGCTATGTGTTTCATGAATAGATTTGAGCTACCCTTTCTTAGCGCATTTGAACTTTCCAAACTGATGGCCGCCAAAGAAATCTCTCCTGTTGAGGCCACGGAGGCCTACCTGGAGCGCATCGAGTCCCTAGACGGCAAACTCCGCGCATTCGTGACTGTGACCGCCGATGCGGCCCTGGAAGCCGCCAACAAGGCGGAACAAGAGATCGCCCGAGGCAATCACCGCGGCCCGATGCATGGCGTTCCTGTCGCCGTTAAAGACCAGATCTACACCCAGGGCATCCTCACCACCGGCGGGTCTCCGGTCTTCAACGATCACATTCCCACGATTGATGCGACCGTCATCGAAAACCTGAGAGCGGCCGGGGCGGTGCTACTTGGAAAGCTCAACATGACCGAGTTCGCAACTTCGGGCCTGTCCCACCAGTTCGATCCGCCCCGCAACCCCTGGGACTTGGAACGGTCCACCGGCGGTTCCAGTAGCGGCTCGGGCGCCGCCACGGCAGCCTTTCTCTGCGCCGCCTCCCTGGGAGAAGACACCGGCGGTTCGGTGCGCTTCCCAGCGTCCTGGTGTGGCCTCGTCGGCATCCGCCCCACTTGGGGGAGGGTCAGCCGCTACGGTGTGATGCCCGGCGTCCGTTCCATGGACACCATCGGACCCCTTGGCCGCACGGTGGAAGATTGCGCCATAACCTTGGCGGCCATAGCGGGACACGACCCCAAAGACAAGGTGAGTAGCCATGAGCCTGTCCCTGACTACCAGGCCGCTCTTACTGGTGGTATCAAAGGTCTTAGAGTGGGAATCCTCAAAGAGCTGGTCTATACAGACCTCGTGGAAGAAGAGGTTCGGCAATCGGTGCTGGCGGCGGCCGCCACCATGAAAGAGATGGGCGCTCAGGTGGAGGAAATTTCCATACCCTTGGCCGCCAACGCCGGAGCCATCAACGGCGCAATTAGGGTCGAAGCCCCGACCACCTACCGGGACTTGCTGCACGACCGACCCAGGGACATCGCCCACGACAACCGGATCGGCTATTTGGTGGGGACCATCATGCCAGCCTCCTACTTCTACAAGGGCCTGCGCCTCCGGTCCTTGCTGCGCTATCAAGTCCTGGCGGCCTTTGATAGCGTCGATGTGATGTTGTCCCCGACCACCGGAGTTGCGGCCCAACTGCTGGGGCTGGACCCGGTCATAGACAGCAAAGCAGCCAGCAGCCGGATTCCCTGGTTGCTGGCCACAACGTTTAGCCTGGCCAACGTGCCGGCGTTGAGCGTGCCCTGCGGTTTTACGGCGACCGGACTGCCCATCGGCCTCCAGATCGCGGGCCGGCCCTTCGACGAGAGCACCGTTCTGCGCGCCGGTCACTCCTACGAACAGGGGACAGAGTGGCATTCCCGCAAGCCTGAAATTTAACCCGTTCGACAAAATCCGCTTCCACCACGGATTGCCCTTTCAGGGACATTATGAGAGATTGAACGGGTGATTAAATATCTCGACGTAAAATCATCGTTGGAGAGCCTGGTGCTCATCCGAGACGACAGGTTGCCCGTGCGGCGGATTCCCTTACGGGAGAAACCTCTCCAGCGATACTTCCTGCCATACCGCGCACTACTCGGCCTCCTCTTGATCTGCATCGCCTGGCCGCTGTCTTGGGCCCAGAGCGACGTCGGCCTCCAGTACACCTTCTTCCCGCTATGGCTTGGGTTCATCCTGGCCATCGACGGCCTGGCTCTGCGGCGCACCGGCACCTCCCTGATAGTCCGAAGCCCCAAGATAATGGCGGTGATGTTCATATCTGCCATTCCCTACTGGTGGGCGTTCGAAGGGATCAACTCCATAACCCAAAACTGGGTCTACATCGGAACGCAAGAGAACACCGACGTATTCGATTACTTGGAATCGTCACTGGCTTTCTCAGTGGTTATTCCCGCGGTTTTCGAAGTTTCTGAGCTTATCGGCTCCCTGGGGTTCATCAAGTGGTTCGCCCGTCTGCGGCCCCTGGTCTTGGAACGCCGACAGGTCATGGTGGTGGCCGTTCTCGGTGTTCTGTCTTTGGTGGCTCTGCTTCTGTGGCCGGGCTACTTATTCCCGCTGACGTGGTTGAGCCTGTTCTTCATCTTTGATCCCATCAACTGCCTCATGGGCCGGCCAAGTATTGTTGGCCAGGTTAGGAACGGCGATTGGCGTTTGGTCATCACCTTTGCCCTTGGTGCGCTGGTCTGCGGGTTCTTCTGGGAGATGTGGAACAACGAGGCAAAGGCCAGTTGGGAATATAACGTCGGCATCTTCGACTTCGCCCGTATCTTCGAGATGCCGCTTCTGGGGTACGGCGGCTACCTGCCCTTCGGACTGGAGACCTACGCAGTGTTCCACTTCATCGCCGGCCTGCTGGGCTGGTCCTCCGACGCACATGTCCCGTTAAGTGGCGACTCCGAGGCATCATCCGACTAACATATCTTGCTTTGGGTTTCTTGTCCCGCGCGCCTATGTCGGTGTATCCTTGCTCCAATGACTTGGGCCCCTGCCGCCCGGTCTAACCCGCGATTCATCACGTTAACTAAGGAGATCCACAGATGAAGTTTGGAATCTTCACCATCGTTCCCTGGCACGAGAGCAAAGGACAGCAACAATCTCTCGACGAAAGCCTGGAGCAGATCGAGCTGGCCGACCAACTGGGCTTGGACGAAGTCTGGCTGGGTGAGCACCGCTTCTCCCGCCACGGCCTGCTGTCGGGCATCTGGTCATACGCCGGGCTGGTCGCCGGCCGGACGAAGAACATCCGTATCGGCACCGCCGTGGTGGTGCTGCCCTTGCACAATCCCATACTGGTGGCGGAAGAAGCCGCTATGATTGACGTCATCAGCGGTGGCCGCCTCAATCTGGGCATCGGCTCCGGCTACCAGCGCCAGGAGTTCGATGGTCTCGGCGTCGATATCAACACCAGCCGCGAGCGGTTCTACGAGGCCGTTGATGTCATCAAGAAGGCCTGGACCGAGGAGAAACTGACCTACCACGGCAAGTTCACCGATGTGAAAGACCTGTGGGTCTTGCCCAAGCCGCTACAGCAGCCCCATCCGCCGCTGTTCCAGGCTGTGAGCACCTCACCGGCCAGCATCGACTTCGCAGCCAAGAACCAGATCCAGGTCATCGCCGGCGGCCCCACCGACATTCTGGGTCAGGCCCCTCAGGTGGTCCAAGCATGGCGGGACAAGATGGACGAGTATGGCCATCCCCACGCGCACCTGGACCCGCCCATGTCCAAGGGCATCTACGTTGCGCCGAGCCAAGAAGAAGCCGAGGCCGACGCCGCTGAACTACAGATGTTCTCGTCGCGCATCCTGAATTCCCAGGGGACCAACGGATCCATTGGGATGCCCACCGACAAGGACGGCAACGTTCCTCCGGGCTACGAGCATTGGGCCAACCGCCAGACCGACCGTGACCGCCGCGACGACCCTGGCCACGCCGGATTGCCGCCGCTGGTGGGAACACCCGAGGTGGTGATCGAGCGCCTGAAAGCGACCCAAGCAGCCGGAATCAACCACGTGTTCGGCAACTTCGGGTTCCCCGGACTGCCCCACGAAAAGGTCCTGCGGTCCATAGAGATGTTCGCCAAAGAGGTCATGCCCGAGTTCCAAGGAGCTCCGGTGGCTTAACTGGCAAAAACCAAGTAGGTTTCGGAAACGAAAGAGGGCGCGGCCAATTTGGCTGCGCCCTCTTTTTTGTTGATTCTCAAGTGGTCGGCTCCCACCGTCATTCCGGTGAAAGCCGGAATTCCCGCAAACCACATCTGACGATTGATAATTGATTTGCTTGGGGACGTTGCCCTCACCGAAACCCTATCCTCCTTCCGCGGAAGGATGGGAGACGGTTTTTCTTCGTCATCCCGACGGAGTCCGGGATCCACGTAAACCGTGTGCCAGAATAAACGGGATATTCGGAGATTTGACCCTGACGAGCCCCATGGATTTCGGCTTTCGCGTGAATGACGAGATCAACAACCATGCTTTACCTCGGCGTCCGTCCTTCGACAGGTTCAGGATGAGCAGATGTGATGGCGCACTCGTCTTTGGGTTCCGCTCAAATAAACTCGGTTGCACCGGCGGTTAGTCTACTGGGCCGCCCAACGGTGTGGTGGGGCCTTCGCAGGCTAAGAACTTACCGTAGCCTGGTTTTTGTTCCAACTGGCCTTGGTTCAGCAGCACCTGACCCCGCAGCAGAGTCATCCATGGGCGGCCGCTAACCTTCCAGCCCTCGAAGAGGGTATAGCCTGCATTGCTGTGGTGGTCCTTAGCGGTCACCACTCGGTCGGCGCCGGGGTCCAGGATCAGCAGATCGGCGTCGGAACCGGCCTGAATCACTCCCTTCCGGGGGTAGAGGCCGAATATGCGTGCCGGGTTCTCAGACATCACCCTGGCCAGCCACCAGATGGGGAAGCCACGTTTGACCACGCCCTCGCTGTACATCAATGGCGCCACAGTCTCGATACCGGGTGAGCCAAAGGGCACCGACGCCCCAGTGGAGTCCACGAATATGTTGTCCCAGCCCGGCTTCTTCAGCTCCTCGGGATGGGGCGAATGGTCGCTACCCACCAGGGAAATCTGGCCCTGACGCAGGCCGCTCCAAAGGGCGTTCCGGTCGGGTCCATCCTCAGGACGTAGGGGAGGGCCGATCTTAGCCAAAGGTCCGAATTTCGCCATCTCAGCGTCGGACAGCAGCAGATATTGGGGGCAGGTCTCGGTCCAGATCTTCTGGCCTGTTGCCTGGGCCTGCTTTATTCGTTCCAGGCCCAGTTGGGTGCTCAGGTGCACCACATAAGTGGGGCAGCCGGTGGCGGCGCCCATCTTGATGGCCCGGTTGATCGCCTCTTCCTCTGCCCAATCGGGACAGGCCGTGGGGAAATCCGTCGGATGGGTGTGCCCCTCTGCCATGAGTTTGTTCTCCAGGTACTCGATGATGTTGCCGCTCTCACAATGGAGTTGCAGGACGCCGCCGCCCTTGGCCACCATATCCATGGCCTCACAGATGTAGTCGTCGTCGCACATCCGGCCCGGCCGTTTCTTGTAGGTCATGAACATCTTGAAGGACTTCACGCCAAGTTCCATGGCCTGAGGCAGGGAAGCTAGGATGCTCGGCCGGTTCTGCAGGATGAAGTGGAAGCCAAAATCCACCAGCGCCGCCGTGCCAACCTCATCTTGGATCCGGCGGACGGCCTGTTCCAGGGTCTCGTCTCCCTCCAGGGCGTAATTGCCGAAGGGGACCAGGGTGGTCAGCCCGGCATGGGCCGCCGCCCGCGCTCCCAAGGCGTAGTCGTCGTGCCCGTCGAGATGCACGTGGGAGTCAATCAGCCCCGGCAGGACGAACTTGCCCTTGGCGTCGATGTACCGGTCGGCCGGAGGAAGCAGGTGCTCTGGGCCGATGGCCGCGATCTTCTCGCCCGTGATGGCCACCGCGGCGTCAATCACCTGTGATGAAGTGACAACCTTCCCGCCCCTAACGATCGTATCGACATGCGTATCAACTGCCATACCGTGCCTCCCAAGGTCCAGATTCCTAGCTGCCGGGAGTGTAATCGCGGCTGTATGGGCTGTCAACGAACGAATTTCGTTGACAGCTCCGTTGGGCACGGCTACACTGCCCCGAATCTGGATTTGCCACTGGACTAGAGGTTAGTCATGCGACTTGAAGATAAGATCGCCCTGGTTACCGGCGCCGGCAGAGGCATGGGCCGGGCAATCTCCCTGCAATTGGCCGAGGCCGGCTGCAACGTCGCCGTATCGGACATCGACGCATCCACCGCCGAAGACACCTCCGTGGCCGTGAAACAACTGGGCCGAGAGAGCGTGGTGTTGCCGGCTGATATGGGCGACCTACAGGATATCGATCGCATGTTCCGGCAGGCCAAGGACTCCTTTGGGCGCTTGGACGTTGTGGTGAACAATGCCGGGGTGACCAAGTTCTTGGACATCATGGACGTGCAGGAAGAGGACTGGGACCGCATCCACCGGGTGAACGCTAAGGGCGTGTTCTTCTGCATGCAGCGGGCGGCTCGGGAACTCATCGACCAGGGGCAGGGCGGCCGGATCATCAACATCGCTTCTATCGCCGGGAAGGGCTATGCGGGGACCTCCAACATCGCCTACGCCGCCAGCAAGGGCGCGGTCATCTCCATGACCAGCATCGCGGCCCTGCAGCTCGGGCAATATGACATCAATGTGAACGCCATTTGCCCCGGCTCGACTCTGACCACCATGGCGGCGGACACCATGTCTGGCCGGGCCGAGGTCACCGGTCAGACTATGCGCGAATTGGAGGAGGCCCGGGACGCCAAGATCCCCATCGGGCGGCCCAACGACCCAGAAGATATAGCGGCCATGGCGGTGTTCCTGGCTGGACCCGGCGCCCGCAACATCACCGGCCAGGCGTTCAACGTGGATGGAGGACTGGTGATGCACTAGGCGCGTATCCACACGTTTGTTTGCCGGAAAACCGGCCTGGGTTACTCCATAGGCATCAAGCCACTGCCTGCTAATATAGATTCAGACGGTTTCTGGAGGGGTGGCGGTGGACCTACGGCCAAAACTTGCCCTACTCTTGGTTTTGGCGGTCTTTCTTGCGGCTTCGGGGGCCGGTTCGGTCCCCAGATTGGCGTCCGCTAATCTTGCCGCGACCCTTACCATTGTTCCACAGTCTACGGTGCCCAACCGAACGGTAACCTTGTTGGGCAGTGGGTTCACCCCCTCGACAACTGCTGGCGGAGCTGGGACGTCCGGCGCGCATCAGATTACCGGGACCGGCGCCAGCGTAATCTTCGTTGGCACAACGCTCCTGAAATCACCGAACGTAAGTTACCCCATTGATTTCGACTCCGAAGGCAGTTGGATCGCTACTATCATCATCCCCATAAACGCTGAGACGGTGGCCGGCGGCCCGGTTTCCATTAGCGTCACGGATGACCAAGGTTTTGGGCAGACAACCCAGATCATCATGCGGACCCCTAGAATCAGATTGGACCCCGCATCCAGCAGGGTTAAGACCGTCGTGACCGTCAGCGGCCAAGACTTTCCCGCCGCAAACCCAGTGACCAAGGCCAACAGCCAGGTGCCGATATCCTACGCGGGCTTCCCTTTGACGGTGGTTTCAGCAAACACTGTAGGAGGATTCTTCGCCAGGATAACAGTGCCAGACACGGCTGATATCTCGTCCGATAATGTGGTCAAGGCTGACGTTCTGGGCTTCGATCAGTCTGGCGTCGCGATACACTCGGTGCCTGGTGCAACCATCACTCTTTTGCCGCCCTCTGGCGTGCCTGGGACCGTGGTCACTGTCTCCGGCGAAGGCTTTCCGACCGACACCTTAATATCGAGCGTGAGGGCCGGAAACGTAAATGTCTCCAACTCGCTGTCGCCCTCAACTGATAACGACGGGAACTCCGTGTCATATTTCGCCATGCCTGTTTTCACCCCAGGAGCCCAGACCGTTTCGGTCACGGCTGGCGGAATCACAGGCGTGATCAGCTTTTCCGTGCTTGAGGGCACGCCTGTAAGCCAACCACTGCCGACCCCCAAACCGTCGACGCTGCCGGCCGATGCCCTGGTGTCGCTGACCCGGGCGGAGAATCTGATCCGGGTCTGGGCATTTGACAACAGCGCTAAGAGTTGGGAGTTTTTCGACCCACGCCCGGCCTTCATCGACGCCAACACCATCAAAGTCATGGTGCCTGGCCGTATCTATTGGTTGAGGATGAATAGGGTTCAGACCGCGGCGCTCAACGGAAAAGTAGTTGATCTGGTCTCGGATTGGAACCTGGTGCCTTGGTGATCGATCACCGAGACTGGCGCGCTTAAGCTGCTATGAGATAATGTTTAATAAAGCTCGAAGTTTTTACTCGGGCTTTTTTAGTCAGCGCGGTCATAGGCGCGAGGTGCTCCACACATGGAACTCAACGTTAGGTTATACGCCTTGTACCGGGAACGCGCCGGTGGCAGCATCGTTTCCGTGACCGTGCCGGACGGAGCGACGGTCGCCGACCTAACTGACGAGATCAGACGGCAGATTCCCAATTTGGCCCCGCCCGAAGTGAAGATCGTGGTGGCAGTGAACACCGACTACGCCGACTCGGATATGATCCTCCAGCAAAGCGACGACGTTTGCCTCATTCCACCCGTCAGCGGAGGTTGACCCAACGTCTGGGGAGTTTACGAAATGATTGATCTAACCGAAAAAGCTCTCGACCCGGAAAGGATCACAGCCAAAGTGCGCCGCGACAGCAACGGCGCGGTTGTGACTTTCTTGGGCACTACCAGGGACAATTTCGAAGGCAAAACAGTGCTGACCCTGGAATACGAAGCCTTCGACGAGATGGCCGTAAAGAAGCTGGAAGAGGTGCGTCAGGAATTGATGGTCGAATTCGGCCTTGAACAGATCGCCATCAGCCACCGAATCGGAACGGTGGGCATCGGAGAGATCAGCCTGGTGATTGCCGTCGGCTCGCCACACCGGAAAGAGAGCTTCAACGCCTGCCAAAAAGCGGTGGACCGCATCAAAGAGGTGGTCCCCATCTGGAAGAAAGAGGTCTACCAGGACGGTTCGCGTTGGGTGGCCTGTGAAGACCACGAGTTCTCCCCGGCCGACCAGCATTCAACAGAGAGCCACCCCACTAGAGAGCGCTGATTCCACCCGTGGTGATTCCTCCAACGTCCCGTTCGCGGTGATGCTTCATGGTGCCGCTCATGGTGAGCCTGTCGAACCACGTGCTCTGGGTTAGCTTATTTCCAACAGAGCCATGATTAATGCGGCCCTTCGACAGGCGCAGGATGAGCGGGTTTAGTTGGCGGAATTTCCGAAAGTGGGTTATTAGCCCGGTTCCAGCGCCGCTTCGGACTCCCAGTCCAATTCCGACGTCCGCTCTTCCGCCTGGCCCTTGTTGCGGTCTCTTGACAAGACGGCATTCACCGCCTGCCGCAAGGTCCTTACCCCGATGATTTTCATGCCCTCGGGCACTTTCAGGCCGTCCGAGCATGTCTCGGGCAGGACGCACTTCTTGAGCCCCAACCGGACGGCCTCTGAGACCCTCCGCTGCGCCTGGGAAACGGCCCGGATCTCAGCGCTCAGCCCAACTTCACCGAAGGCAAACATGTCGGGGTCCAGGGGGCAGTTGTAGAGGCTCGAAGCCATCGCCAGCACCAGGGCGAGGTCCGCTGCCGGCTCGCTGATCTTAAATCCCCCGGCAACGTTCACGATAATGTCCTGGCCCGACAACTCCAGACCGGCGCGGCGGGAACCTACGGCCGCCAGCATCAGCATGCGGTTGTAATCCACCCCGTTGGCGACTCGGCGGGGCGCAGGCAGCTGGGACGGAGAAGTCAGCGCCTGGACCTCCAACAGCAACGCGCGGCTGCCCTCGACCACCGGCGCCAAGGCCGCTCCGATGGCGCCTCCAGCTCGTTGGGAGAGCAACGCTTTAGATGGGTCGGACACATCGGCCAGACCCTGCTCGGTCATCTCGAACACGCCGACCTCGGTGGTTGCGCCGAACCGGTTCTTGCCGGCCCGAAGCACCCGGTAGCCGCCGTCCTCTTGGGATTCTAGGTACAGCACCACGTCCACCATGTGCTCCAACACCCTGGGCCCGGCCAAAGAGCCGTCCTTGGTCATGTGACCGGAGACGAACACCGGGATGCCACTATCTTTCGCCCACCGGAGGAGCCGAAGCCCTGCCTCACGCACCTGCCCCACACTGCCGGGGCCGGAAGTCTCGTCGTCGGTGTACAACGTCTGGATAGAGTCCACGATAGCTAGAGCGGGTCTCATTGAGTCCAGTTGAGAGATAACTGAAGCCAAGTCGGTTTCGGGTAGCATCAAGACGCCCTCGCCGGCGAATCCCAGCCGGTCCGAGCGCAGTTTTATCTGCTGGGGCGACTCCTCCCCACTGATGTATAGAACTTTTTCGCCTTTGGCAGCCACGTATTGGGCCATCTGAAGGAGGAGAGTCGACTTGCCGACGCCGGGTTCACCGGCCAGGAGGACCACCGACCCGGGGACGACGCCGCCGCCCAACACCCGATTCAACTCGGAAGAAGGCAGGGGGTCTCGCTGTTGGTCGCCGGAGGAGATGGAGGATAGTTCGACCACTTCGGTCGCTTTTGTGGCGAGCCAACCGGGGCGGCCTTTGGGAGTTGGTGGGGCCGCGGCCATTTCAACTAGGGGAAATTGAGAGCCGCATCCTTGGGCGGGACAGAATCCGCTCCACTTGGCGAACTCGTTGCCGCAGGACGAGCACATAAATACTGATCGCCATCGCTCTTTTACCTTAGCCACACCGCACCACCCGATTGAAGAATTCGCTGGAGAGATTGCATAGCCAGAATTCCGGCAATTATAACAACAGAAGGCCCCAAATCGTGGGGCCTTCTGTCAGTAGTTCCCTTATTTTGGCGTTATTGACGGAGCTAGCGGCCGGTGATGCTAATCACTGGAGTTGGCCGTCTCCGCCTCTGCTTCCGATTCAGCCTTGGCTTTTGCCTTGGGTTTGGCCTTGGCTTTCTTGGAAGTGATCTTGATGGCGCCTTCGCCGTCCATGTCGATCATCGCCACGTCGCCGGCGACCAGCCGTCGGCTGAGCACCTCATCGGACAGGGTGTCTTCGATCTCGTCTTGGATCAGTCTCCGCAGCGGCCGGGCGCCCAGGACCGGGTCGAAACCCTTCCCTCCAAGGTAGACCTTGGCTTCTTCGGTGATCTCCAACGCGATCTCTTTCTCGTCCAACTCGGTGCGGACCTGGTTCATCATCAGATCGACAATCTCCAGAATCTCTTCCCTGGTTAGCTGGTGGAACACCACGGTTGAATCGATTCGGTTGAGGAACTCAGGACGGAAGAAGCGCTTAACTTCCTCCAGCACTTTGTCCTTCATCCGTTCGTAGGCGCTGTCGTCGGTCTGAGCTTCGCTGGTCTTGGCCGCGAAACCGAGAGATGTCTCCCGTTTGATCAAATCCGACCCCAGGTTGCTTGTCATGATGATGATGGAGTTCCGGAAGTCCACCTTCCGGCCTCGGGCGTCGGTCAGGTGACCGGCGTCGAAGATCTGCAACAGGATGTTGAAGACCTCGGGGTGGGCCTTTTCAATCTCATCAAGGAGCACGGCGCAGTAGTTCTTGCGCCGGACGCCCTCGGTCAGTTGGCCGCCCTCGTCATAGCCGACGTAGCCAGGAGGCGCGCCAATCAGGCGGGCCACGGTGTGACGCTCTTGGAATTCGGACATGTCCAGGCGAATCATGTTGTCTTCATCTCCGAACATGAACTCGGCCAGAGCACGGACCAACTCGGTCTTTCCGACTCCGGTGGGGCCAAGGAACATGAACACGCCGATGGGACGGCGGGAGTCCTTGAGGCCTGCCCTGGCGCGGCGCACCGACTTGGATACGCTTACGATGGCTTCGTCTTGGCCAATTATCCGCCTGTGCAGTTCTGCTTCCATCTGCAGGAGCCGCTCGGTCTCTTCTTCCGCCAGCCGAGTTACCGGAATACCGGTCCACATGCTGACGACTTCAGCGATATCGTCTTCAGTGACAACCCGGCGCTCTGAACCCTCGCCCTCCTGCCACTCTTTTTCTAGGGTGTCTAGGTCTTCTCCCTGACGCAGTTCCCGGTCGCGGAGTTCGGCCGCCGCCTCATATTGTTGGGAGGCGATGGCTTCGTCTTTCTCTTTCCGGACCTGCTCCAAGACCTGCATGGCGTCTTTCACCGACGCGGGGGTGACGCTGCCGCGCAGCCGTACTCGGGAGCCGGCCTCGTCTATGAGGTCTATGGCCTTGTCCGGCAGGAACCGGTCTGGGATGTAGCGCTGGGCTAAGAGAGCCGCGCTGCGGATGGCTTCGTCAGTGATGTCTACCTTGTGATGGTCTTCGTATTTGCTCCTGACGCCCATCAAAATCGCGACGGTGTCGTCATCGGATGGCTCTTCAACCCGCACGGGCTGCAGGCGGCGCTCCAAAGCCGGATCCCGCTCCACGTACTTGCGGTAGTCGTCCAGGGTGGTGGCCCCGATGCATTGAATCTCGCCGCGGGCCAATGAAGGCTTCAGGATGTTGGAAGCGTCGACCGCGCCTTCAGCGGCGCCAGCGCCGACAATGGTGTGAATTTCGTCAATGAAAAGGACGCAGTTGCCGGAGGCCTTGATCTCTTCAATGACCTTCTTCAACCGCTCTTCGAATTCGCCGCGGTACTTCGTGCCCGCAACTAGGGCGCCCATGTCCAGGGTGACCAAGCGTTTGCCCTGCAGGGTGTCGGGGACATCTCCGCCGCTGATCAGTTGGGCTAGGGCCTCGACGATGGCGGTTTTGCCAACGCCGGGCTCGCCAACCAGCACCGGATTGTTCTTGGTGCGGCGGCTGAGGATCTGGACCATCCGCTCAATCTCTTTCTCCCGGCCGATGACCGGGTCAAGTTTGTCGGATTTGGCAGCGACGGTTAGGTCGATACCCAACTGGTCCAGGGTAGGAGTTTTGGAGGTGGCCCGGCTGCCTTGGCTGCCGGTGCCGGAGGTATGGCTAAGGATGCGGTGGGTCTCGGCGCGGACCTTGTCTAGGGTGACGCCCAGACTTTCCAGCACGCCAGCGGCCACGCCTTCACCTTCCCGCAGTAGGCCGATGAGCAGATGCTCCGTACCGATATAAGTATGGTTCATCCGCCGGGCTTCGTCGACGGCCAGTTCCACGACTTTCTTCGCACGGGGGGTGAGGCCAATCTCGCCTTGGGCCGGTTTCTCGCCGCGGCCAATGATGAATTCCACTGCCGAACGGACCTTGCTCAGGTCCACCGACAAACTGGAAAGCACCCGGGCGGCAACGCCTTCTGTCTCGCGGACGAGGCCCAGAAGGATGTGCTCGGTGCCGATGTAGTTATGGTTAGAACGCTGAGCTTCTTCCTGTGCCAGCGATAGTACCCGCCGTGCGCGTTCGGAGAACTTCTCGAATCTACTGCCCATGTTCACGCTCCTGATGGGAGTAAGGTGAGGAACCCATTTTGCCATGGTTCCTTCTACAGAGGCTTGCCATTTACGAAACGCCTGCCCTTTAAATAGAGAGCTGGCTTGCCACTCAAGGTCATGCCACACAACTTCCGCAAACACCCAGTGCCATTTGTGTGGGGGATATCCTGTGGACCGGTGCCGTTCGTGGCGGGGACGGGGTCTTAGCCGGGTATAAACCCTCTTCCCCTCGTGCATCCAATTATATTAGAGGCCTTTCCAAGTGTAAAGGCACAATGGAGCAGATAACCTGCCGGATGCTGGAGTCCAACCGGACCGAAAACGCACCGGAAACACAATGGAAGTTGCCTAAACGGGGTGCTTGACTGGATGATCTAAGTGTCCGCTGCCTCGACAACCGGGGCCGTAGACTGGGAAGGTGCACAAGCTTGGGGGCCTTTCGGGTCTGCCCTTGCAGGCTTTACTGTGTTGAAATACCTCCCGGCGGTGACCTATTTTCCCACTCCGTCGCCAGAGCAGTATCGTAGGCGCTGAGGCGTTTCACTACCGTGTTCGGGATGGGAACGGGTGGGGCCGCTTCGCTAGAACCACCAGGAGATATAACAGCTACGCCAGTATGCATCATTTTTCACAACCCCGCAAGGGCAAAACGCTCGAAGTCAGTCACCAATTTTCAATAAAATGTATTACCAGAATTTTCGGCTATCTTTCCGGAGTTTAAAGGTTGGTTATCAATCCGTTGATTTCCGGTTGATTTTTGCCCAGAATACTGATTAAATCAACGAAAGAATCGACAATGGAAGAGGTGCGTAGGGATGGGGAGAAGGCTATTCAAAGAACTTGAGCGTTCTTACGGTTTCGACGAAGTAGCGATCGTGCCTGGTCAGGTCACCATTAACCCCGAGCTGACCTCCACCAAAATGACCATCGGCGACCTGGATTTCGAGATTCCCATCATGGCCTCCGCGATGGACGGAGCTGTTTCCCCAGGGTTCGCCGCTCAGATGCATGAGATGGGCGGACTGGGAGTCCTTAATGCCGAAGGCCTCTATAGTAGGTACGAAGACCCTTACTCGATCCTGGAAGAGATCATCTCTCACCCCCAGGAAACGGTCACTGAATTCCTCCAGAAAGTTTACTCCGAACCCATCCGCGAAGACCTGGTCGGCCAGAGAGTCCGCGAGATCAAGAGCACCGGCGCTACGTGCGCCGTTTCTTTTACCCCCCAGAACACCAAACGCATGTCGCCCGCGGCCGTCGAGGCCGGGGCCGACATGGTTGTTGTCCAGTCCACCGTCACCACCGCCCGCCACATGTCCAACAGCTATCGGGGGCTGGTTTTCTCCGAACTGATCGACTCCCTTAAGGTCCCCGTGATCGTCGGCAACTGCGTAACCTATGAAGTGGCCCTTGAGTTGATGGAGACCGGTATCGACGGCCTATTGGTCGGCGTCGGACCCGGCGCGGCCTGCACCACCCGCGAAGTTGTGGGAGTCGGCGTGCCCCAGGTAACCGCCACCCTCCAGTGCGCGGCGGCCCGGGAAGACTACTTCCGCCGCACCGGCCGCTACGTCTCAGTGATCACCGACGGCGGGTTCCGGACCGGCGGTGACATCTGCAAGGCCATGGTCAGCGGCGCAGACGCCGTGATGTTGGGCACTCCCTTCGCCCAGGCCAATGAAGCGCCCGGACAGGGTTTCAACTGGGGCATGGCCAACCCACACCCTGAACTGCCCAGGGGCACCCGCATATCAGTCGGGACCAAGGGTTCATTGAAAGAGATCCTCTACGGCCCAACAGCCAAGACCGACGGCACCCAGAATTTCGTCGGCGCCCTGAGAGTGATGATGGGGATGTGCGGGGCCTACACCATCAGAGACCTGCATAAGGCAGAGATGGTCATCGCTCCTTCTATTAAGACAGAAGGTAAATTCTTCCAGATGAGCCGCTAACCTCCTTTAGACCAAACCCGTTAGACCAAACCCGGTAGATCAAACCCGGAGGGACTTATGGCACAGGCAACCGGAACTATAGAGATACTGGACCCCACCGCTGAGGACGTTCCCGAGGAGTTGGGACTCAGCGACTCCCTGCCCGACCTAAAGGGTAAGGTCGTGGGTCTGCTCGAGAACCGCAAATACCACGCCGACGCCTTCTTGGGCGAGCTGAAAGAGATCCTGCTAAAGGACTACGGCGCCGCCAAGGTCGTCTACGCGACTAAGTTCACCTACAGCGCTCCCTGCGCCGATGAGACCATTCAGTCCCTTTCCGAAGATTGCGACGTGGTGATCCACGCCATCGCGGATTGAGGTTCCTGCACATCGTGGGGTCTCCACGACACAGTTATGACCGAGTCCAAGGGCGTGCCGTCGGTTAGCGTGATAACCAGCACCTTCACTAGGGCCGCCCATGCCCGGGCCTCTGCCCTGGGAATGCCCGGAGTCCGCATAGTGGTGCTACCGAGCCCGTTAGCCCCCCGCACCATCCCAGAGGTCCAGCGGATGGCCCACGACTTCGCCCCAGAGATAGTAGGCCTACTAACCGGCAAATAAGAAACCCTC
>DCWQ01000015.1 GCA_002328185.1 Dehalococcoidia bacterium UBA2158
CGTTTTGAGATAGCCTTCGAGGTTGTGCTTGGTCTCCGGTATGGAATCTCCGCCAAACTTCTCCATGAAAGCGTCGGCCAACACCAGGGCAACCATTGCCTCGCCGACCACACAGGCCGGGGGCGCCTGACAGACGTCGGAGCGCTCGAAGTGGGACAGCACCTCTTCTCCAGTGTCCAGGTCAACGGAAGGGAGGGGAGTGACCATGGTGGGAATCGGCTTGATCCCGAAGCGAGCGACTAGGGGCATGCCGTTGGTCATTCCGCCTTCGGTGCCGCCCAGCTTGTTGGTACTCCGCTGCCAGGGGTGGTCTGGGTCGGTCACGGGTAGTATTACATCCTGCACTTCGGAGCCCTTTTGGCTGGCGGTCTCCCAGCCGGGTCCGATGGAAACCGCTTTCACGGCGTTGATGGACATCAGCGCTTGGGATATCAGGGCATCGATCTTCTTGTCCCAACTGACGTGGGAGCCCAGGCCGATGGGCACGTTCTCGACGGTGATCTCGCAGACTCCGCCGATGGTGTCTCCGGCCTCTTTGGTGGCGTCGATCTCGGCGGCCATCTTGAGGGCGGCATCGGGGTCGGCGCAGCGCACGGGCGAGTCTTCAACGGCTGCCCAGTCGATGTCATTCGGAGGCTCAGCTATCACCGAGCCAATGGACAGGACGTGGCTATGGATCTGGATTCCAAATTCTTCCAGCAACTTGATGGCGATGGCCCCGGCGGCAACACGGGCGGCGGTCTCCCGGGCGCTGGCTCGTTCCAGCACGTTTCGCACGTCTTCAAAGCCATATTTCATGGCGCCCGGCAGGTCGGCGTGGCCGGGACGAAGGCGGGTGATGCGTTGGGTACGAGGGCTCTGAGGCTCGCCTTCCAGCGGGTCGACAGCCATGGCCTCTTCCCAGTTGGCCCAGTCCTTGTTCTCGAGGGTCATGCCGATTGGGCTGCCCAGAGTGTGACCGTGGCGCACGCCCGAGATGATCTTGGCGCGGTCCTGCTCGATGAGCATGCGTCCGCCGCGGCCGTAGCCCTTCTGGCGGCGGCCCAGGTGGACGCCGATATAGTCTTCACTGATTGGGAGTCCAGCAGGGACGCCCTCCAATATTATTACCAGGCCTTGTCCGTGGGACTCGCCTGCGGTGGAAAATCTGACCATGGAAATCCTGTTTGAAGTTACCGGGTGAAAAGTGGTGCGTTGGCCTATGCGCCTCTGGAGGTCATTTCAGCGGTAGCAGCTGCCAGCATCACATCAACCGGGGCATCGACTCCCGTCCACATCTGGAAGGACAGCACCCCCTGATAGACCAGCATATGGAGGCCCCCCAAAGCGGTGGCACCCGCGGCCGCAGCCTCTTTCAGGATGGGGGTTATGAGTGGAGTATACACTACGTCATTGACGATGGCCGTGGCTGGAATCTGGGCCGCAGCGACGGGAGAACCGTGCTCGTCGGGCCCGTGAGACATGCCCACGGTGGTGCAGTTGACGATGAGATCTGCATCTGAGGCGGCATCGGTCAGAGCATCGCCCGAGAGCGAAATTGCTTCCGACTTAACGCCGTTGTCTTTGGCAAGTTTGGCCAGTGTTTCCGCCCGTTCGAGGGTCCGGTTGGCGATGACCATGGAGTCCACTCCGCCCCTGGCCAAGGCCAGCAGGATGCCCCGGGCGGCGCCGCCTGCGCCCAGCACCAGCGCGCGGGTGCCCTTGGGGTCGTAGCCGGTCTCAACCAGCAATGCCCGGAGAAATCCCGGACCGTCGGTGTTGTGGCCGCTCAGATGGCCGTCATGGTTCACGATGGTGTTCACTGCCCCAGCGGCGGTGGCCCACTCGTCGACTTCATCCAAGAAGGGAATGACCGCCTGCTTGTGGGGCACGGTGATGTTGATGCCCAGGGAATCTGGAACGCGCAGTCCATTCACAAAATCGCCGACGCCCTCCGGGGTAACCTCCCACTTTTCGTAGGTGGCGTCGATGCCCAGATGGTCCAGCGCCGCCTGCTGGAAGATGGGCGAGATGGAGTGGCCGATGGGGTAGCCGATTATGCCTAGGCGTTGGGTCATATACGCCTAGCTGGCCAACTGCTCGAGAATTTCGTTCAGGTGTTGTTGGCGTTCTTTGAGGTCTTGTAGGCGGGCCTGTTCGGTCTCCACAACCTCAGGTTTGGCCTTCTCGCGGAAGTTGGGGTTTGAGACTAGTTTTTCCACGCGGTCCATGTTCTTGAGGCAATCGTTCAGCTCGGCGCGTAGGCGTTCTTGCTCGGCGGAGAGGTCGACCACGCCTTCTAGAGGCAGATGGACGATTAGCGGATTGACCACTAGGGTGACGCCCTTGGGCAGGTCGTTGCCGGAAGAGCCGTCGGCCACGATGTGCAGCGGGTCAACCCGCGATAGGGCGCGGATGACTTCGGCTTCTTCTTCTATCGGGCCCTGCATGCCGTTGGCCTCGATCTGGGCTTCCAGGCGTTGGCCGGCCGGTATGCGGAGTTGGGCGCGGGTGTTCCGCACGGCGCGGATGGCCTGCATCACCAGGCCGATCTCTTCTTCGGCTTGGGCGTCGTCGCGCGGGCTGTCGGCAGACGGATAGTCGGCCACCATGATGGATTCCGCGTCCCCGCCCTCCTGAGGGAGCTTGGAGCGCAGGTTCTGCCAGATCTCTTCGGTGATGAAAGGCATGAAGGGATGCAGCAGGCGTAGAGTCCGTTCCAGAACGTGGGCCAGGGTCTGCAAAGGGGACGGCCCTTCCCCAGAGCGCAGCCGAAGTTTGGCCATCTCGATGTACCAATCGCAGTAGTCGTTCCAGAAGAAGTCATAGAGCTTCTGTTGGGCGTCGCCGAGCTCGAAGTTGCGCAACGATTCATTGACCTCGGCAGTCACGCGGTCCAGGCGGCTGACTATCCATCGGTCTTCGCGGTGCTCGACTTTAGAAAGGTCATGCCAGCCTTCGAGACCAGACTTGCCATCGAGTCCTGAAATCACGAACCGGGAGGCGTTCCAGACCTTGTTGGCAAAGTTTCGAGCCGCTTCCAGCCGGTTCTCGCCGAAGCGCAGGTCGTTGCCTGGCGCGGTGCCGGTGGTCAGGGCGAACCGGAGGGCGTCGGTGCCGTATTTCTCGATCAGTTCCAAGGGGTCCAGGGTGTTGCCCCGGGTCTTGCTCATCTTGG
>DCWQ01000053.1:0-2260 GCA_002328185.1 Dehalococcoidia bacterium UBA2158
GAGATGCCCAAGTTCAGTCACGGCACTCGCACCGTCGCCGAGGCCATCGCCGGACTCAGCGGCGTGACGACCGTTGTGGGTGGCGGATCAACTGCCGAGGCGGTGGAAGCACTGGGGCTGATGGACAAGATGACCCATGTCTCCACCGGAGGCGGGGCATCTTTGGAATTTCTGGAAGGGAAAGAATTGCCCGGCATCGCGGCGTTGCCGGACGCTTAGGTGATAAGCTGTAGGGTGAGGAATTTAGCCTGCCTACGGTTCCAAAAGAGCGAGGGGAAATTCTGTGATCGATGTAGAAGAACTTAGAGATACGTACACCAAAACACCGTCCAAGATGGTGTTATTGGTTGCCGACGGACTGGGCGGTTTAGCCCACCCGGATACCGGCAAATCTGAACTGGAAACCGCGCACATCCCCAACCTGGACGCTCTGGCCCAAAAGAGCGCCTGCGGGTTGACCACCCCGGTACTGCCAGGCGTGGCCCCAGGCAGCGGCCCCGGCCACCTGGCCCTATTCGGCTACGACCCCCTGAAGCACCAGATCGGCCGCGGCGCACTGGAAGCCCTCGGTATCGAGGTGGAACTTGCGCCCGGAGACGTGGCCGCCAGGGGCAACTTCTGCACCGTCGACGGCGACGGCCTGCTCACCGACCGCCGTGCCGGACGTATTCCCACCGAATTCAGCGCGCCCATCTGCGAACGGCTGGACCGCATCGAGATTCCGGGCGTGCAGGTGGACGTCTTCTCCGTTCAGGACTACCGCTTCGTGCTGCGGCTCCGGGGCGAGGGTTTGTCCGCGGAAGTAACTGAGACCGACCCGCAGGTCACCGGCGCCAAAGCTCTCGATGTAAAGGCGTTGAAACCCGACGCCCAGAAGACGGCGGACGTGGTTAACGAATTCGTGAAGCAGGCAGCGCAGTTGATGTCCGAGGAAGACCGGGCCAATATGCTGCTCCTCCGCGGCTTCGCCCAGATGCCGTCCCTTCCTCCCATGGGTGAGGTCTACCGCCTGGACCCGGCCGCCATCGCCGCCTACCCCATGTACCGTGGCTTGGCCACCGTGGCCGGCATGAACGTGATTCCCACCGGCAAGAACTTCGCAGACGAGGTGGACACACTCCGGGCCAACTGGGACAAGCACGATTTCTTCTTCATCCACTACAAACCGGCAGACGCCGCCGGTGAGGACGGAGACTTCGACCGCAAGGTCTCATGCCTGGAGGAATTGGACCCGTTCATCCCTGAGATATTGGCGCTGGAGCCGGATGTTCTGATGGTAGCCGGAGACCATGCCACCCCCGCGATAATGGCCGCCCATAGCTGGCACCCTGTGCCGTTCATGCTCCATTCCAAGCTGACCATGGGCCAGGGAATTCCCACCTTTGACGAGAAGGCCTGCGCCCTGGGAGCCATCGGCAGTGTCCCGGCCACCAGCGTGATGGTCATGGGCCTCTCGCACGCCGGGAAAATGACCAAGTTCGGCCCTTAAACGCCCCAACCCCCAAATGGAGATAACCTCATGCCAGACCTGGTCGTGGCCGGAAACTGGAAGATGAACACTACCGTCTCGGAGGCCGTAGCGCTGGCTGCAGGCGTGCGAGACGTTTCTGCCGCGGTTTTAGGCGTGGAGCTTGTCCTCTGCCCGCCTTTCATCTCCCTGACTGCCGTCAGTGACGCAGTCAAGGGCTCGGCGGTGAAAGTAGGCGCCCAGAACATGCATTTCGAAGATTCAGGGGCCTTCACCGGGGAGGTCTCTCCGGGCATGCTTCAGGGCATCTGCGACTACGTGATAATCGGCCACTCAGAACGCCGCCAGATGTTCGCCGAGACCGACGCAACGGTCAACAGCAAGATAAAAGCGGCCCAAGCGGCCGGTCTGAAACCCATCTTCTGCGTCGGCGAGACACTGGAAGAGCGGGAAGCCAGCAAAGCCTCAGACATCATCGGCGGCCAGATTCGCGCCGGACTTGAGGGCAATTCGGACACGTCGGGTCTAATCATCGCCTATGAGCCGATCTGGGCAATCGGCACCGGCCGGGCAGCCACGCCCGAGACCGCCGCCGAGATCATGGGCGGAGTGATTCTTGAGACCCTGCACGGTCTTTATTCAGGCGCGGCGGACAATATCCCCCTGCTCTACGGCGGTAGCATGAACGCCTCCAATGCCGGCGACTACTGTGCCCAAGATTGCATACACGGCGGGCTGGTGGGCGGGGCCGCGCTCCAAGCTGAGTCATTCCTCCAAGTGGCCGCCGCCGTC
>DCWQ01000053.1:2655-4524 GCA_002328185.1 Dehalococcoidia bacterium UBA2158
CTACCCCTCGTGGCCGTCGTTGGCCCTACCGCCGTGGGCAAGACGGCGCTTGCGATTGAGCTGTGCCGGCGTTTCGGCGGTGAGGTCATCAACGCCGACAGCCGCCAGGTGTACCGAGAAATGGACATCGGCACGGCCAAGCCGACGCCCGTTGAGCGCTCTCAGGCGCCCCACCACCTGCTGGACCTGATCGGTCCGTCGGAGAATTTCGGCCTGGGCGCTTTTCTTCCTTTGGCCCAGCAGGCGTCCACAGACATCGCTACCAGAGGGCTGATTCCCATCGTTGCCGGGGGCACCGGCCAGTACATTTGGGCGATGTTGGAAGGGCATTCCGTTCCTGCAGTCCCTCCGGACCCGGAATTCCGGGCGGCCCTGGAACAAGAAGCAGAGGAGGAAGGGGGGGCCCAGGCGCTCCACGACCGGCTGCGGCAGATCGACCCGGACCGGGCCGATGCCCTGGACGCCCGAAACGTCAGGCGTGTGATTCGCGCGCTGGAGATCTACCACGCCACCGGCCAGAAACCGTCCGAGATGGCTAATCCCGACCCCAGACCCATCCGACATTTGGTGCTTGGCCTGACTTTGGGACGCGAGGCCCTGTACCAGCGCATCGACGACCGGGTTGATGCCATGATGGCCGCTGGGTTTCTAGCCGAGGTAGAGCGCCTGGCCGAGGCGGGATACCCAATGGGTCAGGGCGCTCTGGACAGTCCCGGCTACCGGGAGTTGGGCCAACACCTGATGGGCGAGATTTCTCTGGACGAGGCGGTCTCCCGGACCAAGACCCAGACCCACCGGTTGACGCGCCGACAATACACCTGGTTCAAGCCGAATGACCGCCGGATAACGTGGCTAAATATCGCTGATCCAAACGTCGTCAGGCAGGCCGGAAACTTCCTTTTAGCGCACCTCTCAGACACGGCCCTGTGATACAATGGGCCTCCCGTCCCACTAGGAGCTCAGACATGAAATTCACCAAGATGCACGGCGCTGGCAACGACTATGTGTACGTCGACGCCCGGTCTGAGGACCGTGACTGGCCTGAGCTTTCGCGCCAGATGAGCGACCGCCATTTTGGTGTGGGCGGCGACGGCCTGATCCTGATCAAGAACTCCGACGTCGCCGACCTCAGGATGAGTATGTTCAACGCCGACGGGTCCGAGGCCGAGATGTGCGGCAATGGCATCCGTTGTTTCGTCAAATACGCCGTCGACCGGGGCATCGTATCGGACTCGGTGGCTTCGATCAGCGTTGAGACTTTGGCTGGTATCCGGCAGATAGCCACCATCACCGAGGGCGACCAGGTTACTGGGGCCAGGGTGTCCATGGGCACGCCTATCCTGACCCCGAAGGACGTTCCGGTTAAGCTGGAATCGGCCGGAGAATACGGGTCTGGGCCGGTGTTGGGATATCCATTTCAGATGGAGGGGCACGACCTTCCGCTGAGCTTCGTTTCCATGGGCAACCCTCATGCGGTCACCTTCATTGACACGCCGGTGGCTGAGTTCCCATTGCTGACCGTTGGCCCCAAGGTCGAGCACTATGCCATCTTCCCCAACCGGGTCAACTTTGAGATTGTGAACGTCAACAGCCGAGACCACCTAACGGCCCGCGTCTGGGAGAGAGGCTCGGGCGAGACATTGGCCTGCGGCACCGGCGCCTGCGGAATCGCCGTGGCGTCCATACTCGGCGGGCACACCGGGAACACGGTTGACATAACCCTACCCGGCGGCACCCTCAAGGTGGAATGGGACGGTCAAGGCGAGGTCTTCTTGGAAGGACCGGCGGAAGAAGTTTTTAGCGGCGAATGGACGTAGAGGTCCAGTCATGAAACTTTACAAACTTTCACTCGTAATCCATCAACCCAGC
>DCWQ01000066.1:0-2080 GCA_002328185.1 Dehalococcoidia bacterium UBA2158
GTACGTTCCGGTCTACCGCTCTCCCGCCGGCACTGGCGGCGGTTGGGGTTTCGCAATCTGGAAGTAGCCCTTCCAGCGCGCATCTAAGAGTCAATCATACGGCCCGTCCTTCCTGGAAGGACGGGCCGGTCTGAGTCCGGATCAAATCGAGGTTCAAAAGATGGCAGACACCCCCCGTGATGAACTGGTGACAGTTGACGGCTTAGAGTTTCACTACCGGGACTGGGGCGGGTCCGGACAACCGGTTTTGCTGCTACACGGATTGGCCTCCACCTGCCACATCTGGGATATGGTTGCGCCCCTTCTCGCTCAGGATCACGCGGTGATCGCCCTGGACCAGCGCGGCCACGGCGAGAGCGCCAAACCAACCGAGGGTTTCGACTTCGCTTCAGTGACCCAGGACGTGCTCGGTGTTATCAAGCATCTGGGCGGAGAGGCCCCCGTGGTCGTCGGCCACTCGTGGGGAGGAAGCGTCGCCCTGGAACTGGCTGTGCGGGCTCCAAAGTCGTTGAAGGGAATGGCCTGGATCGACGGCGGAATGATCAATGCGTCGGCCAGGTACTCCAGCGTCGAGGACGCCAAGTTAGAGATGTCTCCGCCCGATTTCACCGGCGTGAAAATCGAGAGCTTCATGGAACGGGTGCGCGACCGCCACGAGGGCGCGGGTATGGCACCTGGGTCCCATGAAGTGGTAATGGCTAATTTTGAGGTGCTGGAAGACGACACGATCAAAGCCCGCCTCACCCGCGCCAACCACCTGAGGATCATTGAGGCGCTGTGGGACCACCACCCCATCGAGTTGTACAAGCAGGTACAATGCCCGGTGCTGATCATGCCCGCCCGGCAACAGAGCAACGTGGCCACCCAGGACCGGGGCCAGCGTCGGTTGATGTCGGTTGACGAAGCGGAACAGCAGCTACCCAACAGCAAGACCGTTTGGCTTGAGGACAGCATCCACGACGTGCCCATCCAAAGGCCGGAACTGGTGGCGGATTTGTTGAAGAGCCATATGGCGGACGGGTTTTTCGGCTAAGACCAACATCAACCCAACCGTCATTTCTGCGAAGGCAGGAATCCAGATAGCTTGCGGTAGCCAAACATCGATTAAAGAGAATATCCTGGATTCCAGCTATCGCTGGAATGACGTTCATGGAGAAACAAACATGGCCCAAGTGGACTATTCAGCCCTGGACGACCCCAATATATCCATGAACTCCTTCTTCCCCCGGCAGGGTTGGACTCCACCGCCGGACGGAGTGCAGGACTACACGATAAATGTCGGCGAGGCCGGTGAGGAGATCGGCCTGTCCTGCCGGTTCTTCCCCTCGGGCACGGGCGACCCCACCGTCTTGTTCTTTTACGGCAACGGCGAAACGGCCATCGACTACAATTCTATTGCACCGCTGTACAACCAGATCGGCCTCAACTTTTTCGTGGCCGACTACCGGGGCTATGGGAAGAGCGGCGGCTCCCCGACATTCACTAGCATGCTCTCTGACGCCAATACCGTGCTCCAGGCCATGCAGATTGTGCTGGGCGCTAGCGGGTATAACGGGCCGGTCTACGTGATGGGCCGCTCCATGGGGCGGCACGCCGCCTTTGAGTTGGCCGCCAAAGAAGAGCAGGTCATCAGCGGCGTGATCATCGAAAGCGGACGGCCCAGCCTGGGCCAGTTCACCGCCGGGTTGGCCCTGCAACAGGTGGAGGACTTTGAGGCAACCTATCGGGCCAAGGCGGCATCTATTTCCATCCCGGTGTTGGTTATCCACGGCGAGATGGACGCACTGGCGCCCCTGGAGCACGCCGAGGAAATGTTCCGGGATTTCGCGTCCACCGACAAAAAGATGATTACGATTTCCGGGGCGGGCCACAACGATCTGCTCTTCAAAGGCATCGACGAATACTTCACGGCCATCCGGGATTTTATCTTCCAGTAGGATCGATCCGGCCGCCGGATTACCTGTGGCATAGGAGAGCAAAACATGAAGGCAACCTGTGTAACCCATGTCGGCGTGTGCGTCCGGGACATGGCGGAGTCCCTGAAGTTCTACCGGGACGCTCTGGGGATGACAGTGATCGG
>DCWQ01000066.1:2485-6060 GCA_002328185.1 Dehalococcoidia bacterium UBA2158
CGCCATTGGGTCAGCCTGGCCTACGGCGATGACCTGACCCCCACCCTGACGCTGACTAGCCATCCAGGGGAGAAAGCCGACGGCAAGCCCATTCTGCTTGACCAGGTGGGCATCAGCCACATATCCTTCGGTGTCGCAGACGTGGCCGGACTGGCCGACGAGCTGGAGGCCAAGGGGTTCAATTTGGCCGGGTCCAGGGAGTCCTACACCGATGCCAATGGCAATATCAAGAGCATCTACGTCCGCGACCCGGACGGCATCTTGGTGCAGTTCAACACCCCGTAACTTAAAACGATAAATCACAGATAAGGAATAAAAAGAAATGGTTAAGATGACCGGCGGCCAGGCGTTGGCCAAGTCCCTATACCGGGAGGGAGTCCGCGTGATATTCGGACTGCCCGGTGTCCAGCTATACCACATGATGGACGGCCTGTACGACGAGCCGGGCATCCGGTTCATCACCGTCCGTCACGAGCAGGCCACCGCCTACATGGCCGACGGCTACGCCCGGGCCAGCGGCGAGATCGGTACCGCACTGACGGTGCCCGGACCTGGCCTCCTAAACGCCGCGTCGGCATTGTCCACCGCCTACGCAGCATCCTCTCCAGTTCTGATGGTCACAGGCCAGGTCGAGCGGGACGAGATCGGCGGAGACCGTGGCATGCTTCATGAGGTCAACGACCAGCTCGACGCCATTGGTCCGGTAACCAAGTGGGCCAAGCGCATCATGGATCCGGCTGAGGTTCCCGACGTAGTACACGAGGCATTTCACAACCTCAAGAATGGCCGACCACGTCCTGTGGAAATTGAGATTCCACCCGAGACTCTGGCTGAGATCGGTGAAGTAGAACTGCTCGAGCCGGAAGCCCCCCGAAGAGCGGCCGCCAGCAAGGAACAGATTGAAGCTGCTGCCGAGGCCTTGGCCAGCGCGTCCAATCCTTTGATCTGGGCCGGAGGTGGCGTGATCACCGCTGAAGGCTCGGAAGCTTTGACCAAACTTGCCGAGCACCTTCAGGCCCCCGTGGTCACCACCGCCGAGGGCAAGGGCGCCATATCCGACCACCATCCCCTGGCCTTGGGCGCGCTCTGGCTGCGTAATGACACTATAGCCCGCGAACAGTTCGGCCACGATGTGATCCTGGCCGTGGGCACCAGGCTGGTCACCTCCCAGTGGCTGGACGGCCAGAAGGTCATCCAGATCGATGTTGACCCTGAGGAGATCGGCCGCCACTACGAGAACACCATGCGGGTTGAGGGCGACGCCCGCCTGACCATGGAGGGCCTGCTCAGCGCTCTGTCAGCCAAAGGCCCGGCCAAAGCGGACCGGACAGCCGAGGTGGCGGCGCAAAAGGCCCAGCGCTTGGAAGACATCATCAAGGTCGAGCCTCAGGGAGAGTTGTTGGAAGCGGTGCGTCGAGCCATCCCCGAGGACAGTATCTTGATCTCCGGCATGACCCAATTGGGCTACTACAGCCGGGCCCACTATCCGGTGTACGAGCCCCGCACCTTCATCACCTCGTCCTATTCTGGAAACCTGGGCTACGCCTATCCCACCGCGTTGGGCGCCAAGGTTGCCCAGCCGGACAAGGCCGTGGTCTGCCTATCGGGCGATGGCGGCTTCATGTTCAACTCCCAGGAGATGTCCACCGCCGTGGCCCATAACATCAACGTGGTGGTGGTAGTCTTCAACGACAACGCCTACGGCAACGTGAAGCGCGACCAGATGAACCAGTTCAACGGCCGGACCATCGGCGTGGAACTTCACAACCCGGACTTCGTGAAGCTGGCGGAAGCCTACGGCGCCAAGGGCTTCGTGGCAAACGGGCCTGAAGAACTGGAGTCCACCCTCAAGATGGCGTTGACGCTGGACGCCCCGGTTCTGATCGAAGTGCCGGTGGGTCCGATGCCGTCGCCTTTCTTCAAGCCGTCGTAGGGATTATCGAACGCCGGGAAAACCAAGACCGCGGCCTCGATTTTCGGGGCTGCGGTTTTTATTTTTCCTGAGCCATTGGAGCTAAAGGGTAGAGCTGGTTCATTTAGCGGAGTCGGTTGAATCTGGGCCGGCGGTCAGCCCGTGGCTGGTGGCGTAGCTAGCGGCCTCCGTGCGGTCGTGGTGTCGGTCTTGCCGATACCGGCCTCTCCGGCCAGCAAGGCCACCTGGCCCCGTCCGGCCAGCGTTTCGTCCAGCGAGGAAGTGAGAGCGCTCAACTCCTGCTGTCGTCCGACGAATATCTGCCATTACTGCATCGTCATTCAGGTCAACCAGCCGGTAACAATTGCGGCCATTCTACGCCAAGCACGCTGTCTGGAAACGGGATAGGCCGTGACACGGCACAACTTGACATGAATTTCATCAAGCCCTAGCCTGCAAACAACAGATGGCCCACAGGCCGCATCAAGGTGAAACATGACCACCACTGAAAGACCCAAATTGATTGTCCTCGACCCCACAGTGGCGCCCAGGGAGATGGTCCAGGCCATGGCCCCGGCATTGGATGGTCTGGGCGGGCAGTCCCTCGGTTTCCTGTGGAACAGCAAGCCCAACGGCGACCTGCTCTTCGAGCGGCTGGAGAAGCTGCTGCGGGAGAAATACGAGATATCAGACGTCATCTACAAGCGCAAACCCACAGCCTCTTTGCCAGCCACAGATGAAGTCCTGGACGAACTGGCCGCGTCGGTGCAGGCGGTGATCGTCGGGCTGGCGGATTGAGGGTCCTGCACGTCGTGGAGTATCCACGACGCGGTTGAGCTGGAGAAGCGGGGTGTCCGCACCGTGGTGGTTGGCACAGACCGTTTCAAGCGCCTGGGTGAAGTGGAACGGCGTTCCCTGGGGATGGCGGAACTGACCATGGCCATCGCCGAGCACCCTCTGGGCGGCCTGCAGCCCGACGAACTGCTAGCCAAGGCCGACGGACTGCTGGAACAGGTGGTTGAGGGCCTGACCGGGAGCCGATAATTAGGCACCCACACTTGCGAAACAACGGGCGGCCCATCACGGGCCGCCTTTCTTATTAGGGGGCACACATTGGCTAATCTGATCTCCGAACGACTGGAAGTTGACGACGATTTTGAGGCCGTCCAGGAACTTTATCTGGAGCGCGGTTGGACCGACGGCCTGCCGGTGGTCCCACCCACGGCGGAGCGAGTGGAGGCCATGCTGGCGGCGACTCCATTAGCTTCCCAGGACATTATTGGCGAGATACCGCCCAATTGGGGCTCGGCCACGGTGGAGAAACTGGCTGTGAACGCGGTTATGGCCGGGTGCCGGCCCGAGTACCTACCGGTGGTGATCGCGGCGGTGGAAGCGATGTGTGACGAGGTGTTCAACCTCTATGCCATCCAGGCTACAACCCACCCCTGCGCCCCGTTGCTAATCGTGAACGGACCTATCTGTAATGACTTGGGACTGCACGGGGGCTCAGGGGCTTACGGGCCGGGCTGGCAGCCCAACGCGACCATCGGCCGGGCGGTCAGGCTGGTCCAACTGAACGTGGGCGGGGCCCATCCGGGCGTTGGGGACATGTCCACCCAGGGCGCGCCTTCCAAGTACGCCTACTGCGTGGCCGAGAACGAAG
>DCWQ01000033.1 GCA_002328185.1 Dehalococcoidia bacterium UBA2158
TGTGACGGATAGGAAAACAGGTTATTCCCACCCTCATGAGGACGGTCCAACTCCGCCCTTAGCTCCGCTTCGTCCAACCGCAGGTCCGGAGGAACCACGCGCACATAGGTGACGTCGGCGCCTTGGGCGCGCGCGAATTCACGAACCCCATTTATCGAATTATGGTTGTCGAAAGAAAGGAGGTACCGGTCTCCGGCGTGGAAGGGGTATGCCTCGCCCACCAGTTTGATGGCGCCGGTGGCGTTGGCCGTGAAGATGGCCACGTACTCGTCCGGGGGCGCATTGAAGTATCTCAGCACCGACTCACGGGTTTCTTCGACCAAAGCCGTTGTCGCTGAGGATGCTGGGCTGTCGGAATGGGGATTCCCGAAGATCCCAGCCTCCAGCAACTCCGCGATTCCCCGGATCTGGGAGTCGGCGTAAAGCCCACCGCCGGTATAGTCGAGGAAGACCTGTCCCAAACGGTCCAAACGCCCGTAATCTTCAGCCCGCAGGTCATCCAGCACTCGGGTCGATTCGAACGACGGATTCGCCTCCAGAAATTTCTGATAGGCGAGTTTCATGCTATCGGTTTGTGCAGTCATATCGACTCGAATCACAGGCTCAGGTGAACAGATGCATTCTAGCAAAATCCACCGGGTCAGGGCGACGCTGGTCCTTGGAATTTGGATTCAGCCTCGGCTGGGAGTAAACTGAGGCCACCGCTGGCCCCGCCTATCGGACTGGGGAAAGCAGACAAAGTTCCGGAGGATAGAGCTCATGGACATGCCTAAGCGAATGAAATTCGGTTCTTTCTTGGGTCCGTTTCACCGGGTCGGAGAGAACCCCACACTGGCCATGGACCGCGACCTGGACCTGATCGACTGGATGGACAGCCTGGGCTTTGACGAAGTGTGGATCGGCGAACACCACTCGGCGGGCTGGGAGATCATCTCCTCTCCCGAGGTGTTCATCGCGGCCGCCGCCCAACGCACCCGCTACATAAAGCTGGGCACCGGCGTCGTCAGCCTGCCCTACCATCACCCTCTCATGGTCGCTAACCGCATGGTGCAGCTAGACCACATGAGCCGTGGCCGGGTCTTGTTTGGAGTCGGTCCGGGCGCACTGCCCGGCGACGCCTACATGATGGGCATCCCCCACGAGACCCAACGGGAGCGGATGGACGAGTCGCTGACCACCATCATGCGGCTATTCAACGAGACCGAACCGATCTCCGTAAAGACCGACTGGTTCGAACTCAACGAAGGTATGCTCCAATTGCGCCCGTACCAACAGCCCCATATGCCGATAGCGGTGGCATCCATCCAGACACCAGCCGGAGTTGCACTGGCCGGGAAACACGGGGCGGCGGTGTTGACCATCACCGTGCCGAGAGACCCATCAGCCGGTCCGGCCGACTTGAAAGGGCTCTGGTCCATCGCCGAGGAATCGGCCGCCGAGCACGGCAAAGAGATGAACCGCCACGATTGGAGACTAGTCCTGCCGGTCCATCTGGCCGAGACCAGGAAAGAGGCCCTGGATGACGTCCGCATGGGCTCGGCCCAGTACCTACGGGAATACTCGGAGGGCACCAACGGCAGGAAGCCGGTGTTCGACGGCCCCATGGATAAGGTGGTCGACAACATGGCCGATTCCGGTGCGTGGGTTATTGGCACCCCGGACGACTGCATCGAAGCCATCAACCGGCTGCAGGAACAAAGCGGCGGGTTCGGCGGGTTCCTGGTCCAGACCGTGGACTGGGCGCCCCGGGACAAGGTGCTCCGCAGCTACGAACTTATGGCTCGCTACGTTATGCCTCAGTTCCAGGGCACAGTGGCCAGCACCATAGCCTCGAACCAATGGGCCACCGAGCGCCAAGAAACCCTGGTGGCCGGGCGAGTCAGGGCCATCGACCGCGCCAAACAGGTGTACGCCGACCGGCAAGGCTAAGTCAGTTAGCAGACGAAAAGAGGGCCCTCCACCAAGGGCCCTCTATCTATTTAGGAGGAACGAGATGCCCGTAGACAAGGAAGCAGAACTGGCCAGAGTAACCAACCTGAGAGGGTTTCGATATGGACTACACGACTTCCTGGCGGAGGTCGACCCCGATTTCCTGAAGGCGGTCAACGACACGGTGGAGGCCCAGTACATCAACACCAAGATACTGGACCGTAAGACCAAGGAGATCGCCATCATCGTGGCCTGCATCTCCCAGGTAGACATGGCCTCGCACCTGCAGATACACCTTCACGCGGCGGTCCAGGCCGGCGCAACCGGCGCCGAGATCCTGTCGGTCATCAACCTAGTAGGAGACTGGATCGGCCACGTCGCCAGAATCAGGGCCCTGGAAGCCTGGCGAATCTACTTCCGTCCCGACCTGCCCACCATAGACCGCGTCATAGAGTTACGCGACACAACCAAATAAACCCGTCATCAACCCCGGCTTATGGGCGGGTTTCCAACCCGCCCTGTCCCTGGTAAGCGACGTTCATGCAAACCAGGGCGTCGGTTCTCGCGCACCTCACCCCAGCAATTCCAAGGCTTCGAGAACCGCCGTGGATAACAAAAAGGGCAGGTCAGAGACCTGCCCCTACGTTCGTCCGTCTTTGTCTTGGACGAATCTGGGATTCCGCTTCGTCCTTGGTAATAGGCGCTCGTACCCGGCAACGTAGCGGTATTCTCCGAGTCACATGGTGGACGATAATCAGCGGTTTAAAAACCCGCGCCTACGGGTGGCAAATTAGTCCAGGTTGCCAAGGCCCCTAGATACCCAGCAACTTCTCCACGTTCTTGAACAAAATCGCCTCTTTCTCGGACTGGGTTAGGCTCTCCAGGCCGAGGAGCCAGGAAACCGGCCAGTCGATGGCCATGTCGAAGGGCCAATCAGTGCCGAAGACCACTCGGTCGATGCCCACGCAGTCGATGAGATAGCGCAGCGCTGGCTCACTGTGGGTCAGGCAATCGTAGTAGAACTTGTCGAGGTAGGCGCTGGGCGGCTTCTGGATGTGCTCCCTGGCCTCCTGGCGCACCTCCCAGCCCCGGTCCATGCGCCCGATTCCGTAGCAGGTGTAGCCGCCGCCGTGGCACAGGCAGACCTTGAGGTCGGGACAGGCGTCCATCACCCCGCCGAAGACCATCGACGCAAACGTCACCGCCCGGTCTGCCGGGTTGCCGATGGTGTTGGGCGCATGATAGCGGGCTAGCCTTTGGTTCACCACGGTGTCACCGCCCTGGTGCACCAAGATTACCGCCCCCAGACTCTCAACAGCCTTCCAGAAGGGCAGGAATTTCTTCTCGTCGTAGGTTTCGCCGTTAACGTTATCGCCGATCATGGCACCCTTCAGCCCCAGCTTCATGCTCCGTTCCAGCTCTTTGATCGACGCCTTGATGTCCTGCATGGGTAACGTCGAGAACCCGGAGAAACGGTCTGATCGCTCCTTGACCAACTCCGCCACGTAGTCGTTGCACTCTTTGGTCATCTTGGTGACGGTGACGGGGTCTCCGTCATAAGCGTAGAAATAGGCGTTGGTGGAGAGCACCTGGACATCCACACCCAGCGAGTTCATATCAGCCAGGCGTTCTTCGGGCGTCCAAGTAGTCTTGGGGTTGTTCCGGTGGATGGCCATGGCGTCGACGGGCATCCCGTGCCAAGACTCGCCCTTCTTACTCGCCTCAACAAATCCGGCCGGAGTGATATGTGCGTGGATGTCAATAGTCCGCATGGGTGCTCCTTGGCATTGGATTCCGGTATGGTATGACCCGGCAGCATATTGGACGGCCGACGCGGCCCGCAGCAATAGTAGACGTATGTGGAGAAACAGGCAATGGTGATGAAAATAGACATCCGCGTCCCAGTTGGACTGCCCGTGGCTGAGACTGCCGAGTTCATAGCCGGTTGCGAGGCCGCCGGTTTCTCGGGGGTGGGCGTCCACGACCATCAACACAGTGGGCGTGACGTTTACCTGACCCTGGCTTTGGCCGCCCAGCGCACCTCCGAGCTCACGCTCTACCCCGCCACCACCAACCCGGTGACACGCCACCCCGGCGTGCTGGCTTCGCTGGCCCACACACTGGAAGAGATTGCTCCGGGCAGGGTGCGCCTGACCGTGGGCCCCGGCTATCTGGCGGTGGGCAATATCGGGCGTCCGCGAGCGTCTCTGGAAACGATGCGACAGGCCATTTTGGCCATGAGACGGCTGCTCCGGGGAGAAACGGTAGTCTTCAACGGGACTGAGACCAAGCTGAGAAACATCAGCGACACTCCCACCCCGATCTTCATGACCGCTGCGGGCCCACGGATGGTCGAGCTGGCCGGGGAGGTCGCCGACGGCGCGCTGATGCTGGTGGGCCTGCACCCCGAGTCGGTAGCCGCAGCCAATCGCAGGCTTCAAGTCGGGGCCGAGCGCGGCAACCGAGACCTAGATAACTTTCAAAACATCTACATCACGCCCACCACGGTGGATGAGGACGGCGCGAGCGCCAGACGCTGGCCCCAGCAGTGGTTCCGCTCCGACCAGCCCTACCTGAAATATCCCAGCGACTCCAACCTGTTCTGGCTGAGAGAAGCAGGCATCGACCTACCCGGCGATTTCGTCCCTGAAGACATCACCGACACACAGGCCGACGCCATCTGCGACGCCATGGGACTCTTCGGCACGCCCCAAGAATGTCTCGAGCGCCTGAAGCGGGCGGGCTCAGAGTCGGGCATCGAGCAGGTGTTCATCTTCCCAACCCACACCCAAGACGGCGGCTACGAAATGCCCGCCAAACAAGTCGCGGCATTTGGGGAGGTTATTATTCCGGGCCTTGGTTCTTAGGATTCCAGCCTATTAGTCCCCCTCCCCGGCGGGGAGAAAGTTAGGATGAGGGGAAATCTTCGAAGTAGAAGACGTCATCACCGCAAACTTTGCCCTCACCCTAGCCCTCTCCTCCCCCCGCGGAAGGATGGGAAAGGGGACTTTTTGGTCGGCGCTCCCCCTAGACCCCCACCACCCTTACCCGGTGGTTGTTGCTGTCGGCTACGTAGATGTTGCCCTGGGCATCGATGCCGCAGCCATGGGGGCGGTCCATGGCAGCCTCGGTGGCCGGGCCGCCATCGCCTTCTCCACCCGACCGGCCCCCGGCGATGGTGGTGACGATGCCGGTGTCGGCGTGGATCAGCCGGATGGCGTGGTTCTCGGTGTCCACCACGACCACGTTATCCTGAGCGTCGCAGCGGAGGGCCTTGGGCGACCCCCACGTTGCGGTCAAAGCGGGGCCGCCGTCGCCTTCATAGCCGCGCTCGCCGTTGCCGGCCACGGTGCTCATGATCCCATTGGCGTCGATCTTGCGGACGCCGTTGCCCTCGCGCTCGGCGACGTAGGTGTTGCCCTTGCTATCCATACAGACAGCCCTGGAACCCAGGAAGCTGGCCTTCAAGGCCGGTTTGCCGTCGCCGGTGCGTTCTTTCTCGCCGTTGCCGGCGAAGGTGCTGATGATGCCCGTGGCGGTGTCCAGACGGCGGATGCGCTGGTCTTGGATGTCGGCTATCAGCAGACCGCCCTTGCCGTCCAGGAAGCAGTCGTTGGGTTCACGGAGCATGGCCTTGTCGCCCGGCCCGCCATCGCCGCTGTAGCCCACTTCGCCGGTGCCGGCCACGGTGGAGATGATGCCGGTAGGGCCGTCCACTTTGCGGACCACGGCGTTCAGCCGGTCGACAATGTAGATGTCGCCGTTGCCGTCCACCGCCAGGGAATAAGGCTCTTGCATGGCCGCTTGAGTGGCCGGTCCGCCGTCTCCGGAGTAACCTAACTCACCGTTACCGGCCACGGTGGTCACATTGCCAGTAGCATTATCAACTCGGCGCACGATGTGGTTCTTGGCCTCGGTGTAGAACAGGTTCCCGGCGGAATCGAAATCGCACATGAACGGCTCGTTACAGGCCGCCTTGTCGGCCGGTCCGCCGTCTCCGGCATAACCCGGCTCCCCGGTGCCCACATAGGTCTGGATCTTCCCTGCTTCAAATAGCATTTGGTTCGTACTCCGTGGTTTGGTTATTGGCGAGGGGGATTTTGGCCTTAGGCAGACGCCATCTGCCCGTTATACCAGTCCAAGATCTCTTCCCCGGTCATAAAAACAACATCGTGCTGGCGAATATACTCAAAAATCTTGTCGTAGTATTTTATGCGGTGGGCGGCGCCGGTGATGTAGGGGTGGGTGGAGACGCACATGATGCGGGCGCTCTCCTCGCCCTCCCGGTACAGGGTGTCGAAATGGTCCTTGGCCCGGTCGAATAGCTCAGGCGAGCGGTGGTGTTGCACCAGGTACACTGGTATATCGTTCAATTCCACGGTGTACGGCAGGGCGACCAGGCTGCCCGACTTCACCTTCATGGGATAGGGCTGGTCGTCATTGCACCAGTCGGCAACGTACTCGATGCCCTCTTCGGCCAAGATGTCCGGCGTGTCAAAAGTCTCGGCCAGACCGGGGCCCATCCAGCCCCTGGGCGCCTTACCGGTGAATTCTTGTATCGTGCTGATGGTCCTCCGGATGGCAGCCCGTTCGTCGGGCTCCTTGTTGATCACCCGCTGGATGTAGCTGTGGGCCAGCATCTCCCATCCGGATTTCACGCTCTCTTCCACGATCTGCGGATAGCTGAGGCAAACCGAGGCGTTCAGGCTCACCGTGGCCTTGATGCCGTAGTTGTCCAACACCTGCTTCATGCGCCAGAAGCCGACCCGCAGCCCATAGTCGAACCACCCAAAGTTGGGTATATCCGGGATGACCGACACCCCCTGAGGCGTTGGCAATACCGTGCGGGCCATAGCCTCGTTTATGTCCCACTCTTCCACGTTGATCACCGGCCACACCGCCACACGGGCGCCGCCGGGCAGCTTCAAAGGCTTGCGGTCGAATATGGGCGAGAAATCTGCTCTGGGGTTAGCCATGGTTGGTTGCTCCTTTTAGTCTCGGCGGTCAGCGGTCAGCTTCACCTGCCGGTGGCGAGGGCTGGTTTCGGGCAGCGAGTTTTGGTCAATGCAGGTAAAATCCCCGGGTCCCCCTTTAACAAAGAGGGGAGATAGAGTCCCCTTTTCGTAAAGGGAGGTTGAGGGATTTCCGCGAACCTCAGCAACCAACCCACTCCAACCAAACCACCTTTTCGACTGGCAGGTGAAGCTGAAAGCCGACCACTGATAGCTGACAGCTTAAAGCTTCATCGCCTTCAGCCCGACCTTCGCCAGGTCTTCGTCCTCTTGGGCTGCCAGGCCGCTCACGCCGATGCCGCCCATGATGGATCCGCTACTCGGATGGAGGATGACCACACCGCCCTGGACGGCGGCCAGCATGGGGTCTCCCATCTCGGCCACGGTGCGGCCCTGGCCGGCCAGACGCTCGGCATAGTCCTTGGAGTCCTGCCCAGACAGTGCGCAGGTATAGGCCTTGCGGATGGCCATGCGCTTGGGGACCTCACGGCAGCGGTCCATGCGTCCGTAGCTGATCATGCTGCCCGTGTCGTCGACGACGGCGATGGCCAGGGGCCGGTCCGGTTCCTTGTTGGCCTCAGCCAAGATGGCAGCAATTGCGTCCTGTGCCTGGCCCAAGCCCAGCATCGGCTTGTCGTACATAAGAAAATACCCCCCGCAGAATGGTTTGGGCCATTCTACCTGGGGGGTACATGCCTGGCAAGGAAGCTGACAGCTATCAACTTCCCCGGTAGATCAACGTATCCGGGTTGAACGCGCCCCAGGCGACCTAGGGGTGGTTGCCGTGGGCAATGGGTGTTAGCGACTTGCCCGCCATCTCGCCTTCCACGGCCTCGCCCAGAATGTTCCAGAAGGTGCCCGTCTGGTCGTCAACGAACCGGTCTCCGTTTGTGCTGATTGTGCTGAAGGTTAATCTCTCGCCGTCGATATTTGCGTCAAAGACCCCGGTGGCGTCGACGTCATCCGAGTCGACGATCAGCGTGTGGTCCAAGGCGGATACGGTGCCTAGCTTATGGAAGATCACCACAACTGTCCCATTCACCGGATAGTTGACCACTCCCTCCACTTCCAAAACCCGAAAGGGGAATGCGGCTGAAACGTCGCCGATGTCGAAGGCCGCAACCCGCTCTTTAGGCAGCAGACGCTCGTCGAGGTCACCGTCAAATAGGAACGGTGGCCGGTCGACCCGGTCGTAACCGCTGTAGGGGTTGCTGCCGTAGAGGCGACTGAAGCCGGTCTCACGGGACAGCACCAATGCGCCAGGGTTGGCCTCTTTGAAGTCGGCCCAAGAGATGATCTGTGGGGGGATGAACGGCAATCGATGCCCAGCCAATTCACCGATGATGGCCTCGCCGGTAAGCTGCTGCCACCAGGTATGGATCTGCCGGTCCCACATGATCAGATCGCTGTTCCTGAGGTTGCCGGACACCCGAAGTCGAATACCTTGCCCTCCAGCGTCCGTTCGAAGGCCAACGCTGAGTTGCAAAGCGGACAGAAGGTCACGGTGACGGGCACGCCGCCACCACGTCGTTGACCACCTCATGCCAGGTTAGGATCGCCAGCGGGTAGGCCCTAGCCTCGCCGCCAATCTTGAAGGTCACCACCGGCTCCAACGCGTCCATCACAGACTCGGCTTCCTCGATGGTTTCGAAAGTCGGATTGTCGATGGGCGGGATTCCGTCCCGGCCTACTCCGCCCGACAGGATACTGTCAAAGGGAACTGTGTGTCGGCTGAAATCGGTGTCCCAGCCCCTCCTATCGAACCTGGCGCCGTCCAACTCGGCCTGGTAAAGAACGTCCGGTTCGAGTATGGGTGAGGGTCCAGGGCCGGTGTCTGCCACGAATGTGGGGTCCGAGGCGTTCAGCGGACTCCTCAATGGGGCCGAATTTACCTGACTGGTGCAGGCTATTACTGAAGCTGACGCCAAGATCGTGCCGGCGACCAGCCGTTTTTATAATGATGCGAATCTCATCCTAGAGAAGACCTCCGATTGTTAGCCAGTAGAAGACGATGTAGGTGCCGGCAATGACCATCAGCCAGGATCCCAGAGGCTGGATGTACGGCAAAACCTTGCGAAGCGCTCTTACCATCGCTGTCTTGAAGAAGGCCATTCCCAGAGTCAGGGCCATGATCACCAGACCCATCCCAAGTGCGAACAGAACGAAGTCACCAAATACAGAGGCGGCTCCCCGGCCGGCCACGCTGATCCCCACCACTGCCAGGAATATGGGCAGGGTGCAGCTCAATGAGGCGGTGCCGTAGCTGATGCCGAAGATGAAGTATCCCTTCATGCTTACCTGGGCCGGGTTGCCCATGTGACTCGCCGCCCGGGCCGCGACTCCGGTGTACAGCTTGCCGCCGCCCACCATCCACGCTCCAACCAGTGCCAAACCAATTCCGATGACCAGGCCCAGCCATTGCAGCAGGTCGCCTATGAAGCTGGCGCCCAACCCTATCACTACCCCTACCAGGCCAAAGAGGAGGACGAATCCTGCCGTGACAGTCAGTCCCACCAGTATCGCCCGGCCGAAATGCTTGACCGGCTGGACCTCTTGGGCTTGGCCGCCTGCCTCGTCGCCCAGGTACATGCCCAGGTAGGCCGGCAGCATGGCGAACCCGCAGGGATTCACAGCCGAGGCCATCCCCGCCGCCAGAGCAAACAGAGCTGACGCTCCCACGAGGCCGCCGAGCCACCCGCCGGAATCGCCGGACAGCCGCTCTACGAATAGGTTCACATCATCAATGCCGCTATCGCTGCCGATGATGATCGCGCCGATGAACGCGGTCGCCAGCGCCACGGTGGCCACTACTATCGGCAGGACGACCGTGCGCAAGATGTCGCGGTCGTTTAGATTTATAACTTTGCTGATTGGTTGAAACATTTCTCTGAGAAGCCCCCTCAGTAGGGCCGGCGTATCAAGTTTCTGCTTACTTGATAACGCTTGACCGGTCGGGCCACTTGGTGTGTTGCTTAATATTACGTCCCGGTCCCTGCGTTTGGTTTTTCGCCGTCCCTGAGATCATTTCATCATTGGGACGGGCTAAATATATGGGGGCTGGGGCGTCAGTGTTACGGCCGGTCTTTCACTAACACTTCATAACTTGAGATGCCCTTGAAACGTTGGGGATGCATCGCCTTGGCCAACCCTTCCAGTACATCCACTACCCTGGGGCCGTGGCGGGTGGGTATGCGGCCGTCAAAGAGGAATACCCGGTCCATCTGCACCGCTGGCAGCTCGTTCCAGCCCTTCAAGTTGGTCAATTTCTCCGCCGTTTCCGCACGCACCCGCTCCGGGCCAAAGGCGGAGGGCATGACCATCAAGTACTCTGGCGCGTAATCAACTATCTCACCCCAGGTCAGTTCCCTGGAAAGACCACCAGTCACGGCCAGTCTCTCTTCCCCGCCGGCCATCTCCACCAACTCGGGCACCCACTGGCCGGTGTTCCGCAGCGGATCTAGCCAGTCCAGGCACAACACCCTGGGCCGATTTTCCACGTCCGCCACGCCCTCCACCACCGTTTTGATGCGGCTTTGCAGCGAATCCGCCAGCTCGGTGCCACGCTGCCCAAAACCGGTCGCAGCGCCGATCTTGCGCACGTTTTGGAGGATGTCGGACACGACATTAGGGCGGATGGTGAGTATCTCGGGCTGATAGTCGAGGGCCTTGGATGCGGTCTCGAATACCGAGCCGCTGTCGATGGCGCAGACCTCGCACAATTCCTGGGTGATGATCAAGTCGGGCTTCAATTCTCTCAGCAGGTCGCCGTCGATCCAATAAAGGGGGTTGCCGTTGGCTCGAGCCTGTTGCACGATGGCGTCAATCTCTTCGCTGGAGAGGTGGGTGATCTGCCGCACGCTTCGGCTGACCACCGCCTTGGTGGCGGTGGCACCCGGGTAATGCAGGCGTGTGACACGCCCACCAGATCGTCTCCCAGTCGCAGGGCATAAACGATCTCGGTGGCGCTGGGCAACAGCGAGCAGATGCGCATGTCACAAGTATAGATTGACCCTCTCCACTCAATCAAATCCCACCTATGTGCGTGCTAAAATTGCGGCGCAATATCCGCGAAAATACTCGAGGTCCGATTGACTGCAAAGATCCTGGATGGCAAGGCCCTGGCGGAAGAGATTCGGGGGGAGGTCGCCACTGGAGTGGTTGAGATGCAGCAAAAGCACGGCATCACCCCCGGCCTGGCGGCAGTGCTGGTGGGCGATGACCCGGCTTCAGCCATCTACGTACGCAACAAACGCCGGGCCTGCGACGAGGTCGGCATGTTCAGCGACTCGATACTGCTGCCCGCTGACTCGACCGACGAACAGGTCCTGGCCACCGTCCAGTCGTTGAACAACAACCCCCGTTTCCACGGGATCCTAGTTCAGTTGCCCCTGCCGCCCCAGATCGATGAGCGGCTGATCATAGAATCGTTGGACCCGGGCAAAGACGTGGACGGTCTGCACCCGTTCAACGTGGGCAAGCTGGTCCAGGGCCGCGCTGACTTTGTGCCCGGAACCCCCGCCGGCATACAGCAGATATTACTGCGCAATGGACACGACCCTGAGGGCGCCAACGTGGTCGTTTGCGGCCGCAGCGACATTGTGGGTAAGCCCATGGCCCTGCTATTGATGCAGCGGGCTGACGGGGCCAACGCCACAGTTACCGTCTGCCACACTAGCACCAAGAACATGGCCGAGATCACCCGCCAGGCCGACATCCTGGTGGTAGCCATCGGACGGCCCAACGCCATCGCGGCCGACATGGTCAAGGAGGGCGCCGTGGTGATCGACGTCGGCATCAACCGGGTCGACGATGAGTCGCGGAAGCGGGGCTACCGGCTGGTCGGCGACGTGGACTTCGAGGCGGTCTCCGAGAAAGCCGCCGCCATCACCCCTGTACCGGGCGGAGTGGGGCCCATGACCATCGCCATGCTGCTGGTCAATACCCTCACCGCCACCCGCATCAGCATCCATGGGAGGCCGAGCTAACAGCGATAAGCTGTCAGCTGTCAGGAGCCAACGTTTCCGAAAAACTGACAGCTGATCGCTGATGGTTGACCGCTCGCCTATGCGCACCAGCGATTTCGATTACCACCTGCCTCTTGAGCTCATCGCTCAGACTCCCATTGGGCCTCGTGATTCGTCGCGCCTGATGGTCATGCGGCGGGACACCCTCGCGCTGGAACACCGGCAGTTCACCGACCTATTGGAGTACCTGCGGCCAGGCGACGTTATGGTCTTCAACCAGAGCCGAGTCATCCCCGCCAGGCTCTACGGACGCCGCGCCGACACGGGCAGCAAGGTTGAATTTCTGCTGCTACGCCGGTTCGTCGACGGCACCTGGCAGGCCATGGCCAGGCCGGGCCGGAGACTGCGACCGGGCGTGGTCGTGGAGATTGAGGAGCAAGAATCTCCCGCCGCCGCGGGGGGATTTTCAGTCGAGGTCATAGCCGCGCATCCAGACGGACTCAAAACAGTCCGGCTTTCCAACGAAGAGGGCATAGAGCGTTTCGGTCACACACCGCTGCCCCCATATATCAAAGAGCGGCTGGGCGACTCGGAGCGCTACCAAACGGTGTACTCTCGCCAGCCAGGCAGCGTGGCAGCCCCCACCGCCGGACTGCACTTCACCGACAGCCTGCTGGAGAAGATCAAAGATCTGGGAGTGGAGACGGTCTTCGTGACCCTGCACGTGGGCCTAGACACCTTCAAGCCGGTGGACGAAGAAGACCCAACCGAGCACAAGATACACACCGAGCACTATCAGATAGACAGCCAAGCCGCCGAGACCCTGAACCGGGCCAAGGGGGAAGGCCGGCGCATCATCGCCGTGGGCACAACCTCGGTGCGGGTTCTGGAACAGGCGGGGTATGACCTGGAGCAAAGCGGCCAAAGCAAACTCACAGCCACCGAAGCCGAGGCCAGCCTCTTCATCCTCCCCGGCCACCCCTTCCGCCTGGTCGACGCCATGGTCACCAATTTTCATCTACCCCGCTCCAGCCTGCTGATGCTGGTTTCTGCATTTGTTGAGCATGGCCAGGGCGGAGCGGGTCCTTCGACGGGTCCGATTTCATCGAGACTCTCGACCTCCGGTCGGAGCTCAGGGCGAGCGGGGGTTATGACTGCATATCAGGAAGCGATCACACAGCAGTACAGGTTTTACAGCTTTGGCGATGCGATGCTGATCGACTAGGCGACGGTCAGTCTTACCTCGCCCAGCGAATCAATCACGAACCCGACCTCGTCCCCCTTATTCAGGAACTTGGTGCTTACTATGCTGCCGGTCATGACCATCATGTCTTTTTTGAGGCTTTGGCCGCGTTCGGCCAGGTTGTTGGCCAGCCAGGCTAGGGCTTCCAGGGGATGGCCCAGCACGTCGCCGCCCTTGCCTTCGCCCGCCGGTTGGCCGTTGATGGTCATGTTCCCGGTGGCGGCCACCAGATCGATGCCCTGCCAGTCGATGACCGGCTCACCCAGCACGATTCCGGCGTTCCACGAGTTGTCGGCAGCCACGCCCAGGAAGAACAGATTGGAGTAGTCAGCCCCCCGGTCTTCGATCAGCTCGAAAGCCGGCATCACGGCGGACACAGCCCCGGCGACGCTATCACGGTCGTAGGGGGCGGTTGAGGCGGGCAGGTCCTGGTCCAACAGCACTGCTATCTCGCATTCGGCGCCCAGATGCACATAGTCCGAGCTGTTGATGGTGGCCGGCGAATGGTGCACGCCACTGGTGAAGACGGCGCCCGAGGCAGGGTGGCCGAAGCCGACCATCTGCTGCATCACGGTGGTGGTGAGGGCGACTTTGTAGCCTACGATCGCCCCGCGTTCCGGCTTCAGCAATTCATGGAACGCCTCTTGAATGTCGTAGGCCTCATTGATATCCCGGGGCGCGAAATCGTCGAGTATGGGCTGATACGCGGCTCGCTCCCGGTGGGCCTCATGTAAGAACCTCGCCGCCTGCAAGATCCTTTCTTCACTAGCCATGCCGTCCTCCCCGTTCTCCATTGATGTCATATAGGCCCAGTCTAGACCAACTGCAACAGTTGCAACAAATTGGCGTCGGGGGTTTTGCTAGACTAACTGCAACAATTGCAGCACGTTGCCGTCGGGGTCTTTGAAGGTGGCCACCCACCCGCCCCAGGTTTCTCGCTCCGGCTCCCGGATGAACTCTACCCCGGCCTCAGCCAGTCTTTTGGCCTCGGCGTGTATGTCTTCAACACCCAGGTGCGGCATAAACCGGAAGGGGTCCAGAGACTGACCCGAGACCTCACTATGCCGGCCGATGTTGAACCTCACTTCACCCAGCTCAAAGGCGATGAAGTCCTCATGGCGGGAGTGTAGCGGAAAGCGGAGCACATCGTGGTAGAAATCGAACATGCGCTCCAGCCCGTCGGTCCAGAAAGTTACGCCAATAACCCCGGTGACCATGTCGGCCTCCTCTTATGGGTGACAGAAAGAAGGCCGTCCCGATGTTTCGGGGCGGCCTTCCTAGTCACTCGCTATGCCTGAATTTATACTTCGGAAAGTTCGCCCCGGCGTTTCGCTTCTACGCAGCGGGGGCAAAGTCCATAGAAATCGACCCGTTGCCAGGCGACTTCAAAGTCAGAGTTGTTGGCTATCTGCTGACCCAGGCCCACAACCACGTCCTGAACGTCGTTGCCGGTGTCCGCGTCGATCACGTTCTCACATTCGATGCACACCAGGTTGACGTGAGGTTCCATGTTGGGCTCGTAGCGCGACATCTTCTGGAACGGCAGTTCCTGGACGAGGCCGCTCTTCTGGAGCACGCCCAAGGTGGAGTAGATGGTGGCCAGGGTCATGGACGGGAAATGCCCTTTGACCCTCTCATAAATCTGCTGCACGGTGGGGTGGTCGGACGAGTTTAGGACCACCTCGGCGATGGCCAGCCGCTGCGGAGTAACCCTAACCGCCCATTCCCGCATCCGCTCGACAAGCTGTTGCTGAGTTAACATTTATGCTCCCGGTGATCGCCGCAATGATAACCCTGGCGCCCTGAAAACTCCGATTGACTTCTCTTGGCGAGGCGTACGACGAATTCACTCCAACTATAACCGGATTCAGCCGCCCAGGCAACCCTAATTATCTAAAATCTTAACTATCTTTATTCACAAATGAGGGGTTAGACGGGCGCTTGTACAGGTTTTCACAATTGGAAATCGAGGAACTAAGGGCGTGCGCCAACGAATATCCATCAGCTATAATACTGGCCCCGGAGAGATGGCTGAGCGGACGAAAGCGCCGGTCTCGAAAACCGGTATGGGGGCAACCTCATCGTGGGTTCGAATCCCACTCTCTCCGCCACTTTCAGGCACGAAACCGCCATATTGCCTAGTCAGCCAATCACTAAGAATTCCGCACATAACCACTAATTGCCGACATTTTGCCGACACTATTTTCAATAGACCCTTAATCCTGACCCTCAGGACCGACAAACGCTCCATTCCAAAGATATTCTTACTGCAGACTTTCTATCTAGTAGGGAAATCGTGAATGCCATGCCGGGTCCACGGTCGTCGGTAGACCAAGTAACTAAGGCATTAATCACATTGGCAGAAGACGGAGTAGTGGAACGCCTTCCGGCAATCAAAGAAGGAAACTGGCCTAGGGTTACCTACAAGTGGTGCTTAAAACCTCAGCTCCAATAGAAGGCCCTATACATCGGAGGTGAGGTAGATAGATAAGAGACCGGGGGTACATCGGGAAGCCACCGGGGGAGGGGGTACTTAGAGGGTAGGGGTATCGGCAGCCGGAGCGTCAAGGTCCTAGCCTTGGGCCGTCGGGTTCTTCTTCGGCAACACCGAACTTAGCCTGGAACTGAGGACGGTGATTGCTGGGATTTCAGGGTTTGATGATTAGTCTTTTGCGTATTTGCTAGTTCCTCGTACCTCAGCAACGATAGACATGATGTTTAGTAGGATAGTGAATAACCAGAACGGGACTAGTATGTACACGCCTCATCCAATGTGGTCATCGCCACCCGATTGCCCAGTTGTTAATGCCTCAAACATGCTTGGTACAACGAATAGATAACCAATTGTTGGAATAGCAAGTAAAGCGGCTCCAATCTTGCCTTTGACGAAATATGCCGCAGCAATCAGGCCGCCAATCGGAAGGACGATGACAAGGAAACTTACTCCTTCGACCGCGAAAGCGATATAGACGTGAAAGACGACAATCACTGCGTTAGCAATTGCTGCGTTGCGAATGTCTGAGAGAAAATTCACTATAGCCATGCTCATACCTCGCGTGCACGACACTTGCGTGTGACGATATTTTACACACGGTTTGGTTTGATGATTAGTTGTCACTGTAGTAGAGTCCCGCCAACTCATTAGCGTTGGAGGGATACTAATGGTTTCAGTTTCCGAAGTGTACAAGGTATGGCAGGAAGGTTTTGCCAATAAAGATTCCAGCAAAATCGGAGAGTTCTTCACCGACGATTTCAGGTTCGTGTCCAACATACGTGATATAGGCAAACAAGAGACATTGGATTGGACTTCTTCTGGAGAAATGGCTATAGATAATTTGGAAGTAATCTACGAGAACGATGAGGTAGCCGTCATCCATCACGATGCTAACAGGGGCGACAACAATGGCGTAGCGATGGTTGTTTACTTAAAGAGGGGCGACAAAATTTCGGGGTGTAGGGTTATCCGAACGGCTACCTAAAATGTGGCCACACGTTCCAACACGTGGCACTAGGTTGGGACGGGTTTTAGCCATAAAATCCACACGTTGCAACACGTGGCACCATTTCACGCTAGGCGTGGCAACGCACTTGAGAACCGTTATAGGGGCAACTTTATCGTGGGTTCGACCCACTCCCTCCGCCAGTTGTAGGCGTAAAAGAAGGCCCGCAGATTTCGGTCTGTGGGCCTTCTTTTACGGAAATCACCGAACGTCGATCAAATGGTCTGGGTTACGTCGACATGTTTGGCACTTTATCCTCTTATGGTTGGCAATCCCATTCTTCGTCCGGTTCCGGTTTTGGGTCTTCCGAGAATATCACTAACATCAATCCCACTCCCTCAGTCCCTATTTAGAACGGCCCAGCGGTGCTATTGTTGCCCACAGGCAACGATGTGTACAACAATACACAGTACCCAATTTCTACGATTGTAGAAATTTCAACTACCGCTTCAGAAGGTTGGCCACAGCCCCGGGCCAACTCATCTTGCATGTTGGACAGGACGTGGGAATACAGGTCTAGGGTGATGGTGACGCTGGAATGGGCCGTTGGATTCTTCTTTGGTAAAACCTAATTTAATATAGAACTGTGGGTGGTGATTTGCCCAATGACAGGGTTCGACGATTAGGCGGATCTATCGTATAGTCCCCCAATCTTTTCATAGATTTGGAGGACAATATGCAATTTCACATCTCATCACATCACACACCGAACAACTGCGCTGTACATCGTGGTGATGGCACACCTCCAGTTACAGATTGGCGGGCCCGATGCAAGGAAGTTGGCGTAGAATTTGTGGCGGGCGGTAGTTGCCCTCCCATGCATAGCGGGTTCATGCTTGTAGAAGCGGACGATATGGTGAAATTACAAACATTGATGCACCCGGTTATAGGATATTGGGACGTCGTTATAACCCCCGTCAGTGCGATATAGCCATTTGAAGGTCGATTGAGAATAACGAACCCTCAAGCCCTCTCGTTTAAGAGGGCTCTAGGGTTTTAACGACACCTACATCCGGAAACTACAGCGGCACTAGTGACGGTGAGGCGAACTTTCCGAGTTCCGTAGTACGGCCTTGCCCGTGGACAATAAGATTGCCTACCGCTGGAGCCAAGAGGTTTCGGCGATGGGTAAGCTGAGCAACGACGAGTTAGAAGCCGTCTACAAGACCGGCATCAAGCCTAGCGATTACCTGGCCAACAAGTAATGATGGCCTACCCGGTGGAGGTCACCGAAATCGACATTGACGGGCGCACCTTCTGGGTGGGTTCCGTCGGTTCGTGGGTCTTGCAGTCCAACAATGTGGTGGCCGAAGCGATGGCCATATCGCTAGACAAGCCTTTGGGATGGGCCGTCGGGTTCTTCTTCGGGAACGTGGAACTTAGCCTAGAACTTTGGACGGGGATCGCTGGAATATCGGGGTTTGATGATTAGTTATGACGGTTGAGTGGCTGTACATATAGCAACCAAGACCAATGCCACCACGGCTAAGAAGAGAAAATATTCTTGCTGATCATCATGGGCCGCAGCCTACTCCATGCCTTGACCGTGTAAACTACCACCAGGCGCTACCTAATCCATAACACGTCTACTAGTCAAAGCTAGAGAAAAATAACCGTTGTTCTATCAAACTCCAACCGCGGCGTTGATTGACTCTATTATCCCGGTAAACGATTTAAGTCGCCGGATAGCCAGGGATGTGGCGTTGATCGTAGGGTTCAGTTTATTTATCTCCTTCATGGCCCGGTTCGTTATTCATCTGCCTTTTACTCCGGTGCCCATCACAGGGCAGACTCTGGCAGTTTTGCTTACCGGAGCCGCCCTGGGTAGTTGGCGCGGCGCGTCCGTCCTTGCCCTTTATTTAGTCGAAGGCAGCTTCATGCCGGTTTTCGCAGGCAGCCCCGACAATTTATTGTTTCAGGCCAGCGCCGCAGGATATATTTTTGGCTTCTCAACCGGCGGGTCCGGCCTCGTATGGAACATGGCTTCCGGGGGGTACATCATAGGTTTCATTCCAGCGGCATTCGTCGTCGGATTTTTGAGCGAGCATGGTTTGGATAGGAGGGTGTGGATTTTTCTCGCAATGTTGGCAGGGAATATCATCCTGTACATTCCCGGACTGATACAGTTAGGCTTGTTCTTCCCTGGGAAAGCCCTGGAGTTTGGCCTCTATCCTTTCATCCTCGGCGACTTGGTCAAACTATATATCGCATCGCTGGCCCTACCCACTGCTTGGGCCTTGGTCAATTGGCGCCGGTCCCTTTGAAGTAGGCCGGTTTGGTCAAAGACCCTATCCCCTTAGCCGTGTAACCCCAAACACGCCGCCGCCCCCGTCCGCCAAGCAAGGGTTTTATTGTCCTGCACAGGATCGATCCCTTCCATGCCTTGGCCGTGTAGACTACCGCCATACGCTATCTAAATTCCATATCATTAGCACTCGTCGCGCTGATGACGTTGGCTTGTACCGCGACTCCCGCACCGACGCCCGATGTTCCCTTGCTTGATGAGGAAACGGTTATAAATCTGACCATCGGGTTTCTTTATGAAACTCGTCCCGTTAATTACCGGGCCCAACAATGTTTCCTGCATCAACAACCCACAAACGCCCAATATGTCGGTAAAGATATTTGGGTGATGGTAATTGAACCTCTGGCAACTACCTGCACCTTCACTGTCTACGACAAGGAAGCGCGCGTGATTTTGCCCCAAGAAGACAGGACGTCAGATTAACTAGAGGTCGAGCCATGCAGTCAGCCACAAAATATCGCTTGTCACGCTGGTCGTCGCGGTGGCCGCACTTGTGTTGGCACTATGGCCGGTGGTGGCCGATGCACCTTGGGAAAATGGACTCACGGAGCAAGAGATATACGAGAACATCTGGGCAGAAGTGGACGCCAAAGCAGATGCAGACGCCATTGAGACAGAGGCGGAGCGGCTAGCTTAATGCGCGACCATCAATACATTTCTTACCCGGGCACCCAGCAGCGGTGTCGACCCGCTGGTGCTAGCGGAGATTACGAGGGCGGCGATAGAGAACCACTGCTGGTGACGCTGTCAGTTCTGCCCCTTTAAACGTGACTCAAAAGTGACTGAAAGCCTGATCACTTCCTGTGCTTATGACCATTTCTGACCAGGTTGTAGGCTCAGTTTTGCCCATTATGACCACTTATGCCTATTTCTGGCTAGGCATGGCATCAAACTCAAAAACCGGTGGGGGTGACCCCGTGTCAGTTCGACTCTGACCTTCGGCACCGCTGATTCTAGAAACAAAGAAGGCCCGTAGACCGAAATCTGCGGGCTTTCTTCTCTGGCCAACATTGCCAAACGTCGACCAAAGGTTTTGGGATTAGGTCGATTGCAGTAGCTTAACGACCGGTGACGTAGGTTACTTCAAATCCACTACAGGGGTTATTAGGATGTCCCAATATCCCATAACGGGTTGCATTAGAGCCCGCAATTTATCCATGTCGTCCGTTTCTACAAACATGAAATGATTGTGTTGAGGTCCGTTTATGCCTCCTTTGACGTATGCAACTCCGATTTCTTGGCACCGTGCTCCCCAATCCGTGATAGTTGGAGTGGGAGCACCGTCATCAGCGGTCGGGTTACGATGAACCCCGCAGTTCTCTGGAGTGTGATGGCATGAGATGTGAAATAGCATAATGTCCCTCCATTACGGTATTAAAGTCGCTGGTCGGACGATATGTTAGTCACCACGACGAACGGTGTCTAATCATCAACTACGGAGACTTCCCCGGCAGGGGTCATCGAAATTGACATAGACGGGCGTATCTTCTGGGTGCGCCCGGTCGGCTCTTGGGGCCCTTTCTGAAGAAGGGAGAAGTTTCATGACTTGGTCTGAGAATAATCAAATGCAGGCGGACTTCACATCTCGGCATTAAACTAGAGTTGCGCCGCTTACCTTCGATGTCACTAGCACTACTATTTTGCAAGAGGTCAACCACCGCATGCGAGGAATGTTTTATGGTTGGAAGCTAGCCGGGCTTGCTCTACTGGTAATTGGCCTAGCCAGCGGTCCGGTATGGAGCGGAGTTGGTGTATGGGTCAAAGCTCTCGAGATGCATTTTGGCTGGAGCAGGGCGCAGTTAACGGGCGCATTTTCTCTCGCCCAACTGGAAGGCAGCATACTTGGCCCCTTACTCGGCTACCTCATCGACCGCTTGGGTCCCCGGCGCATGGTATTTATTGGGCTAGTGATCACCGGTCTGGGTTTTGTCTTGTTCAGCCGTACCAACAACTTACTGACATTTTATGTTTCCTATGGACTGATCATGTTGGGCACGGCAGCAGGGAGTTGGCTCCCGCTCATGACGGTAGTTAACAGGTGGTTCATACGGAAACGCGGTTTGGCAATGGCGGTAGCGGCAGAAGGGTCTCCGTTGGGCGGCCTATTGTTGTTACCGATACTCGCGTGGGCGGTCACTCCTAGCCACTTCGGTTGGAGTACGACAGCCCTGTGGATAGGAATAGTTTTCCTGGCCTTGGCCTTTCCGATATCCAGGTTCATTCGTGAACGGCCCGAAGACTATGCTGAACGCCCCGATGGTGATCCATCTCCGAATACCTCGATCAGTCAAATTGAAGTTGTCAGGACTTCTCCACAAGATATCGGTAGTAGAGATCAACCTGACTTCACGGCGAGTCAAGCAATTCGCACCAGTGCTTTTTGGTTAATTACTTTTGGCCATGCCTTCTCCAGCATGCTTTTTGCGACATTGACCGTGCACTTAGTACCGATGCTTACAGACCAAGAGATGTCTTTGCAGTCTTCGGCTTACGTGTTTTCAGTGATGATGGGAGTTGCGGCAGCTTTTCAGTTGATAGGTGGATACGTGGGTGACCGGATGGAAACCAGAGTGGCCATCGCCGTTTTCGGATTCATCCAGGCCGCTGGATTTACTGTGGCGGTGTTTACCGAAAGCATGCCGATGGCTATTCTGTTTGCGGTATTATTCGGTGCTGGTTTTGGCGGCCGTAATCCCTTAACTGTAGCTATACGAGCTGAGTATTTTGGACCAAACGCCTTCGCAACAATCACTGGCATTTCCAGTGCACCGATGTATTTGTTCATGTTAGCAGCGCCTCTGTTCGCAGCGTTTATCTTTGACACGCAAGGCAGCTACATGATTGCTTGGTTGATACTAGGTGGCTTGGGATCCATGAGTGGGGTGCTCTTCTTGTTGGCCAAGAAACCACTGTAACCTTCTTTACCCAGTACCAAAGATGCCAAAAACTTCCTCACTCGAGGGGCTTCTCTTGTTTCAGTGACACCCTACATCGGGAAACCACCCGGGTGTAGTACTGGTGACGGTAGGGGCGTGGTTAGCAGGGGAATCCCATCATATAATTCTGGTGCTATGACACAGACTATCTTGCGCCACACCTACGAGGCGAGGAATTCGAACGCGCAGCTAGATGGTTCCTAGAGACTGACCCTAGACGACCGCGACGGCCGTGACCTCAATCAACTGCTCCGGGCGGCCCAGTATCTGGTGCATGGATATACCAGTGGCCGATGGGAACCGGTCGCCAAAGTACTTCCGCCGGACTTCACCCACCTTCCGGTAGTCCATCATCCCGTTGGGGGCGACCCATTCGATGGTGTTCAAGACGTCATCCATCGAATAACCACCTTCTTCCATGATCCGGGCGATGTTGCTGTAAGCCTGTTCAGTCTGGGCGACAATATCGTAGCCGCCGACCGGTACGCCGGTGGTGTGGTCCACCGAGGACTGCCCCGATATCTGGAGCAGACGGCCCTTCTTGACCCCAGCGTTCTGGGTTAGGGAACCGTAGTTCTCCTTCCATTCAGGCACTCGGATCTCCTCCCGTGTCCCGCCCTTCACCGCCACCACTTCGATCTCCACATGGCCCTCGGGCCGCAGCAGCCGGTTGACCGGGATGCTGGTCGAGGCTGGAAGCCGGTCTCCGAAGAATCCTCGGCGTACGTCCGCCGTGTTGGGGTATTGGAGCAGGCACTGGGGCGAGATGTAGTCCAGGGTCTTGACCACATCCTCCGGTTTGGCGCCGGCGCCGTCCAACACCTTGTTGATGATGCCGTAGGTAAGCTCAACTTGCCGGGCGGTGTCTTGAGGGTAGTTGGCCTGGCCGTTGATATCTTCGCTTCCCACGAACCCGGAGGTCCAGACGAAGTCATCGTCCACCACCACTCCAGGCACATAAGTAAGCTGCCCGTAGCGGTCCCATCCGGGGTTGATCGGTTTTTTCTCTCCCTTCATAGCGACCATGCTGACCTCTATAAACGCGTCGGGCCGCAACAACCGCTCCACGCAAATGCCGGTAGCCCCCAATGCATTATTCTCCCCCAGATACTCCTTCCGGATGGCGCCGGTCTGGCGGTATAGCGGCAGGGCCGTGGCGTCGACGTAGTCCACCGTCTGCACCACGCTCTGGAAGGTCATACCAGCCGCCTCCAGCGCCACGGCCAACTTCTCGTAGATCACCCTGGTCTGGTCCAGCAGGTCTCCCTTGCAGACCACGCGTCCTAGCTCTGGGTCATACTCACTGGCGGTCTGGCCTGACAGATACAGGATGCCGCCGTTCTCGGCCCCCATGCAAAACGTGTACCGGTTCAAGTCCAACCAAGGAAACTTGGCTGGATCTACTTCAATTATGTTTTTGCTCATCTCGACTCCGGTTTTCTTCGGGTCATGTTTAGAACGATCTCGGCCCTCATGTTTGGTCAGAACGGCTTCGCCTAGGCAATCACCCCGTTCTCCATCAGGCGCTTGAACTCAACGTCGGGCACTTGGAGCAGTTCTTGCAGCACCCTCACGTTGTGCTCACCAAATAACGGCGCGCTCCGGGCGACTCCGGGCTGGCCGCCGTCCACGGCCCACGGGAACGCGCCCAACGGTCGGGGACCAACCACCGAGTGGTCAGGAAATTGCACAAAGCCTCTTTCGATCATATGCGGGTCGGACAACACCTGGTCCGAGTCCAACACAGGCCCGGCGGGCACTCCCGCATTCTGTAGTTTCTGCACCACATCCTCAACCTGCAACCGCGCTACCCACTGCTGGATCAGCGGCTCCAACTCGTCTTGATGTTTTAGCCGTGCTTCAGGGGTGGAGAATCTGACGTCGTCGGCCCATCCAGGATTTCCCGACACGTGGGCCATGGCCTGAAATTGGGCATCGTCTTCCACCGAGACCGCCACCCAGTTCTCTTCGCCCTGGCAGCGGAACACGTTGTGGGGCGCCTTTTCTTTGTGGTGGTTGCCCACCCGTTCCGGCTCCGTGCCGTCGAGGGTGTATTCCATGATCGCTTCAGGCAGCAGCGTGGCCAGGGCCTCGGTCATGGCAACTTCTATGTGCTGCCCTTCTCCAGTGTTGGCCCGGTGGTACAGAGCTTCCAGTAACGCCAGCACGCAATAGCAGCCGCTGAAGGCGTCGGGGAACAGGCCGCCCATGATCCGCGGGTGAGAGCCCCTGTGTCCGGTCACGGACGCCAATCCGCTGAACAGGTTGATGACGCTGTGAAAACCGACCAGGTCTTTCATGGGGCCGGTGCGTCCGAAGGCCCCCAACGACAGGTAGATAACATCGGGCCGTAGGCTGCGCACATCCTGGTAACCCAGGCCCATGCGCTCCATGGTGCCGCTGGAATAATTCTCAACCACCACGTCGCTGACCAAGATGATCTGCTTGGCCAACTCCACCCCCTCGGGGTCTCGCAGGTTCAGGGTGCAACTCAACTTGCTGGAGTTGACCATGTTGAAACCGCCGCTGCGGTTGACGCCCGGTTCTGCCTCGGCAAAGGGCGGCCAGATGCGTGTCGTGAGCCGCTGCTCGGTCTCGATCAAGACCACTTCGGCCCCCAGCCAAGCCAGCATCTGCGCGGTGTAGGGGATGGCGATTATCTGACCGAAGTCGGCGATGCGTATCCCCTGTAGCGGCAACGCGTTCATCTGGCCCCCGCTGCCGAGAGCTGTTCCGCCGAATACCCCAGCCACTCGCCCAATACTTCCAACGTATGTTCGCCCAGCTTGGGCGCCGGCCTAAAGAGTTGCCAAGGCGTGCGCTCGAGGCGGACAGGATAGCCCGGCAGCTTGAACTTCTGTCCACCGGGCCCTTGCATGTCCACCATGAAACCGCGCTCGGTTACGTGGGCCGAGTCCACCATCTGGCCCACGGTGTAGGCCGGAAAGCAGGGGATGCCCCGGTCCTGGGCCAATTGTGCGATCTCAGCGCCGGTGTGGGCCATGGTCCACTCCAAGAGCAAAGGCTCTAAAGCGTCCCAGTTCCGCGCCCGCTCAACCCCCGACGAGAACACTTCGAGTTCGGCCCAGTCAGGGTTGTCGGCGAGGTCCATCAGGTTGCGCCAGTGGGCTTCCATCACCGCCATCACCACCACGTATCCGTCCTGGCAGGGCAGGTAGGCATTGGGCATCACCCCAAAGATCTCCGGCTTACGGGGCTTGGCTTCGTGGTAGGAGGCGTGGGCCAGCTCAAAGGGCATGACCGCGGCCACCGCCTCCTGCATGCTGAGGTCGATCTCGCAGCCGGTCCCGTGTATTGTTTTCGAAAGCAGAGCAGCAACGCTGGCCATGGCCCCCTGGACACCCGCCAGATAGCCTGCCATGTTGGTGTTAGAGCGCAGTGGCGGCTCCAGGTCGGGGTTGCCGACGCTGTCTGGGATGCCGGGCGTGGCGTAGGCCATGCCTCCGGCGCTGATGGCAATCAGGTCGTCACCCAGGTAGGCGCTGTTGGGGCCGGTGAGGCCGAAGGGAGTGATGGTCGTAACTATGAGTCCAGGATTGGCTTCAGACAACTTATCCCGGCGCAGGCCCAGTCGATCTACTTCCGAACTGTTCTGGCCCAAAACCAGGAAATCCGCAGCTGCCACCAACTCCAGAAAAGCAGCCCGACCTCCCGGCGATTCGATATCCAGGGACACTCCGCGCTTGTTGGAGTTCAGGTAGAGGAACAACCCGCTCCAGTCCGGGTCGGGCACGCCGCCGGGGTAGGGGCCGCTCTTGCGGTGTGGGTCTCCTTGCGGATACTCAACCTTGACCACGTCGGCCCCGGCGTCACCCAACAACCGGGTACAGAACGAGCCGGCCACTTGGCCTGAGATCTGGTCAGAAAGCTCTATAACCTTGAGCCCGGAAAGAGTTCCTTCATGAAGCATGCGGCTAGCTACCCGCCCGCAGGTGGAACCGCACCAGCGCGCTGGCCGGATCCACCACTTTCTCGCCCCGTTGGTTCTCCATCCAGAGGTCGCATTCCACCATGCCTCCCTCGTCGGTGGCTGACACATCGGTGACCAAGCCGCGGCAGGTCAGTGAGTCGCCTGGGTAGGCCATGACTCGGTTGCGGAAGGCCAGCTTGCGGAGGAACGCTCCCGGCCCGGCCCAGTCCTGCACCTGCTGGGTCAGGAACCCGCCCATCATCTGGCCGTCGACGAATGGCGCTTCGAAACCCAGTTTCCGGGCGTAATCGGCGTCGTAGTGCAGCCGGATGAAATCCCAGGTCGCCGCCCCGTAGGCCATCATCCGGGCGATGCCGATCTCTTTGACCAGAGGCGTGATCTCGTCTCCGATCCGGATGTCTTCGAAGTACCGCGTTTGCGCAGCCATGCTAAGCCTCTGGCTTGTAGAACATTGTCTCGGTGTTCCGGGCGAGGAGTTCTTCCCGTTGGTTGTAGAATGCTGTCTCGATCACCTGGAAGATGATCGAGCCCGTGCGCCCAGTTTTCTCGTAAACATCCTTGACCGTCCAGTGGGCGGTTATCACATCATCCGGATGTATCGGCTGAAAAAACTCGTATTCGTTGCCGGCCCGCAGACCTTCAAGCTCGCGGATGGGCCCCCGACCCAGCAGGTCGCCCCGGTCGTCCATGTCGCCGTCCACATACTGCCAGGTGTCGCAGATCAACGTCGGCGGAGCCATGACGTCGGGCAACCCGTAAGCCTTGGCGAACTCGCGGTCGGAATACAGCGGATTGAAGTCACCGATGGCTAGGGCGTACTGGCGCAGCGATGAACGGCCCATCTCGTCGGGGGCTTGAAAAATGGCCTCTTGCCCCACAGTCCCTTTTAATTTCTCCAGCATGCTGGCCATGTCGGTTCCTCGCTACTCGCCCTTGTAGATGGGGGCTCGTTTCTCCCTGAATGACGCCAGGGATTCGATGTGGTCTTTGCTGGTGAGGGTAAGTACCTCAACTTGGGCAGCTTCAGCCAGGTGGTCATCCAACGTCTGGGTCAGCCCCCGGTACATCATGCCTTTGACGATCCGGTTGGGTATGGGCGCTTTGCCTGCGATCTTCCGCACCAACTCCATGGTCGTCTCTTCCAGTTTGTCGGCGGTGACCAAGTGGGCTAGCACCCCACACTCTTTGGCTTCCTCAGCTTCAAGCCAGTCTCCGGTGTAGAGGAGCTCCAGAGCCTTACTGATGCCCATGGCCCGGTTGTAGAGCCATGTGGAACCAGTGTTGGAGACCAGTCCCATCTGTAGAAAGGCGTTCATGAACCGCGAGTTCTCGCAGCCTACCCGGATATCGCAGGCCAGCACCCAGTCGAACCCGTCTCCGATGGCCAGGCCGTTGACCATGGCGATGGTCGGTATGTCCAGGTTGTGCAGCTTGGAAGTGACACCCTGGGGCATGGCGCGAATGAACTGGTAGGTCTCGTAGGAGTCTTTGTGTCCCAGCAATTGGTCGCCACCCCGGCTCTCGTCCTTGATGTCGGCGGAGGCGCAGAACGCGCGGCCGGCCCCTGTGATGATGAAAACCCTCATATCTTTGTCCGAAGCCACGTCTTCCAGAGCGTGGTTGAGCTCGGCGAACATCTCTTCGTTCAGGGCGTTGAGACGCTCCGGCCGGTTCAGGGTCAGCCGGGCGATGTGGTCGGATTTGTCAAGCAATATGGTGTTGTAAGCCACGCCGGTTACCTCCAGGCAGGTATTTGGAGTCTAGCCAGGTGCTGATTCTGGTTCCCAGGTAATGCTCTGTCAAGCTCTCAAACGACGTCCGAATGCATCTTGACACTGCCGGTAGGCAATCACATACTGCCCCCAAGCTGGGACAGGATCCCCTAAGTAGACAGGCTGGAGGCTACGCATGGCGCGCGAAGTGCTGTTCTTCACCGAGATGGGGTACACGGCGTACCCCCAAGACAAAGCCCAAAAACTTGGTTACAACAACCTGATGTTCCCCAATGAGTATTTCGACCCTGCAAGAGCAGCGGAGCTCTACTCGATGTATTTCGAGGAACTTCAGTACTGCAGCGAGTCCGGCTTCGATGGCGTCATGATCAACGAGCACCACAACAACCCGCTGTGCATGATGCCGTCCGTGAACGTGATCGGTTCCGTCCTGGCCCGGACCACCAAGAAAGGCAAGATCGCTTTCCTGGGCAATGTCCTGCCCATCCACGAGAACCCCCTCCGCATTGCCGAAGAGGTTGCCATGATCGATATCCTCTCCGGAGGCCGGGTGGTCTGCGGTTTTGTGCGCGGTATCGGGCAGGAAAGCATCGCCACCAATACCAACCCGATCTACAACCGGGAGCGGTTCGACGAAGCCCACGATGTGATCATCAACGCCTGGACCAAGCCAGGCCCCTTCCGGCACGAGGGCAAGCACTACCAATACAGAGTGGTCAATCCCTGGGCGTTGCCCCTGCAGAAACCTCACCCGCCCATCTGGATACCGGGCGTGGCATCCACTGAATCGATCGTCTGGGCCGCGAGGCACAGATACCCCTACGTGTCCCTGGCCCCGCCCATGAACCTGTTGCGGGGCATCTACGACCTGTATGACGAGACCGCCAAGGCTGATGGCTGGACTCCCACGGCGGAGCACCGTGCCTATGCGATCAGGATAAACGTGGCTGATACCGATGAAAAAGCCTACGAGGAAGGCAAGAACTTCTACTGGCAACTGGGGACTTCGTTCGGGGTGACTCCGCCCCACTGGCAGGCGCCTCCGGGGTACATCTCCAGGTCGTCAGCCCAGGGACCGCGGGAGGCAGCCCGGTCAGCGGCCTCCAATATCACCCCCGGCGGGCCCAGCCTGCCCTACGAGGAGGCCCAGGAAACAGTCCAGATCATCACCGGCAGCCCTGACACAGTCATAAAGAAGCTCAAAAAGGTCATCGACCTGATCGACCCAGGTACCATCGTGCTCTGGGGACGTGAAGGCCTCATGTCCCACAAAGTTGCCATGCGCAGCATAGACCTAATGAGCCAAGAAGTAATCCCAGCCATCAAGGAATACCAGGCGGCGGAGTAGCGATAACGGCCCACAAAATCCCCCCTTTTGTAAAGGGGGGATTTTCGGCTGCCATGAGACTCAGACTTTGCTCCTCTCAAGCAATGAAGTAGGCGCGTCCCGGTGAATCGGGGCGCGCCTACTTCGTTTCTTGCGTCTTTCCGGCGAAAGCCGGATCCAAATTAGCGGAGTATTCGCATTGACCTGGCACCGAGTGCCTTGACTCCAGCAGGCCCCATGGAATTCTGCTTTCGCAGGAATGACGTTACGCGTCCTAACTGTAGCTCTCGTCATTCCCGCCTTCGCGGGAATCCAGTCAAGCCAACTCTTCCCACAAGTCGCACCATTCTGGATTTGTCTCCCAAATCAACGCCTTCTTCCAAGCCAAGCCCGCCTCCACTTTTTGATGGCTTTCTCCCACGCTATCGCGCTCTCCATGGTGCCATGCGCTTCGTACCACATCAAGGTATGTACTCCGTTGCGTTGCGTGAAACCTTCCACCAAGTCATTCTTACGTTGCCAGACACGCTGGCTCAGATTGGATGTCACTCCAATATAGATAGACACACGGTTGGCGCAGTGGATTCCGGCTCTTCATACAAATCTCGTCATCCTAAAGAAACAGCCCAGATTCCATGATTTATGGAATCTGGGCTGGGAAACCCCGGTCTCACGTAAACTGTCTAGTCAGCGGCAAACACCGCCAGATCTTTTTGGTCTATCAGGGCGGCGTCGCGGCAGCGGCGCATGATCCGGAAGATAGTGCGCACGGTGACCGCGAACCGGTTCGCGGCCTCTTCTACCGACAGGTCGTCTTGCTGCATGGCCGACCATATCTTGAAGTCGCGAGCCAAACGCCGGTTGCGTTGGAACCAGGCCGGGTCGTCGTACTTGCACTGAGGCAGTGGGCAGTCGAGGCAGGCGCCGGAAACCTCACAACCCGTATCTTCGTAATGATAAAATTCGGGCACGGCGTCGAGAACGGGGCTGGAAGTGATTGGCCAGTCTAAAGCAGTCATGTCCTTTCTCCAAAACAAATGTTCTAATATTGCTCAATAAGTATAGAACGCTTGTTCTGAACATGTCAATGTTTTCCCGAACGAATTTTCTGATTTATCAGATTGTACGCCTACGGTAGCCCGGAACTCGGAACGCCGCACGTAAAACCCGGAGGTGGCACCAATGCCCGAAACATCACCTGAAACCTCAGTAGGCGAGCCCCAGATAATCACCGAATATGAAACCATGATGTACAAAAGGCGGGGCAAGACCGCCTACATCATGCTCAACCGGCCCCAGGCACTGAACGCGGTCAATGACCAGTTCGAAGAGGACCTGCATTCAGCCCTGCTGGAGTTTGATTTAGACGATCAAGCCTGGGTGGCCATAATCCACGGCGCGGGACGGGGTTTCTGCGCCGGCGCCGACATCAAGCAGCGGCTTGTGACCATGACGCCGGAGCAGAGCGCACGCCGGGAGCGGGGCCCCAACCCAGAGGGCTACATGGGCCGCGCCATCAACTGGAAACCCGTCATCGCCGCAGTCCATGGGTACGCCCTGGGCGCGGGTATAGTCATTGCCGCCGAGTCCGACATGATCGTTGCCTCGGAGGACGCCAAGTTCGGCATTACCGAGACCAGAAGGGGACTGCCCGCGGGCAGGATCTGGGCCAAGGTCAGCGCGTTCATGCCATCCAAGATAGCCTCGGAAATGGCGATCACAGGGGAGCACATCGACGCCGCGGAATTGTACCGGCTGGGGTTTGTCAACCGGCTGGTTCCCACCGGCGAGCACATTAGTGCTGCAGAGGAACTAGCGGAGAAGGTTCTGAAGTCGCCTCCGCTGGCCACCAGGGCGGCGGTGAAGCTGACACGGCGTCAGTGGGTGCAGACCGGGGCTGATGCCGACATGCAGATGCTGCCCCTGAAACTACACCTGACCGAAGACTTCAAAGAGGCCAGCCAGTCTTTCGTGGAGAAGCGGGCCCCAGAGTACCACGCCCGCTAAGTAGCGCAGCTGCGTTTTTCGTAGGACTTTGACTTCTGCGCGTCCTTCGACAGGCCCGATTCCATCGAGACTTTCGACCAAAGGTCGGAGCTCAGAATAAGCGGATACCATCTACAGATCCGATTTCTTTCCAGACGCTGTAGGCAACGAGATCGGCGTGCCCTAGGCGCTGGTTCCGCCTAGCAAAGCCACGGACTAGAAAAAGCACACGCCCTCAGCTGTGTAAGCTGAGGGCGTATTTCATACTTGTATTGTGGGCTGGGGACGGCTGACGTCCCTGTTTGTTAGCTTAGTAGCGGCCGCCACCACCGCCACCACCCTGACGACTGAAGCAATCGCTGCAGTAGACGGGCCGGTCGCCGCGGGGTAAGAACGGTACCGTGGCCTGATTTCCGCATTCTGCGCAAATCACTGAGTGCATCTCGCGAGGACCGCGGTCGGAACCGAAACCACCGCCAGATGGCCGGTTTGCGCGCCTTGCCTCACGGCAAGAGGGGCACCGCTTGGGTTCGTTCGTGTATCCCTTTTCGGCATGGTACGACTGATCGTCCGCCGAGAATACGAACGATTGTCCACACTCCACGCATGTTAGATTCCTGTCTTGGTAACTCATATTTGACTTCCCTGTATGAAAAAAGTTGGCAAGAGACTAATCACAGAGACGATAAGAAGCGGAATGCTTGAGTGAAACCCGGAGGGATGTTGAGCCCATGGATACCCGTAGACCGATCTAGTATGCCTGCAGAGAGATTAAAGAATACTGCCACTGATAAATACGATACCACATATTTAGGATCGCCTGCAGGCCAATCTTGTCACCAATTTATCCAACGTACCTCTGATTCACTACTAGAGCCGAATTTGGATTACCCGGTGGACCTCAAAATCACCAATACGACCCCCAGCACGCCGAGCGCCGTGCTGGCCGCCAGCGCGTAATCAATCGATCTTTGTTGTTTCAATGGATTATTTCGCCGACTGATCAAGCCAATTACCCATCCTTAGAAGGACGATCCTTGATGCCAAAACGAATGTAAGTGACGATTGCTCAACCCAGGATGAGCGCGGTAAATTCCCTTCCCGCTCATGGTGTCCTTCCGCGGAAGGATGCCGAACTACCGACTAAACAAACTCCGGCATGACCTTCTCGGCGAATAGGCGGAGGGCCTTGGTCGTGACGTCGCCTTCCATGCCTGGCCATTGGGAGCGAAGTATCAACTCTTCCACGCCCTGCTCCTGGTACTTGTGGATCTCTTCGATGCACTCTTCAGGGTTGCCGATTATGAATCGGCCTTCCAGCACCTGCTCGAAGGGCACGTCGATGCGGTCGGCCTCGGGTAATTCCTGGCTGTGGCCCAGGGCGGCCCGGTCTTTGTAGAGCCACTCCACCTGTGGACGCACGATGTCGATGGCCTGTTGGCGGCTCTCAGCCACGAAAACCTCGCGCCAGGCAGCTATGTATCCCGGTTTGCCCGCCTCTTTCACCGCATCTCGGTACATAGGGGCCTGTATGCCGATGGTCGTTAGAGTTGACCGAGAGCTGACCAGCCAGCCGTCGGCTTCCTTAACGGCACGCAGCACGCCCTTCTCGAGGTTGGCCGCCAGATAGACCTTGGGCCCCGGTTTCTGGATGGGAGAGCCTGCGCCAGGTACGTCGTCCAGGTGAAAGTGACGGCCTTCATGGGTGACCCGGTCTGAGTTCCACAGCTTCTCCATGATTTCTTGGACCTCACGGAAGCGGGAGAGCCGCTCCGACTTAGGGACTTCAAAGGCCTTGAACTGAAAGTCCCGCCAGCCCAACGCCGGGGCCAGGACGAACTTGCCACCGGTAATCACGTCGAGGGTGGATATCTGCTCTGCCGCCTCCACTGGGTGGTACAGCGGCAGCAGCGCCACCATGCCCAACTCCAGGCCCGGGGCCTCGGCAGCCACTCGCGCCAGCAGCATCAGGGCGTGGAAATCATTGTTCAGGTAGCCCGCGCCGGTCCAGAGCGAGTGATACCCCATCTCTTTGGCCAATCGAGCCTTGGCCAGCCGGGCTGCCAACCCATCTCTCCGAGACTAGTCCCGCCGATCGCCACCACCCAGGTTTATTCCAAAGTGCATATTTAAAGTCCCTCCGTCTCCGCTGAGGTCAGTCGTGCCGTAAGCCTGAGAAATATAGCAGAGGGCATTCAACTTTTTACCGTTCTGTTCCTAGGTCAGCGGGGCCACCAGGACCAGGGTTGGTCCCGCACGGTAGCCAGTGGAGGGGGTTTTTTGCCGAGGACCGCGCCGTTGCTAAGCCTGGCTTCAACCTTTAACATGCTGAACCAGAGGAATTTGTCCCGGCGTATCTGCAGGCTGCACACATGGGGGCAAGGATACCTTCAACAAGGACTTTGACCCCGTCTGCAGAGACCTTGCGAAAGCGGGACGGTTTTTTGTGCCCCAGGTACGTGCTGACCGTGATCTCGGCAGCGGAGCCCGCTCAATGGTCGAAACAGATCAGGTCAAAAACGGCCAGTCCGCCGCGTTTCTGGACGTGCTCCCGGGCCCCAGGAGTGAATACGACCATTATCTCACCGGTGTTAACAGGGCTTCCACCGACCGGCGCGCCATACCGGAGCCGTTGGACATTAAGCCCAGGAGGCACGACGTCCCAACACCAGACCGTTATCCATCTCTAGCATGACCTTGAGGTTCTTGAAAATCAGGAACTTCTTGCAGTCGATGTTTATGGCCGCCGTATGCTGGGCGAGGTTGGGCAATATGAATAATTCCACGCCATCTTGTTTGATACTGCGGTACGGGGAAATATCTCGCCGGGCAACTCTGGTATCGACCGATACCTCAGTGGAGTTGCCGGCTCAACTCGTGAACGATAGTAGGTCGACCGCAGCTTGGCCGCCATTGTTCTTTATGTGCTCTATGGCTTCTGGAGTCAGATTGATCTGCATCGGTTACCTCTCTAGCCGGGTTCCTCCTCCGGCACGACCAAGCAGTTTCCAAGCGCTTCTGGAACTGCTTGAAGAATATGATGCGCCAAATCCGATTGAGGTTCAATCCTCGGAGCCTAGAGCCCGCCCTCAGGCAACATCTAGCTCTCTGACCTCAGGATGAGACTGTTGCGGGCGTCCACGCTGGCCGGATGGATCGTCTCTCCTTTTTCCATACGAGCCACCATTTCTCGGGACAGAAACTCCAGCAGCGCCAAATCGAGGCTCTCCAGAGCCATGTCGTGCAACCTGGCTTGGTAGGAGTAGACGGCCGCCTTCTGAGGGTCCAACTTGTCTGCCAGGAAAATCAGTTTTCCCAGGGGGTCCAGCGAAGCGTGGGCCGTGGAATGCCACCGCACCGCCTCATAGAGGCCATGGTCGGTAAGGTCTTCTTCCTTTCGGAGCAATTCAGCGCCCACCGGGCCGTGGAGCAGCAGCGGAAAGTCACGGTCTACATCGGTCACGGTCACCCCCAGGTCAGCAGACATCTTGAGCAGTTCGTCACCGGGGACTGCGCGGCATACGTCATGGGCAAGTGCGCCAAGTTCCGCGCGTCCGGCGTCGATGTCATGGGGCGAAGCCAATTCAAGGGCCACGTCACGTACGCGGTAGATGTGGGCTTGCAGGCCGTCGGGCAGAGAATGCAGGCGGTCTTGCATGCGTTGGAGCAACTCGGCCATTGAAGAAAACTCGGAGTCGGGGCTCTAGCCCATGGCTCCCAGTTTCTTGCCGCCCAGAAGATGCATGTGGGGGTGGACAATCTCTTGTCCTGAGTCATCTCCTTGGTTGAGCACCAACCGGTAGCCGCTGAGGGCAACGCCCTCACGCCGGGCAATCTCCTCAGCCACCACAAACATGTGGCCCATGATCGGCACTTGTCCGGGCCCCACATACGCCAAGGAAGCGATGTGCATATTGGGCACGATCAGCATATGCACCGGGGCCTTGGGGTTTATGTCCTTAACGGCAAAGACCCGTTCGTCCCGGTAGACCGGGGCCGTGTGCATCGGGTCTTGGGCCATGTTGCAGAAAATACATTCAGTGGTAGTGGTCATGCCGTGTCAGTCTCCGTGGCCGGGGTCAATTTTCGGTGGTTCAACTAACGCTTATTCGTCGTCTAGGTGCTGCAGGGCAATCTCTTTATGATGATTGGCGTCGCCGTAGGTCAACTCGTGGACCTTGGCCCTGCGGGTGTACAACTGCAGGTCGTGCTCCTTGGTGAAGCCGATAGCACCGTGGCACTGGTGGGATGTGGCGCATACACGGCGGTATGCGGGGCCGATCCAGGCTTTGGCCACAGCAAGTTCTTTTTTAGCGGACAGACCCTCTGACAGCCGCCACACGGCCTGGAAAGCAACTCCCTTGGAGCCCTCAACGTCGGTGGCCATGCGGGCGCAGTGGTGTTGCACGGCCTGGAAGGTGCCGATGGCCCGGCCGAACTGAGTCCGGCCCTTGGCGTATTCGACCGTCATATCCAACACGGCCTCGGCCCCGCCCAGCATTTGAATACATTGCGCCGCCGTGGCCCTCTGGATGCTTCGCTCAATGATGGGCCAAGCCTCGTCCACGGCTCCGAGCGCCGAATCTGCAGCCACATTGACCTTGTCCAGGCTGACCTCGAACACCTTCTCGTTGCCAACAGACCGCATGGGCGTGATGGTCAGTCCGGCAGTGCCTGACGGAACCAGGAATAGGGAAACGCCGTCAGCCGGGTCTTGGCCTGACGATGTGCGGGCGGCGACGATTATCACGTCGGCCGCTTCGGCATCGGGAACAAACAGTTTGATCCCGGTGATCTCGTAACCGCCGCCCTGTTGGCTGGCCGTGGCCTGGATGTCCCAAGGTTCGTAGGCTGCCGCAGCCTCGGGGACCGCCATGGTCATGATGATGGTCCCGGCGCAGATACGGCTGATCAAGTCGTTTTTTTGGGCATCCGAGCCGGCGTCAAGGACGGTCATGCCACCAAGGACCACCGTGGAGAAGAAGGGCGCCGGGGCCAGGCTTCGGCCGATCTCTTCCAGCAGCACTCCCAGGTCGGCGAAGTTGCCGCCGGTGCCGCCGTATTGCTCTGGAAAGGCCACACCGGTCCAGCCCAGGTTAATCATCTGCCGCCACAATTCATCGGTGAATCCCCGGGGGTCTTCCTCCATCTCCCTGACCAAAGTCAGGGGGCATTCCCGGGACAAAAAATCCTGGGCGCTGGTCTTCAGCATCTGCTGTATCTCGGTTAGGCCCAGGTCCATGTCTGTCCTCCGAATCTGGCGCTAGTAGCCTTGAGCGCGGATAGTATAGCCCATCGCCTCGGGCGTGGGTAGGGGCGAGGTTACGCTTTGGTCGTCTCCACTTCCGCGACGATTTCCACCGGTGTGTTGCGGGCGACGATTATCTCCATATCGTCCGCGCCGTCGTTGACCGGTTGGTGGACCGCCTCGGCCGGCACGTAGATGAAATCGCCGGGGCCGATGGCCAGTTCTCTATCGAGGTTGTCACCGATGACGAGGCGACCGTGACCCTTGACCACATAGATGGCCGACTCGCAATTCAAGTGGTAGTGGCGACTAGAGGCAGAGTGAGGCGGGATGGTCGCCACTGCCAGTTGGATGCTTGTGGAACCGGTCAACTTCTCGGAAACGCTGGCCAACCGGGTCATGGCCCCTCACTGAATCTCAGCTTCCAGGCCGGCTGGATGTACAACTTTTACCTCGCTCATATCAATCTCCGTTCGTTAGTGGCTAGAGGCTACGGACCATCTTGTCCAACTGGCCGATGGCCCTTTGGATATTGTCTTGTGAGTTGGCGTAGGACAGGCGGACGTACCCCTCACCATATTCGCCGAAGGCGCTGCCAGACAGCAGAGCAACGCCTGCTTCGTTCATGGCTTTGGTCTCGAATTCAATGCTGGTCAGCCCGGTCTCTTTGATACTGGGGAATGCGTAGAAAGCCCCCTCGGGCTCAGGGCAGTTGACCCCGGGGATGCTGCGTAGGCCATCGGCGATGAGCCTGCGGCGGATGCCGAACTCAGCGATCATAGCCTCAACTTCGTCCCTAGGCCCTTCCAAAGCAGCCACCGCCGCCTTCTGGGTGAAGGAAGCAGCACAAGAAACACTGTTCACGGCCAGCTTGACGATATGGGGCACCAACTCTTCGGGCAGTATCCCGTAGCCCATGCGCCAGCCAGTCATGGCGTAGCTCTTGGAAAACCCGTCCAAGATGATGGTGCGCTCCTGCATGCCCGGGATAGACGAGATGCTGTAGTGCTCTCCAGTGTAGAGGATGTCCTTGTATATCTCGTCGGCCATCACGTACAGACCGGGGTGCTGCTTGACGACGCTGGCGATGGTCTCCAGTTCCTGCTTGGTCAACGCCGATCCGCAGGGGTTCTCCGGCGAGTTTATGATGATCAGCCGGGTCTTGTCGGTGATCAGGCCGGGCAAGGCGTCTAGGTCGGGGTGGTAGCCCTTTTCTTCCAGTAGCTGCATGGGCACCGGGGTGGCGCCGGCGAACTTGATCATCGACTCGTAGATGGGAAATCCGGGGTTGGGGTAGATGACCTCCACGCCCGGTTCGGCCAGGGCCAGGAGCACGTAGAACATGATCGGTTTTGCGCCCGGGGTCACCACCACGTTGGCCGGGTCGGTGTCCGCCCCCCGGACCTCGCGGCTGTTGCGGGCGATGGCCTCGCGCAGTTCCGGCAGGCCCGCCGTGGGGCCGTAATGGGTGAGCCCGTCACTGATGGCCTGCATACCGGCTTCGACGATATGCCGGGGGGTCTCGAAGTCAGGCTCACCGATCTCCAAGTGAATTATCTCTTTACCCTGGGCCTCCAGTGCCCGTGCCTTGGCCAGCACTTCAAATGCCGACTCGGTACCCAGGTCATTCATGCGGGCGGCAACTGTCATCGGTCCTCCAGGTAAATCTTTCTTGCTATCAGTGAGCCGCGCCCTCAACCGCTCATCCTGAGCTCCGACCTTTGGTCGAGAGTCTCGATGGAATCGGTCCTGTCGAAGGACCGCTGGGCGTTGGCCGGGTTCATCCGAGCCCCCTACAGCTAGGGAAAGCCTCCAACCTAACCTTCCCTCTCGCCAGGAGGAAGGGATATTGTTTGCTTCTCTGAGACTCGGGGCGGCAATCACGGTCCTTCGACGGGCTCACGATGAGCGGTTGGCGTCCACGTTTTTTCCAAAAGCCCGCGTGGCCTGCAGATTCAGTCCGACTGGACCTGGTTTTCGGTCTTCACCGAAAGGCCGTAGATCTTGATGAAACCCTCGGCCGAGGCGTGATCGAACTCGTCGGAGCGGTCGTAGGTGGCCAGGCCGTGGTTGTACAAAGCCTTGGGGGCTTGGCGTCCCACCACCGTCCCGGTGCCTTTGTGCAGCCTAACCCGGATGTCGCCCGTCACGAACCGCTGGGTGCTCTGGACGTAGGCGTTCAGGTCGGCCCGGTGGGCGGTGAACCACAGGCCGTTATAGACCACGTCGGCATACTCCAGGGCGATACGTGCCTTGGTGCGGGCCTGGTCCTTGGTCAGGGTCATGGCTTCCAGGGCGGTGTGGGCCGTGTGCAGCAGCGTCGCCGCGGGGCATTCGTATATCTCCCGAGACTTGATTCCCACCAGGCGGTTCTCAACGTGGTCGATGCGCCCGATGCCATGGGTCCCGGCCAGGGTGTTCAGGTGATTTATCAGGTCGGTCCCGGCCATGCTCTCCCCGTCGACAGCCGTGGGCACGCCGCACTCGAAATGAATCTCCACGTAGGCTGGCTCGTCGGGCGTGGTTGTCACCGGGCTGGTCCAGGCGTAGGCATCCTCAGGGGGCTCCAACCAGGGGTCTTCCAATTCTCCTGCTTCCACGCTGCGGCCCCACAGGTTCTCGTCGGTGGAGAACCGGCTGCGGTTGGCGTTGATGGGCAGGTTGCGCGCCTGGCCATACTCGATCTCGTCGTCCCGGCTCATACCCCAGTCGCGGATGGGGGCGATGACATCGATCTCCGGCCCCAGAGCAGCGATGCCAACTTCCAGGCGGACCTGGTCGTTGCCCTTGCCGGTGCAGCCGTGGGCGATAGCATATGCGCCGTGTTCCTTGGCCGCCTCCACCAGGTAGCGGGCGATGAGCGGGCGTCCCAAGGCGGTGGCCAAGGGGTACTTCTCTTCATAGACCGTCCCGGCTTGCAGGGAAGGAAACAAGAATTCGTTGACCAGAGTGTCCCGGCCGTCGACCGTCAGGGCCTCCGTTGCGCCGATGCTCAGCGCCCGTTGGCGGATGGATTCCAGGTCCACCATGCCGAGGTCGATGGTCAGGGTGATTATGTCTGCGTCGTACTTCTCCTGCAGCCACGGGACCGCCACTGTGGTGTCCAGTCCCCCACTGTAGGCCAACACGATCTTTGGTTTTGCCATTTCTCTAAAGGTTGCTCCCCAAATTCCAGTCGTTCAAATATTGGTTAACCATTCAATGCTTCCAGGAACTCTCCTGGGGTTACTTGTGCGTCTCTCAGAATCTTCTATAGCAATCCCCGGCCAATATCTTGGCCATTATGCACTGGAACAATGACCACCCTGGAATCCGGACAGCGAAATCGAGCCTGGTTCCCTATCCGCGAACCTCCTAGAAGCCTAAAGCTTCCAGTACCTTGATCACATTCCGCGCTTGTAACGTCGAAAATCGAGCCATGATTTCTTAGATTTCTATTTTATGGATGCCGGCGAACTCAGGTATTTCGCCATCACCCTCATCTTCTAAACACAACTCGATGACCCCTTTCATGTAGGCCATAAGTTCATCAAGGGTTTTTCCTTAGGTGTAGCAGCCCTTCAGTTGAGGCACCTCACCAACAAAGAAGCCGTCTTCATCCTTTTCAATTACCACGTAGAATTCTCGGTTTGCCATGACAACCTCCCGTTCTCTGAGCTAGCTCTAGATAGTCGCCAGGGCGGTGCCCAAACGGTCCACGGCCTGGTCAATCTCTTCCTTGGTTACTGTCAGGGGTGGCATGAAGCGGATAGTCGTGGGCCTGGGCGCGTTCAGCAGGAGGCCCGCCTCGTTGGCTGCGGTGAGCACCTGGGGCGAGATGTCGCTCTCGAACTCCATGGCAGCCAGCAGCCCCTTGCCACGAACGTCGGAAATGAAGGAGAAACGGCCATTCAGGTCGTTCAACCGGCCCAACAAGTAGGGTTCCATCGCCTTAGTCTTGGCGGGAATATCGTTGTCGATCAGGAACCTAGTCCCTGCATAGGCGGCGGCGGTGGTCAGCATGTTGCCGCCAAAGGTCGATCCGTGGTCGCCGGGCACCAAGGCCATGCTTTCTTTCTTAGACATGAACGCGCCGATGGGCACGCCGAAGCCCAGCCCTTTGGCCAGGGTCATGACGTCAGGCTCGATGCCGTATTCCTCGTAACCGAACAGGCTGCCAAGACGGCCCATGCCAGTTTGAACTTCGTCCAGGATCAACAGGATTCCCTTCTCATCGCACCAGGCCCTGACCCGCTTCAGGTAGTCGTCGGCGGGGATTATCACGCCTGCCTCGCCCTGCACGGGCTCGATCATAACGGCCGCCGTCTTGTCGGTGGTGGCGTTCATGATGGCCTCGACGTCGTTGTAATCGACGTGGACGAAACCAGGCTGCAGGGGAGTAAAATTCTCCTGGTAATGGGGCTGGCCGGTGGCGGCCAACGTGCCCATTGTGCGGCCGTGGAACGAGTTCAGGGCCGTGATGATCTCATAGGCGCCGTCGAGGTTGAGTTTGCCGTAGCGGCGGGCCAGCTTCATGGCCCCCTCATTGGCCTCGGCGCCGCTGTTGCCGAAGAAGACTAGGTCCAAGGCGCTGTTCTCGATCAGGGTCTCAGCAAGCTGCAATTGGGGGACGCTATAGAACTGGTTGGAGACCTGCATCAGCGTCGCGGCCTGGTCGGCGATGGCCTTGGTCACGGCCGGGTGGCAGTGGCCCAACTGATTCACGGCCCAACCGGCCACGAAGTCTAGATACTCTTTGCCGTCGGCGTCCCAAGCACGGGTTCCCTCGCCCTTGACCAGCACCACCGGTTGGCGGCGAACCGTCTGGGCGTAATACTTCTTCTCAATCTCGATCCAATCACTGCTCTTGGTCATTGCCGGTCTCCTTCCCCATTCTTGTTATTGATTATTGCGAACCTGATTCTAAAGACTCGCGTAGGCGTTCTACAGCCTCTTGGAGTTCTTTCAAGGCCTCGTCCAGATCGGTGACCGCATCCTCAATTCCCCCCAGGTCTTCCGTGTCTGAAGTTGCCTGTACGCCCTCACCCACGGGCTCACTCTCGAGAGCCGCCTTATCGGCCAACAACATGGCCAACCCCTCGCCGACACTGTCCGCCATGACGACGTTGCTGCCGTCGGCCAGGATCACTTTCTTGAGCTCCGGAAATGCCAGCACCTCTGATTGGAGGTACAAAGGCTCCACATAGATTATCGCATCGCCCACCGGTATGACCAGTAGCTGGCCTCGGACCACCTGAGACCCGGCCCCGTCCCACAGCGTGAACTGCTGGGAGATGCTCTGGTCGTTCTCGATGCGGGCCTCCACCTGCGCCGGCCCGTCTACCTGTGGGTCGCTGGGAACGGTGAACGCGTTGAGCTTGCCGTAGTGCTCGCCATCATTTCGAGCGGTTAACCAGCCAACCAGGTTCTTTTTATCCCCAGCCGGGCTGAAGGGCAACATTAACACAAACTCTTCACTGTCGCCGCCCGGCATCTGGAGAATCAGGTACGAGGGATGGATCTCGACTCCACTCCGGCCGAACCGGGTGTCCTGGGGCACGGCCCACTGCTCTGCCTGGTTGAAGAACACCTGGGCATCGGTGACGTGATATCGCAGGTACATATCGGCCTGGGCCGAGAATATACCGTTGGGATAGCGGATGTGTGCCTGGAGTTCCACAGGCATCTGGTCAAAGTCCGAGAACAGGCTCGGGAAGGCGCGGCGGTACATCTGCAACAGCGGGTCGTTAAGGTCCATGACATAGATCGATACCTGACCGTTGAAGGCGTCGACCACTGCCTTGACGCTATTGCGGATATAGTTGAAGCCTTCTTCTGTGATGGTCGAGTATGGGTAGCGGCCGGTGGTGGTGAATGCGTCCTGCAGCCACCACACTTTGCCGGCGCCATCCACCACCGGATATGGGTCATCGTCCATGGTCAGGAACGGCGCCAGCGCTTTGACCCGCTCGCTGATCTGACGCCGGTACTGGATCCTGGTATCGGACGATATCTGGTCACTAAGCAGTATGTTGATATCGGCGAATTGCCAGGCGTAAGCCAGCCTCCGAAAAGTCGAGCCCAGATTCACGCCTCCGGCGCCGTCATAGTGCAGATCACTCCCCGACGGGTCGATCTCCGGGGCGGTGCTGTTCACGATGGCGAAGGGCGCTGGGGACTCGCCATAATACAACTCGGGCCGTTCGATCGGAATCTCCCCCCGGATAGGGATGTCTTGGATGAAGAATTCGGGGCGTCCTTCATCAGGAGTGAATCCGGTTGCCGGGCTCATGGCTACGCCGAAGCCGTGGGTGTACTGGAGCCTGCGGTTCACCCAGTTGCGGGCGTCGGCTGGCAGGTTGTCTGGGTCCAACTCCCGTGCCGCCAGCAGCACCTGCCGCAACCGCCCGTCCAAGACGTAGCGGTCCGAGTCCATGTTCAAGAAGTTGTAGTAAAGCTCCATGAACTGGAGTTGGTTATAGGCGTCCTGCAGCGGTTCCACGTCCCATAGCCGTATGTTATCGATGACCGGCAGGTTGCTCGCAATCACGTCAGCATCGATGTCGCCGACCGCCGGCAGGGCGACCCCTTCGACCAGGTCCAACTGGTAGGCGGTCCGGGTGGACTCGATGTTCCGCTCGATGTAGATCTGCTCCCGTTCAAACTCGTTGGGGTCCACTTGGAAGCGTTGGAACAGCGCCGGAAAAGCCAAGTTAGCCAGCAGAACCATGATGACCCACAGGCTGAACGACCCGGCCATTAACCGGAGGCCGCCGAAATAATTGCTAACGAAGAAGGCCGCGGCGCCCAGGGCTGCGATGGAGGTCATCAGCCAGAGCACCGGAATGCGGGCGTTGATGTCGGTATAATCGGCCCCGGCCACCAGTCCGTCCTGCGACACAACCAGTTCATAGGTGGAAAGGACGTGCCCGGCGGCAATGCTCAACATCAGCAGCCCACCCAAGATTCCGATGTGCTTCAGCATCCGTGGCGATAAGAAGAAGTTCAGACCCCGCAGCCCAAAAATGCCGGCATACAAGAGCAGTGACATGACCACCGATACAACCAGGATGCCCATGACCCAGCTCTGGACGAAATTGAGCATCCGCAGCGTCACGATGAAGAACGAAAGGTCGTTGCCGAACTCTGCATCGGACACGCCGAACGAGACCTTATTCAGGAAAAGCAGGAACGTCTCCCACCGGCCCGCGGCAGCCGATCCGAACACGGGAGCGGCGGTCAGAACGGTGATCACCACCGCCGCAACCAGCAGCGCCCGCAAAAGGCGCATGGTCTCATCGGTAACAGGAAGGGTGGATGGGCCCCGGGAGAACCGGAACGTGAAATAGAAGTTGACGATTAATGCCGCCGCCGTCACTGCAGTACCGCCGATGAATAGCCAGATCTTCATCACCAATATCTTGGTGAATACGCTTTGGTAACCCAGTTTGTCGTACCACAGCAGGTCGGTATAGACCGTCCGCAACCACCAAAGGATCAAGAAAGCAAAGAGTAGGCCAACGGCGATTATGCAGCCGTTTCGGACCCGCAGCAGGACAACTTCCGACACACCCGGTAGATTCGGGCTCTCCGGCTGGTCGTTGTCGTTCGTCAGATCGAAGCTCATGAAGAATCTATTGGAGTAAAAACCCGGCGTATAGAACTACGCCGGGTTTTCGTTATCGCGTTTCCTACCACCTCTGAAACTGCTGATGATGGTCGTACCCATGGAGTTGCCCTGCACGCAGTCCAGAAGCGCATTAGGCTGGCGTCCGTCCACTATTGTTGCCAGGGGCGAGCGTTCCAGGGCGCGCAGGCAGGCGGACAGCTTGGGGATCATGCCGCCTTGAATCACACCGGAGTTGAAGAGGATATCGGCCCGGCGTCGGTCCAGCCGCGGTATGACGCGGCCACCGCCATCCATGACGCCCCCAACATCAGTCAGGAAGACAAGCTGCTCGGCTTCCAGGGCATGGGCCAGCTCGCCAGCCACGGTGTCGCCGTTGATGTTCAGGGGGCTGCCCGCGTTCTCGGAGCCGTCGCGCACGTGGACGCCGAGAGGCGCGATCATCGGTATGTAGCCGCTGTCCAGCAATGACCGAATCAGCTCGACATTGACCGCAGTCACCTCGCCGACGAACCCCAGCTCGGGGTTGCCGATCTTGGCTTCAATCATACAGGCGTCGATGCCGCTTAGACCTACCGACCGGCCTCCGAACTCGTGCATCGATGACACCAGTTCCTTGTTGATCAGCCCGGTGAGAACGGCGACCACTATCTCGAGGCTGGGCGCGTCAGTAACCCGCAGGCCACCCACGAACTGGGGCGCCAGACCTTGACGCTGCATCCATTGGGATATCACGTTGCCGCCGCCGTGAACCACCACCACTTCACGCCCTTCTTCCTGCAGCTGGACCAGGTCCCTGAGGCTGGTGTCGTGACTACCAAGGGTGCTGCCGCCGATCTTTACCACTATTGGGTGGCCCGAAGTCGGTTGGCCTGCCAATTCTCTCTCCATACCAAAAACTCAGATCAAGATAGGGTCGACTGGGTGTGGAATCGGCTGCCGAAGGGAGACCATGAAAGCCGCCGGAGTTGCGATCAGACTGCCGTTCGCCCTGTCTTGTTTTTCAACAGAGGTACGGCCATCCCACGCCCGAATGTCTAACAGGAAATCGGACGCAAACGTGTACGCGAGCAGGGGCTCATACCGATGCTTGTGATTACGGACAGTCTAGGTGGTGTAGGCACTGTTGATGACCACGTATTCTTCGGTGAGATCGCAGCCCCAAGCGGTGGCCTGACCGTCCGAAAGATTTAAATTCACTCCGAAAGTGACCTCGTCGCCGCGCATCAGAGCAACCACGGAGTCCCGGGCAAAGGGCACCGGCCGGCCCGATTCCATGATGCAGACGCCGTTGATGTAAAGGTCTATCTTCGACTCGACCATCTCGGCCCCGCTGCGTCCCAGCGCCATGATCAGCCTGCCCCAGTTGGGGTCTGCGCCATATACCGCCGATTTTACCAACAGGGAAGAAGTGACCGTCTTGGCCACCAGCCGGGCGTCGGCGATGTTCTTCGCCCCCTGCACCTCGGCTACGATCAAAGTTGTGGCGCCCTCGCCATCCTGGGCCAACTGACGAGTCAACTGGACCAAGACTTCATAGAGGCCGTCTCTAAAGGTGCCGGCATCAGCGCTTCTAGCGTTCAAGGGAGTGTTGCCCGCGGCCCCGTTGGCCAGGACCACCAGGCTGTCGTTGGTGCTGGTGTCGCCGTCGATGTCCAGCATGTTCAGTGTGCTGTCGGCAATGTCGGGCAATATCGAGCGCAGATAGTCCTGCTCCACCGCGGCGTCGGTGGCCACGAAGCAGAGCATGGTCGCCATATTGGGATGAATCATCCCGGAACCTTTGGCAACCCCGCAGATGTTGATATCCGAGCTACCCACGTTGACCGACACGGCCGCTTCCTTGGTACGGGTGTCGGTGGTCATCATGGACCGGGCCAACGCGTTGCCACCGTCGTCCACCAGTTTTATCTCGTCAACGCCTTTCTTTATCAGCGTCATGGGCAATTCAACGCCGATGACGCCAGTGCTGAATACAAGCACTTCGTCAGGTTTCACGCCCAGTCCGGCGGCTGCCACGGCGGCCATCTCTTTGGCGTCGATGTAACCCTGCTCGCCCACACCAGCGTTGGCGATGCCCGAGTTGACCACCAAGCCCCTCACAGAACCGCTGGCCGCAAGGGTCTCACGGTTCACAGTCACAGACGGGGAGACCAGGCTGCTCTTGGTGAACACACCGGCCACGGCGCATGGGGTGTCGGACAACAGCAACCCCATATCCATCTTGTCTTCAGAGTAAGTCTTGATGCCCACGTAGGTGCCCCCGGCTTTAAAGCCTTGGGCGTTGGTTATGGTGCCGCCGTCTACATGGGTGATTGGGCCAGCCATGGGCTCTACCTGCCTTTATCGGGACTTTGCGGGAGTTTACTTGATAATCTCGAATCTTTATCCGTGCCTGAGCAAGCACCGAGTATATCACAAGAACGGCGCCGGCCCTCGTGGACCGTGTCCCTTCGTTTCGGCTGTGGACTGGCCGTGGGGGTTCACCTATAATCGAGGCTAGATAACCTTAGAAGAATGCAGGTGTTTGAATGACAGCGGTAAGCCCCTTCAGAGGTTGGAGATACGACCAGAATACAGTGGGAGACATGGCCTCCGTGCTGTGCCCGCCCTACGACATGATCAACGCGGAAGAGCAGGAAGAACTCAAGGGCCGGAACCAGTACAACGTCATCCATCTCGAGGCAGGCGAGGGTCTGGACTGGAACACCTCGGCCAAGGCCCAATACGCAACGACTTCCGACCTGTTCGACCGTTGGAGAGCCGACGGCGTGCTGCGCCAGGATACTGATCCCAGCTACTACCTGATGCGCCACAGCTTCCTCATGGGCGGCAAGAACATGGTCCGGGTGGGACTCATCGCCTCGGTGGGCTTGGAGGACTACGAGACGCGCCAGGTGCTGCCCCACGAGTTCACTCAGGCACCGGCCATCCAAGACCGGGTCTGGCTGATGGAGTCACTGTCGGCCAACATCAGCCCAATAATGTCGATCTACCGCGATGCCGATGGCGTTCTGGATCAGCTTTACAAGCAGGTGATGAGCGGCACTCCCGAGTTCGACGCCAAAGACGAATCGGGCAGCGCCACCACTCTATGGCGCATCGCCGACCCCGCTGTTCAGAAACAGATCGGTGAGTTCTTCACCACCCGGCCCATCTACCTTGCCGACGGCCACCACCGCTATGAGGCTGCCCGGCAGTACCAACTGGACCGCCACGCCGAGGACCTCTACAACAGATCAGCCAACCTGGCCCATAACTTCGTGATGATGACGCTCATTTCTTTTGACGACCCAGGGTTGGTCGTTCTGGGTTACCACCGCACGCTGAACGATGTCCCGGCGGACAAGCTGACGAACATCAAAGCCAAGTTGGACCAGCTATTCGACTCGGAGCCCTTGACCGGAGATTCTGACGCGCTGATAGAACAGGTAGACCGGTTGGGCGCCAACCGGCGGCTGCTTGCCTCTATTGATAACGGCGGCGCCAAGATGCTGACGCTGAAAGACTCGGCGGTTGACCCAAATTGGGGTTCACTTGCCGCGTCAGAGGCCTGGGTACTTGAGGAACAGGTGCTGCGGCCCGAACTGGGCGATGCCACCCTGGAGCACCTGGATTTCATGCACGACCACGAGGAAGCGGTGGGTCAGGCCGAGAGTGGAGAGCTACAGATGGTCTTCCTGCTGAAACCCTTCCCGTTGGACGCCTTTGAGAGCATCGTCGGCGGCGGTCAGCGGCTGCCTCGAAAGTCCACTTTCTTCTTCCCCAAGCTTCCCACTGGGTTGGTGATCAACAGGCTGGAAGGGGAACTCTAGAGAGGACTCTAAGCAAATTCATAAATTTTTCTGTCACAGATTCTCTAACTAAGCGTCCGATCCCCGTTGGTGCGCTCTCTAAACCGGTCGGTGATGGCCTGCTCTGCCTGACGGCTATTGGCGGCGATGAAAGCTTCCAATTGACGAATCTCAGTTTCAACGCCTTCACCCGGAGTTGCGCCGTTCTTCAGCCCAGCCACCTTGGAGCGAGCCTCGTCAACTCGTTTCAGTAACTGCAGGGCTTCAAGTTCCTGGGTGGCCGTGTCTTTGATCGCCAGCAACCTGCGGCGAGTGACCACGGCGTCGTCAAGCCGTTCTTCTATCTCGCCCATGGCGGCCAATGACAGGTCTAGGGATGCCTGGCCATAGACCACCTGGCGGGGCAGCCGGCGCAGTTGGGTCTGGAACTGGTTGATCAGGGCGTCCAGGTGGTCTTCTTTTGCGCGTATCTCAGCGAGGCTCAACCTCAGGTTTGCCATCGCTTGTTCGAGCTGAGAAATAGCCACTATCGGCACCTCCCACCGTTAGCCGGATAATATGAAGCCGGGTAACATAAAGCCGGAGCGATGATCACGCTACCCCGGCAAGAATCTTTATTTGAAACAATTATCCCACCGGAGCGGCCTTGTTCCTACGGAATGAACCCCACTTCAGCCCAGAATAGTTGTTCTTAATTGATCGATGCGTCTAAGGCGGGCGGAACTCTAGTCCTTGAACCCCACTTGGGGCAGAACTACTTTCAGAGCGTCCATCACTTCGATGATGTCATCTTTTGCGACGTCCCCCAAGTGGCCAATGCGGAAGATGCCGGCGCTCATCCGGCCCTGCCCGCCAGCCAGCACCACGTTGTGCTCGGTTCGCATCTTGCCCATTAGCGCTTTCTGGTCCACGCCCTCAGGCACCTTGATGGCGGTCACCGTGTTGGAGGCGTACTGCTCGTTGGCAACCAGCAACTCCAATCCCAACTCACGCGCGCTGTCACGCGTGTACTGGGCGATGGTGGCGTGCCGTCCGAACACGTTCTCCATCCCCTCTTCCAATAGGATGTCCAGGGCCCGGCTGAGTCCGTACATTGCCGACAGATTAGGAGTGAATGGAGTCTGCCCGGTGGCGAGGTAATCCTTGGCCATGGCCAGGTCGAAGTAGAACCGGGGCATGCTGGCGGTCTGCTGGGCTTCCCAGGCGCGCTCGCTAACACTGATGAAAGATAGGCCAGGCGGGATCATAAACCCTTTCTGAGAGGCGGTACCGACCATGTCGCAGTCCCAGGCGTCCACCGGAAGGGGGATGCAGCCCAGGCTGGACACGGCGTCGACTAGCAGCAACTTGTCGAACTCACCCTTCACGACCTTGGCGATCTCTTCCACCGGATGGGTCACGCCCGTGGATGTTTCGTTGTGGGTGACCAACACCGCTTTGATGTTCGGTTCGGCCTGTAGCGCCTTGCGTATCACGCCCGGGTCCATGGGACCGCCCCACTCGAAGTCCATGCGCTTCACGTCGGCGCCGTAAGCCTCGACCATGTCCACGAACCGATCGCCAAACGCCCCCGCAGTGGCGGCGATGACACGATCTCCAGGAGACAGTGTATTAACGATGGCCGCCTCCAGTGAACCGGTACCGGACGCGGTCAGGATAAACAGGTCGTTCTTGGTCATGAACACCTGCTTCAATTGCTCGGTAGCCTTGTTGATCAGGGTGTCGAACTCCGGGCCCCGGTGGTTGATCATTGGGTTGGTCATGGCTTCGACAATATCGTCGGGAATAGGCGTGGGGCCGGGGGTCCTCAGGTTCTGGGGCGTATATCTCTGCATCGGTCTTCTCGTCCTATCTGTCTGCCTTGCGATAGCATGGGCAGCGTTATGTGTCTCTGGCCGGGCCGTTAACCTGATCGTCCCCTGTTGAAAAGTCCAAGCCTCAGGGAATACCTGTTCGATGGGGGGAATTTCAGTCCGATTGAGACGGTTTCCGTCCTTGCTCAAGCCGCCGGTGTTTGCTGCGTTTCAGCACACTCGATGGTACCTGCCTGGGAGGCGTGATCGGCCGACTCCGCAAACGGTAGATGATTATATCACCGGGAACCAAGGCCGTCATATGAACGCCGGCTCAAACCTTGAGAGCGGCCGCCCTGCCATCAATCTTTGACCGATTCCCACGGGAGTCAGATGGAGTCAGTTAGAGAGATAAAACCCCAGGGACAAGACTCCGGCTACCGTCACCAGCAAACCGAATTTGGTTATGATCCCAACACCGAACAACATCGATTTGACCCTTCGGGACATCGGGAGTATTGCCAGGGTTGCGATCATGCCCAGCGCCAGCAATGCAAAGGCTCCCAAGCCCCAGGAGCTGTAGAAACCCTGGTCGGCCCAGATGAGGCTGGCCGCCAAGAACCCACCAGACAACAATCCCAGCGGCAGGATCAAACCGGCGGCGTTTATTCCCCAGATCAAGTCGCGGGTGAACAACGATTCCAAGATCAGCAGTGACGGCAGGTCACGGTCTATTTCGGCTCCGCACCTGTTGCACATTTGGGATGCCGGTTCATTCTCTTTGTGGCAGACCGAACAGATCAATCCGATCGATTCCAAAATAAGAACTCCAATCTGACAACTACTTTGCCCTCAAGGAGATTTTGTCCCTTTTCAACAAGTTGTTCAACTCTGCCAAGTAGAAAATCAGACTGGCCCCATGTCTAAAACACCAGGTTATAATGTTCCGTAATGGTCCGGTTTTAGTTTGTTGGAATTTTTTCAATGGATATGGGAGGCTGACATGGCTTTAGAGATAGACAAGCGGCACACGGCCCTTTTGGCTATGGATTACGAGAACGACATCGTCCATCCCGAGGGTGCGTTCAAGGATTTCGGCTTCGCCCAGATGGTGGCTGACAACGATGTCCTGGATAAGACTGCCCAGCTACTGGTGGCGGCCCGGGGCGCCGGCATAACTGTGATTTACGCCTCGGTTAAGTTCCGGGCCGGATACCCCGAGCGGCCGGCCAATGGCGGGTTATTCCAGGGACTTCACGGCACAAACGCCCTGATGGAAGGCACCTGGGGCGCCCAGATCCACGACCGGGTTTCCCCTCTGGCCAACGAGGCCGTGGTGAGCAAGCGCGGAGTCTCCGCCTTCACCGCCTCCGACTTAGACCAGATTCTCCGCACCGGCCGCATCGGCACCCTGATATTGGCCGGGGTCGCCACCAATTTCGTGGTAGAGGGGACCGCCCGTCAGGCTTGCGACATGGGCTATGACACGATCATTGTCGGAGACTGCTGCGCCTCGGTTAACCAGGAGGCTCACGACGCATCATTGAGCACCGCGCTGCCTTTCCTCAGTACCATCTCCAACCTGGAAGAGGTCGTCACCGCCCTGAAATAGTTCCGTTTCTAGAGCAGACCGGCCGGACCATGTCAGTCGCCGGCCGTATCTCCATTTCAGCAAATAGCCTGATTTTGAGCCTAAATCCACCTTATGTCATGCTATAATCTGCCCATGGCTACAGGCTCAGGATTACTGGAAGGACTCAACCCCGCGCAACAGGACGCTGTCGAGACTGTCGACGGGCCTCTACTCATCGTGGCCGGGCCCGGCAGCGGCAAGACCCGGGTCATCACCCACCGCATCGCCTACCTGGTTCGCGAATACGGCGTCAGTCCCTACAACATTCTGGCCATGACCTTCACCAACAAGGCCGCCAAGGAGATGCGGGAACGGCTTGACCGCCTGGTGGGCTCCCGCAGCGACTCCCTGACCGTGGGCACGTTCCACTCGTTCTGCGCCCGCCTATTGCGCATCGATGGGCATCACCTGGGCTTGGACTCCAACTACTCGATCTACGACGCCGACGATCAAGCCACCATCATCAAACAATCCATGGAGCTGGCCGACATCGACCCCAAGCGGAACCCGCCCCGCGCCGTTCTCAGCACCATCTCCAATGCCAAGAACATGATGTGGGATTCCCAGACCATGGCCAAGAACGCGGTGGACAACTATTTCGAGGAGACCTGCGCGCGGGTCTATCACCACTATGAGGAGATCCTGACCCGCAACAACGCCTTGGACTTCGACGACCTGTTGATGAAGTCGGTGCAACTCTTGCGGGAGTTCCCTGAGGTCCGAAAGAAGTACAACGACCGCTACCAATACATCATGGTGGACGAGTTCCAAGACACCAACATCACCCAGTATCAACTGGCCCGGTTCCTGGGCGAGACTCACCAGAACGTCTGCGTGGTTGGCGACCCCGACCAGTCGATCTACTCCTGGCGTAGCGCCGACATCCGCAACATACTCAGCTTCCAGCAGGACTATCCCAAGGCCAAGACCATCGCCCTGGACCAGAATTACCGATCCACCGCCACCATCCTGGACGCCGCCAAGAACCTCATTTCCATCAACGGCCAGCGCATCCAAAAAGACCTGTTCACCGACAATTCCAAGGGCGACTTGGTGCAAGTGCGGGAGGCGTATGACGAGGGAGATGAAGCGTCGTTCGTAATCACCGAGGCCAAACGGCTGGTGCGCGAAGACGGGTACAAGCCGGGCGACTGCGCCGTCATGTACCGCATCAACGCCCAGTCCCGCGCGCTAGAGGAGGCCTGCCTGCACCAGGGCACGCGGTACCGCCTGGTGGGCGGCATCCGCTTCTACAAACGGCGCGAGGTCAAGGACCTGATGGCCTACCTGCACATGGTCCACAACCCCAGCGACGATGTGAACCTGGGCCGGGTGATCAACGTGCCGGCTAGGGGCGTCGGCGCCAAGTCGATGCAGCAACTGGGCGACTGGGCTAGAGGAAGGGGTTCTACCCTTTTCGCGGCCATGCAGGAAGTTGCCGCCGCCCGGTTGGCCGACGAGAAGTGTCCCGTGGCCATCACCGCTCGCGCCGCAACGTCCATCGCCGACTTCGCGGTGATGATGGAGAAGCTGATCGAGCTCAGCAAAACGGTCCCGGTGGTGGACTTGGTCGACCGCGTGCTGGAGGACACCAGGTTCCGTACCCACATTCAAGAGAGCGACGACAATCCTCAGGAACGCTGGGAAAACATCATGGAGCTGCGGAACACCGCCCAGGAATTCAACGCCGAGACCCCGCCCGACGGACTGGCCACCCTGCTGGAACGCCTGTCGCTGGTGGCGGACGTGGATAACTACGAGGGCGCTGAAGACTCCATCACACTAATCACCCTGCACCAGGCCAAGGGGCTGGAGTTCCCGGTGGTGTTCATGGTGGGCATGGAGGAGGGCCTGCTACCCCACAACCGGTCCCTGGAATCAGAGGACCAGCTAGAGGAAGAGCGAAGACTCTGCTACGTGGGCATGACCCGCGCCGAGAAACGGCTCTACCTGACCCGCGCCTTCCGCCGATCGATCTTCGGCGCCACCCGGCCCGGCGAAGCCTCCCGGTTCCTACGTGACATCCCCGTCGAGCTAATCACTTCGGGCCCCGGTTCAGACGGCGACTCCTTCGACAAACCGGGCGACCTCAAGCGCAAACGGCCGTCCTGGAGTGACTGGCAGGTGCCCACTCCAATCATCAACCGAGGCGACCCCGCCACGGCCCGACCCACCCTCCAGACCGGCGACTCGGTTCGCCACTCCTCGTTCGGCGAGGGAGTCGTCACCGGCATAGACGTAACGGTCTCCGACACCGAAGTCACCATCGAGTTCGAGGGAGGCGTAGGCGTAAAACGGCTGCTACTCAGCTTCGCGCCCCTCGAGAAAATGGGATAGCCCACCCTCCTTCATTCCGGGGAAGCCAGAATCCACTGCGCCAACCGGCCATCGCCCTTAGGCGCGGATTTTAACCCGCCCCCACACCAACCCTAAAAAGCGGGGCAATAACAAAAATGGCCGACCAACTCCAATCCAGCCGCGTCCGAATCAAGGACTCCCTCCGCGCCATCCAAGACTACCTATGGGAGCAGGGCTGGACCGACGGCCTGCCCGTGGTCGCCCCCACCGAGCCTCTGGTCCGCGAGATGCTCTCCGGTTACGGCGGCGAGCCCTCCGATTCCCTGGGCCGCATCCAACCCGGCAATTCCAACGTCACTCTAGAGAAGCTGGCAGTCAACGCCGTGATGGCCGGCTGCCTACCCGAGCACTTCCCCGTGGTCGTGGCGGCCGTGAAGGCGGCCCTGCGGGATGAGTTCAACCTTGCGGGCAATGCCGTCACCACCGGCGGCGCGGCCCAGGTGTTGATCGTCAACGGACCCATCGCCAAGGAACTGAACATCAACGGCGACGCCGCCTGCTTCGGTCCCGGATACCGCGCCAACGCCGCCATCGGCCGGGCGCTGCGCCTAGCAATCCGAAACCTGGGCGGGCTAATCCCCGGCGACATGGACAAGGCCACGCTGTCGACTCCCTTCCGCTACAGCTTCTGCTTCAGCGAGAACGAGGACTTAAGCCCTTGGGAACCCCGGCACGTGGAGCTGGGCTACGACTCGACTGCTAGCGCGGTGACCATCGCCGCCATCCTGGGCGTCTACAACGTCATGGAGAGCACCGTGGGCACGGGCATCGAGGTACTGAGGACGATAACGGGCAACATGCGCGGCGTGGGCATCCCCGGCTACTACCACCTGGGCACGCGCTCCCAGATCATCCTGGTCCTCTGCCCCGAGCACGCCACCGAGATGGCCAACTCGGGCCTGTCCAAGGCCGATGTGCGGGAGTACATCTACGCCAACGCTCGCATGCCTGTCCACCAACTGAAAGACATAGCCCACTACGGGAACCGGGTCTGGCCCAACTGGATCGACCAGGCTAATCCGGAAACGCTGGTCCCCATCTGCGCCTCTCCCGACGACATAGTGGTAATAGTAGCCGGCGGAGGAGGCCGCCACTCAGCCTGGATGTCGGGCTGGGTGACGCGGGTTTGCACCGAAGAGATTGTGTATGGACGCCCAATCTCAGGCGTCGTCAGATGCTGAATGGCCGGAGTGAAAGGGCCAAGGGACTCTACATCTCATTACCGCGGCGGCGTAGCGTAGGGTGAAACGGGCGCACAGCCGACGTTTGGCTGCTTGGTGACCGATGCTCCCATTTTGATTTTCCGGTGGAGCATCCACAAAACGATTAGGAAGATCGCCATGACATCAAAGCGCACGTATAAGGCAATTGAACTGGTGAGACCGTCGTCCCAGGGTGTCCGGGTGGCAACCGATGGCGCCATCGCCAGGGCCTCGGAGATCATCCACAAAGTTGCGTGACCTCTAAAAATGGCCACATTTTGGTCGCACACCTCGTAACATCGGACAACACTCCCGAACAGAATTAGCTTCAATCGGCCCCTAGCTGGCAATATAGAACAATATTGGCATCCCGCATCTTTTGACCGGGTGCAGCTTTATATTGGACCTCTATATTCTTGTGCGTTCAGGCTGGCAAACCAACCTAAACACAGCAATCCCCGATTCGCCACCCCTTAAATCCTCGACAATAGTATCCGGCTGTGAATCTCACACCCCCATTTGACACCACCCCCACCCTTCCGAGATGATACCCCCGCTCTCACGATGAGAAGATTACGACGCTGAGGAGGCGCTTTCCCATGGTTAAGGCCGCCGTTTTGTACGAAGTTGGTTCCCAGTTGGTTATTGAAGACGTAGAGCTGGACGACCCGCAAGCCGGGGAGGTCCTGGTCAAGGTCGGCGCAGCGGGCATCTGCCGCAGCGACCGCCATTTCATGCACGGCGACGCTCCCATCGCCCTGCCCGTAGTCCTGGGGCACGAAGGCGCGGGCACGGTCGAGGCCGTCGGCCCCGGTGTAACGTCGGTCAAGCCCGGAGACCAGGTGTTCCTCTCGTTCGTCCCGTCATGCGGGCGCTGTAAGAGCTGCATCACCGGCAATTCCCACCTGTGCGACAACCACGGCGCCACCGGCCCCAACATGTACGACGGCACCACCCGCCTGCACAAGGGCGACCAGCGCATCCACCACATGGGCAAGACGGCCTGCTTCGCCGAGCACGCAGTCGTCCCCGAGACCGGCGTCGTGCCCATCCACGGCAACATCGGCATGGACAAGGCCGCCCTCATCGGCTGCTGCGTCCCCACCGGCGTCGGCGCAGTCACATCCAGCGCCAACGTCCAGCCCGGCAGCACCGTGGCCGTCATCGGCTGCGGCGGCGTCGGCCTGAACGTCATCATGGGCGCCGCCCTAGTCAACGCCAGCAAGATCATCGCCGTGGACATCGGCGAGGCCCAACTAGAGTTCGCCATGAAGTTCGGCGCGACCCACACGGTCAACGCCTCGGATCGGGACCCGGTAGCCCAAGTCAGGGAATTAACAGACGGCAAGGGCGCCGACTACACCTTCGAGGTCTTCGGCTCGGCCGACACCACCAAAGCCGCCTACGACATGGCCGGCAAGAAGGGCGTCGTGACCATCGTGGGCATTGCCCCCGTGGGCGCTGAGGCCGGCATCAACGCGGTGGACATGGTCCGAAACGAGAAGACCATGCGCGGCACCTACTACGGCTCCACCCACGCCAGCGTCGACATGCCCAAGCTGCTGGACATGTACCTAGCCGGCAAGCTCAACCTGGACGACCTGGTGGTCCGCCACTACTCCCTAGACCAGATCAACGAGGCCTACGGCGACATGGACAACGGGGAAGTCGGCCGCGGCGTCATAATGTACGCGTAAGCTTTCAGTGGTCAGCCGTCAGCTTTTATGTGGTGCACAGACAAAGCTCCCTTATCCAGGGGGGCTTTGTTTTATTATGGGGAGGGCGGACCAACGGCGTGAAGGTAATTCACCGGTAGGGAGGTGGGGAGTAATGCGATTTTTGATTAACATACAAAGACTGAAAGATGATCGCTGATGGCTGATACACTAAGAATTAAACTAGTGGAGACTGAGGCCGAGATGGAGGGTGCGTTGGGCGTGCGGTTCCGGGTGTTTGTGGGCGAACAACAGGTGCCCATGGAAGAGGAGCTGGACGAGGTTGACGCCACCGCCACCCACGCCATCGTTCTTCAAGGCGGGCAGGTAGTGGCCACCGGCAGAGTGTTCTACCGCGATGAAGACAGCGCGGCGCGCATCGGCCGTATGGCCGTGGACATGGAATACAGGCGCCAGGGGATCGGGGGCCGCCTGCTGCAGTTCCTGGAAGACGAGGCCACCGCCCAGGGCGTGACCACCTACATCCTAAACGCCCAGGTCTACGTCAAAGATTTCTACGCGGCCCACGGCTACACCGAGCGCGGAGAAGAATTCCTGGAAGCGGACATAGTCCACATCCTGATGAGAAAGGAAGCCGCAGGTCCCAATTAATCAGGACAATCAGCGGTCAGGAAAAAGCTGACAGCTGATGCCTGACTGCTGACAGCTACTAGGCCGCCAACTTCCCTTGTTCCAGGTTCTGAACGTCCATCTTGGCAATATGGTCGCCAGGCTGGGTTCCCAGGGACTTGAAGCCCTCCGACTCGCGGAACTCAGATTCTTTGGCGGGGACGTCGGCGCCATCAGGGAACCGACGGACCCAGATGAACTGGTTGTGGTCGGCGTTGACCCAAGTGGCCACCACAGGCATGCCCACGGCCTCGTGGGCCGGCTTGATTCCGGACTCGAACAATTTGATCCAAGAGTCCATCATTCCCTTATTGATCGTGTAGCTACGCATTTGGTCCATGGTTTTTATCTCTCCTCAAATTAGCTGACGGCATTCGGCCGTCGGCTTTTTCACTGGTACCACCAGTGTTAGACGTTCACATTTACCGTACGATTCAGATTGAATCAACCTCCGATGCCTCGTGGCTGAAGGCTGACTGCCGATAGCTGATAGCTATCTACGCCGCTTTTGCGGTCTCCAGCACTTCTTCCACCAACTTCACGTCCATCCGCGCGATGTGGCTGGTAGGTTTGTCGCCCAGGGCCTTCCGTCCCGGAGACGCGAAGTAAGCCTCTTCTTTGGCTGGAATTTCCTCGGCGGTTTTGAACGTCCGCACCCAGACAAAATCCGTGCGGTCAGCGCTGACATAAGTGGCCACGATGGGAATTTCCAGGCTCTCGTGGACCGGGCGGATTTCCTTGTCGAAAAGCTCCAACCAAGAGTCCATCATCCCTTTGTTGATCGTGTACGTGCGAATCTGTGCAACCATTGTTTCTCCTTCGGAGGTCATCAGCTATCAGCCCTCAGCAGTCAGCTTTTTTAACCTCTATTCAGATTTTAGTATTCCCAGATCACCATTTGTCGATTCCAAGTGGAGACTGTATTCCAAAAGCTGACAGCTGAGCGCTGAAAGCTTTAAACCGCATACTGTTTCAGCGCGTCTTCGCTGAACTTCAGGCCCAGGCCGGGCTTGTCGGGAACCTCCAGGCACCCGTCCACAAACTTTGGAGTCTCCTCGAACAGCCTCAGCGTCCAGGGCATGTACTCAACGGTCAGGCCGTTGGGGATGGCACCCATGAGCTGGATGTGTATCTCGGGGACCAGGTGACTGACCACCGGCAGGTTGAACGCCTCGGCCATGCCGGCGACCTTACGCCATTCAGTAATGCCGCCCACCCGCAGCAGGTCGACCATGACAATGTCTATAGACCGGTTCTCAATGAGTTGCCGGAAGGGGTTGATGCCGTATACGTACTCGCCCGCCGCCAGGGGTGTGTTCAGCGAGTCGGCCACCCGAGCCATCCCCTGGTAGTCGTCATGGGCCACCACATCTTCCAGCCAGAACAGGTTGTACTCCTCCACTCTACTTCCAATTGTAATGGCCTGGTTCACGTCCCAAAGCTGGTTGATGTCGCACATGATGTCGATATCGTCGCCAACGGCCTCCCGCAGGGTCCGCATGCGCATGACCTCTTTGGCCGGAGTGTCCTCAGCGCCCATCTGCGACTTCATCTGCTTGAAGCCCTTTTGGACCAGCGCGGGGCCAATCTCGGCCAGTTGTTCCAGGTTCATGGGACGCATTAGCGCGCCGCTGGCGTAGGTGGGCACCCGCTTGCGGTAGCCGCCCAAAAGGGAGCACACCGACTGGTTAAGCGCCTTGCCTTTGATGTCCCAGAGCGCCATATCCACCGCGGCCATAGCCAGGGTCAGGATGCCGCCGGGCCCGGAGCCGGTGGTCTTCTCCTTCAGACCTTGCATCACAGCCTCGATCTCCATGGGGTCCTGGCCTTCGGTCAGTTCGCACAGAGCTTCCACCGCCGACGCCAATGCAGGGGCCATGGGACTCAACCCCATGGCGGGGGCGAAGGTCAGGCCGATGCCCTCGATACCTTCGTCGGTCTGCATCTTAATGGTCACGAAGGCGCGCATGCCTCCGGACTTGGGCTGCACATCAACCAGAGCCTCGTCGGCCGGAGCGTGCAGTACCTGTACCTGTGTCTTGGTGATCTTCATGTGTATCCTTCTTGACAGCTCATCCAGATACCTGAGAGGCCAGATTCTATCACAATCTAGCTTCAGAATTGCCCCAACTGTTGACAATCGCCGCGTGTTGCCATAATATACTCAACAAGCTATAGTATTCCAGCAGATTTAGTATTCCTGAATTAGTATCTTAGCCGCCGGCAAATCTCGAGAGCGTATTAAACAGTAAAATGACCACCATCAAATTAGAACCCGGAAACTCGGAATCCAAGCAAACGGTTATGCAGACGGGGGCCTACTGGGAGAACCTGGTGAAGCGCAGTTTGTGCCGGTTCCTACTCCTGGCCCAACTGGCCAAGGGCCCGGTCCACGGCTACGGCATCAACCAGGCCATCAAGGAAGCCTGCCAAGGCTGCTGCGAACCAACCGAGGCCATGGTGTACTCCACCATGAAGGAACTACAGGAAGGGGGTTACGTTGACTGCCGCATGGAAGAGCACCAAGGACGCCAACGCCGTGTGTGCTGGCTAACGGACTCAGGCGAGGAGGCCTTCAAGGCGGCCGCAAGAGTCTGGCAGCGAATGATCCCGACCGTCGAAGACTGTGTAGAACAGGCGCTACTCAAGCAAGATGAATAAAAGACTGCGTAGAACAGGCCCTGCCAAAGGGCAAATACATACCTGGCAACCAAAACACATCAGGGGAGGACTATAAGATGTCCACTGAACAAGACCAGATAAAAGAACTGGTAAAAGAGCGCTACGGCGCAAGGGCGGAGCGGGTGATCAACCTGACTCCGGTCGAACTCAACCATACAGAGGGCGACGGCTGCGGCTGCTCTACTGACGGCGCCTGCTGCGGCGTTGAGGACCTCGACCACGCCATGCTGCTTTACAACGAAGGACAACTGGCCGGCCTGCCCGCCGAGTCCATCGCGGCGTCGGCCGGCTGCGGCAACCCGACGGCACTGGCCGGACTGCAACCCGGCGAACGGGTGCTGGACCTGGGTTCAGGCGGCGGTATCGACTGCTTCCTGGCCTCGCAGCAGGTCGGCGAAACCGGCAAGGTGACCGGCCTGGACATGACTCCGTCCATGCTGGAACTGGCCCGCGCCAACAAAGCCAAGCTTGGCATCACCAACGTTGACTTCGTGCAGGGCGAGATGGAGAAGATGCCCATCCCTGACTCCACCGTCGACGTGATCATCTCCAACTGCGTGGTGTGCCTGTCCCCGGACAAGGACGCCGTGTTCACCGAGAGCTTCCGTGTGTTGTCTCCCGGCGGACGCATCCACCTGTCGGACGTCATGGCCCTGACCACCGACGGCCCCAGCGTTTCCTCGCCCGAGGACTGGGTGTCCTGCACCGCGGGCGCCGAGCACGTGGACGTCTACCGTGACCGTCTGGTCCGCGCCGGGTTCAAGGACATCGAGTTCACCAGCGAGCAGGTGGACTACATGGACAAGCACCCCGAGCGCCCACCCACCAACACCGCCGGCTACAAAGTAGTAGCCCACAAACCAGCCTAGGGCCCCTTCGGCCGGGCAAAGGAAAGGGCGGAGTCTGTAATTGAGACCCCGCCCTTTCTTATTTTTGGACCGCTTTTACGTCATTCCGGCGAAGGCCAACACGCCCGTTCGTCCTGAGCTCCGTCGAAGGATGCGCATCAGTCATGTTTCGGTCCGGCATGGCCAGAGCAAATTGATTGGCGCAGTGGATTCCAGCCTTAGCCGGAATGACGGCATGGGCGCCGCTTACCCGAACGGTATCCGTTTGAACCCCTCGGCGTAGGCCATGCCAATCTTTTCTCCGGTCCGAATGCGGCCTTCGCGGAACCAGTCTCCGGCGTTCTCCTGGTCCACCTGTGATACGTGGGACTTGAGGGCTTTCACTGCCGTGTCCATATAGGCTTCAACATCCACATATTTGTCGGCATTGTCGCCACCGCCGGCGATCCAGACTTCACGGACCTTGTGGGGTTCCAGTCCCTCATCCAACAATTCGGGGAAGGTCATGCGATCTCTAGCCGTCGGGAAAACGGCCGATAACGCCGCCTCGCCAGCCGCTAGATGGTCCGGGTGCGATACGTAGTGACCCCGCTCGGTGTCCCGCGCCGGGCTATTTGTTATCAATACGTCAGGCTTATGCCGGCGTATCTCCCGGGCGATGTCTTTGCGGAGTTCCAGCGTCGGCTCCAAGTAGGCGTCCGGGTAGCCCAAGAAGACCACATCTTTCAGGCCCAGCACCTTGCCGGCGTTCCGTTGCTCTTTCTCTCTGATCTTGATCAGCTTTTCGGGCGTCATCTCCAGGTCCGAACTGCCCTTGCTGCCGTCGGTGCAGAGGACGTAGACGACCTCCCACCCCTCCGCGCACCACTTGGCCACCGTTCCTGAACAGCTCCATTCGGCATCGTCCGGGTGGGCCATGACAACCATTCCTCTTTGGAACGGCTCCTCGTTTTCCGCCATGGAAATAATCCTCCCAATATCCGTGCCTGCATACCTATAATCAGCTTCTGGCAGGCTCGAAATTCAGTGTATCATAGCCCTTTAGCCCAATCATGGCAGGAGCACACCCCATGCCCACCCTCTGGGCTCAAACAGCCGAATACGCCAGCATCGCAGTGGGTGACAACCTGCCGATATTAGTGAAATTCGAGTTCCGCCCGCCGGTACAAGACGGCGCCGAGGCCCCTCAAGAGACCCCGGTGGGCGCAGAAAAGCTGACCTCGCTCGTCAGAGAACTGCTGTTCAAGGCTTTTCCGCCGGACAACGTCAATAGCGAAGACACAGCCATCGAGGTTGAGAGTTTGACCGAGTTTCTCCCCGGCGACACGGTGAGCGTCTGCGGCCGGGTGGTCAGTAAGTCCGATGACGGTGGGAAGCGGTGGGTAGAGTGCGCGGTGGCCGTGGAGTCTCCAGAAGGTGCTCTATTGGCCAATGCCACAGCAGTGGTCAGCTTCTAGAGCGTGGATTCCTTCTTCGTCTGCGGGCCGAGGGGCGCCGCGGGCTGCTTGCCTCTAGCTCAACGGGCTCTTCTTCAGACGACCCTTCTTCTTCCGTCATACGCTTCTTGTAGGCCGCCCATTGCACTTGGGTGATCAGAGTTAGCAGAACTCCAGGGACGTAGAACGTCATGATCGGCTGGTAAACCCCATCGACCATCCATCTGACGCCCAAGATCCCGAACACTATGATGAACGCCCAGGCGACTCCCCCGAGCATCACGTTGCTGTTCCAAGGAGACCTGATGATCAACAAGGACCCTGACGGCCAGAAAATGAGCATGGGAAGCATGAACTCCGGCCGGTAGTACCAGGGCTTGGGGTAGGACGGTCCTTGCTCTTCCTCTTCTTGCAACTATTCCTCAACTCAACTGCAGATTCATTCTAGCACCTAGCTTTGCAGGTCCAGATGAGGCCCATTTCCAGCACTATTGACACCCGTTGTCCCCTTCACGATAATTACCGGGGCTCCAGGCTCATAAGTCGGATTTTCAGACTCCGAGGGCTCTTCGGAACCGCCCCGGCCACCCCGGAACCAAGGAGCGCTATGACCACCGTAAAGTATTCCCTGGAAGATTTCACCCGCGACATGGAATCCCTAATCGAGAGTCAGCCCGGCAACCAGCAGATATTCGACAAGGGCTCGGCCTGGCTCGAGCGGCTGGTCAGCAACCCCGATTCCATCCCCATGGAATTCCGTATGCCTCTGGGCACGGGCCCTCGCCCCAACCACGCCTCCCGCATGCTCTACCAAGGCGAGAGCGGCCTGCAGGTCACCGCGGTCGTCTGGGGCGCCGGCGACCACCTTGGCCCCCATGACCACCTCACCTGGGGCATGATCGGAATCCTAGACAACACCCTCACCGAGACCCGGTACCACCGCGTGGACGACCATAATGTTGACGGCTACGCCAAGCTGGAGAAAGACCGGGCCGCCAACTTCAAACCCGGTGAGATCACCCTGCTGATTCCCGAAACAGACGAGATTCACCAGATGGACAATCTCACCGACAAACCTACCGTGGAGATTCACGTCTACGGCAACGACCTTCGAAGCATCGACCGCCACGCCTATAACTTAGAATCTGGCAAGGTCACTACCTTCCGCACCCAGAAGTGGGACAACTGCTAAAGCCGTAGTCCCCTCGCGAAAACGAAGCATCCTATGGGTTGATGATGGGTTGGGAGGTGCGCGCCAGGCCGGGAGTCTGGCATTTCGTCTGGGTCGGTGTTCGCCGGCAGGTAACGTAACTGAGGAGAAAACATAGATGGCCCAGAAGATCACCACCCATGACTTGAACGAACTGATGGAGGGCAAATCCCCTTTCGCTTTGATCGACGTCAGGGAGTCGGGCGAGTACAACGCCACCCACATCCCAGGCGCAGCCCTCATACCCAGGCGACGCATCGAGTACATAATCGAAGAGTCTGTTCCGTTCAAAGGCACTCAGGTCGTAATCTGCGATGACGATGGACGCCGGGCGCAGTTAGCCGCCAGCACTCTCGAGCAATTGGGCTACACCAACGTCTCGTTCTTGGAGGGCGGCACCAACCGCTGGGCCAGCAACGACCTGCCCACCGAATGGGGCGTGAACGTACCCAGCAAGGACTTCGGCGAGATGCAAGAAGTGGTCCACCACGTTCCCGAGATCACCGCCGACGACCTCCACCAGAGGATCGAGGATGGCGAGAAGCTGGTCATCTTAGACACCCGCACCCCCGAGGAATACCGCAACTTCTGCATCCCAGGCGGACGCAGCATGCCCGGTGGCGAGCTGGCCCTCCGCATCACCGACATCAAGAAACAACTAGACCCCGACACGACCGTGGTCATCAACTGCGCCGGCCGCACCCGCAGCATCATGGGCACCCGGGTCCTGCAGCGCATGGGCGTTCAGGCTGTGGGCCTCAAGAATGGCACCTCCGGCTGGCTATTGGCCGGCTATGAACTGGAATACGGCGGTGACCGCCTGGAACTGCCCGATGTCTCCGGAGAGAGCAGGGCCGCCGCTGAAGAATACGCCGCCAAATTAGCCAGTGAGGACGGCGTCCGATACCTGGACATCCCCGCATTGCAACAGGTGCTGGCCAAACAAGGCCAAGAGTCGGTCTACCTAGTCGACGTCCGTACCGACAACGAATACAAAGCCGGCCACATACCCGGCTTCCGCCATTTCCCCGGTGGACAAGCAGTGCAGCGTTCCGACGATGTGGCCGTGGTCAAGAACGCCACCTACGTGTTCTGCTGCGACGGCAAAGCCAGGGCCACCGTCACCGCCTCCCTCTACCGGCAACTGGGCCACGAGAACGTCTTCGCCGTTGACGGTGGAGCCCTCGCCTGGCAAGCCGCGGGACAGACATTCGAGACCGGGAGCCCGTCTTCCAGCCTCGCCGGACTGAGCGCCGCGGAGGCATCCGTGAAAAAGGTCTCAGCTCAAAACTTAAGCGCCAGCCAACCGGACTTGGTCCTGTTCACAGACACCAGTGAAGATTTCTCCCACGGCCACACTCCGGGAGCGAAGTGGATTACCCGCAGCTGGCTGGAGGTTGAGGTCTTAGACGCCGCGCCGTCCAAGGGCGCGTCCATCACCGTAACCTGCCGAGACGGTCGTGGTTCCACTCTGGCCGCCGCCACACTGCAAGGTATGGGTTACACCAACATCACGGTCCTGGACGGTGGGATGGCCGCCTGGAGAAAGGCCGGCCTGACCGTGGAAGAAGGCCTGACCGGCATCGTGCGCCCACCCTCTGACATCAACTACCTGGGCGTGTCCCGCAGCTACGGCGAAATGATGAACTACCTGAGGTGGGAGACCGCCTTGGGCGAGAAATACGCCGCTGACTAAACCAGCCGCAGCTACCCTAAATTTAGGCAATATCTGAGGAGAGACTAGATGGCGACGCGACAAGATGATGTGATTCCTGATTTTCTAAGGATGGATGAGTCGATCGGCTCGGATCCAGCCAACGCCAATAAGACCGGCAATTGGCACGGCTGGCCCACCAAAGACCTGGACCCGGTCACCCTCATGGACGACGAGGGCCGGACGGTGCGCATCCGCACCCCTGTAATGGATCTGGAAGGACTAATCACCCCCACCGATCTGCACTACACAGTGCAGCATTTCGCCGTCCCTCCGGTGGTGCCGACAGACCAGTGGGAGCTGAAGGTCCACGGCCAGGTCAAAACTGAACTCACCCTGAACTTCGACCAACTTCGCCGCTTCCCAGGACGCACCGTCCGCACCGTAATGGAATGCTCCGGCAGCGACGCCACTTTCTTCGAGTATTTCAAGGACGAGGGCCCCAAGCCCTCTCGCACCCAAGAATGCATGATTCTCAGCGCCAGCGAATGGACCGGCGTTCCCCTGGCCGCCGTCCTGCACGCCGCAGGCTTGGATGACAAGTCCCTCTATGTGCGGGCCATTGGCAATGACGAGGGAGTCCCCGCCACCGCCGCCGAAGGCACAAAGCCCTTCTACTACGACAAGGGACTGCCCATGCAGAAAGCCCTCCATCCCGACACTATCTTGGCCTATGCCCAGAACGGGACGCTTTTGGAGCATCTACACGGCGCTCCAGTCCGGCTTTTGGTGCCCGGCTGGTCCGGAAACTGGTCAGTGAAATGGATCACCGACCTGGAGATCATGGACCACATGCCGGAGTGCTGGTATCACTACGAATTCTATTACTACGGCAACTCGGTGGACGACCCCAACAAAGAGCTCATAACCACCTTGGGCGTCAAGTCCATCGTGACCCAGCCCAACGACGACGTGGAGAACATGACCAAGGGTGTCCACATGATCCGGGGCTACGCCTGGAGCGGCGCCGGAGCCATCTCCGAGGTCGATGTTAGCACCGACGGCGGAGAGACCTGGCACTCCGCCCATATCGAAGCGCCCCGTCACGACCAGTTTATGTGGGTCCGCTGGTCATACCAGTGGAACGCGGACAAAGCCGGCAAATACACCATCATGTCCCGCGCCACTGACGATGTGGGACGCGTCCAGTCACGCGAGCCCCGGTACAACAACATGCGCAAGAACTTCAGCGCCATAGTCGGATACCCAGTCACGGTTAAATAACAAGAGCATTCCCGGAGGAACCTATGCCAATAATCGACCACGCAGATGTCCGCCTCGCCCCCGCCATGGAGCGGGTACGGGAACGGTATCTGGTATCTAAAGACCAGGGTGCGGTATCATTGACCGTGAAGGAAGTCGAGATATCCCCCGGTTGGGAAGGGCGCATGCACACCCACCCGGTGGACGTTTCCATCCAGGTACTGTCCGGGGCGATCCAGATCATCCTGGGCGATGAGATCAAGACGGTAAGGGCGGGCACCACGCTATTGGCTCCGCCGGGCTTGCCGCACAAATTGATCCATCACCTCTGGACCCCGGCTCTTTTGCTGATTACGTATCCATCATCTGAGTTGGAGACCGAGCACCTGGAATAGGGGATTCCAGACCTAATACAGAGCATCTTGAGGAGGAGCCCGTATGGCCCTGCCACAGATTGGCACCAAAGCAGAACCGCAGATCATTCCCACGAACGCTGGCCTCCGGACCTGGGCCGTACCGCCGGAGGGTTTGCAGAACAACATCGTTCCCAACGATCTGTTCTATATACGTAACCACTGGAGAGACAGCCCCGAGATCGACATCAACACCTTTGAGTTGAAGATCGACGGAGAGGTCGAGCGCACCCTCAAACTATCCTTCGACGACCTCAAGAAACTGCCCCAGAAGCGCTTCCAAGTAACATTTGAGTGCTGCGGCAACAGCCCGGTGCCCGAGTACTACACCAAGGCCCTGCGCATCAGCTCGGTCATGGAGCAGATCAAGGGTCACGGGATCATGGGCAACGCCGAATGGGCTGGAGTCTCCCTGAAAGACGTCTTGGAACTGGCCGGAGTCAAGGACTCGGCCGTCGAGGTGATGTTCGAGGGCGCTGACCATGGCGCCGACGAAGTGGTGGGCGACCCCGCCGAGGTCACCTACGAGCGCAGCCTGCCCATGGCCAAAGCCTTACACGAAGACACCATCTTGGCCTATGAGATGAATGGCGAGCCCCTTCCCAAGGACCACGGCTTTCCCCTGCGTCTCTTGGTCTCAGGCTGGTACGGCATGAACTCGGTCAAGTGGCTGGTAGGCATCCACGTGTTGGACCACAAATTCGAGGGGTTCTACATGACCCAGCGCTACATGACCATGAACGAGCCCGGCAACCCTGAGCCGTACCGCTACTACGGCAAACTTCAGGTGAAGTCCATCATCACCAACCCCGTTCCCGGCGAGTTCGTTCCCCTCAGCGGCTACACTTTGGCCGGCGCTGCCTGGTCCGGTGAAGAGGATATCGAAGAAGTAGAGATCAGCACCGACGGTGGCAAGACCTGGGACCCGGTGGAGAAACTCCACGACCGCGAGGCTTACTCCTGGTACCGGTGGGAGCACACCTGGAAACCCAAGGAAGAGGGCAAACACACCCTCATGTGCCGCGCCACCAACGTGTTGGGCGTAACCCAGCCCATGGAATTCCCCAACCCCTGGGACGGCCGGGGCTACGGAAACAACATGGTCTTCCCGTATGAGGTGGAAGTCCGAGGTTAAAGTTCTGACGGATGGTATTAATGGCCGCCTGGTTTTGCCAGGCGTAAGGTACTAACGGATCATCATTTGGGGGAATCGTTCAAGGGAACCAGAAACCAGATTGACCAATACAAGACGCATACCCGTCCCGCTCGCGTTCTCGCTGGTATTGGCCTTAGTCATCGCCCTGATCATATTCTTCGGGGCCTGGGCCGTATCGGCTGACGTTGGTAACCGGACCCTGGCCTTTGGCCTTCCGGGCACCACGCCGACACTGAGCGGCAGCAATCTCCAAGACCAGAACTCCGGGCCATATCAAGTGGCGCGCCTAGGCGATCACGGGACCGCCAGCGACACCTGGTGGGGCGGCGCGTTCCTGAGGGCGTGCCCCCTGCATTAAGCCAAAGCTGACCTCGCCTAGCAACAAAAACGATAAGGACGAAAGGAAGACCGGATGATTCCGCAGTCTTCCCTTGAGATTAACCACTACCATGGCGATCTCCGCTCCCCAAACCCCTGCAAAAACAGGTTCCCCCAAGGGCATTCACCGCGCCTGGATCATCTTAGGCATACTGGCCGTAGCCCAGATCGTGGGCCAGTCCATCAGCATGGCGGCCGGAATCATGGTCGCTCCCCTGAACGACGCTGACGGCGGATTTAGCTGGAACATGGGCCTCATCGGCGCTGGTCTTGCCACTTATTACATCTTCGGAGCCCTGGCTTCCCCCATAACAGGCATGCTCGGCGACCGATACGGCGCACGGCCTCTGATGTTCGCCTGCGGGCTTCTCTACGCAGGCAGCATGATCTTGATCGGCACCGTAACCCATTTCTGGCAGTTTCTCTTGTACTTCGGGGTAATGCTGTCGGTAACTCAGTCCCTGGCCATGGTGCCATTGTTGGCGTCGGTCAACGGCTGGTTCAAACAAAGGCTAGGTCTTGCAACGGGGTTGCTCTGGGCCTCTGGTGGAATCGGCGCCGCGGCAGTCGCGCCCGCCGTGGCCAGCCTCCTGAACGCAGTCGGATGGCAACAGACATTCTCCTACATCGGCCTGGCCGGTGGTGGGACGTTAGTCTTGTTGTCCTTCTTCTACCGCTCCAAACCAGCCGATGCGAAAACCACTCCCTTCGGAGCGCGGGCGGACGACCCGCCGGAGATTGTCCGGGGCAAAGATATGGACCGGTTGCGGTTGAAGGTCTTCAACGAGGCCATGCGCAACACCAGGGCGTTCTGGAACCTGCCCACCATCCACGGCCTGGGCTGTGCCGGGCACGGCATCGTACTGATCTACTCCATTCCTCTGGCCATCGACCAGGGCGTCAGCTTGCAGGCGGCATCCTTCATACTGGCTCTCATCTCAGTCTTCAGCATCGTAGGCCGGTTCATAGCCCCGATATTAGCTGAGCGCATGGGCGCTAAGCCAGTTATGATGACCGCCTTGTTCGTCCAAGGCTTAACGGTATTGGTGCTGTTCTGGGCCCAGGACGCTTACGCCTTCTACCTGTTCGCAGCCCTATTTGGGCTCGGGTTCGGCGGCGAAATGTCCGCCTATCTGGTGGTCAACCGCCAGTATTTCGGGACGGGTCCATTGGCAACCCTCTACGGGTTCGAAATGATGGGCGCCTTTTCGGGCCATGCCATCGCCACCGTCTTGGGCGGGCTGGCTATCTTCGTCACCGGTTCGTTCAACCCTGCTCTGGTACTGTCCATGTTCTTTAGCTTCGCCGGCGTGATGGTTATTTACAGCATGGAACCCAGCAAACAAGTCCTGATTCCGGACTGGGAAGAAGCACTCCCATCGGAAGCCAGGACCACCCCGGAGATCGCCGAGCAGGCCGTGAGGGCCGCCCTGATGGAGCAGCTAGACTCAGACTAGGAACCAACAGGCATTGGAGGTGACCAGTATGTCTGAACTTATCGACTTGACGTTAACGCTGGGCAGCGAACGCATAAGCTTAGTACCCGGGTTAGTGGGAGTGGAAACTTCGTCTATCCAGACCCACGCCACCCACGCCCGATCCAATCAGAAGCTATGCCTGGCGACCCATATCGGCACCCACGTCGACGCGCCGTTCCATTTCGTGGACGGCGCGACCACCGTTGAGAACATGCCTCTGAACAAGTACGCCGGCCCGGCGATTCTGCTGGACCTCCGTTCCGTCGCCAAAGGGCAATCGCCTCTCTTGGTCTCGGAGCTCACCGACGCCGGTGCCAACCCGGCATCGGTCAAGGACCAGATAATCATCCTGTTCACCGGCTGGGCTGAAGCTGAGTCCGGCGGGCCGCGCTTCTACGGTCATGGCCCTTACCTCAGCACCAATGGGGCAGCCTACCTGGCCGAGTGCGGCGCCAACGCCGTGGCCGTGGATTTTCCTATCGACAAGCACCCAGAAACACCCGAGACCACCATCAAAGACTTCCCAGTCCACCGCCTTCTGCTCGGCCAAAACATCCCCTTAATTGAGAACCTAATCAACCTGGACAAGCTGGTAGGCAAGGAGTTTGAGCTCTGGGCACTACCGCTGAAACTCCAAGGGGGAGACGGCGCCGCCACCAGGGCCGTGGCCCGCATCCTCTAGCTCAGCCGCGAGATGGACACGCCGATCTTGCTGGCCACCGGGAACAGCGACAAGCAGAACGCCTTCCGGTCGTTGTTGGAGGGCCTTCCCCTTCACCCAGCCACGCCTGCTGAACTTGGCATCACCGCTTCGATCCAGGAAGATGGCGACACCCACGAAGCAATTGCCGTAGAGAAAGCCGTCGAATGGTCCAAGGCCGGTTCTATGCTGGCCATCGCCTCCGACGGCGGCCTGGTCGTCCCTACTCTAGGTCCCGCTTGGCAGAGCCGCCACACCCGCCGGTTCGCCGGCCCAGACGTAGATGATGCCCAGCGAGTGGATCGGTTGCTGGAACTCATGGAGCCACACACAGGGGTCGCTAGAACTGCATCCTGGGTCGAGGCGCTGGCGGTGGCATACAAGGGTCGCCCAGTGGCTTCCTGGGAGCTTCTGGGGGCTACCGGGGAGATCTCAAAGGCCCGCCAACCGGGCCCGGTTCCCGAATTCTGGGCCTTCACCGTCTGGGATTTTCCTCAGTACGGCAAGACCTACAACCAATTGACACCTCAGGAATTGGAATCCCTAAACGACCATTGGGCTCGGCTGGGCCAACTGGTCCGACGCTTCTTCCAATCCATTTTCGTTCCTCCATTGGACTAGCCCGTTAAATAAATCCGGCTGTGCCGGCGGTGGTGCCGTTATCTGCTTTGGGATACAATTATCTCTTGCTGTGCCTAGCCAGGCATCACATGCTATCTACCGGAGACCGTGACCATCTTGACAACCGCCGGAAAACCCGCCCGGAAGACCCCTAAGAAGACCGGCCAGGACGACGGCGTGTACCAAGCCCCCGAGTCCATCGAAGACGTGCAGAAACTGCTGCGCAACCAGGTCTACATCTCAGACCGTGCGTTGGCGGTGCCCATATTCCTGGCGATGAAGCTGCAACGGCCCCTGTTCTTGGAAGGTGAAGCCGGGGTCGGCAAGACCGAGATCGCCCGCGCCCTGGCCAATGGCCTGGGGACCAAGCTGATCCGACTCCAGTGCTACGAGGGCCTGGACATCAACCAGGCGGTGTACGAGTGGAACCACACTCGCCAGGTGTTGGAGATCCGCCTGATGGAAGCGTCGGGCGACGTCGACCGGGAAGCCGCCAACGCTGACCTGTTCAGCGAGAAGTTCCTGGTCAAACGCCCGCTGCTCCAGGCCATCGACGAGGCTGAAGAGAAACCGCCGGTGCTCTTGATCGACGAGCTTGACCGCTCCGACGAAGAATTCGAAGGGTTCTTACTAGAACTGCTGGCCGACTACCAGATCACCATCCCCGAGTTGGGCACCTTCAAGGCGAAGCACCCGCCCATCGTCATCGTCACCTCCAACCGCACGCGGGAGATACACGACGCCCTGAAGCGCCGCTGCCTCTACTACTGGGTTGACTATCCCGACTACCAGAAAGAACTTCAGATCATCACCGCGCGTATCCCCGACGCTCCCAGGAAGCTAGCCGAGCAGGTGACCGCCTTCATCCAGGAGATGCGGCAGACCGAGCTATTCAAGATTCCGGGAGTGTCTGAGACCCTGGACTGGCTGTCGGCCCTGCTGGCCATGAATCAGACCGAGCTGGACCCCTCGGTTATCGACGATACCCTGGGCATGATGCTCAAGTACCAAGACGATATCGAGTCGGTGAAGGGCGAGCCGGTGCGGGCGATGTTGGAACGTTCCAAAAACCGCGGCCCACGCCATGGCGGCCGCCGCGGGTGATTTAGGAAAACCATGCCTGGCCCCATACCAATCACCCCCAATGACGCTGGCCCCGACGGCCATATCCTGCACAGTGTCACACTGTTCGGCGAGATGCTGCGCCGGGTCGGGCTGGAGATCGGATCGGGAAACATGCTGGACGTGGTCCGTGCCACCGACCACGTCTCCATCGGAAAGAAGGGGGAATTCTACCAAGCCGCCCGCAGCATCCTAGTGCACCGCAAGCAGGACCTGCCCATCTTCGACGAGGCTTTCCAGGTGTTTTGGCGCAAGCCCTCCGACCGCACCACCACCATGGATTTGCGCTCTCTAGGCGAACAGAAGCGCTTCAAGAAACCTCAGGTGAGCGCGGGCCGCGACGATGAGCCCGAGGGCGCAGGGACTCTGCAAGGCGACCCGGACGACGATTCTGTACAGAACGTTGACCTCAACCGCACCTACAGCGCCGTGGAAGTTTTTAGGCAGAAGGATTTCTCCGAGTTCACCTCCCTGGAGATGGCCGACGCCCGACACATGATGGCCAGCCTGACCTTGGACCTGGGACAACGTCGCACCCGCCGCCTGGAGCCTGGCCGGTCTGGGCCGTTGGACATGCGCCGGACCATGCGCCGGAGCCTGAAATACGGCGGCGAATTCCTGGACCTGGCCCACAAGTCCCGCAAGGACAAACCTCGCTCCTTGGTGCTGCTCTGCGATGTCAGCGGTTCCATGGAGCGTTACACCCGGATGCTCCTCCAGTTTATACATGCCCTTGCCGGAGGCTTCGACCAGACAGAGGCGTTCTTGTTCGCCACGCGCCTGACCCGCATCACCCGCAACTTGAAATACCGGAGCGTCGACCAGGCCATCGACGAGGTCTCGAAAGCGGTGCCCGACTGGGCCGGCGGGACACGCATCGGCGACGCGGTGAAGACATTCAACTACCAATGGCTGCGCCGCGTGCTAAGGGGCCAGGCGGTGGTTTTGATCATCTCCGACGGCTGGGACCGGGGCGACCCCGAGTTGCTAGCCGGTGAGACCTCCCGCCTGCAGCGCAGTTGCCACCGGCTTGTCTGGCTGAACCCACTCCTGGGCTCGCCCAGCTACCAACCGCTGACCCAGGGCATGAAAGCCGCGTTGCCCTACGTCGACGACTTTCTGCCTGTGCACAACCTGAACAGTCTCGAATCACTGGCCCAACACCTAAGTAGCCTGAGCCCAGACCGCACACTGGGACAGGCTTACCGTCAACCGGTCCCCGAAGAGGCTGAACCGGAGCCTGTCGTGGCCGCCGACCGTCCCATTGACCGGTTGAAACTGCCCACCTTCCAGCATCCAAAGTGGGGCAAGGGAGACTAGTCCTTTTAGGCAGTCTTTCTCTTACCAAATGCTTTTAGCCGATCTGAGATACGTGTAAGATACCGGCAACCTGCTTCCGGTTGGACAGATAGTCGATATGACGAGTCAGGCCGGTCAGACATTCATTGGCCGCCAACCTGAAATGGCGGCGCTAACCGCTGCCTTAGACGGCGCTCTCTCCGACTAGGGAAGGGTGGTCATGCTGGCCGGTACCCGGGCTTCGGCAAAACCCGCACCGCCCAAGAACTGGCGTCCCACGCTGAATCCCTTGGCGCCCGTGTGTTGTGGGGTTGGTGCTACGGGCGAAAGGCGCGCCGCCCTATTGGCCTTGGGTCCGTTGGACACAATCTGCCACCTGTTGAGGGATGCCAATCGAGATCTCCATGACCCCGACAACCCCGACCGTCACCCGAGTCGCTAGGGTCTCCAGGACAATGCGGCGGTCTCCGGGGAGGCTGTGTCCAACCGGTCACACATATGCTCTCTCAGGGCTTTCAAGAAGGCCCGATAACACCCATTTCTGAAGACGTACCCTAACGGTTAAGAATAATCGGCCGTGCCACCAAGACCACCCCGAAAGACAACCCGGCCAAGATTCCCCCGGCGATGGCGTCCAAGATGAAATGGTTGCCGGTCAGCACGATAGCGAAGAAGGTCAGCACTGGGTACAGCAGTCCGATGAAACGGCACAAGCCCGGAAACGACCTCCAGAACAGCACTCCCATAATCACAGTCCAACTGAAGTGAAGGCTCGGCATCGCTGCCGAGATGTTGTAGTAAGAGGCCATGCCCTCGCTGCCGTAGGACTTGGGCCCAAATTCTTGGATGCTGTCCAACAACTCGACGCTGGGGATGGCAAATGGCGAGGCCACAGGAAAAATCATGAAAGTGATCAATGCCCCGGTCAGATTGATGAACACCACTGTCCGGTAGAAGTTGTAGTCATGGCGCTTCTTGACGAACAGTATGAAGGCGGCCAGCAGGATCACGGGCCAATAGGTGATGATGTACACCCAGTTCATCGTCACCACCAACGCTTCCAAATTATCCAACGCCCAGGACTGCCAGCCAGGCTCCCAGAGGAACCCCAAGTCACGCTGCAAGGAGGCGACTTTCTCTCCGTTGACCAAGCCCTCGGCGCGGGTGTCGGAATGGACCAGACCCTTGGTGAGCACGTAGACAAAATACGCACCCATATACAGGGAGATTTCACGGATTGCCGCGCCGTTATGCCGAATGAAAGCGTTCACTCTGGCTTAGGACCGGCCTGGTGGAATCGGCCAAAGGTGGCTGTCTGTCGACCAGATTCCCATCTTCCCCGTCGGATCTCACACCTCGCCAGGCTTCGCCCGCGCCTTAGAGAGAATGACAGGCACAAAAAACCGTCGGCGGAACCCGAGTTCCATGGCCAAGAAAGAAGCCATGATCAGCAGTCCTCCACCAATGGCATCCATGATGAAATGATTACCCGTGATGGTGATGGCGAATAGGGTCATGATCGGGTATACCACCCCAAAGACCTTGACCAATCTACTGTTCGTCCCCAGGAAGATGATGCCGAACATGACCGTCCAGCCGAAGTGCAAGCTGGGCATGGCCGCGTAGGCGTTGTAGTAGTTGGTGAACTCCCGGCTGGCGTATCCCGACGGGCCGAAGATATTGATCGTGTCCACGAAATGTTCGGCTATCATCCGGGGCGGCGCCAGCGGGAACAACATGAATCCCACCAAGGCGATCAAGAAGCTGAGCAGGACGACGTTCCGGTAATATTTGTAGCGGGCGCGGTTGGTGAAATACAGGACGATCGACGCGGTCAGGACGATGGGAAAGAAGGTGACTATATACGCCCAGTTGAAGAAAATGACCAGCGACTTGGCGCTTTCGATAGCCCAAGACTGCCATACCGGTTCCCAGAAGAACCCGGTGCTCTTCTCAAAGTCGATCACTCGGCGGGCGTTGGCCAGGGCCGTGCCCTGGAAGTCGGAGAAGACCAGCGCGCGGGAGTACATATAGATGAAATACGCGCCCACAACAATCCCTATCTCCCTCAGGTGAGGGAGCATTAAGCGAGACTGCGAAATATGAGGAACGTCACTTTTTATGGAAGCCATTATCAGGCTCTTTCGATGACCGCTTGTGTCTAGGTCCGGTGGGGCATTCACACCGCCCATAACTCGTGATTCATCCTACTTTGATGCGCCGGTGGCGAAGAAGATGTCCTCGTCCGACACAATATTAATTAGAATTTTGACAGAGATCCCCTGATTTTCCCAGACCTTTAGATTCCGAAAATCAGACCGGTTCTTCGGCTATAGTCTCGGAAACATCGACGGTATGCCCGTTTTTCGAGGCGACTATCCCTTCAGGACCAAGCACCGTACTCTCGCTTTTTGCCCCGTTTCCGTTGCCTGATTTGGCCCCGTTCAACTGGAACACGACCGGTTCAGCATGAATGCCCAAGGGTTCCCGGCTCCGCGCCGCACTGCTGCCGAGGTACACGCTGCAATCCAGGCACCCAACCCACTCTCCGGGAACGAAGTCCTTGTTGAACAGTCCACGGGCGGTGGTGTATTTTTCGTTGTTCCAGACCTCTTTCACTGAAGACTCGTTGAGGTCGCCGAAATCCTGGGCCTTGTCGGTGAGATAGCAGCAGGGAGCGAACCCACCGTCCCAGTTGACCACTGCGGAACGCCACAGTCGCCAGCAGACATTGCGGTCCTCTTGATAGGGCTTGTAGAACGGGTCTTCTCTCAGGTATTCCGGATGCTGGCGAGGCAACCAGCGCTCAGCCAGTGCCAGGTCATCTTCACCGTGGGGGAAGTCCACCTTTTTGAACACCAAGGAATCGAACCCCAGCATCCCAGCCAGTTCGCGGGCCTCGTCCAATTGGTGTTCATTCTGCTGCATGACGATGAATTGCCATTCGATGTACGGGGTCTTCGAGCCCAATCTACGTTTCGTTTCGCCCAAGAGCCGCAGGTTGTCAAGCACCCGGTCCAGATGACCGGTCACCCTGTAGATCTCATAAACGTCTTGGGTCACCCCGTCCAAAGAAACGATCAACACGTCGAGCCCTGACTTGACCACCTGATCCGCCATCTCAGGAGTCAGGGGCTTATTCAAGTTGGAGCTTATGATCGTGGCGATCTTCTGCTTGTGAGCGTACTCGATATACTCATGGATCCGTTGGTTCAAGAACGGCTCACCCCAGCTGTAGAGCGTGAGCCACACGCAACAATGCTTTATCTGGTCCACGGTCTCGGTGAACAATTCATAGTTCATCACGCCCTGGTCCCGGTGGATCGTGCCCTTGCCGGTGTGGCAAAGAGGGCATTTCAGTTGGCAGATATTGGTGGTGTCGATCTCCCATTCGTAGGGAGACCCAGACACTACACTCCGGCCGATTCGAATCTGGAACTCAACGCGAATCACGTTCCAAAACTTGCGCCAACTGAAGTACCGGGTGGCCAGCCAGAACCGTTGATCACGTCGGCCGTCAGGCACCGACCTAATCACACCGCCGTTGGTCTGCAACCAACGCCCACCAACGTATACGACTGTCTTGAGGATCCAAAAGACGGGGTTGTATCGGACCATCGTTTATCCGGTCAAAGCCGATTCTGGCCGAGGTCTCAGAACAGGCTGTATTAGTCTAAGAACTACTGGTATATTCCGCAGTTTTAGGGCTTGGCTGCCAGGCCTACAAGCCAATAATACTCTCGGCGTAAGTCGCCCTTCAACCAAATCTAGGAAAAACTAAAGCGTAAATCCGCATTTCAGAGTCTCGATCAGCAGGCCGCCAAATTGACTCGGTTCAAAGGGGCGGGGTATCCTAGTCACACGCCCAACCAACCACTTCTGATGCACAGAACGGGCCAATCGGTTTAAGAGATGTTCAAAGGGCCCAGGAGCCAAGATTGAGCGACACAAAACGAGTTTTCTCTCAGGCCCAGCGTTCGTTGCTGACCTGCGTGATCAACCGGATCATTCCTCCCAAAGACAATATGCCGGGCGCCGGCAGCTTGGGGATCGCGGGTTTCATCGAGAATGTAGCCGCCAATACCACCAGTTTGACCCGCTTGTTCAACGAAGGACTGGCCCAGATCGCCGTGGCCGCCGGCCCGGACTTTACCAGCGCTTTCGAGAGCCTCTCCGACACCGCCAAAGACGACCTGCTACGCTCCATCGAGGCGGTGAACCCCGCGTTCTTCGACCAGTTGGTTCTCCAGACCTATAACGGCTATTACACCAACCCAGAGGTGTTCAAGCTCATCGGCTACGAGTTACCAAAGCTGGCCCCGCCGGGCGCCCACCCGGCGTTGTTGGATGAATCGTTGCTGGACCATCAGCGCAACCGAGAGCCCTTCTGGAAAAAGGTCTGATTCAGGTAGACCTGCCCGGCCTGACTTTTCCCATCCCGGCTTTTACCCGTCCCGGTTTTTATGGGAGGCAAGCGATGCCCAGGGAAGATTTCGACCTAAAACTGAATCAGCTTCAAGGAGAGGTGGAGACCCTGGCCCAGATCGTGGCCAAATCCATCAACCGGGCCGTCGACGCGCTGAAACGGCGAGACCTGGTCGCTTCTCAGGAGGTCATCAACGACGACGACTACATCGACCACAAGCGGTTCGAGATCGAAGAACGCTGCGCTGACATGATCGCCACGCAGCAGCCCATGGCCGGTGATCTCAGGGCCATCATCGCGTTGTTGCACATAGTTGTGGAACTTGAGCGGATGGGTGATTACGCCGAGGGGATCGCCAAGATAAGCATCTCCATGGGAAACATGCCGCCGCTGAAACCCCTCATCGACATCCCGCGCATGGCCGAAAAAGCCACCGTCATGCTGAACGACAGCATCGATTCATTGTTGAACCGTGACATGGTTAAAGCCAATGCGGTCTGTCAGGCTGACGACGAGGTCGACGAACTCTACAACCAGGTCTACCGGGAACTACTTTTGTTCATGGTCCAAGACCCGGAAACGATCCAGCGGGCCACCTATCTGCTGTGGGTCGCCCACGACCTGGAACGCATCGCCGACCGGGCCACCAACATCGCCGAGCGGGTGATCTTCCTGGTGACCGGCAAGTTGGTGGAGATCAACGTCTCCCGGTACTAGAGCGGGCGCAAGTATACCTCTGCACCAAGCCTCTGGCCCCTGTCTTTTCCAGACGGTTAGGGTTAGCTGATTTTCCTATTCGCGTGAGGGCATATTTGGCAAGTCGGTGCAGAGAGAAGCGGTAAGCCGCTCTCGCACATGAGGCGGCAGCGCAGTCGGCCGATTGCTCCCATCTAGCCACACCTGCACGGAATGCGAAGCCGCGATCAATGCGTCGTCATTCTGACGCCAAACTCGATATATCAACTGGAAACTGCTTTGTCCGACAGCGTGCGTTGCCGTCCAGATCGATAGCACATCTCCATAAAAGGAACGGGCCAGGTAACGACAGGTGTTTTCCGCCAATGCAAAAACATTATCGTCCTGGGGGCTACGCGGGTTCCATAAGCCAAGGCGGGCTAGATGCTCAAGGCGAGACTGGTGAAAATACTCGAAGTAGACAGCGTTATTTACGTTCCGGTCCGCATCCATATCTCTGGGACGTACGACCAGTGGTGTAACCGTAACGTGAGTGCAAGGTATATCGGGCATTGGGCCTCCTTTCGCGGCCCCAATGTATCATGCGCGGCGGCGTTGGTGACCGGCAAGTTGGAAGTGATCAACATCTTCCGGTACTAGCAGATACAAACAGAGGTTGACGTTGTGGTCATCCGCCATCCGCGAACGGGAGACCACACTCCTCCCGGTCATCCTGAGCCCATCGAAGGACTCCGAATCTCCGCAACAGCTTTCGTAAGCACCACCATGACGGTGACAATGACCTCGCTTTCTTGACGAGGTATCGGGTTTCCAACGTTACTAGACCGCGAAAGCCAACTGCAACTGACCCCTGGCCGGCGCATTTGTCTGAACTGCTGCCCGGTCTGGCAGGTCCCACTGCCGCCGCACTCGGTCCACGGTGTCCAGAACAACCTTGGTGTAGTCCTGAGGCGCGTAGGTCTTGTTGCTATAAAGCCGATTGTAGCCCGCGTTCAGATGTGGGTAGGCCTCTTTCAACATGGGCATGAACCACTCTTTTGAGCCCGGCTTCAGAAACAACACGTTGGCCCCTAGGTATTGGGCTTTGTGCGCGTGGGCCGCTTCCACCACCGCTTGGATATTCGCTTCGTCGTCAGTGATGCCCGGCAGCAAAGGCGCCATCATCACACCGGCGGAGATGCCGTTCTCAACAAGGTATTCCATGGTCTCCAGCCTGGTCATGGGATTCGGAGTCCCTGGCTCCATCATCTTCCAGACCTTTTCGCTGATGGTCCCGACGCTGAAGTTGACGTGAACGTCGGCCACCTGGCTCAGTTCCGCCAAGATGTCCGCATCCCGGCGCACCGAGACACCCTTAGTGGTGATGGACACGGGGTTCCTAAAATCCCTCAGCACGTGGAGGAGGCGACGGGTGATCTCGTATTCGGCCTCGGCCGGTTCATAGGGGTCCGAGGCGGTGCCGATGGCGATGGTCTCCCGGCGCCAACTGGGGCGTTTCAGCTCTTTGCGCAGGACTTCGGGAGCATTCACCTTAGCGAAAACCCGGGTCTCGAAGTCACGCCCTGAGTCCAAACCCCAAAATTCGTGGGTAGGCCGGGCATAGCAGTACGTGCAAGCGTGGCGGCAACCCCGGTAAGGGTTCATCGTCCACCGGAACGGCAGCGTGGGAACATCTATCTTATTGAGCAGAGTCTTGCAGTGGATCTCTTGAACGTCAGCGCCGGCCATTGGCCCCTCCCTATGCACACAGCAAACAATTGCAAATAAACTAGAACATTAATTCTAATTATGGGCTTGGGCTGTGCATAAAGGCAAGCCGGGGCCGTCACCCAGACGGGTGGGTGGAATATGTTCTACCGCTTGTAGACGGCCGCCTCGCCGGACCGGTCGCAGTTCAGTTTGCGGCTGAGGTGCAAGCCTTCCAGGATGAACTCCACTGCCGCCGCGATGACCTCGGGCCGCTTGTCATCGGTCAGTTTCTTGATCGCTTTCGCCAGGCCGTCGATGTTCTTAACCAAGTCCGGGTACCCCGCAGCCGAAAGGTCGCTACCGGTCTCGGCTTGGTTACCCAGGTCAAAGGCGGTGACCACTGGGTCCAATTCATCAACATCGAAGTAGCTTCCAAAGACGCGGAGCACGGCACGGCGAGTCAGGTCATCGGTCAGCCGGGACTCGCGGCCCTCTTCGAACGTCTCGAGTTCGATCTTGCCCGCGAACGATGCCACTATGTATGACAGGTCACTGACTCTGGGACAGGCCCACTCTTCGCCGTTCCGGATGCTCCGGCGCACAGCGTTGCCCAACATGGTTTCGAAATTGGCTATAGAGACCCGGACGCTCACCCCGGACCGCTGGTTGATCTCGCTGCTCAAACGGGCTTGGGTGGTGATCTCCGCCAGGACATGTTTCATGTAGTCAGGGATGACCAGTTTGCCCTCTTCGGGGAACTTGGTCCGCTCCTGGTCCATGATTGCGATCTCATCATTAGCGTCCAGCGGATAGTGGGTGTGTATCTGGGAGCCGTAGCGGTCCTTGAGCGGAGTCACTATGCGGCCGCGGTTGGTGTAGTCCTCGGGGTTGGCCGTTGAGACCACGAACACGTCCAGAGGCAACCGGACCCGGTAGCCCTTGATCTGTACGTCCCGCTCTTCCATCAGGTTGAACAGTCCAACTTGGATCCTCTCTGCAAGGTCGGGCAACTCATTGATGCAGAAGATGCCGCGGTTGGTGCGGGGCACCAGGCCGTAGTGAATCACCAATTCGTCGGACAGGTAATGGCCCTCGGCGACCTTGATGGGGTCTATCTCGCCGATGAGGTCCGCGATGGAGATATCGGGGGTCGCCAGCTTCTCGGAGTAGCGTTCCTCTCTGGCTATCCATTCTACGGGGGTCTTGTCGCCCATCTCTGCCACTTTGATCCGGCAGACCTGGCAGATGGGATCGTAGGGGTTGTCGTTGATCTCGCAGTCTGCGATCTTGGGAATGGCTTCGTCCAGCAGATTGGTCAGACTCCGGATAATGCGCGACTTGGCCTGTCCACGCTCGCCCAGCAGGATGATGTCCTGCCCCGCCAGGATGGCATTCTCCAGTTGGGGAATGACCGTTTGTTCAAAACCGACGATGCCTGGGAACACCAGCTCTTCGGCGCGAATTTTTTGGATCAGGTTTTTCCGCAGTTCCTCACGAACCGGAATCACTTCATAATTGCTCTTGCGGAGAGCTCCGAGAGTCTGGGGACGTTTTGCCCTGGGCATGCTCACCCCTCCAAAAAACGATAGGGAGATTTTGATAAGACCAAAAGCGCCGGTTGCTTCGTAATATAGTTATGTGAACCGGTCGGTTTCAAGTTATCACACGTTGGCCTATAATTTAACGGGAGAGAAGACTCCCTTAGAGTGTGACCATGTTCTACAGATTGGCGTTCCCTCTCTTATATTTCCTAGCACCCCGCTTTCTGCCCAAAGCGCTGAAGTTCGCGCGTCTGGTTTGGCGATTGATTTTCGACAAACGGGTGTCGATCTTTCTGCGTGCGCTGGTGCCGCTCGCCGTGATCTACATCATCTCGCCCTACGACATCCTGAGAGACCGGATCCCAATCCTGGGGCGGTTCGACGACCTCATCATCTTGGGATTGGCGCTTCTGTTCCTGACCAAGATGGCGCCGCCAAATATCGTGGACGAGCACATGGACCGAGTCACCGAGTCAGATCGCCCCGAAGACAAGGACCCTGAGAAAGTGGTTGACGGCTCGAGCAGGCTGATTGACGACGAGTAACCCTCGGCGGATCGTGCCCCCCTCCGGAATGGGACTCTACGTCCACGTCCCCTTCTGCAAGACCAAATGCCCTTACTGCGATTTCAACACCTACCAGGGCATCGAGGATCTCATCGAGCCCTTTCTCCTCGCGCTGACCTCCGAGATCAAGCGCTGGGGCGACACTCTGGCCCACCCGGCCGTCAAGTCGATATTCTTCGGCGGCGGGACCCCCTCCTACCTGCCTAAGGGCGATATCGAAAAGATACTCGCCTCCATTCAGGCGTCATACCAGGTGGCGCCAAACGCTGAGATAACCATTGAAGCCAATCCCGGAGACTTGGATGGCGCTGCCTGCGCCGGAATCCTGGCCCAGGGCGTCAACCGGCTAAGCATCGGGGTGCAGAGCCTGGATAACTACCTCCTAAACCTACTGGGCCGCCGCCACCAGGCATCGGAAGCCGTGGAGGCATTCAAGTTCGCCCGCCAAGCCGGGTTCGACAATGTGAACCTGGACCTGATGTACGGGCTGCCCAACCAATCCCTAGACCAGTGGCGGCGGACCCTCGATTCTCTGATTGAACTGGCCCCGGAGCATATCTCCCTGTATGCCCTGGGCATCGAAGAGGGCACGCCCATGCACCGCTGGCTGGAGGACGGCAAGATCCCCGAGCCCGACTCCGACTTGGCCGCCGACATGTACCAATACGCCCGCGAGTCGCTGGCCGCGGCGGGCTATCACCACTACGAGATATCCAACTGGTCGGTCCGGGGACGGCCCTGCGAGCACAACGTCGTTTACTGGGAGAACGGCCCGTACCTTGGAGTGGGCCCTGGTGCGCATTCCCGCCTGGGAGATTTTCGGTTTTGGACTGTTCTCTCGCCACGGGATTACAACATAAAAGCCTCTGGGTGGGCCGCTGCCAATGTCCAGCCCATAGACGAACTGGTGGAAGCCGCGCTAGAAAACATCCCGACGTTGGCAGGCTGGGAACACCTCAGTTTGGAAACCACCTGCTCCGAGACCATGTTCCTAGGTCTGCGGTTGCTGGACGGCCTGAACACCTCCCAAGCTTCTTCCCTGGCAGGCATCGACCTAGCCAAGAAGTTCCAAGCCCCGATCCAAGAGTGCCTCGAACTCGGCCTGCTAGAACAAGACGGCGACTGCCTAAAGCTGACTGAATCCTCCTACCTCATCGCCAACCAGGCTTTCACTCGGTTCTTGGGATAGAGAACCGGTCAAACGACAAAACTTCCTCCAAAACCCTCCGATTTTCTGTCATGATTCCCCCCACATCGATTTTCCCGGCAACTCCCAGACCCGCTGGACCACGCTCTGCCCTGGCCTCGCCACGGCTGAGAAACCCTCCATATAGGGAGGTCTCCCCATGCTCCTTCGGCCCTCCTCCAAATTCTCGATTTTAAAGATGGGGACCACTCCGGATGTTCGGACCTCTGCCAGGCCCTACGATGACATCACAACGAAATTCGAGGTGAGGCAACCATGAAAACAGCGATGAACATCCAGATGGCAACACAGGGAACTACAGGGAAACCACGGGGCAGAACGAAAATCGCAGCAAGATTAAGGCAGCTAACATGACGACCAAAAATCACATACAAAGCAAAACCCAGATCTTGGCCGGACTTGTAGTCGGCGGTATGACGGGGGTGGCCTTCATGCTCCCGGGCACAGCTTCGGCAGACGAGTCCGCCAGGCCCTTGGGGCAGGTTGAGTCGTCAGTATTCGCCCCCGCATCCACCAACCATGCGATCGACATGGACATCATTGAACCGAGTTTCTACGATGAAAAATTAATCAGCAACAGCGTAGCCCATGGGGACGACATGGACCTACTTGGCCCTGGTTTCTATGACGCCAAACTGATCAGCGCTTCCTCTATGGAAAAGCGGTGGCGTCGACCCCTACGAGAACGTAGCAGCCAAACGGATCCGCACCGGCAACAGCTACGACATGGACCTGATCGACCCAGGCTTCTATGACTCCAAGGTGACCCTCAGGTCCAACGGGATCGAGAGTCTGCAAGAAGACAACATCATCTAAATAGAAATTTCTTAAGTGGGGTTATTGCCACGACCCCGTTCGCATCAGCCCCACCCTTTTGAAGATGGATGGGGGTTTTTATTTAGTGATCATATCTGGGGAGGAATAAACTGAGGTATGATGATAGTGATTCCACTTCTGCGTGATTACTGAACCATGTACGTCATAGGCACCGCCGGACACGTGGACCACGGCAAGTCCACACTCGTAAAGGCTCTGACCAACATCGACCCCGACCGCTTTCCGGAAGAGAAAGCGCGGGAGATGACCATCGACCTGGGATTCGCCTGGATGACCCTGCCCAGCGACCGGGAAGTCAGCATCATTGACGTGCCCGGCCACGAAAGGTTCATCAAGAACATGCTGGCCGGAGTGGGCGCCATCGACCTGGCCTTACTGATTGTGGCCGCCGATGAGAGCGTCATGCCTCAGACCAGGGAGCACCTTGCCATCCTCGACATCCTCCAGATCACCCGCGGCCTGGTGGTCGTCACCAAGACCGACTTAGTCGACGAAGAGATGGTGGAGTTGGTCAAAGCAGAGGTGGAAGACACCTTGGTTGGCACATCCTTCGAAGGCTGTCCCATGGTCGCCGTCTCTGCCTACACCGGCGACGGCATGGACGAACTGAAAGCCATCATCGACCGTATCTTGGACGGGACCGATGAGCGGCAAGACCTCGGCCGACCCCGGCTCCCCATCGACCGCTGCTTCACCATCTCAGGCTTCGGCACCGTGGTCACCGGCACATTGATCGACGGCACATTGACCGTGGGCCAGGAGATCGAACTGGCCGGGTCGGGACAGAAGGCCAGAATCAGGGGCTTGCAGAGCCACAAGACCAAGGTAGACTCCACTGACCCCGGCGTGAGGCTGGCGGTGAACCTCTCGGGCCTATCCAAAGACGAGGTCGAACGCGGTGAGATATTGACCATACCCGGCTGGCTCAAGCCCACCCGCCGCCTGGACGCACGCCTGCGGATGGTCCAGAATGCGCCCAACCCGCTGAAACACAACCAGGGCGTCACCTTCCACTTGTTCACCAGTGAGGCCTCGGCGCGGGTCAGGCTGCTCGACGCCGACCGGCTGGTAGCCGGTCAGGAAGGCTGGGTCCAACTTTTGTTGAACGACCCGCTCCCCGTAGTCAAGGGCGACTTCTTCGTGATCCGCTCCGCTGAAGACACCTTGGGCGGCGGCCAGATCGTCGATCCCAACCCCCGGCGGCGCTACCGCCGGTTCGACGACGATGTCGTGGAACGGCTGTTGACCCTAGACCAAGGCAATGGAGGCGACATCATCATCAGCGTTGCCGAGCAGTGGGGCCCCTGCGACATGACAACACTATCCCAGCGCACCAACCTGCCCCGTGAGGAAGTCTCGGAAAGGGTGGCCCAGTTGACCGAGGAAGGCGAATTGGTGACCATGGGGGATTTCGGCAGCGACGCCGATGCGGTAGTCTACTCAACCCAGGGCTGGGCCATACTCAAGAGCAAAGTCGCCTCGGCACTGCAGCTCTACCACACCCAGTACCCGCTGCGGCAGGGCGTGCCGGCCCAGGAGGTACGCAGCCGGTTGGACCTGTCCCAGCCGGTCTACCAGCGGGCGTTGGTCCGCTTAGTGGAAGAGCAGATAGTGGTCGATGAACGGCAGTCCCTGCGCCTGCCGGACCACGAGATCTCCCTCACTCCAAAGATGGAAGAAGAGGCGTCGGCCTACTTGAATTCCCTGCAGCAAGACCCTTATTCTCCACCCAGCGACCAGAAGATCAGCCCGGAGTTGCTGAGCGTGCTCATCGACCAGGGCAAGGTGGTCCGGGTGACTGACGGAGTCGTCTTCGACGCCGGAACCTACCGGGAAATGACCGACCGCATCGTCCAGCATCTGAAAGACCAGGGCAATATCACGGTGGCCGAGGCCCGGACCATGTTTGACACTAGCCGAAAATACGTCCTTCCCCTCCTGGAACACATGGACCAGCAACAGATCACCCGCCGCACCGGCGACGAAAGAGTTCTGAGGTAATTAGTTTTGGGTCTGGACATGGGACAAACGGTCCTTCAATTGGACCGACTCACCCAGTCTGTGCGCGGGGCAAGCCAAGCCCGTGAAGACCGGTTGACGGCCCTCATCAACGCGGCGGCCAGCATCGACCCAGAGACTGCGGCTGAAAAAACCTCCGACACCAGACAACGTCCCTACCTGGCAGCCGAGGTCGATGAATCCCTGCTGGGGGCCTACCCCCCGCTCGAACCGCCTGCCGACTGGGTGGTCGCCGCGGTCGACGGCTCACACATCGACGTCGACCGTCACCTGCCCGTGGCCTGCTATCTGTTGAACTTTGGCGGCTGTGTGCTGACCTACGGCAGCCAGCCCGACGCCACACTCTTCAGCCAACCCCACCTGGCCACCACCCCTGAGGAGCTGTACATCTCCGATCCAGCCAACTCCATGGGCGAAGAGATGATCAGCGGTCCGCTCCTGGGTCTGGTGCGAACCGTGAAAGAGCTGGAGACCCTGGCCGACACCGTGGAGCAATGCCCGCCCGGCCTGCCGGTGTTGGGTCTGGTGGACGGCTCTCTGGTGCTGTGGGGCCTATCGGGTCAGGCCTACCGTCCCTACGTGACCGACGCCATAATTAACGACGGGCTGCTTCCCGCCTTGAAACGCCTGGAAAAGCTGTCCGAGACCCGCCCGGTGGCCCTGGCCGCCTACGTGTCTTACCCTCGGAGCGCCGAGGCCGTGAACGCCGTGCGCTGCTCCCTCTGCCCCCATGACAACACCATCTGCACCAAGTCATGCAACAACCGCCGCTCCGCCCAGCAACCATGCAATAGCGCCAACGAGTTCCTGGATCGGAACCTGTTCCAACGGCTGCTGGAACCGGGCTGGCGCTCCCCCGTCTATAAGACCAACTCCTCGGTCTCCAGAGACTCGTACGACGAGGCCAATAAGGTCTATTTCTTCTACGTGAACGCAGGCGAGGAGATCGGCCGGGTCGAGGTACCCAAATGGGTGGCCAAGAACGAGACTCTGTTATCCCTGACCCACGGTCTGGTCTGGGACCAATGCCAACGCGGCCAGGGCTACCCAGTAGCCATCTCCGAGTCTCACGAGCAAGCCGTCGTAAGCGCCGGTGACCGTCGGGTATTCATACGCATGCTGACCGACTCCCTGGAACGCCAAGGCCTCTCCGCCGCCACGTCCCAAAAAGACCGCTCCAAACGCTCACCCTGGGTGTAGTCCAGTCTCATTCAACCACAAAGTCCCTTCCCCCGTTCACGGGGGAAGGTTAGGATGTGGCAGCTCTCCACCTAACCCAAACCAGGGAGAACCACAATGCTGACAACAAAACTCTGCACATTACTAGGCATAGATTTTCCAATAATCAACGCCCCAATGGCTGGTACCGCCGCTTCCGACCTAGCCACCGCTGTCTCCAAGGCCGGCGCATTCGGGATGATTGGCTGCAACCTGAGTCCGGACCCAGTTTGGATCACCGAACAGATACAAGCGGTCAGGGAAAAGACTGACCAGCCCTTCGGCGTGGGGTTCATCTCCTCGGCCGTCTGGATGGAAAAGGCCATAGAGGCCGCCCTGGATGCCAAGGTGACCGCCATCAGCCATTCCTTCGTCGACCCAACTCCGTTCATAGAGCAGGCAAAAGGCTCCGGAGTTAAGATCTTCGCCCAGGTCCAGACCATGGCCAACGCCAGAAAGGCAGTCGCTGCCGGCGCCGACGTTATCATCGCTCAAGGCAATGAAGCCGGCGGGCATACAAGCTATCTGGGAACGCTGTCCTTCGTGCGCGCCGTGGTCAAGATCGCCGGAGACATACCGGTGGTGGCAGCAGGGGGAATCGCCGACGGCCCCGGTCTCGCTGCGGCGCTGATGCTGGGGGCCGAGGGTGTGTGGATGGGCACCCGGTTCGTGGCAAGTTTGGAGTGGGCCGGTCCGGAGTGGGCCAAGGGTCAAGTCATCCTCGCCGACGCCGACGACACCGTTTCGACCAACGTCTATGACCTGGTCTCCGACGCCCCATTTCCCCTTGATATGGTCAGTGACCGGGTTATAAGGAACACTTTCACCGACACCTGGCACGACCGGACAGAGGCAATGATGGCCAGGCAGAGCGAACTCATGGAAGACATCGCTACCGCCACCGCCACTGGTGACGCCACAACGGCGCCGGTCCGTGCCGGAGGCGCATCCGCGATCATACGTTCCGTGGAGCCGGCGTCCTACATCCTGCGGGAGATCGTTTCCCAGGCGGCGGATATCCTCAAAAACCGCACCGAGAAACTTCTGGGCGGCTAAGCACTCTAACGCTCTTCGGTCACGGTTTTAATCAGTTCTCTGACTTCATCCAGGGTGAATGGCTTGTTCAAAACCGTGTTGCTTAGACCGGACAGGAATGCCGCAGTCTCTGGTCTGGGGATGTCTCCGTTCATGAATACGATTCGGTCAGCTACTCGTAGGTCGCGGCTTCGGGTCCTTTCGTGGACCTCTTCGCCACTGATGCCGGGCATCTTCAGGTCCAACAAGATGCAATCGTAGCTAGACGCCCTAATCATCTCCAGCGCCGTTTCTCGGTTTTCAGCCTGCTCAGAGGATGTAGCTTCCAATGCTTAACAGGTCCAACGCCTGCTTCAGGATGTTGAAAACCACGTTGTGCTTCTTCACAAGGTCCTGCTGGCAGGGCAATTGGTCGCCGGGAACATACACACCATCGAGAATCTCTTGGCGAATCGAATTCGCAACAGATTCATAGCGAAATTTGGATGTCATTTGCCGTTCGTCGTAGGTTTCTCGGCCCTAAAATCAAGTATCTTGATATCGCCGAATCGGCAATACTAGTATTGTTTGCGTGCGTCAAATATCCTGGGATTTATGGCCTGGAGGAAGGCAATTTACGCGGAGGAACCCCCGCTTTGAACTACCTGTTTAGAGATTCCAGATAGGCGGGCAAGTCCGGAGTGCGGTCAAATTCCGCCACAGTCTTGAGGAACTGCTCTAGGGAATCGGTCTCGTCTCGGAGCTCCTCCAACTGGTCGCCGATGGGACTGACCGAGCCGGCTCCGTTGGCGTACGAACCGTGGAAGGCGAAGAATGCCTGGTTGATCTTTCGGATGAAGATGTCGTTGTCCGCGATGAGCTGCCGCCGCTCCTCCATGTATGCCTCGGCCTCTTCTACTTTGCCCTCAGCCAACAATCCCTCGGCAGTCAGCCGGGTCTCCCTCATCTCGGCGGTAAAGTCGAACGCGTCTGGGTCCACCGGCCCGTCTGCCGAGCTTGATTCCCGGCTCACCACCTCTCCGGTCATAGCGGTGAAGGCCCGGTCGCCGATGATCTCCCCGCCGATGCTGGCCGCGGTCTCATTGAGGGTCGTCATATCGGCGTTGTCCCAGAAGTGTTGGCCAAGCGGCTGAAAGAAGAACCAATGGTGTAGCCATTCATGAGCCGAGATCACTAATGCGCCGCGGAGGGACCCTGACGCCGATACAACGCTGGGATAGGTAGCGACCCCGCCGGTGTTCACAACCAGCGCCGACACGTCGTCTTCCCGGAATATCAGGTCCTCCAAATCATTCCTCACATCGCGGGAGAGCCCAGGCTTCAGCAATGTAGAACTTATCTGGGCGATGCGGTCCCGTGGAGAAATTATCAACGCACCCGGAGATGCGGCGAACACGGTGTCAACGGGAGGGAAGATAACTCCAATACGGGAAGAGAAACCCTCCTGGACCAATACAGCGCTAATCTCCGACTCGATGGTCTCTTCCACACCGGGCTGCATATCTTCGATCCGCTGTCCCAATTCTTCGATCTGCGCCGAATTCCCGGCCGCCGATTCCCTTTTCAACTCTCTGATCTGGGCCCTCAGGTCAAAGAACTCCTGGGCTTGGGCGATGCGATCCTCCCGGGAGGGTTCCGAATTCCAGGGGAGTATCTCTTGGAATTTGTTCACCCACTTGTCCAAGAGGTGGTCAACCTCCCACCGCAGCAAGCTGTACTTGTGGGGCCCGACAGCAGCGTCAGTGGCAGAGAGGCTATCGCTACCCTGGACAGCGCCCATCAGCACCAGAGAAACAATAGAGAGCATCAAAAACCGTTTAGCTATCTTAGACACAAATCCGCAAAAACCCGGCTGTACCGGTCAGGCTAGGACTCGGTAGCGGTAGCTGGATCCCAAGAGGTCTCCCTCTTCGAACCGGCTGAAGCGAAGGGGCGATATGTCCACGCTCTTGGCGACGCCTTCGACGATCAGCTCCGCCATGGTCACCCCGATCATTGGCGAGAGCTTGAACCCGTGTCCGCTGAAACCAACGGCACAATAGAGGCCCTCAATCCCTGGCACCGCGTCCAAGATGGGATGCCAGTCGGGTGTGGTGGTGAACAACCCGGACCATCCGCCCCTAAAGTACGCCTCCGACATAGCCGGTATCCGGCGCGTCAGGCGGCCCAGCGCGTCGGCCATGACTTCCATGTCCACGCCTTGGTTGTAGGTCTCAACCTCCACTTCCTCATCGTCGCCGAACCCCATCATGGTCAGCGAACTGCCGTCGGGCCGGAACGAGAAGGACTGGGCGATGTCGCCAACGGTTGGGTGCAATGGCAGTTGGTCGACCGGCCGGGTGAGGGAAGCCACCTGGTGGCGCACAGGGACCAGAGGCACGTCTACACCCACGTTAGCCAGCACCACCTTAGACCAAGGGCCGGCCGCCACCACCGCCACGGGGGTCTCCACGCGCCCCTCCGGAGTAACCACGGCTTTGACGCGCCCACCAGAGATTTCTATCTCGGTGGCTGGGTTTCGAAGGACCACCTCCGCACCCATCTCTCTGGCGCGTTTCGCGTACGAAGTGGTGACCATATAAGTGTCGGCGTAGCCTGAACGGGGCTCCCAGGCCATGAACTCGTCGTCGCTGACCGAGACCATGGGCGCGATGTCTCTCAGATCTTCTGCGGTCACCCGCATGGTATCGATGCCCAGTCCATACTGCATGGCCACGTTATGGGCCAACCCGGCGCTGTCCTCTTCTTTCACGACCACCAGATAACCGGTTTCAACGAAGCCCGACTCGCCGCCCACCGCCTCGCCGAAGTTGGTGAAGATGCCCAGGCTTTCCCAAGCCATGGTGGCGGTGACGGGGTTGGAGTAATGCATCCGGCAGATGGCCTGGGAGCGGCCTGTGGAGCCTGAACCGAGCACATCTTTCTCCACCAGAACTGTGTCAGTCACGCCCAATCTCCCCAGGTTGAACAAGATGCTGGCGCCGATTACACCGCCGCCGATCATTACTGTGTCTGCCGTCGCTTTCATGGCTCTTCTGTCTCCACAGCCAGGTTAGGCCTAGATCAATCGCGTTACCTGTCCGGCGAGCTTCCCAATACCTGTTCCACCGGGACCGGCCGGTACACTCGGTCGCGGGTCCTCCCCTCCAGGGTCAAGAATCCCTTAGCAACCAGGTCCGCCAGGTCCCTTGAAGCGGTGGCCAGCGACACCCCGGTTACTTCCATGTAGCCACCACGACTGATCTGACCCGTCTGGTTGGCGTACATCAGCCCATCGGTCTGCCTGGCGGATAGGCCCGCTTCAGGGCCATATGAGTATAGCTCACTCATCCATTGGGATATCGGCTTGGTCACTCAAAAAGTCGATGAACTCGTAGGCTTGGAGCGCGTTGATGTTGTCCTGCTCATCCTGGCTCTCCGCCTGCACCATCGACCGGGCCGCCAAACGCGCCACCGCCTGTTCATCGAGGGCCGACCCTTCGATCCTTGTAGTGCTGGTGGCGCGGCTGACCCGCACGTCACGGCGTAGCCACTCCTCATGTTGGGGCATGAGGAGCAGATTTTGGATGAGCCATTGGTTCCGCTCAAACTCATCGATCTACGCCTGTATGGTGGCGTGATAGCATATTTGGGGTTGAAGATTTTATTATTCACAGTGATTTGATTTAATATATTTTTCCAATAAACTACATATGCTAGTATCATCGGTAACTTATCTTGTCAATCACCCCAAATACACCCTTACTTCCAGCTTTCGTGCGTGCCTGTTGACACTTAATTGCGACGAGAGTAGACTCATAGGCAATGTTGAAGGTGAGCGGTAACCCCTGCGCCTCTTGTTGTACCTGTACCTGTTACATAGGGACAAGATAACCTTCTGCGTTAAATAACAACACAACTAGGAATCCTTGAGCCCGCTACGTTTTGAACTGGCGGGTTTTTTATTTGCCCAAATATATTCCAAATTCTCGGAGGAAGAACACAAGTTGACTAGTAATACCTCGACCGGACAAGCCAAGACCCTGGAAGCCATCTACGAAGAGAGCTTGGAGCTATCCAAGAGTTCTCAGAGCATCATTCCCTTCATGGAAGACGAGATTGTGCGGTTGGAGGAGGAGTCGGCGGCGTTCGTGGCCGGCGAAAGGGAAAATACGGAGTTCACACCCTTCCGTTTGAAGCAGGGTGTTTACGGCCAACGCCAGGCTGACGTACAGATGATCCGCGTGAAGATTCCCGGCGGTATCATCACCGCGGAAGCCATGGACGCCATGGGCGAGTTCACCACCAAGTACGCCCCTCTCGGCAGAGGCCACATCACCACCCGGGAAAACTTCCAGTTCCACCACATCCCGCTGGCAGAGTGTCCAGACGCCCTGAGGCTGCTGGGAGCGGCCGGCCTAAGCACCCGCGAGGCCTGCGGCAACGTGGTGCGGAACGTTGTTAGCGCCCCAACAGCCGGTGTCTGCATCGCGGAGATCTTTGACCCCACGCCACATATGGCCGCATACGTCCGGTTCGCAGTACGCCATCCCATCACCCAGGCCTTCCCGCGGAAGTGGAAGAGCGCCTTCACCGGCTGCGACGACCATGACCACGTAGCCGCCGCCATCCAGGATCTGACCTACGTTTCGCAGATCAGAGTCGAGAACGGCGTCGAGAAGCGCGGTTTCAAGGTGTTCGTCGCCGGCGGCACGTCCATCATGCCCCGGTTGGCCAAACCCCTCTACGATTTCCTGCCCGAGGAGGACATCCTCCGGCTGGCCCTGGCCTTGTTCACAGTCTTCAACAACGCTGACATGCTGCGCAAGAACCGCATGATGGCCCGCCTGAAGGTGCTGGTAGACCGGATTGGCCTGGACGAGTTCAAGTCCTTGGTCGAGGCCGAGCTAAAAACCATCGGGCCCATCGACCCCAAGCCCTACATGGACATTGAAGACGTCATGCGGGAGACCCCGCCGGCGTTGTCCGCCAATGGGGCCAACGGCAACGGCGGCGGCGACTACGCCGAATGGCGCCAGACCAACGTTGAAGCCCAAAAACAGGAAGGCTACTACGTTGTGCACGTTAAGCCCGACCGGGGGAACATATCCGCGGCCCAGTTCCACGGCCTGGCCGACATCATGCGCAAGTACACCGGCGGCAGGGCCCGCACCAGCCAGGAGCAGAACCTGGCCCTGCGGTTCATACCGGAACACATGCTTCACGACGTGTGGGATGCGCTGGTCGAGCTCGACCTGGCGGAAGCCAACGCCCATTCCATCAGCAACGTGGTCTCTTGCCCCGGCACCGATAGCTGTAAACTGGGCATCACGTCCTCCATGGGCCTGGCCGGCGCCCTGAAAAACGAGATTCAAAGCTGGAACGGGTTGCTCGAAGATGATGACGTCAACGACATCCACATCAAAATGAGCGGCTGCCCCAACGGCTGCGGTCTACATCACATCGCCAACATCGGGTTCCACGGCGCCGCCGTGAAGGGTCCTGACGGCGAGCAGATTCCCGCCTACGAAATGTTCTTGGGCGGCAACTACGGCGACGTCAACGTGCAAGACTCGCGCATCGGTACGCGTATCCCCCGTGTCAAGATTCCGGCCAAGGGCGTGCCCGGCGTGCTCAAGCATGTCGTCACTTACTACAAGGAAAACCGCCAACACGGCGAGAAGTTCAACGAGTTCCTGGACCGCGTTGGTCTGGAAGAGTTGACCGAGGTCGCCGAGAAGGCCCAAGAGGCCGTTGCCGCCGCCGCTCCTGGTTCTGCTATGTACATCGACTGGGAACGCACCAACCAGTACAAGCTGGAACGGGGCGAGGGTGAGTGCTCAGTTTAATCGCCTAGAGCGCTACTGATTTGGCAGCTCCGACTTCACCTTCCCTGGAAGGAAAAACCATCGCTTACGTCGAGGCCCGCATGGTCTCCGAGATGGGGGCTTTGATTGCGCGACACGGCGGGACTCCATACCCAGCCCCGGTCCTCCAAGAAACTCACCTTGGCGACACTCCTGAGGTGAAAGAACTGGTGTCTGACATCTGCTCCGGCAAGGTGCAGGTGATGGTCTTCCAGACCGGCGTGGGCACTAAGGCCCTCTTCGACAGCGCGGCGTCTCTGGGCAAAGAGGCAGAAACACTGGCAGCCCTGGCCTCTGCCACGGTGATTGCCCGCAGCCCCAAGCCCGCGGCCGTGCTGCGCCGCTACAAGGTCCACGTCGACCATACGCCCCCGGAACCATTCACCTCCACCGACCTTCTGGCCGCAATCAAGGGACTGGACCTGACCGGCAAACAGGTGGCGGTGCAGGCCTACGGCGGCCCCAACACCCAACTTATCCAGACACTGGAAGAGCGCGGTGCCACGGCCCAAGAGGTGTCTTTGTATACCTGGGGGCTGGCGGATGACGTCAAACCTGTGTTGGGACTGATAGATGCACTCGAAGATGGCCAGATCGACGCGCTGGCGTTCACCAGCCGGATCCAAGTGGACAACCTACTATCCATAGCCGCCCAGGCAGGCAAGGAAGAGTTGTTGCGGGGAATCCTAGCCGACGGACCTGTGGTCGTGGCCTCAGTGGGCCCAGTCTGCACCAAACGGATGCTCGAGGCCGGCTTCCGGGTGGACGTTGAGCCGAACCACCCCCACATGGGCAACCTAATCTTGGCTCTGGCCGAACGTCTCAACCCGGACCGCGTTAAAACAGACGAACCCCCATCCCCCACGTAGGGCGGGCTGGAAACCCGTCCTATTACTCGTACGCCAAGCTACGGACGGTCGGAACTTTGTCCGCCAAATTACCGTGCCCCTTTGATTCCATAACCACGCAGGCAATCAAAAAGGGCAGGTTAGAAACCTACCCCTACGCATCTTAGACTGGCTACTTGGAAGCTATCTGATCCCCGTTCAGCTCTTGGTCCAGCGCTTGAACCGGTCCCACGGAGACCCCGGCGCGTCCTCGATGGACTCCCCTCGCCATCTCTTTTCGATCGAAACACTCCTAGGAGAGATGAAGAAGAGCAGGTAACCCAGCACCAACAGTGCCAGTCCGACCCAGATCAACACCCATATCTGTAGCAGAGCGGTGATGATGAAAACAACTAGGCCGGTCATCAGGACCTTGCCTGGCGTTATGGTGGGCCAGCGGCTCCCGGGAATATCGGATTCCGAAGACCTGTTGGCTGCGGCAGCCTGGCGCACCGCCCTAGGGCGGTCCTCCAGAGGTTTCCCGATGTCCTTACCGGACTCGTCAGGCGCTACTTCGCCCGCGTTCCTAAGAATCTCTTCGATCTCTTTTTGGTACTTATCTTGCATATCCGATGGGTACCGTAGATTCAGGCGATCAATTTTCCTTCGCACATTCCCGCGCAGTAGGAGCTACTCGCTCCTGACGCCTGCGCCACCACACTACCCACATACGCCCTCACGCTCAAATAATTATACAGTACATATTCGCTAACGGGTAGGAGGGAAACAAGCCTGGCCGAGCGCGGGTCTAAGACCCCTATTTGGCGGCTAACCGGTTTCTTCAGTGGGCTGTTTGTAGCGTCCAATACGGCCGGTGACCACGAATATCACACGCTCGGCGATGTTGGTCGCCCGGTCTGCGATCCGCTCCAAGTCGTGGGCTACCCACAAGAAGTGGGTGGCGGCCTCGATGGTCTTGGGATGTTGACCCATGTCCAGGAATATCTGGTGGCAGACCCCATCGTAGAGGGCGTCAACTTCGTCGTCTGAGTCCCAGACATCGTTGGCCAAGTCAGTGTCCCGGTCCATCAGCGACTTCAGGCTTCTTCGCAGCATGGCTATGCCCATCTGCGCCATCTCGGGCAACTGCTTGGGCGTTGCCACGGGTTCGTCGTCGCCGATGATCATGCAGATCTTGCCGATGCCCTCTGCGTAGTCTCCCATCCGTTCCAGTTCCACCGCTATATGCAGCACAGCCAACAAGGTCCTGAGGTCAACGGCCAGAGGTTGCTGGGTGGCGATCAAGTCGATGCATTTCTCTTCCAGCTCAAAACGCTTCTCGTCAATCAGGTCGTCCTCGGCCACCACCTCGTAGGCCATCGTCAGGTCCCGGCGCTCAAGGGCATCCATGGCCTTGATGATGGCTTTCTCAACCATCTCGCCCAGGAGCAAAAGCTCGGCCTCAAGATGCTCTAGGTTCTTGTCAAAATCAGCTCTTACCATATCGCCCCCTTATCCGAACCTGCCGGTTATGTAGGCCTCAGTACGTTCGTCCTCAGGGTTGGTGAAAATCTGACGGCTCTCGCCGAACTCCACCAAGAAGCCCACCCTCGCCTCTTCCACCATCAAGAACGCGGTGTAGTGGGAGACGCGGGCCGCTTGCTGCATGTTATGAGTAACAATAATGATGGAATAATCCTCGGACAACTCCCGCATGAGCTCTTCGATGGCCAACGTGGCGATGGGATCCAGGGCCGAGCAGGGCTCGTCCATCAAGATCACTCTGGGCTCAACTGCCAGGGTGCGGGCGATGCAAAGCCTCTGCTGCTGGCCGCCGGAAAGGGATAACGCACTCGCTTTCAGACGGTCCTTGACCTCATCCCAGAGGGCCGCCCGGACCAACGACCGTTCTACCAACTCATCGATGTCGCCCTCGAAACCGTTGATCCGCGGACCGAATGCAACATTGTCATAGATGGACTTGGGAAAGGGGTTTGGCCGTTGAAACACCATGCCGATCTCGTAGCGTATCTCCGTGGGATCAACATCCTGGCCGTAGAGGTTGAGACCGTCGAACAGCACCTGCCCTTCCACCCGGGCCGACGGGATCAGGTCGTTCATCCGGTTGAAGCAGCGCAGCAGGGTGCTCTTACCGCAGCCGGACGGGCCAATGATCGCTGTTATCCGGTTGCGGGCCACGTCCAAGTCCACATCTGTTACAGCCTTCTTGGCGTCGTAATAGACATTGAGCCCGCGTGATTGAAGGATGGGATCAAGGTCTTGCAATTTCTATCCTTCCCACTTGTTCTGGAACTTGTTGCGGAGAATCACCGCACCGGCGTTCATCACCAGCAGTATGACCAGCAACACGATTATACCGGCTGCCGCGGCCTCCTGGAATCCCGTTTGCGGCCTGGAGGTCCAGTTGAATATCTGGATTGGGAGAACCGTGAACCGGCTCAACGGGCTGTCCGGCGTGAACGGCACAAAGGTAAGTGCACCCATGGCGATCAGCGGAGCCGTTTCGCCGATGGCCCGGCTGACTGCCAGGATCACGCCGGTGAGGATGCCGGGGAATGCTTGGGGAATCACCATGTACCAGATGACCTGCCACCGGGTTGCGCCCAACGCGTAGGAGCCTTCCCGGAACGACGGCGGCACGGCGCGCACGGCTTCGCTGGCAGCCACTATCACTATGGGCAGCACCAACAACGCCAGTGTGAACCCTCCTGCTAGCACGCTCTTGCCCAGATGCAGGCTGTGGACAAAAATCTGCAACCCCAAGATGCCATAAACGATAGACGGCACCCCTGCCAGGTTGGCGATGTTGATCTTGGCTATCCTGGCAAACTTGCTGCGGGCGGCGTACTCCTCCAGATATAACGCGGTGGCCACGCCCAGGGTGAACGAGACCGCTCCGGCCACGATGACCACGTAGATACTGCCTAGCATCGCCGCTTTGATCCCTGCTTTGTCTGGATGCCGCGACGCGAAACTGGTCAGGAAACCCCAGTCGATGCCGGTGATGCCTTGAATAAACAGGTAGACCAGCAGCACCGCCAGCATCCCCAAGGCGATGGCCACGGACAACAAGCACAGCCCAAAGAAGGCCCGGCCCATCCACTTGCGGTGGGCCCTATTTCTCCGGAACTCAGTCTGGGAGATAACCGACATTACTCGTACTCCTCCCGGAAGCGGCTGACCACATATTGGCTTAGTAAGTTCATCACCAGGGTGATGACGAACAACAGTAGAGCCACTGCGAAGATGGTCTTGAATTCTATGGACCCGGCAGGAGCGTCTCCCTGGCTAACTTGCACGATGTAGGCGGTCATGGTTTCGATGGGAACGAAGGGGTTCAGAGTGAAGCTCGGGTTCTGCCCGGCGGCTATGGTGACGATCATGGTCTCACCGATGGCCCTGGAGACCGCCAAGATGAACGCAGACATGATTCCGGAAAGCGCCGCCGGCACCACCACTAGTGTGGAGACCTCCAGTTTGGTGGAACCCAGGGCGTAGGCCGCCTCGCGCAGGTTTCTGGGCACTGAGCGCATGGCGTCTTCGCTGAGACTGGACACCATGGGCAGGATCATTATTCCCATGACGATGGACGCGCTGAGGGCGTTGAAAACCGCGATGTCCTCGGATATCCCCCGTAAGATCGGAGTCACGAACAACAGCGCGAAGTACCCGTAGACCACGGTAGGTATCCCGGCCAAGACCTCAAGTATGGGTTTGACCAGCCGGCGGATTCGGTCGGGTGCGTATTCGCTGAGGTAGATGGCGCTGAGCAGGCCCAAGGGCAACGCCACCGCCATGGCCAATACCGCCGTCAACGTTGTGCCCGCCACCAATGCTAGGACCCCGAATTGCTTGGAGGAGAATAGCGGTGTCCAGCGGGTGCCGGTCATGAATTCCAATAACGTAACATCACCGAAGAACGTGATCGCCTCGAAGAGGAGAACTGCCACGATGCCGATGGTGATCAAGATCGAGACGAAGCTGGATAGGAACAAGGCCACCGCGATGGCCTGCTCTGGGAGCTTCCGTCTCCAGCCGCTCCTCGACCCGTGCCCCAATGGCGGGCTCAACACATCTCTAGCCAATGCCGATCGCGCTCCTAAAGTTAGACGACGTTGTTTGTGGGTTCATCGATTCTGTTACCTGTTGGCGGAAAGTATCTCTTCAACGGTCCCATGTTGTGGGTTTTCTCCTCCGAATATCGTGCCGGTCAACCCCCGTTCGAATCGGTCCAAAATCAGGTCATGAACTTGCTCGGGGAACGGGACGAACCCCAGTTCCTTCAGCAAGCTCGCCCTTTCATGACTCACGAAATAGCTGACGAAATCTTTCACATCCGGTTCAGCCCAGGCTTCTTTGCTGACGTAGATGAACAAGGGCCGGGACAGCGGCGAGTAGGTGCCGTCGTTGATAGTCTCATCGGTGGGGATGACACAGCCGTTGCCGCTGTCCACGGCCACCATCTTCAGTTTGTCTTGGTTCTCGACGAAGTACGAGTACCCAAAGTAACCTAGGCTGCCCCGGTCTCCAGCGATCCCTTGCACCAATACATTATCCCGCTCGCTGGAAGTAAAATCCCCCCGCGAGGCTTGGGCCTCGCCGTTCACAGTCTCGGTGAAGTAATCGAAAGTCCCGGAATCCACGCCGGGCCCGTAAAGGCGCAGCTTCTCGTTGGGCCATCCTTCCCGTATCTGACTCCAACGGCTGATCTTTCCCTCTGCATCGGGCTGCCACATGGCGTGTAGTTCTTCAACGGTCACGCAGCCGACAAAGTCATTTTCGAGATTAACGCCTATGGTCAGCCCGTCGATGGCCACGGGGAGCTCGATGAATTCCACTCCTTCTTCGGCACATTTCTGGACTTCACTGGGTTTGATAGGTCTGGAGGCGTCATTGATGTCAGTGTCACCAGCGCAAAATTTCTTGAAACCGCCGCCGGTGCCCGATATACCGATCACCAACCGTGCCGACCCGCCGATGGAATCGCCCCAGTCCTCAACCAATGCTTCGGTTATAGGAAAGACGGTGCTGGAGCCGTCGATGTCGGTTGTTCCAGCCCCACATGCAACCAAAAGCGCCATGGCGAAAAAAAAAGCCGGCACCCAGGCTTTCCAGCCCGGAGAGCGGCTCAAAATCCACTTCCGTGTCATCATTCAGCAAAAATTATATGACGCCCCAGAGGGCCGCGCAATAGGGTCTCTGGGCAATTTCGGCATCCATTGCTGTCGCTAGCTTGTATACTTGTATTTACTAGGATCCTGGGAGTCCCTAACCGGAGGGCCTGGTGATTACAAATTGAGGTTTTCCCTTGAGTCAGAAACTTGAACTGAGCGTCGTGGACCAATCGCCGGTACGGGCCGGCGAGTCAGCGGGCCAGGCGCTACGAGACACCATTGCGCTGGCGGTGGAGGTGGAAAAACTAGGCTACCAGCGGTATTGGCTCGCCGAGCACCATAGCCTGCCTAACTTTGCCGGCACCAGCCCGGAGATTCTCATCGGCCAGGTGGCCGCTCACACCAAGACCATCAGGGTGGGCAGTGGAGGGGTCATGCTCTCCCACTACAGCGCCCTGAAGGTTGCCGAGAACTTCCGCATGCTGGGCGCGCTCTATCCCGGCCGCATCGACCTGGGCATCGGCCGGGCCCCGGGCAGCGACCAAGTAACCGCGGCCGCCCTGACCTTCCCCGGCCAACCCAGGGAGATACGCCACTTCCCCCGGCAGGTGGTCGACCTTCTGGGTTTTCTGAACAATGATCTGGAAGAAAGCCATTTCTTCTCCGGGATCAGCGCCGGTCCGGGAGAGCCGGAGGTGCCCGACGTTTGGCTCCTGGGCTCCCGTTACGAGAGCGCCAACATGGCGGCACAGTTGGGGCTGCCCTTCGCCTACGCCCATTTCTTCGGCATAAACGTGGAAGAGGGCCCGGCCATAGTGGCCAATTACAAGCAGAACTACCGGCCGTCCGAGCATTTCCCCGAGCCCAAGATCAACGTCGGGGTCCACGTGGTCTGCGCTGAGACCGAAGAAGAAGCCATGCGGCTCTCGGCCAGCCGCAATCTGTCCCGGTTATTCAACATCACCGGACGGGCCAACGGCATCCCCTCTCCGGAAGACGCGGCCAAATACGTGTTTCAGGCCGGAGAAGAAGCCTTCGTCAACCAGTACCAAGCGGTTTGCGTGGACGGCGAACCACAGCAGGTCAAACAGGGCCTTGAAGAGATTGCCGAGATGTACCAGACATTGGACCTGAGCATCGTCACCATCACCCACGCCCTTTCTGACCGGGTGCACTCCTACGAACTGCTGGCAGACGCCTGCGGGTTGACGCCGCCGGAGTAGGTAGGTCCCTCCCCACTTGGGTGATGCTGGGTGCCTAAATCCCCCTCGGTCCCCCTTTGCGAAAGGGGGACCGAGGGGGATTTAGGGGGATTTCGCCGGAGCCAACGCCTCAATCACGTGCTGGTGCGATGCCATGTTATCGCCTACAGCAAAGGGCGCGATCACTGGAAGCTGCAGCCCAGCGGCCCGGCGTTTCTCCAGGGCGGCGCGGCATTCTTCGACCGTTCCGACTACCGCCACCTGGTCTTGCATCTCGACGGTTATTGAATCAGCGGCTTTGTCGAGCTTGGCATCAGCCAGGGCGGCCGCGGCGGCAGACATCTCTTTGTCGAACCCGGTCTCCGCGAAGAAGTTGCGATAGAAGGGGTTGCTGGCGTACCGGGCCACCTGATACCTCAGCGAGTCCCGCGATACGGAAACGTCATCACCCACGGCGACACGCACGTACCCTGCGATGTCGATCTCATTTGGGTCCCGGCCTGCTTTCTCCGCGCCCAGCTTGATGTGCCCAATGGCCTCTTGAAGATAGTCGACGGCGGTCCAGTTCATCAGCACACCGTCGGCCAACTCGCCCACCATTTCCAGCATCCGCGGACCTAGGGCGGCGATGTAGATTGGCACCTTGTTCTTGGGCGTAGCCGCGCCCATGGATACGCCGGTGAGTTTGAACTGCTTGCCGGTGAAGTTGACCTCTTCGCCCGCCAGCAGCGCCTTGATGATCTGGATGGTCTCCCGCATACGGGTCATGGGAGCTTTGAAGGGTATGCCGTCCCGGCTCTCCACGGTGGGAGCGTGACCGACGCCCAGGCCCAGCATGAACCGGCCATCAGACACCGCAGCCATGCCAGCCGCGCCCATGGCTGTGTTGGTCGGCGTTCGAGCGAATATCGGCAGTATCCCGGTGCCCAGCTTCACCTTCTCGGTCTTCATGGCGATGGTGGCTAACGAGGTCAGAGAGTCCCGTCCGCCTCCTTCCGGCACCCAAACAGCCTCGAAGCCGTTCTTCTCGGCCTGGGCGGACAGCACCTGATAATCCTGGGGGGACAGGTTCGGGTCGTTTTCCAGTCGCACACCGTAGCGGGCCATGGTCGCTCCTTCAAGTTCGGAAAAGGGTTAGACTCCCAGTTGGGTCGCCAGGTCCCTAAAATCATCACAGACGAAGTCGAATGACGGGTCGGGAGTTGTGTCTACCTTTCCATTGGCCCCGCGCTCCAGTGGCCGTTTCACGAAGGCGGTCCTGAGGCCCTGCTTCCCGGCAGCCAGCAGATCGGACTGGTGGGCGGCGACCATCATCACCTGTTCGGGCTTCAGGTGCAGCAACGCCACCCCAGTGAGATAGGTCTTGGCGTCGGGTTTGTAGGCGTGGGCCAACTCGGCGCCCAGGATGGTATCCCAAGGCAGATTGGCGTACTTGGCCATGTTCACCATCAGCGCGATGTTGCCGTTGGACATGGTCGCCAAGATGAACTTGGACTTCAGCCTCGCCAACCCCGGAGGGGAGTCGGGCCAGGCATCCAGCCGATGCCAGGCTAGGTTCAAGTCGGCCTTGGCCTCTTCGCTGACTCCGGTGATTCCGAAGTCATTGAGCAGTTCTTCAAGGCCCATTCGGTGCAGAGTATCCAGCTCGGTCCACGGGAGTTCGCCGGTTCGGACCTTGTCCATGAACGGGCGGTACTTGGCTCGCCAGCTCTCGGCAAAGTCGACCCAGTCGGCCTCGATGCCGTTGGCCTTGCCGAAAGTCTCAGCATGTCGGGTGACTGAAGAATGCCAGTCCACCACGGTGCCGAATACGTCGAATACAAGCGCTTTGATCTGCGATGGGTCGGTTGCCATGTCCGTTATCTCCTTGAGTTACTTGCCCGCGACCTTGAGGAGTATATCTGCCAGTTCACGGGGGTGGGTGATCATGGTGTCATGTCCGGAGGCCACGGGATATACCCCCCAACCGGCTTGCCTGGCCCGCTCGGCCACCGAGTCGAACCCCGACTCCCCACCGCAGACGAAGTTCTTGGGGATCGACGCCGCTTTGGGGTTTCCCATGCGCACCGGGCTAGCCATGGCCGCCGCGGGTTGTGGGGTCACATTGGCACCGACCCAGGCCAGGTCGTCGGGGTCGGTGATGCCCCAACGGTAGCCCACCTCTTCCGCCGAGGCCGGAGCAGGCAGGAACCCATCACCGTTCTTGATCTGGTCGCGCACCCACCCGGCAAACTCTTCACCGCGGACCGGAATGAGCTGGTCGGCCATCGACTCGCCGTCGGCGGGAATGACTCCGTTGACGTAGACCATGTGGGCGATTCGCTCCGGGCAAACTTCCGCCACACCGGTGATGACCATCCCGGCGTAGGCATGTCCCACCAAGACCACGTCCTCAAGCCCCTCATAGCGCATGAGCTGGACGATGTCTTGGATGTGCACGTCCAGGGTGATCTCAGCCGGGTCGATGCGGTCGTTCAGGTTCGCCCGTTCGCCCATGCCTGTGAGGGTGGGAGCGAACACTTCGGCGCCGGCGTCCCTAAGCAGCGGGGCGGTCTTCTTCCAGCACCAGCCGCCGTGCCAAGCGCCGTGGACCAATACGTAGGTTGTCATGTTGAGGCCTCCGGCGCCTGCAGTGTTTAACGCTAGTTGAGTTGGTCGACCTGGCGTTGGACCTCATCGTAGTCCGGCTCCACGCCCGGGTTTTCGCCGACCCACTTGAATTTGATCACGCCTTCTTTGTCGATCACAAACACGGCCCGCTCCGAGGCTGTGTAACCGTCCATTCCAGCGAAATTCGGCAGTGAAACACCATAGGCGGCCCCGACTTCGCGTTTGAAATCGCTGAGTAGGGGGAAGTTCAGGTTGTTGGCGTCGGAGAACGCCTTTTGGGCAAAGATTCCGTCCACACTGACGCCATACACCTGCGCATTCATGGAGTTGAACGACTCGAGGCGGTCACGGAAGGTGCACATTTCAGTGGTGCAGACTCCGGTGAAGGCTCCGGGGTAAAAGGCCAAGACAACGTTCTTCCCTTTGGAATCGCTGAGCTTGGTCTCTTGCTTACCGCTGTCGTATAGAGTGAAATCCGGGGCTTTTTGTCCTACATCTGCCGCCATGGTTGATTCCTCCTGTGGGAGTAAAAGTGTCACCGTTTCAGTCTCGTTTTCCCTTGGCCTGAGACGTTCACGGAGATGAGTCATTCGAGCCCGGAAGCCGGGCCGAGGCTATATTAACACAGGCATTCTGCCTAGGCGCGGGCCGTGCCTATGGTACAATCGGTTGGCCATCAGACCTATCTTTCGTCAGGTTTGCCCTGAGCCCGTACAGAGAGAACTGCGGCATGTTTTTCGATTCACGGCGGTCCAACATCCTGGCCACCAACGGCATGGTCGCCACCAGCCAACCACTGGCCGCCACGACTGGTCTGCGCGTCTTGATGGAGGGTGGCAACGCGGTCGACGCCGCCATCGCCGCCGCCGCCGCGCTGAACGTGGTCGAGCCCATGTCCACCGGCGTGGGTGGAGACATGTTCGCACTGGTGTGGGACAACAAGGAAAAGAGCGTCCGCGCCCTGAACGGCAGCGGTCGCGCTCCCGCCGCCGCGAACATCGACGAACTCACCAGCAAAGGCCACCGGACCATGCCGGAGATTGGCGTCTATTCCGTGGCCACACCGGGCACCGTCCACGGATGGGAGACCCTGCTGGACTCCTGCGGCACCATGCCCCTCAGCAAGGTGCTGGGACCGGCCATCGACTACGCCGAAAACGGCTTCCCCGTTTCAGACATCATCTCTTTCCAGTGGCAACAGCAACTGGGCAAGCTTTCCGCCTATCCATCCGGCTCCGAGATGCTGCCCAACGGCGGGACACCTTCCCAAGGCGATTTTGTGAAACTACCGACCTTGGCTTCCACCCTGCGAGCCATCGCTGAAGGCGGCTCCGACGCGTTCTACAAGGGGCCGATAGCCGAGAAGACCGCGGCCTTCGTCCAGGAGCATGGCGGCTGGCTGGGCGTGGAAGACATGGCCACCCACAACTCCGACTGGGACGAGCCCATCGCTACCGATTACCGGGGCGTCACCTGCTGGGAATGCCCGCCCAACGGCCAGGGCATCGCGGCCCTGGGGGCGCTGAATATCGCCGAGGGGTTCGACATCCGAGGCATGGGCGCTCAGTCTGCCGATGCCTACCACCACCTGATCGAAGCCATGAGATTGGGCTTCGCCGACGCCTTCCAATACGTCGCCGACCCGCGCAAGGCCAACGTGCCCATAGGCGAACTCACTTCCAAGGAGTTTGCCACGACCCGGCGGGCCTTGATGAATTCCAAGACCGCCATGGCCACCGTGCCCTACGGCCAGATACTGAACGGCTCGGACACGGTCTATATCAGCGTGGTCGACAAAGAGGGCAACGCCTGTTCCTTCATAAATAGCGTCTTCACTAACTTTGGTTCGGGCATGGTTGTCCCCGGCACCGGCATAGTCCTGCACAACCGGGCCTCCCTGTTCTCGCTGGATCCGAATCACGCCAACCACTTGGCGCCCCACAAGCGCCCGTACAACACGATCATACCCGGCATGGCCACCATCGGCGATGAGCTGCACCTCTCCTACGGTATGATGGGTGCGTTCATGCAGCCCCAGGGCCACCTGCAGTTGATCAGCAACATGGTGGATCACGACATGGACCCGCAGCAGGCTATCAACGCACTGCGGTTCATGGTGGGCGACGACAATGTCATCCTGGAAGAGGGTCTCGACCCGACCGTCGCCCGGGACCTCCAGTCTCGAGGACACAAAGTAGGGCAGATCACCGGCTACAACCGGGTGTCCATCGGCGGGGCACAGATGATTCAGCGTGACCCGGACACAGGAGTCCTGATCGGCGCTTCAGAACCCAGAAAAGACGGCTGTGCCGTCGGTTACTAAGCGACTCACCGCGTTTCCGTATACACCGATTTAATCAGCACGATGGCAGACAAATAGGAGCGAATTATGGCCCAGCAAAAACCGGACCGGGGCTTTTACCAAAAATTTTTCCGGGATATCGATGTAGTCCACGGGCTACAGACCAAACCCGAAGACCGGGAATGGCTCCTGTCGACTCCCAAGGGCGACGTGAAGCAGTCGGACGTCGTTCTCTACCTGGGTTGCAACGTGCTCAGGACCACCCACATGATCCGCACCGTAACTGACATCTTCAAGCTGATGGGCGTCAACTACGCGGCCGTCGGCGGCAAGACCTATTGCTGCGGCATCCAGCACTTCCAGCGGGGCGACGAGGCCGCCGGCCGGTCTGTTGCTGAAACTACTGCCGCCAACTTCGAAAAGTTCAATCCAGAGCAGGTGGTCATGTGGTGCCCATCCTGCATCTATTTCTATGACGAAGTCATGGATATGCGGGAGAAGAGTTTCGATTTTAATCACGTGGCAGAGTTCCTGGTGGACAACATCGACAAACTGGACTTCAAGCCCCAGCCTGAAACCACCGTAGCCCTGCACTATCACACTGGCCGGGCCCAGAGCGACGCCGAGGCCCGCAGCGCCCAGATCCTGCTCTCCAAGTTGCCTGGCGTAACCCTGATCGACTTGGGCACCGACGCCCGTTTCGGCCGCCACTGCACCCCCGCCGTGCGAGAAAAAATGGGGTCAGACGAGTGGGAGGGTATGGCCACCGAGTTCGTTGAAAAGGCCGTTGAGCAAGGCGCCGACACCTTCGCCACCCTCTACCACGGCTGCCAGCGCCACATGTGCCGCTACGAGGCCGATTACCCGGTAAAGGTGGAGCACTACCTGACGGTAGTTGGCCGGGCTTTGGGCATCGAGCACGAAGACCTGCACAAGAAACACGTGCTCTCGGGCGACATCGACGCCATCATGGAAGAGACCAGCCCCTGCGCCGTAGCCAACAACATCTCCCCCGAAGAAGCCCGCCTAACCATTGAAAAGAACTACGCCGTGCGGTAGGTAAGACCCTGACGTTCCACTAGGACTTGCGAAAGCCAACCGTTCGTGGTGAGCTCCATCGAACCAACTACTATGCGTCAACCATGCCCTGCCAGGCATCCTTCGACGGGGCTCATGACGCACGGATGCGGATACGCACCGGTCACTTAAAGTCGGTTGTCAACAAGCTAATCATTCGTGGTGGCCCGTCGAACCATCTACCCCGCATCAACCATGTTCCACGATGCATCCTTCTACAAGTGCTCAGCACGAACGGTTGTTGCGAAACCAGTAACCCTACTCCTCCCAGGGCATCCTATCGTCGGCGGAGTGCGATCGGCGGCGCGGGCCGTCTGAGCCTCCGCTGGTCAGGGCCGGCTCTGGGCGTTCGGCGGTGCTGATGCTGCCGTCGCTGAAGATCACGCCATCCTCGCAGTAGGCCTCGATGCGCCCGCCGCCGTATTGCTCCCGGTAAAGGTTGGCGTACAACCCATCCTTGGCCAGCAGCTCGTTGTGGGGGCCATGCTCCACTATCCGGCCCCGGTCCACCACGTAAATAACATCCGCTGCGATGATGGTCGACAACCGATGGGCGATGACCATGGTGGTCCGGTCGCGCATCAGCGGCTGTAACGCCGATTGCACATAGCGCTCGCTCGCTGTGTCCAACGCCGACGTAGCCTCGTCCAGTATCAACACCCGGGGCTGATGCAAGATCACCCTGGCGATGGACAACCGCTGCCGCTCGCCGCCTGACAGCCGAAACCCTCGCTCTCCCACCACCGTGTCGTAACCCTCGGGCATCTCCATAATCCGATCGTGGATGAAGGCCGCCTTCGCCGCCGCGATCATCTCGTCTCTACCTGCTCCAGGGCGAGCGTAGAGCAGGTTCTTCTCCATGGTGTCATGGAACAGATAACTGTCCTGGGTCACGAAGCCGATCACCGCCGCCAGGTCCACCTGCCTGATCTCTCTGACGTCCGTGCCGTCGATGGACACCGAGCCCTCTGTCACGTCGTAGAGCCGGGGCACTAGATAGGCCAAAGTTGTCTTGCCCGCACCGCTGGGGCCCACAAACGCAGCCAGTTGGCCCGGGGGGATGTTCAAGTTGACCCCGTCCAAAGCCCACATCCGGGACTCCGCTTCCAGTGCCCGGTCGTCGACCTCGTCTTCCAATGCACCGTACGACCGGGCGTAATTCACCCGCACCGAGTCAAAGGTGATGCCGCCGGAGACCCGCTCCAGATCCAACGGAGCGGCTTCGGGAGAGTCTACGATGTCCTGCTTAAGGTCTAGGTAGCCGTAGATACGCTCGAACAGGGCCATCGACGACTGCAACTCCACTGACACCTGCAGCAGCCTACCGACCGGGAAGTACAGGCGGCTCTGGAGCGTGGTGAAGGCAATGATTGTGCCCGCAGACACGGCGGAAGAACCATCTCCCGACATCAAGACTCCCGCCAGCAGGTAGATGAAGGCCGGTGATATGGACAGGAAGGTCATCACCACCGCAAAGAACGTATGGCCGATCATCTGTTGCCGCACCGCCAAGTCGGAGAGTTCCTGGTTGTGGCGGTGGAAATTATCCATCTCCTGGGTCTGGCGGCCGAACAATTTGGCCAGCATGATTCCCGACACCGACAGTGTCTCCTGGGTGATTGCCGTGACCTCAGCCATGGACCGCTGAGCGTCGGACGTGACCGCCCGCCGCTTCTTCCCAACGAACCGGGTCAGCGCAAAGAAGAAGGGCACCGTCGCCACGGCCACGATGGTCAATTGCCAGGACAGAATCAGCATGGCGACCAGGGTACTCAGGAATATCACGGTGTTGGAGAGAGTGTCTGTCAGGGTGCTGGTGACCACCGACTGGATTCCGCCCACGTCGTTGGAAATACGTGACTGAATCTCTCCGGTGCGGGTGCTGGTGAAGAATCCCAGGGACATACCTTGGAGGTGTGCATAGACGCGGTCCCGCAGGTCGCGCATGACACTCTGACCTACGCTGTTGGTCATGTAAGTCTGAAGCACGCCCATGAGGCCGTTGGCGACGGCGATGGAGGTCATGACCGCCGCTAAGATCCAGAGTAGCTTCATGTCGGGGCCGCCCGACGCCGGGAAAAGACCCGAGTCGAAAACCGTTCTGATGAGCAGCGGGTTGATCACGCCGATGCTGGCGGTGAGCAGTATCAGGATAGCAACCGAGATTATATAGAACCGGTATGGCTGAAAGAGCTGGATGGTCCGGCGCAACATTGGGCTGGACGGAGAAGGAAGACCCAATGAGTTTCTCTTGTCCACCGGCGGTTCCGGCACGACGCGGTGCATCATGGGGTCCACCTATCATTTCAAGCGACACGGGTGCGCCGCGAATTCTTTGGTTCGGAAGAGGCAGAACCAGTTTACCATTCGAGTGCTGAAGGGTACGGATATGACTGGCGGAGGGGCGCGGAAATTCCCCTTTACGAAAGGGGAAAGCTGTAAGCATTCAACGCGGTTGGTTTATCCAGCCAACTTCGAAAAGACAAAAATCCCCCTTCGTAAGGGGGTTGGGGGGGTCGCCTCCGCCTCCCTACCAGTCTCTAATCACCGGCAGCACCTCTTTGCCGAACAGCCCGATGTTGGCCATGGTGGCTTCGTGGTCCATCTTGGACTCCTGGCCGTACATGATCAGGTGCCCCATCCCCAGCCGGTCATGGATGTACTCCAACTTCTCCAGCACTGTGTCCGGGGTGCCGCAGACGATGTGGTAATTCTCTTTCAGTTCCTCGAAGCTCTGTTGGCCCAAAGGCACTGCGTTCCGGCGTCCCGCCACCGCCGTCGCGGCGGTCGAGCGGTAGCCTACCGGGTTCATGTATTCCCTGGGTCCCCGGGTAGTTGCTCCCATGCGCCAAAGGAAATGCTTGGCCTGCTCGTCTGCCTTCTCCTGGGTATCGGCCACATAGCAGCAGAGCAGGTAGCCGAAATTGTCCTTGTTGGGCTTGTTGCCAGCCGCAACCGAAGCTTTCCGGTACATATCGAACAACTCGAGTGTGACGTCCAGGGCAGTCAAGAACGCCACATAGGTGTAACCATGCGCGCCGGCCCACTCGGCAGTCTCGGGGCTGGACGTGCCGGGCACCCAGATCGGCGGATGCGGCTTCTGCACCGGCATCATCCACGGGTTCACCACCCGGTAATTGTAGTGCTTGCCCTCCCAGCGGAAGGGGCCTGGTGTAGTCCAGGTCTTGACCAGCAGGTCGTGGCACTCCTCGAACCGCTCCCGGTTCTCGGTGGGGTTGATGTTAGTGGAGACGGTCTCCACCCCCGTGCCCCGGACCATACCCGAGATCACCCGGCCTCCCGAGATCACGTCGATCATGGCGATCTCTTCGGCCAGACGCACCGGGTTCTCATGGATGGGCAGGATGTTGCCCAGCAGCAGAATTTTGGCCTGCTTAGTTATCCGGGCCAGGACCGATGCTGTCAGGTTGCACGATGCGTTCATGCAGGACGGGGTAGTGTGGTGCTCATTGACCATGATGCCGTGGTAGCCGAGTTCGTCCGCGTACTGACACTCATCGAAGTACCGCTTGAACAGGTCGCTAGCCGTTTGGGGATCGAACAGGTTGTTGGGAAAAGTAAGCCTCAGGGAAGGATACTTTTCCGCTTCTTCGTCAGGGTACTCATGGTAGGGAAATTCGCTGAAGTAGTAGACATTCATGGGGTTGGGTGGTTCTCCTAAAATTGGTTTTTGGAGGAGTACGAAATCCCCCTTAGTCCCGCTTTATAAAAGGGGGAGCCAGCACTTGTTTCTCAAGTTCGGCAGGCAGAACAAACCGTGACTATCGGAAGACTGAGCCCCTCTTTCGTAAAGGGGAGTTGGGGGATTTCGCCCCTTACTCCTCTAACGTCGTAATATCTCCCGGGTCTAACCCCAGCTCGTTGGCTTTCAGCAGGCGGCGCATTATCTTGCCGGAGCGGGTCTTGGGCAGGACCGGCATGAAGTCGATCTCCGCGGGGACAGCGATAGGACCTAGTTCTTCGCGCACGTGCAGTTTTAGGGCCGCCACTATCTCTTCCGACGGATCTTGGCCCATGCGCAGGGTCACAAAAGCCTTGATGACCTCGCCGCGCAGCTCGTCTGGTATGCCGATGACGGCTGCCTCCGCCACCGCGGCATTCGAGACCAAGGCGCTCTCGACCTCGGCGGAACCGATGCGGTGCCCGGCAACGTTCAGCACGTCGTCGGCCCGGCCCACCACCATGTAGTAGCCGTCGGCGTCGCGCAGGGCCACGTCGCCGGTCAGATAAACGCCGGGGATGGTGTTCCAGTCCTTGGCCTGACGCTCCGGGTCTCCGAACACAGTCCGATAGAAATGGGGGAAGGGCTTCTTGATCACCAGTAGCCCGCCCTTGTCCGGCTCCGTGATTGGCACTCCCTCACGGTCCACGATGTCCAATTCAGCCCCAGGCATGGCAACGCCCACCCGGCCCGGCCTGACTGGGATGGTCGCGGGGGTGCCCAGGCAGGGGCCGCCGGTCTCAGTCTGCCACCAGTTGTCGACGATATGGCCCCACTCGCCGTTGCCGCAGATGAACTCGTAGGTCCACTTCAGCGCCTCCGGGTTCAGGGGCTCGCCGGCGCAGGTCAAGAACCGCAGCGACGTTAGGTCATGTTTCTTGGGGTACTCCTCGCCGTAGCGCATCAGCATGCGTAGGAGCGTGGGCGCGGTGAACATCACATTCACGCCATACTTCTCGATGGTCTCGTAAAAAACCCCGGGGTCCGGGTGATCGATGGCCCCCTCACGGAAAACCGTGGTCGCCCCGGCAACCAACGGCGCATAGACTATGTAGCTGTGGCCGACGACCCAGCCAATGTCCGAGGTGCACCAGAAAACGTCGTCGTCTTTCACATCCCAGAATGTCTTGAAATGGTAATAGGTGCCCACCATGTAGCCGCCGTGGACGTGGAGCACGCCCTTGGGAGTGCCGGTGGTGCCGCTGGTGTAGAGGACGTACAGCGGGTCCTCGGAGTCCATCTCCTCAGCCGGACAGTGGATGCTGCTCTCAGCCATCAGTTGGTCGAAGTCGACATCTCTTGGTTGGGGGTTCTCTGGGGCACCTTTGCGACTCCAGACAACCACGTGTTCCACCAGGTCCAGGTCCTTCACTGTTTCGTCAGTGATGCCCTTCAGGTCGACCACGTTGCCTCGCCGATAGCCGACATCAGCGGTGATCACGACCTTCGCCTGGGCGTCCTGGATCCTTCCCCGCAGCGAGCCCACGCTGAAGCCGGCGTAGACCACGCTGTGCACAGCACCGATACGGGCGCAGGCCAGCATGGCGATAGCGCCCTCGGGCGAGAGGGGCATGTAGATGACCACCCGATCGCCCTTCTTCACGCCCAACGACTTCAGGCCGTTGGCGAACCGATTGACCATCTGGGCAAGGCGGCCATAAGTGAAAACCCGCTCCGAGCCATCCTCGCCCAGAAAGATGAACGCAGCTTTGTTCTTATTGCCATTGGTCAGGTGCCGGTCCAGGGCGTTGGCGGTGATGTTGCACTTGCCGCCCAGGAACCACTTGAAGGTCGGGTAGGTCCATTCAAAGACCTGGTTCCAAGGCTTGAACCAGTCCAGCTCTTTGGCCACTCGTTCCCAGAACGCCTCCGGGTTATCCACGGAGTCCTTGTAGGCGGCGGCGTGGTCTTGGAGGAAAGCCTGTTGCACCAGGCCCAGAGGCGGCATAATCTGGCCGGTCTCCCGAAGTAGATGGTCGATCTGTCCTTGTTGGACCATTTCGAGCTCCTCAGCTGTCAGCATTCAGCCGTCAGCTATTTTTTACGCCCATAGGGCGTCGATTTCCCTTGCTCGCTGAGCGCAGAGCGCTGACAGCTATCAAAATTTCGGCATGACCTCTTCGGCAAATAACTTCATCGAACGCATTACTTTATCGTGCTCGATGCTACCGTATGAAAAGTGCGCAGTATAGTACTGCACATTGTGTAGGTCGCGCAGTCCTTTGATGCGTTCCACCACGTGCTCCGGAGTCCCGAAATAGGCGGTGGATTTCAGCCGCAGCTCATAACTTGGTGGGTCTTCTGGCCGGGTCTTCTTCCAGTTATCCAGGTCCGCGTAGATCTCGCTGCCTCCTTTGAGAGTGCGGCGGTATCCGTTCAGGTCGGCGACCCAGTCCATGGCTTCTTGAGGGTCCTTCTCAGCGGTTTTCTGGTCTTCGGCGACGTAAGTAACCCGGAAGAACGGCATGTCGGCCCACTGGGGTTCTACGCCGGCCTCTGCGCACCTAGCAGCATACAGGTCGCGTAGGCCCAGCACGTCTTCGTCCGGGGTGTTGGCGCTGGTTAGGATGGGCAGGCCGCGAGACACGGCGTCGTCGATGGTGCCGGGTGTCCGTGAGACCGCCAGGTACAAGGGAGGATGGGGCTTCTGGATGGGAGTGGGCGCGATGGTCAGGTCGTCCACCTGGTAGTGGTCGCCGTGGTAGGTGAAACCTGGGGTGCCCCAGAGCCCTAAGATGATGTCGACGATCTCGTTGAACCGTTGGGTCCTAGTCTCATAGTCCACCTTGAAGTTGGCGTATTCGTAGACCACCTGGCCGCGGCCGATGCCAAAGTCCAGGCGGCCGTCGCTCAGCAGGTCCATCATGGCCGTCTCTTCCGCCATGAAAACCGGGTCATGGAAGTTGAGCACGCTCACCCCGGTGCCGATGCGAATATTCTTGGTTTGGCCGGCCACGTAGGTGGCCAGCGGCAGGGCTGAAGGGACAATTCCGAAGCGAGTGAAATGGTGTTCAGCCAACCATACGGACTCGAATCCTAACTCCTCTGCATACTGGATCTGTTCGACCATCTCGTGGAATATCCGGCCCTGGTGGGAGGGGTCCCACTGAGGCCAGGAAGGAAGCACAAACATGCCGAATTTCATGAATCGTGGAGGCTCCGGTGCGACAGACAGCGCAGGTCCGCCAGTGTTGATTATGGGTCGCCCTATTCTAACTGCCCCTTAGTATCGCGGCAAGGCGGGTGTAGCCTCGTGAACGGCACCCGAGCCTGCGCCTGACCAGTATTGACCAGCAAAACGACATAACCTACAATTTGCTGGCTAAATTGCGTGACCGTAACTGCCAGGCCGAAGGGGCCTAGGAGGAATCATGGCAACTGAGGGCTATACACACCCTGAATTTTTAGTGGACGTCGCTTGGGTTGACGCCCACAAAGGCGACGGCAATGTGGTGATCGTCGACTGCGAAGTCGATGCAGCCTTCGCCCGGGGCCACATCCCCGGCGCGGTCTTGGTGCCCGACAACTACGAGAAAGACCCCGACTCGGGCCGGCTGTTTCTCATGCAGCCCGCGCAGTTCAAGGCTATGTGCGAGGGCCTGAGCATAGGCGACGACACAACGGTCATCGCCTATGACCACTCCCGCAGCCTGACCGCCGCTCGTCTTTGGTGGGCCCTGAACACCTACGGCCACACCGACGTCAAGATACTCAATGGCGGATGGCGGGCCTGGGTCACCAACGGCGGCGCCGTGGACTTCGGCCGGGCCGCTCCCAAGTCGGTCACCTTCACCCCCAAGCGCGACGACTCCAAGCTTGTGAAAGTCGACGAGTTAAAGCAAGCCTGCCAAGTCGGGGACTCTGTCATCTGGGACGTGCGCAGCGACGGCGAATGGGACGGCAGCAACAGTCGTGGCAACAAGCGCGTCGGCCACGTTCCCGGGGCTGTCCACCTGGAGTGGTTCAACCTCATGGACTCGGAGACCAACGAATTCAAACCGGCGGCCGAGATTCGCCGCATACTGACAGAGCACGGTATCACTCCGGATAAGAATGTCTACACTTATTGACAGGGCGGGATTCGAGCGGCGAACAGTTTGTTCGTCATGCAATTGGTCGGCTTCACCAACACCAAGAACTACGACGGTTCCATGGGTGAGTGGGCCAACCTCGAGGACACACCGTTAGAGGTGTAGGCGGCATACAATATGGAGCTGTATACCTAACCGAACCAAGGAAGACAGAAAATATCCGGATACATAATCGGCCAACCGAAAGAGATTATCGATGCGGACGCCTTCGGAGCCTACCAAAGCGCAACGGGCTCTATCGTGGGCCAATACGGCGGCGGACGGGTAGTTTAGCACCAAGATAGACGCTGGAGACGGAAACTGGTCTCCTGCTGGCATGGTCGTTTTGGAATTCGAAAGTGTTGAACAGTCCGGCAAGTTCTACCACTCTCCCGAGTACCAAGCGGTGATTGGCCAGCGCCTATCCTCGACCGACACCAACACAGTGTTCATGGACATCGACTAACTCAGACAAACGTGGCAAGCAAAGAGGGCGCCCCGATACATCGGGACGCCCTCTTTTTTGTTAATGCGGATACGCCAGCTCGTCTGCCATCTCGCGTATGGCCCGCTCCGGGTTTGCGCCAGCATCAACCCTGACGGCCCGGCGTCCCGAAGCCCGCAAAGCCTGCAGGTCTCCCAGGGCCTGAGCGTCGGCCAGCACTCCAAAGGTGAACGGCGTGCCCGGGATATCCAGGTCCTGAACATGCTCCGCCGTGATCTGCAGGAACAGGCCGGTGCCAGGGCCGCCCTTGTGTAGCTGCCCGGTGGAGTGTAGGAACCGGGGGCCGTACCCCATGGTTGTAGCGATGCCGTATTGCTCGGTCACCCGCCGGCGCAGGTCATCCAAAGCAGTGTCGACTTCTGATGATTGCGGGATGTAGGCCATGATCACCAGGTAGTCGCCAGCCGACGCCTGCTCCAGCAGCGTGTCGATGGACGTTGAATCCTCCATGGCCGTCAGTTTCCCCAAGGCGTCAAACTGCCCCAGCACGCTTTCTGTCATGTCTTTGGCTGCCTGCACGTTAGGCTGGTCGAATGGGTTTATCCCAAGCACCGACCCAGCAACGGCAGTCGCCATCTCCCAGCGGAAGAACTCTGCGCCCAAGTCGTAGGCATCCGCCAGGTCCAAGCGCACCACCGGCTGGCCCGAAGCCTCTATCTCTTTGATGGCTGCGTCCCTCTGGGTGTTGTCGTCGTCGGCCAGCCGCAGGTAGACGAAGAACCGGTCTTTACCGTAGTTGCCCGGAGACTCCACCGGCTCTCCAGCTATTGGTACGATGCCGAGCCCTTCCTTGCCGGTGCTCTCCGCGATGAGCTGCTCCACCCACAGGCCAAAGCCGCTGATGGCGGGAGAAGTAACTAGGGTGAGCTTGTCCTGCCCTTTCTCGGAGAGAACGCCCATCGCGGCCCCCAACCAGGCGCCGGGGTTGTCAGCCAACGGCACTTCCGGTTTGGTCTCTGCTCGCATCCGGTCTGCCCGGTCAATGAGTTTCAAAACGTCCAACCCAATGACGGCCGCTGGTACCAGTCCGAAATAAGACAGCACTGAGTAGCGCCCCCCCAGGTCGGTGGGGTTCAGAAATACCCGCCGGAACCCCTGCTCCTCGCCCAACCTGGCCAGTGAAGAGCCAGGATCGGTGACGGCGATGAAGTGCCGGCCGGCGTTTTCTTTGCCGACAGCTTGCTCCACCAGGTCCCGGAAGTAGGCATAAAACATGTTGAGCTCGGTGGTTGAGCCGGACTTGGATGAGGCCAGAAAAAGGGTTTGCGCCGGGTCGATGGCCCCGGCAACCGATCCTATCCAGGCAGGGATTGTCGAGTCCAGCACGATGAGCTCGGGGAAGCCGGGGGCGCTGCCGAAGGTCTGGCGCAGCACTTCTGGGCCCAGGCTGCTGCCGCCCATCCCCAACAGAACAAAATGCTTGAAACCTTCGTCTTTCACTTCTTTCGCGAAGGCCTCGAGCATCGGCGCTTGTTCACGCATGAAGTCGGTGACCGTGAGCCATTCCAGACGATCCGTGATCTCGGTGGGGTCCGGCTTCCAAACGGTGTGGTCGCCACTCCATATCCTGGAGATAACCTGGTTACGCTCGAAGTCAGCCAATGCTGATGCCACGGCCGGATCGTTCAACATATCGTTCCTCCTTAACAGGCACCTACTTAGTCCCTAAGCGCGCATCCTTGGATGCCTGTCAGCCTATCGGGATGCCGCGACTCACGTTAGAAGGCAAAGTTGATCGGCCCCTTTTAGAACCGCCAGACGAACTCCCATTTGCTCACGGGAATCGCGTCGTCCCTTTGAAGAACCACATCAGCATGAAGAAGAGCCACAGCCCAGACCCCAGAAACCCCAGACAACAACCGAATCTATTTTTCGGTGCCTATCGTTAATCTCGCAGCAACTGCCGCGCGATGGTCTGCCGCTGTATCTCGGATGTGCCCTCGTAGATGGTCAGGGCCCGGACCTCGCGGTAGAGGCGTTCCACCCGGTTGCCTTTCTCCAGTCCCGCCCCACCGTGGATCTGTACCGCCTCGTTGATGATGCGGCTGGCGGCCTCGGTGCCAAAGAGCTTGGCGAATGACGCTTCCTTGATGATTGACTCTTGACCCGAGTCCTTGAGCCAGGCTGCCCGGTGGGCCAGCAGCCGGGCCGCGTCCAGCGACACCGCCATATCGGCCAGCTTGAACTGGGTAGCTTGGAAATCCGACAGGTTCTGGCCAAACATCTCGCGGTTCTTGGCGTACTCCAACGAAGCTTCAAAGGCTGCTTGTCCCATGCCGATGGCCGCCGCAGCCACCGTGGTGCGGAAGGTGTCCAGGGTTCCCAGCGCCAGACGCAGCCCCCGCCCCCGCTCGCCGATCAGGTTCTCCTGAGGGACATGGCAGTCGTTCCAGCGCGGTTCGCCGATGGGATGGGCCGCCATCAGGTCCATGCGCTTGGAATCGTCGAAACCCGCCGTCCCAGCCTCGACTATGAATACCGACAAGCTCCGGCTGCCCTCACCGGGGTCTGTCTTGGCGAAGACCGTGTAGGTGCTGGCGTCGCCCGCCTGGCTGATGAATTTCTTCTCGCCGTTCAACACCCAATCGTCGCCGTCCAGATGCGCCTCGGTCTTCATGCTGAGAACATCGGAGCCGGCGTGGGGTTCGGTCAACGCAAAGGCGGCGATGCTCTCCCCCCTGGCGATGGGCGGCAGGTACTTGGTTTTCTGCTCGTCGGTGCCGCCCAGGGTGATCGGGTAGCTGCCCAAGCCCTGCATGATGAAGTTGGTATCAGCCTGGACCGACACCCGGGCCAGCTCCTCCCGGATGATGCAGAGGTCCATCACCCGCACGCCAACCCCGCCGTATTCTTTGGGCACGCAGTACTGGAATAACCCGTTATTGGCCAAGATGGCCATCAGCCCGGCATGGACCGTCGGCGACTCGTCTGCTTCTTCAGCGATGGGCGCGATCTTCTCTTCAGCCAACCGCCGCACCCGCTGCTGCAGTTCAGATTGTTCTGGTGTGAATGCGAAGTCCATGTCCTCTCCTGATTCGCTAGTTCTTGTCTTTGAACGACGGGTATAAACCGCCTGAACAGCCGAGATTATTTTCGAATTTTCTTAGATAATTGGTCAACATGGACCTGAAGAAACGTCGCGATCGACGCGGTTTTTCCGGGCTCTTGATGCGGGTATACCGCTTCGGGATGACCGATTTCGAGATTCCTGAGGCTCAGTGCGGACACCTGTCTCCCGAAAAGCGTGCCGCTTAGCCTTCCGCTCCCAAAACTTGCCGCATCTTATATTTCTTTAAGACGAACACTTCGACTGCATCTAAATGTGCATCAGCCCGTTCCCTCTCAGTCAGCTTGGCAACGTCTATCTGATCTACTGGGACCCCTTGTTCATTGAGCCCTTACAATAGCCCAGACACACTCCCAATACCATCATTCGTTGGCGATTCGAACCGCTCATCGTCAGGACTGAAGTAATACTTCAACATTTTTTTGGACCTCTGTAAACTTGGGGTGTCACTACTACCCCTCCCTCAGATTACTGCCCGGTCAAATTATCTTGAATCCGCTTCGTCGCCGCTTGATATGGGCTAGTCGGCGACTACCCCGCGACCACCAACCTGTATCCCAAGTCGAACTCCGGCAATTCTCTCAAGAAGCCGAACAGGGCGTCCCATTCTCCCGATACCAGGTCATCTCACAACCGCGTTGGTCTCCTTTCAGCGTCCTCCAGCGAAAGCAGGACCAGGCTGGGGATTCCCGCCTGTGCCGCTGGGTCGAGGCAAGGCTCGGGCTGCCGCCGATAAGCTCCGGCGAACCCGTCAGTGGACTCGGATGGCACAGGTACTGGATTGATTCTCCGCACCTCCAGGACTGACTACACATCATCAATTCCCGGAGCTCCGGTCTCCGAGGGCAGCGCCAAACACTCCAGGAAATACTCCACCAACCAGAATTTTAGGGACTCGGCCGGTTCAAACAGCAGAATCACCTGCCACTTCGCCACCTGGCGAATCCCCTGCAACCCTGCTGAGACGTCGGTCCCATGGTGGAGGGTGAAGGTACCCAGAGCGGCGTCAAAGCTTTGGTCACGGAAAGGCAGGGCTTCCGCCCCCCTCGCACGGCAACAACTAGCCCCGGTTTTGTGCTGAGCGATCATCTTAAGGGTTGGTTCGACCGCGACCACACTCCGCTCTGAAGATTCGTAATTGCCTGCGTCCGCGCCCACGTTCAACACGGTTCGGGCATCGCCCAAGGCATCAACGATCAGTCGGTTAATGCGTGGGTCCGGACGGCGGGCGACCGGGTAACCAACGCCTATGCTCTCGTAAACCTGGTCTAGGGTGTTCAGTATGACCTCCACCGGCAAACAGCGGCTGGGGGAACTACAACCCCAACCTACGTACCAATTCCTCCGCCGTAACCATCGTCCCTGTAAGCCCCTTGGCGTCTTGTTGCGATAGGTACTTGGCCGCTTTGACCATGTCGTTGGGACTGGCCCAGGTTGAGACGTCGGCATCGGGGCGTTGGGCCAGGAAACCCTCCGTGACCACCGGACGCAGGGGTTTCAGCACGTTTACGGCTATATTGTGGGGACCGAGTTCCAGGGCCAGACCCCAGGTGAACCGCTCCAGCCCCACCTTGGCCGCGCCGTAATTCTGGCCGATGAGGGCGATCTCTTCACTGTCAGCTGACAGTGTGGATGAAAAGATGTTGGTCGCGGCGTGGGACGAGATGTTGATAATGCTGCCGCCGCCCTGCTCAATCATGATTGGGGCGACTGCTTTGCAGGCGATGAATGGCGCGCGAAGGTCGATGGACATGACCAGGTCCCATTCCTTGACCGTCATCTCCAAGAAGGGCGTGTAGCTGCCGATTGCCGCGTTGTTGATCAGCACGTCCACCGCCCCATACTCGTCCAGCGTGCGGTCCACCAGGTGACGGATGCTGTCCTCTTCCCGCACGTTGGTGGGCACGGCCAACGCCTTGCCGCCGGCGTCTTCTATCTCACCCACGGTCGAGTGAATGGTACCCGGCAGCATGGGCCTTGACTCCTCCGAACGGGCGGCCACAACCACGTGTGCGCCCTCAGCGGCCAGGCCCAGAGCCATGGCTTTACCTATCCCGCGGCTGGCCCCGGTTACGATCGCTACTTTTCCTGCCAAGGACATCGACACATTATCTCCCGGTTGTTCCCAGTCGGTTAGTAATCTGCACCAAGCAGCGTGATTGCCTAGCAATTTACGACCCTGAAGGGTGTTGGTCAAGTCGGTCTGAAGAATCTCGGCCGCCAGCTTCTCGACAATTCGTAACACCGGCACGTCGACAGGCCGAAACCACTGCGACTCGAGTCAACCTGAATCGACCTGTATTTAATACAGGCGTGGTTGAACGCGGACTCCGCTGGGAATAGATGATGGATGAATGGAGAATCTGGCTGGGCGGATTGGGCGCTGGCTTGCGGGATCATCGGATTGATCGTAGGGCCTGATAGCAGCACCATCTGGAAATTGGATGCATCGGGTTGGTTCACCGGAGGGATCGTCGCCGCCCTGCTGGCGATTGTCATGTACCTGGACCACGCGGCCGCAAAGAAGCAGTAACCCGGTGCCATTCTTGATCATGAGACTGGAGATTTCGGTAGCTCCTAGTGTATCTTCGATATCCGATACCCGGCCTTCTACGGAGGGCCAGGCCTTTTTTGCCACGACCTCGCTTGACAATTCATCTCCTAGAGCCAATCATCTTGGCACGTGTGTGGCGTGTTGCGAGGAACCTCGGCCTGAACGTGATTCACCTGAGCGCTGATCCAACGTGGGGCCGATATTAATCAGGAGCGACCGATGACAACCTTAGTATTGGGCGGCACCGGCTTTATCGGGAAAAGGGCTGTTCCCAGGTTGGTCCAGCGCGGCGAGAAGGTCGTCGTGATGGACATCAACCCTGGAGCAGCGGACTTCAGCGAGTTCGGCGACCAGGTCGAAGTCATGCGCGGCGACATCATGCAGTTCCAGGACGTGGTGACGGCTATCATGCATGCTAAGCCGGACCGAATCATGAACCTGGCCTATCTGCTGGGCAGCGGCGACGACACCCCCCACTTCACCATGAAGCTGAACATCCTCGGCATGGACAATTCATTTGAGGCGGCCCGCATCTGCGGCGTGAACCGGGTGACCTACGCCAGCTCCATCGCCGTCAGCGGGCAGCAGTCCAACTTCGGCGACCGGGCGATCAACGAAGATGAGCCGATGCACGGTACCAGCCAGTACGCTATGCACAAACGGTTCAACGAGTTCCAGGCTCAGCAGTTCAACGCGGTCTACGGTATGTCCATCACTGGCATCCGCCCCGCCAACGTGACCGGGCCCGACAAAGTGCGCGGCTCAACCGATCACGTACGGTGTGTGACTCTGCCGGCAGCCGGGGAGGCCGTTAGCTTCCCCCAGGCCGGACTTATGCGCCTGCCGGTGCATGTCGATGACATCGCGGAGGCCTTTGTGCGAGTGACCATGGTGGACAAGAGCCACCACGAGATCTACAACTCCGGCGGCTACCCCATCAGCCTGGGCGATTTGGCGGCCATCGTGAAGAAGTTCCTTCCCGACGCCCAGATCAACTTCGACAGCCAGGGCGGCAAGGAAGACTCGGGCAACTACCTGACCAACAACAGCCGCCTGATGGGTGAGTTCGAACTGGAATACCCGCCCATAGAGCAACGGATACTTCAAATAATCAACGACGTCCGCCGCGACGAAGGGTTGCCGACGGTTAGCTAACAGCGATCAGCAGTCAGTTTTACGCTATTCAAAGAGCCCGTCTTTTTTTGGAAGGACGGGCTCTTTCGTATTCCCTGACGGCTTACCGCTGACCGCTGAAAGCTGATAGCTCGCCTAATCCGGCACCCTAGTGGACTGCCACGCGACCATTTGCCAAGCGCCGTTTCGTTTGGCGTACACATCAATGAACCTGGCTTCAAACTTGTTGTCGCCGACGTGAAACTTGGCGTGTCCGGTGACCACAGCCGTGTCTCCCAAACTCCGGACTTCGACATCATTCCGGTCCACGGATTTATAGTTGCTTTTGCCTGTCTTAACCGCGTCGATGAAGCTGGCTTTGGTGTCCAGTCTGGCCGTTGTATGGGTGTAGATCAGGTCATCGGCCAAGATCTCTCCCAGTGCCTGGACATCGCCTTTTACCATCGCCTCGATGCGCCGGTCTTCCAATGCGAGTATCTCATCCATCTTTTTCTCCTCTTGATTGTTGTTCCCAGGAGGCCTCCAGTAGGTTGTCAGACCCTACCGCTCCTGCAGCACGAGACCGGATAGCTCGGCTATCTTGTTCACTTTGATTAGCACGGCCACGCCCGTTCGCTCCGGGTCTCGCTCAAGTTCGGCCTCTACCGTGCGCGACATGACATCATCCCGAATGGCGCCCGTCTCGTGGACCTCGGCATTCCCGTAGAAGCGCCACCGGATGCGGTCCGTCATGTTGTTATAGAGCACCGTCACCTTGGGATTGGCGGCAACGTTGTCCAAGGCCGTGCGTTTTGCCCGTTCCCAATAAGCCAGGGTCTCGGAGTCATAGACCATAACGCTGCCCTTTAGGCTCAACTGCGGCTGACCGTCCTTGTCCACGGTCCCCACGGTGCAGTCCCAGCCGTCGGCGTGATTACGGTCCACCAACTCTTTCATCTCGTCGGTCATCTCGATCATCGTGTGTCAGTCTCCCATCTAGGTTCATTAGTTCCGATCGGACTGCCAAGTATACTCTTCGCGTCGGCCAAGACAGTATTCAAACGGTGCACAATGGGTTAGCGCGGGACAGGGTACCAATCCGGCAGGAAGGAAACCGTAATGTGTTATTTCAGAACAACACGGTGGCGAATATCTTCTTCGATCTCGATGTTATTCAATACGTGATGTGCCCAGAGCGGCATCAGAAATACTATTCCAAAGTTGATAGAAGACCAATTCAAGGTCATTCAGATTCTTTTCGGCCGGGGCCAAGAACAGTCAGATTCGAGGGGTTGGTCCTGCGTTCTGGCGAGTGTGATCCTGTCCGCTTCTCCGCCGGCATCACAATCTTAATCTTTAGGTATATGCGAAGGGTTCGACACCATCTACAGACAGACAGGGAATCTTCCTGCTTTCGTTTTTACCTTCCTCGGTGCGCTCGGCTGGAGACCTGGGTTGATACAATCCAGTCGGCCCGACCAGTTTACTGCCACCCCACTCAAAACCCGGGCTTCATTATGGAAACCAAGGCGAAACATCCGGTGGCCGTAGCCGTTCGCCAGTTCGCCTCGCGATATGACCGTTACTGCGATCTTGGCGGTTGCCCCAGTTTAGCCTTGCGTATCTTCACCAAATCCTTCTTTTCCTGTCTGAACAACTCGGCCACTTCGTCGGTAGACGCCTCTCAATAGCTTCGTGAAAAACTGAGTCCCTAGGGCAAGATTCCCGTTCGCGTAGTAAGCAGCGCCCAGTATCTCGTACACAGCCACATCTATCTCCCTATTTTCTCTGAACAATTCCTGAGCGTACTTCAAGGCGGTCTTGTGGGCCCCGTCGTCGTTCAACTATGCTGAATAAGTACTGTACACCCAGGCCAGAACCTCCAACGCTTTGAGATATCCAGGGTTCAGCTCCAGAGATTGTTCGACGAATAGAATACTTCCTTCATATAGAAATATTCGCCGGTCTCCGCTTCCCGGTTTCGGACGGTGGTCACAGCCTCTCGGTATATCAAACCGGATTTGGCGGCATCGATAGGTGCTGTATCATCCTGGACCACCGAGAGATTGGGCGTGCTATCGTTTTTCCCAGGATCATCAGACCCACAAACCACCACCAGCGCCACAACCGCCAGAGCGATGAAAACCCACCCAAATCGAAGCTTGGCCCGTATCAATTACCTCAGATTCAAGTATGCCTCGGCTTCCTGGGATCGTATCACAGCAAGCTGATGCCAAACCCGAAATCTAAATACAAAAAGCCCCCGGAATGATCTGGGGGCCCTTTAGTTTGCGATTTTGGTAGCGGGGGTTGGACTCGAACCAACGACCTTCGGGTTATGAGCCCGACGAGCTGCCACTGCTCCACCCCGCGACGTTACAAGCTTCCATCATACAGAGGTCAACTGTCAGCGAGTGGACGGCTGGCTGCTGTCTATTGGTAGCTCAGAGAAATAGAAACTGTAATAGTCTTTTGTAAAAAGAAGATGCTTACACACCGAGAGGTGGCCGTAGCCAGCCTACTCAGGTTAGAAATTCGTTGCGTGGGTCAAGCCTCTCGACCGGTTAGTACCGGTATGCTGAAGATGTTGCCATCCTTACACATCCGGCCTATCAAGCAGATAGTCTCTCTGCAGTCTTACTCCCTAACTTAATAGGGAAGGGAGGCCTCATCTTGGGGGCAGCTTCGCGCTTAGATGCCTTCAGCGCTTATCAATACTAGACATGGCTACCCAGCGCTGCTCCTGGCGGAACAACTGGCACACCATAGGTCTATCCCTTCCGGTCCTCTCGTACTAGGAAGAGGTTCCCTCAAGCCTCCTGCGCCCACGGCGGATAGAGACCGAACTGTCTCACGACGTTCTGAACCCAGCTC
>DCWQ01000012.1:0-5654 GCA_002328185.1 Dehalococcoidia bacterium UBA2158
CCTGGTTGCTACCTAGGTCTTCCTTGGCTGGTCATAACGACGACCCGCATGTCGGTGCCTAGGTTGGCTGAGGTGACCACCAGGCGTGGCGAGGGCTGCACATCGTCCAACCCCATACGCCTTACGAAGTTATCGATCGGGTCCACTTCAACGGTGATTCCATCAGTCATATAATGCATCGGAATCACGATCTTGGCGTCCAAGTCCTGCAGGGTCTGGAAGACCTGGTCCATGTCCAGCGTACAGTGGCCGCCCGTGGGCACCAAAACAACGTCGATAGGCTTGAGTTCGTCGATCATTCGGGTTGTCATCGGCATCGAGAGGTCGCCCAGATGGCAGATGTTGATGCCACCAATCTCAAGGGTGAAGGCGACGTTGCGCTCTTCCTGGGATTGTCCCTCAGCGAGAGGCGTCATGACACCGCGGGCACTAACGCCATTGAACTCATACTCTCCGGGGTTGTTGAATAGCTTAGGATCCCCGTCGATGCCTTCGGAGTTGCAGTGATTGGGATGAGGGTTGCTTACGGTGACGATCTCCGCCGGCCGGTTATCGACTCTGAGGCCCACCGAAGCAGGATATGGGTCGGTCACCACGGTCATGTCGGCGTCGTGGAGTCGAAAGCAGGAATGTCCTAGCCAAGTTATATCCATGGTTCATCACGGCGCAGTCTTAGATTTTGCAGGCTCCAAGGGACGGAGACAGAGACGTGTCCGAACTGAGTGGTCGGCAGAACGGGGAGGTCTAAAGAGGGAAGTTCCCTGGCGTTGAGGGCGGTGTGCCCGCCAACCGGGATTACAACATCGGTATCTAGGGCGGTGCGCCCGTCAACCAGGACTATATCGTCTATGAAGGAGCGAGTCTCAGTTTGAGCTACCACGTCTATCCCAACCCACCTGTCTTAACGATTCAAACTTCGGAGGTTCTCCGTTAAAACTCTGGCTGAGTATAATTGTAACGGCTCAACGGGTCAACGTTTGACACTGCCCAGAAAGCTATGTTAACGTCCGAAAATGGCCTTTTCAGCCTCAAAGTGAAGAGTTGACAGAGGTGCTGGTGGGAGACTGATGCTAAGCGAACGAGCGGCAACAGTACTGAACGTTCTGGTCGATGAGTACCTTCAATCCGCTACCCCGGTAGCGTCGGATGAGATTGCCCGGAACCTCGACCAAAAGATAAGTTCGGCCACTATTAGAAACACCATGGCCCAGCTTACTGAAAACGGCTACATCTCCCGGCCCCACGTGTCCTCCGGCGGCGTGCCTTCCGACCTGGGCTATCGGTATTACGTAGAGTCCCTGCCCGGGGCACCTCAACTCCCGATGGACTTGCGGGAGAGAGTGGACCGCGACCTGGCACAAACAGAACCCGACATCGGCGCCTGGAGTAAACGTTGCGCGGCCATCCTGTCCAAGCTCACTGAAAACCTGGCCATCGTCACCGCTCCCAGAGCCCAATTCCCCCGCCTTAAGCGGATTCAGTTGGTCTTTCTTCAGGAGTCCACCGCCCTGCTCGTGCTGGTGCTTGAGGAGGCGCGTCTGCTCAGAAAGATCCTGCCCTTCGGAAATAAAGTGGACCAAGTACAGCTAGACCTGGCTGCCAGCAGGTTGAACGATTCCTTGGGCGGCCTCGACCGGTCTCAGATGCAGTCCAACCGCCTCGAACTCAACTCCTTGGAAGAACAGGTCAAAGAGGGCTCGGTTAGCCTCATGCGCGATGCGGAAACCACCGAAGACCAAGAGCATTACACTGACGGCCTGCGATTGCTCCTCAGTCAACCGGAATTCTCCCGGGGAGAACTGGCGCGGAATCTGGTGCAATTGGTGGAAGAAAGAGTCCTGTTGGGAAAAGTTTTGAACGGCGCCCCTGAGTCAGAAAACCCCGCAGTGGTCATCGGATCCGAAAACAGGGACGAATTTTTGAACCCCTTCGGCGTCATCCTGTGCCAGTATGGTGCTCCCCAAGGCGTGGGCGGCACCATCTGTGTCATCGGCCCCAAGCGCATGGAATACGTCGCGGCCATCGGTGGCGTCCGGCATCTCTCAGTCTTCATGAGCCAAATGGTCCACGGCATCCAGAGCAAGTCCGCCGAGTAGCCCCTTATGGCCCCTACCAACGAACAGATAGCCGAACTCTTTGAAAACATGGGCTCCCTTTTGGAAATGAAGGGAGACACCATCTTCAAGATTCGAGCCTACCAAAGGGCTGCCCGCACCATCGAGCAACTGTCCTCACCCCTGTCACAAGCCCTGGAGAACGGCGAAGACCTCACCAAAATACCGGGCGTGGGCAAGGCCATCAGCGAGAAGATCGCCGAGTTCATCGGGCACGGACAGGTCTCAGCCTACGAGAAGCTGCTGGAAGAACTTCCCCCCGGCGTGCTCGACCTCAAAGACATCCCAGGCATCGGTCCCAAGACTGCCATGGCCATCGGTCAAGAGTTGGGCATCAGTACAGTGGAAGGAGTGGCTGAAGCCGCCGCCGACGGCCGACTTGCCGGGCTGCCTAGGATGGGCCAGAAAGCCGCTGACAGCATCCTACGCCACATCCAAGCTTTCCAGGCCATGGGCAGCCGCACGCCCATCGGCCAGGCCCTGCCGATCGCGGAAGAGGTGATTGCCGCCCTGCGAGAGCAATGCCCAGACATCGGCCCCATGTTCCCTGCTGGTAGCCTCAGGCGCTGGGAAGAAACCATCGGCGATATCGACCTGATCGGCACCGCGCCCAATCCGGAAGCAGTTGGAGACGCATTGGTGAAACTGCCGATGGTCAAAGACGTGCTGGTCCACGGCCCCAAGAAGACCAGCGTGGTGGTTGAGTCCGGGATGCAAATCGACCTCCGTATCGGCGAACCCGGCTCCTTCGGCGCGCTGCTCCAGTACTTCACCGGCAGTCAGCAGCACAACATCCGCCTGCGCGACTTCGCCCAACGGCAGGGGCTCTCCCTAAATGAATACGGCATAACCAACACCGAGACCGGGAAGGTGGAAGAGTTCGCCGACGAAGAGAGTTTCTACGCTCGGCTGGGCTTGCCCTGGATGCCGCCTGAGATACGCACCGGCCTGTATGAACTAGACGCCAGCCTGGAGGAACGGCTGCCGGGCTTAGTGGGAGAAGCCGACCTGAAAGGCGACCTGCACCTCCACAGCGAATGGAGCGACGGAAACGACCCCATTGAGTTGATGATCGAAGCCACCGCCGCCCAAGGCTACGAATACATGGCCCTCACCGACCACTCGGCCGGCCTGGGCGTCGCCAACGGTCTCACCAACGAAAGACTGGAGTCGCAGATCGCGCTGCTTCGTTCCCTACAGGAGAACTACGACATCATGGTCCTGTGCGGGTCCGAGTGCGACATCCGCGCCAACGGTGAGATGGACTATCCAGACGAGCTACTGGCCCAGTTGGACGTGGTCGTAGCCTCCGTACACTCGGCCATGGGACAAGACCAAGCCACCATGACCGCCCGCATGATCAAGGCTATGGAACACCCTTCTGTGACCATCATCGGGCATCTGACCACCAGGCTCCTGGGCCAGCGCGAGCCGGTGGAGTTCGACCTAGAGGCGGTATTACAGGCCGCCCGCGACACAGGAACGGCCCTCGAGATAAATGCGTCTCCAGAGCGGCTGGACTTGAGAGACACTCACGCCTACCGGGCCAGAGAACTCGGCGTACCCCTGGCCATCAACACCGATTCCCACCATCACACCCACCTGGATAAGCGGCGCTTCGGCGTTGCGGTTGCCCGCCGGGCGTGGTGCCAGCCTGAAGATATCTTGAACACAATGTCCAGAGAGGACTTCTTGGAGTTCATCCGGATGCCCAAACCCAAACGCCTCGAGATCTTCGACCGCCGGCGAAACGGCACGGCCCCGGCATGACCCAGATCCCAAACACAGAACAGCCCGACGGTTGGAGCCAAATTCCTAGCATGGAAGAGCCCAACGGCTGGGGGCAGATAATTGGACCGTCCGGCGAGACCTCAATCGCCCAAGCCGTCCCCGAAGCCCTCTTGCATCTGCGGACCGCCTTGGCCACCGGAGCGCCCTGGCAGCGGGCCATCCTTGAAACGATGGGCGAATGGACCACACCCGAAGAGATGCTGGACGGCCGCCGGTACCGTTACCTGCTCCTGGGGGAGGCTTTCGACTGGCTACTGCTGGCGGAACGGCTCTGCGCCGACGTCGATGGGGCCATCCCGGTAGAAGAGAAAGAACGGTTCCTGTTCAGCGGGCAGATACCCGACACCGTGGATGAGGACCAGTTCCGGGACTACCTCGGCCCTAGCAAGTTCCGGGCCTACATGAACTTCCGCTACGGTGTTGTTCTGGAGGAGGCGTTGCAATTGGTCGCGGAAGAAGAGGTCCGCAAGCAACACCTGTCCCGGAGTTACTCCGACACCGATGAATTGACCGAAGAGTCCTACACCCACCTCTACCAAAAGCCCCGGTCCGAACTACTCAAGACTTTTCAGAAAGAGACCAAGAAGGACCGACGCCGCAACCTCTCCCTTTCCGACATCAAGGAGTTCACCTACTGGCTTCACAAACGCCGCATCAACCTATGGGACCCGGCCCGCGTCGCCAGTGACACCCGCAAAGCCATCCGCCGGTTGGAACTGCTGGAAAAGGACAATGGACTTCCTGGGGGACACCACGGCGCTAAAACCCTGGATTCTCGTTGAAAACCCCACTCATAATCCCACCTCAACCAGACCCAACCACCCTATTTAGCCCGTTAACCCCCGTAAATCGTCTTAGAGCGCGATTTGATGGTTTCTAGGCGTGGGGCCGCTGTTGATAAGATGTCGGTTTCAGCAAGTTGTTGAGTAGCCCTTCGATAGACGCTCATTAGCGGTGAATGATATATTTGCTCATAACCGGTTGAAGCACTTTTCGCCCCGGCTCTCTTATAGAGGACCAATAACCCCGCTCACTATTAATGGAGAACGATTCGGGCAATGATTTCCGCCCAGATGCCCAGCGCCTACAACGCCTCCGACGTTGAACAGCGCATCTATCAGAACTGGCAGTCTAAAGGCTACTTCAACGCCAAGATCGAAAAGGGCAAAGACCCTTATGTGATCATCATGCCGCCCCCCAACGTGACCGGGGATCTGCACCTTGGTCATGCCCTGGAAAAGGCCATCGAAGACGCCTTGGTCCGGTGGCGCCGCATGAGCGGAGTCCCAACCCTCTGGCTGCCCGGAACGGACCACGCCGGCATCGCCACCCAATGGGCGGTGGAGCGCCAACTGGCGACCGAAGGCATCAGCCGCCACGACCTGGGCCGCAAGAGGTTTCTTGAAAAAGTCTGGGAACACGTCGACAAGTCCGGCAGCATGATCCATGAGCAATCGCGTCGCTTGGGAATATCGGCCGACTGGGACCGGCTAACCTTCACCCTCGACCCGGGTCCTTCCAAGGCGGTTCGCACCACCTTCGTCAACCTTTACAAGAAGAACCGCATCTACCGCCACGAGCGTATCATCAACTGGTGCACCCGCTGCGCCACGGCCCTTAGCGATCTGGAAGTCGATTACCAAGACGTCGACGGCAAGCTCTATTACATCCGCTATCCTATGGAAGACGACTCCAAGGCGTTCATCACCGTGGCCACCACCCGGCCCGAGACCATGCTGGGCGACACCG
>DCWQ01000012.1:5983-6831 GCA_002328185.1 Dehalococcoidia bacterium UBA2158
GTGGCCGTGCATCCCGCGGATGAGCGCTACGCCAAGATGATTGGGAAGAACGCCTTTCTGCCCATCATGGACCGGCCCATTCCGGTTGTCGGCGACGAGGCCATCGACCGCGATTTCGGCTCCGGCGCCTTGAAAGTCACCCCGGCCCACGACCCCATCGACTTCGAGATCGGTGAGCGACACGGCCTAGAGGTCTTCAACGTCATCGGCCTGGCCGGCAACCTAACAGAAGCCGCCGGCAAGTACGCGGGCGTCGAGCGCACCGAGGCTAGGCAGAAAGTAGTCGAAGAACTAGACCAACTGGGCCTGCTGGAAAAGGTGGAGGGACACCGTCATTCGGTCGGGCACTGCCAGCGTTGCAGCTCAGTGGTCGAGCCCCTAGTTAGCCTCCAGTGGTTCGTCAACCTGGGCGGCCCGGACCAGCCCGAAAGCATCGCAGGCAAGGCCCATGCTGCCGTGGCCGGTGGCGACATCAAGGTCGTTCCAGAGCGTTTCACCCGGGTCTACCTCAACTGGCTGGAGAATATCCGGGACTGGTGCATCAGCCGCCAACTCTGGTGGGGACACCGTATCCCGGTCTGGTACTGCGCCTTATGCCAGCATATGACCGTGGCCGTTGAAGACCCCGACAAGTGCGAGGAATGCGACGCTACCGACATCGAACAAGACGCCGACGTGCTGGACACCTGGTTCAGTTCCGGCCTCTGGCCCCATTCGACGCTGGGCTGGCCGGAAGAAACGGAAGACCTGGACTATTTCTATCCCACGGCCGTGCTGGAAACGGGTTACGACATCCTGTTCTTCTGGGTGGCCCGCATGATCATGCTGGGCATCGAGAACACGGGGGA
>DCWQ01000036.1:0-48006 GCA_002328185.1 Dehalococcoidia bacterium UBA2158
ACCTTAACGGGTGTGTGGGTTCGAGTCCCTCTCCCGGCACCAACTTTTTCCACGCTTGAAGAGACCGCTAATCGTGGCGATCTTTTTGTTTGGCTGTTAACACTCTCCTGTTCAGTGTTAACAAAAGTGTTAACAACTCCCATGTAACGCTGGTACAGATCCTTCCGCCATGACCTCTTCCCATTGAGCATGTAGGACAGGTAAGCGGGGCTGATCCCCAACTCTTTAGCAATCTGCCTTAGTGACATCACCTGCCTCCTTCTCGCGCTCGATCTTTTCGTTTATCGCTTCTTCAATCCATTGCCCCACAGTCTTCCTAGCAGTAACTGCCTCAATACGGGCAGCATGGTAGGCATCTGGATTGATTCTTAGGCTAATATTGGGTGTTTGGCCTGTTCGTGGTCTGCCGGTTCTTGGACTCATAAGTACATTGTAATTGTTGTAATACGCTAAGTCGAGACAAGAAAGATAATTACTGAACTAACTGAAGGTACTGAAGGCGAAAACGAGTTAGAAGCGCAGAGGCATAAGAGGCGTAATCTCTCCTGCTTTTGTCCCTTGAGTGTCGTTCAGTTCCTTCAGGGCCTTCAGTGAAAGGCAGGCTGGGAGTCCGTTCGCCTCTTGGATGCTCTACAGTGTAGGTAAGTATCACCCCACATTTTGTTGATTAATAATTCGTCAAAATTTGATTAAGCTCAAATGAGCAATGGAACGGAGAAGATAAGGCGATGTTCGATGGATTCTCCCAGGTTGTTATAGATATCCAAGGAATCACCATAAACGTGGTGTATGGAGGTAATGGTCCTCCTATATTGCTCTTACACGGTTACCCGCAAACCCATGTGATGTGGCATAAGGTGGCGTCTGTGTTAGCTGATTCATATACGGTGGTTGCCCCGGATCTAAGGGGCTACGGCGATAGCGGGAAACCCGACGCCAACGGTGATGACAACGTGTATTGCAAGCGGAGTACTGCGGCCGATCAGGTACAGGTGATGTTACAACTGGGGCATGAACTATTTCATGTGATTGGGCACGATAGAGGTGCAAGAGTGGGCCATCGGATGGCTCTAGATTCCCCTACAAGAGTTAAGACCTTTACTTCGTTGGATGTGGCTCCATCTCAGGCGGCTTTCGACTCCATGGACAGCGACCTTTCATTCGCATGGTTCCATTGGCACCTTATGCGTCAGCCTGAACCCTTACCGGAACGTCTCATCGGAAGCAACGCAAAGTTCTATCTAGATTTTTTACTAGATCGTTGGACGGCGAGGGAAGGATCGATAACAGAGGAAGCATACTCAGAATATCTCCGATGCTTTTCTGATCCAGCGACCATCAAGGCCAGTTGCGCCGACTATCGGGCTATATCTCTGGACCTGGAGCATGATGAAATCGACAGAGGTCGCAGACTTGATTGCCCTGTGCTTGCGTTATGGGGATCAGACATGAGAAAGAGGCCTGGTTGGCAGACTGGCAGAGGTCTAGATATGTTGCAGGTTTGGCGCGATCGAGCCACGAACGTCATAGGTGGGCCGATTGATTGTGGGCATTTCTTAGCCGAAGAAGCACCTGAAGAGGTGTTGGGAGAGATCCTGCCATTCCTTTCGGCGAATGAGTCCAATTAGGGGTCCAGATCCGGTGGGTGGACGTTTCGGATACCCGACAGGAGGATCGAATATAGGGCATTAGACAAGGGCCACCGCCATCGTGTAACGGTGACCCTTGAATGTAATGTGAATAAGACCAAAACTGGCAAAACGAGACCAGTGATCTGAGGCGTATATGAAAGAAATGAGCAACCTAGTTAAAGTCTCATTGTGTGTTTGCGGGTTCGTTGTCCCAGGAGCCATAGGGACGTGCGTCACCATCGTTACCGGGCTAGCAGGCATGACAGTGTTATTCGGAGGGATAGGCTTCGCTATAACTGTTTGGTGGGTCAGGAACCGTTAAGAACCCGAAGGAAATGACCATGACCTTACCAAGGATCGTTTTAATATCAACTGTAATGGTATTGCTACTAACCATGACTGTTTTAACTCTAGTGAAATCATGGGTAGGAAAGTACTAGGAAATAAAAGGGTGACCTTTCATACCTGCGCGTGCAGATCGGCTAGGAAATCGTTCGCCTCTTGGTGCTTATCGGCATAGGTAAGTACCGCCCCATATTTTGTTGATTAATGATGCAGCATGATACGAGGGTGCGGGCCTATCGAGCTACTGATTAAGAGTAAGTTGCTTTTTGTACATAGGTGTGCACAGCAGTCCACAGCAGGCACGATTTCTAGGCTAACGGCTAAAACCGTGCCTAGCAGTTGAAAATAAATTGGGGTTAATTTGTGGCTAGAATTCCCAAATCTCCATGCCACCTAGCACTTAACTAACCCAAGTCATATTTAGGTTGTGGGAGATGCAAGATAGTCCATCATAGCTTGGCTATCCATAAGTGGTATGACTTGCATTTCAGCGGGCACAAATTCCAGCCACTGACTCAAATATCCATGCAATTCTTCATTTGAAGACACATCGAACAACGCCATCCTTCCACGACCTACTTTAGCGTACATGTAACGGTCTCTAATTATTCCCCTATCCATCAAAGGAGCTGCCCATTTCCACAATTCTTGCCTGTCAGATTGGGCTTCAGACGGTTTCCCAGGAAGCGGGGTAGTGATTACTAAGTAGAGCATTATTCCTCCATCGGCGTCTTGATTGGATTCTTGGCGGGAGGAGTATCTCAAAAACCTAGCACCTAACAAAACCACAGCCTTGAGTTTGTCTGGGGCCTCCGGTGACGGGCTGGCCATAAGTCTTAACTTTAGGAGCACCAACGGTGACCATTGAAGAACTGGTCATATTTCTTGCCCGCATTGCGGGCTCACTCCCCGTTGTCCGATGGGCGTTTGCCGGCGCAATAATCGCCATCCTGGTTGATTTCTCAGACCTGTTCATGATGAATCTGCTCAACTTGGGTGGACTCCGAGATTACCAGGCCTTTGACAAACTGGCTGACATCGCCTATATGGTGACCTTCCTTTCAGTGGCGCTCCGCTGGTCCGGTACGCCGCGCAACGTCGCCCTTGTCCTTTTTACTTACCGGATTGTCGGAGTCGGGCTGTTTGAGTTGGTGGCTTGGCGTGGTGTCTTGTTATTCTTCCCGAACCTGTTTGACTTCTGGTTTGTGTTAGTGGCCGGGCTGATGCATTTTAAGCCGAACTACTACATGACTCGTCGACGTGCGGCTTTTTGGATTGTCGTTTTGTTGGTCTTGAAGGAGTTTCAGGAGTATGTTTTGCACTGGGGTAAGTGGCTGGACAACTACCGGGCCACTGATGTCGTGGTGGACTGGTGGCACGCTATTACCGGATTTTTTTAGAGGGGGCCACATCTTAGCCTTAGTGCAGGCAACAGAAAAGGGCCACCGCACAAATCAAGGACGGTGACCCTTCGAGGAAGGACTAAACCTGAAGCATTTTGAGTTTGTCTGGGGCCTCCGGTGATCAGACGTTGAACTGGTAAAGCCAGACCAACTTACCTTCTCGTATCAATGGCTCCTCGGTAATGTATTCAGCCATTCCTGCGACGGCATTCTGCATCGTTTCAGCTGCAGCATCTGCCGATGTTTTATCGATGTAACCAGCAGCCGAAAAGATATGGTCCTCACTGTTTCGCGTGATAAATACACGGCTCAGCCCTGCAATGTCCTTGAAGCTCGCTAGAACCCCTCCATTTAGATAAGACATCATCGCGTCGTATTTGGTTGGATCGATAACAACACGAATGAATCGCATGTACTTAATGTCATTATTTAGGACTTCCCCGACGACCCTCGCGACACGTTCGCCTGCCCTGACCAACGGCTCACCGACTATGTACTGACCGAAGTCAGCAAAGATTGAACCGTGAGCTTCTGTTGCAGCGTCCAAAGCATCTCTGCTCCTGTACCCAGACATCACCATCATCCTATTTTCCAACGTCCTAACTACACGGACATTCAATAAATCAGGGATATCCTTCACCCTATCTTTAACAGCATCAAATGAGGACATCATGGCGTCGTATTTTGTGGGGTCAAAGTCAAATGCTGTATATCTGAAATCGGATGGTCCTTGTCCTGACGTGGTCATAAGTCTCCTCTTGATCTCGAACCAGACTATGGTTTCGCTTCCATCAGTTACCAGGATGGCGAGACTTTACTACAAGGAAGACCAGGCGTCTAACCCAAAGATAGAAAAGGGCCACCGGCATGCCTAACCGATGGACCTTCAGTTGGAGGTATCCGAAGCCCAACGGTAAACCGATGAAACGTGGCAATTACAGGCGTAATCAGTTAAGTTCTCGTGGGTTTTAGGGATTAGAGCCGAAGGTCTACTATACATCTGGCGTTTGGCACTATTGGCGGACTTAGAACTGGTCTAGATTAGGCAAAGGATGAATGCTCACAACCAGAGACCCGCCATGGTTTGGTTACCCGTATTGCGGCGTCTGAGCTACCAGGATAAGGGCTAGGAGGGCATAATTGTTATGAATAACAAAGATGTAGTAAGCCGATTCTTGACCGAGATACAAAACAACAAGAACCTGGACATCATTGACGAACTTGCGGCCCCTGACTTCATTGGCCACACCGCCGATATACATGGAACCGAGGAACTCAAAAAGGTCGTTGGTGACAACATGTCGGCGTTTCCCGGACTGAAGATCACCATTGACGACCAGGCGGCGGAAGACGACCGCGTATTCACTCGCTACACCGCCACCGGGAAGCATGAGGGCGTGTACCGGGGTGTGGAGCCCACTGGAGAGCCGGTGACCTACACGGTCGTATCCATTCATCGTCTGGCTGACGGCAAGATCAAAGAAGGGTGGCGAGTTGTTGACCGATTGGATATCGCCCACCAGATCGGCGCAATTAGTTGAGCCTTTCCACCCCGCCCTGGGGTCAACCGAGAATGAGATTCAAGAAAGGATAGCTAATCGTCCACAATCTTGTTTAAAACGCCGTGCTTCACGCCTGAGAAACCCGAAACAAAACATCATATAATGCGCTCACCCTACCAGCCGGTTGATTAATTGCAGGTTTGGAAGAAGCCTTATCCCCGGTATGCCCTGTTCCTGTCGATTGGTGTCTGTTATGTGGATGAACGTGACTGATTTAGCCGTGGATGGCCGCACACCAGGCGGGTAGCAGTTCTTGATTTAATCGCTGAATATGCACTTAGGTTGACCTTACAGTAGCAACCACAATAGCTAACATCAGCTATGGAGGGTATAGCAATATTTACTATCATGATACTACATACCTCTCAATTTTCTGCCATACTGTGAGATCGCTGATAGCCTTATATATATAAAAATAATAATGTTTTTAAGTGAATACTAAGTTAGGTAGCACCTTCACAGTACGTCATGAAATTGAGAGGTTAGAGCGTTTGCTCTATTTTGGGCCACTGTGGCTACTATATGGTCAAGGTAACAGGATCCGTTTCGGCACTCACCAGACCTGCGCCTTCTCAAGTGACAATGGGTTCGTAGGCCTTAATGGCGTCCTCGCTGCTCACCTGCTCGGCGTAGATGCGGGTCATGGTCAGGCTGCTATGTCCCAACAAGCTCTGCACGTAGAAGACGTTCAAGCCGTTGCGGACCGACTCGGTTGCGAAGGTTCGGCGGAAGGCGTGGGCGTTGCACCTAATACCAGTCTGAGTTTGTAAACGGTAAAGCATTGAGCTAATGCCCCTTGCGGGCATCGTCAGAAGCCCGTTAGCGTTGGGCCGCTCGTTCAACCATTTGCGAAGCAGTTCCTCGGTCATTGGGCCATAGCGCACCACCCGCTGTTTTGCTCCCTTCCCCCACACGGTGATTATGCTGCGTTCCAAATCTACATCGACTGGCCTGACGCTGGCGAGCTCGGTGAGCCGCAAGCCCGTATCGGCCAACATGGCTACTACCAGTTTGTCCCGTGTCGAATCACAGGAATCTAGCAGCCGCGGAATGTCACTGACCTTTACGGCCGGGCGCAGGGGCTTGGGTACTTTGATTCTGAGTCTATTACATGGGTTTGCTACCACCAGTCCGCGTTCTTCGGCCCAAAAGTAAAATGCCCGCAATGCACGTAGATATGCATGCTTCCCGCCGGGTCGGCAAGGGAGATTGAACAGGTGTACTGCAACGGCATCATTAGTCAGCGTTAACAATGGTTGGCCTGCCAACGCGACGAAGCGGGTCAAATTCCCGGCATAGAAATCGCATGTTCTTGGGCTCAATCCGCGTGCTCGTCGGTTGTTAACAAAACGGGCTATAAGTTCGGCATTACGTTGGCTGCCTGTGCCTGGGCCATCTGCCTGGCGTGACTTAAAATTCGCTACCTTAACGGGTGTGTGGGTTCGAGTCCCTCTCCCGGCACCAACTTTTTAGGCACGAAAAAGCCCAGACTCCATCTGAGTGATCTGGGCCTTTTGCCGTAATGTCCACGGATTGGCCACGAACTTTTTCTGCACCGAGTTTTTCAGGCGTAAAACTACCCCCATCAGGGAAACAACTCCGGGTGGGGTACTTAGAGGGTAGGGGATCGGCAGCCGGAGGGTGAAGGTTACGGGGCGAAGTCAGAGGGCGTGGTTGCCGAGTCGCTTGAAAGGTCCTAACCTTGGGCCGGCGGCTTGCTCTTCGACAACGACGAACTTAGCCTGGAACAAATGTAAATCCCCCTATTGCTTCGGGTAGGGGGACTAACAATTAGGTGTCTTGTAAACCCGTCATTGTTATCGATTCTAATAGAACAAATGGGTTGGTGTAGACCATGGCTTTCAGAGATCCAAAATCAGTGATATACCAGATGTCATGAGTATGATCGTAATTAAGGCAGTGAAAATCCTTTCAGGTATTCGCCCTAGGATCATCCTACCTAGATAAGCTCCTAATACACTTATTACCCCAAGTCCTAAGCCTATAGATGCCGATTGGATGGTGAAAAGACCGCCGACTCCGAATACTAACAATTTAGGTAATTGGATCAATCCATATCCGATGGATGAAGTACCTACATAGGCGCTTGTGCCTAGGCCATACGAAAGATAAAAGACTGTGGCAAATGGTCCAGGTAGTCCGAACAATCCCGAAATAAATCCAGTAGCAGAACCTACCGGGACAAAGCCCCTAAGCGGCATGTGGAAACTTCGCCAAATCGGCAACCGACTATAGATCACCATTAAGATAAGCAAACCGCCCAATATCCGGACGATAACTGTCGAGTTTATAGAGACAAAGATGAAACTCGCGATTAACGTTATCGGCACCGAACCCACGCCGAAATAGGCCACTACCTTCCAATCAATGGTATCTCTATGAACGTATGCGCGCGATACAGATCCGGCGAACTGAGCAATTGAGAGCAATGGAATTGCTTCTTTCACTCCCAACACCCAGATGAGCACTGGAAGAGCTACTAAACCCCCTCCCATGCCCACCACGCCAGAGACAGTAAATCCCACAAATGAAGCCAGGATAACTGCAGCGATTTTGAGTATTTCTTCCAATAGTTAGAACGCCGTACCGAATTGTTCCCTTGGCACCCAGATATGAATCAGCGTGCCCACAGCTACTTGATAGGACCGGTTCAAGAACGAATGTTATCAGGGTCGTTATCACTGGATGATAGCTAGATATGAGGTAATTGTTCCTTGTGTTCAACCTGGTCAGGTATCGCACCTAGGGCGCTCGGGCCAACTTACTCCTATTGCAGGTCTGGCATGCTAACACCGGATTCCATACACCGTCTAGATTCCTTATCTCCCTTCCCTCTTTCAGTACATGAGGCAGGAAGTGGTCTACATAGGCAAGGTCTTCGTTCCCTGATTTGATGCTGGTGCCAATGAAAAAGATTTTTGCCACCTAATGTTCAGGTGGAAGTATAACGGTGAAAATAATCTCATATTAGGGAGAGAGACATTCAAAATTAACCTTGATTCAAGACAAAACATGAGTTCAAGGCGACGGCAAACATTAATCCTGAAGACATGGAAAAGATTGAACTAGTGACTTTTAACTTTGAAGAATGCTATTACACATTCCAGGCTTCATGGCTATCTTTCGGATTTTCATGGGCGTTATTTTGCGTATCCCAGGCTTCGATAATTAGACAACACTCTGAGGACTGGCTAATATAACTGCCTATCCAAACCCCACTTCAGGATTGGAGGAACACCATGCCGTTCGGACGAATCACTAGAGTAACTTTTGACCCTTCTAGGTATGACGATATGATGGCAGTTGCAATAAATATCGACTTTAGTGGATGGTCTGGCCTGAGGGCTTTGAATGTCACTCGCATCGCAGAAGACCGTCTCGGGATAGCAGCCGGATACAACGACAAAGCGGCAGCGGATGCAAACGCAGAAAAAGCTAGAGCTGCTCTAGGCACGATGGCTGAATTCATGACTGAAGCGCCTTTCGTGCGTGAAGGAGAGATATTCTGGGGATTTGAAGGCGACCAGTCACTGGTACCTGGATACGCCCGCCACGTGTTCGTAGATATCGACCCTGCGAAATATGATGCCTTGTTGTCTTATTGTGACACTACGACAGAAAAATTTAACAGCGTGCCAGGATTAAGAAGCGTCCGCCTGGCCCGAATCTTCGAGAATCGAATTGCTTCAGTGGCTTTTTACGACAACAAAGCATCAGCCGATGCCGGACAAGTTAATATGAGAGCCGTGATGGAAGGAATGGCCGAGTTTGTCACGGGTGAGTACAACATCAGGGAAGGCGAAGTGATTTTAAGACACGATTATCGGTAATCTCTCGTGTCGGTGACAATCGACTCGAAAAGCCACCTCAGACGAGGTGGCTTTTCTTGTTTCAGCGATACCCCCCATCGGGAAGGCATAGGAGGTGGGGTATGCTCAAAGAATCCGGCCCTTCCGTGTAGAATCCCGTTTATAGCGGCCAAATCCATACACTTGATTACCTCCTCTGCTGCAGGGGCAACGTTATCTGAAGTGGAGGAGTAACTAGGAGGAATATGGACTGGATTGCAGTAGGTGCCATCGCAGAACTTGTAGGTGTAGTGGCAGTTGTTATTACGCTAATCTATCTAGCCGACCAGGTGCGGAACAATACCAGGATGGCACAACGTGCTTCGACAGTTGAAGCGGTCGCCGCCATAAGGACGTTTAGTGTCAGTCTCGTTGATAATCGGAAAGTAGGTGAATTATTTCAGAGAGGCGTGAATCTCGGGTTGGAGAATTTAACTGATTAGGAAAGGGTTCCGTTCGCAATTATGATGTTCAATCTCCTCAAGACGTGCGAACATCTGCATTACCAGCACGCAGTTGGCGCAATGGACCCCGATGTGTTGAAGGGTTGGGATCATATAATCAGAGGCTATCTTACTGCTCCTGGTAGCCAGGAATGGTATCAAGAACGCAGAATCGCTTTCAGTTTGAATTTCCGCAATTATTTAGATAACAGTGCCCCAGATGAGGGGTTCAAATTGCTGGGGCAGATAGGTTGAATCGGTGCGCCGTAACCCGTTTTATGCACTTGTGGCGCCCGACGAGGGTTTTCGGGCCCTAGAGAGGTTGGATGATTAAGAAGGGTAAAGGCTCTCACCATGACCACTGGTAACAACGGTGATAACAACTTAAGCCCCTGGAAGCCAGGCCAGAGTGGGAACCCTGGCGGCAGGCCCAAAGGCACTAGAGACCTAGCTGGCTATGTGCTTGAGGGCACGGACGGTGGCAAGGAACTAGCAGATACCCTGGTGTCCATCGCCATGACACCTAGGATCCAATGAACTACATTACGCATCTATCCCATCACGCACGAGGAGTATTTTACGGCTGGTGGCTGGTAGGCATCAGTAGCTTTATCCGGACGTCCAGCGTACCGCTCTTTCACGCGATGGGGTTATGGTTTGTGGCGTTGGAAGCCCAGTTTGGCTGGAACCGCACTCAGCTGTCACTGGCCTTCGCTTTTACTCGCGTAGAAAGTGGTTTGCTCGGCCCTGTTGAAGGATATCTGACCGACCGGGTTGGAACGCGCCGTCTCGTGTTTCTCGGGCTGTTGATCATGGGCGCTGGCTTCTTGCTTTTTGGTCAGGTAAACCATCTTTGGGTCTTTTACGTAGCGTTCTTGATTATGGCCCTGGGACAAGGCCTAAGCGGCTGGTTGCCCATCACCACCATGTTGAACAACTGGTTTGTTCGACGCCGGTCCTCGGCAATGGGATGGTCTAACTCCGGCAGCCGTCTCGGCGGACTTTTACTGATTCCTCTATTAGCGTGGGCTATCGATCCCAATGATGGATATTTGGGGTGGGCATTAACCGCGTCAATCCTGGGGATCTTTTTTCTGGTAATCGCATTGCCAATTTCCCGGCTTATTCGCAACCGACCAGAAGATTACGGCCTATACCCAGACGGTGACACACCAGATCCGACACTCGTCGTCGCCGATGGAAGCGAGCCAACCAGTCAACAGCATAATCCAAATGGTGATTTTACCCTCGCACAAGCTATACGGACCAAGGCTTTCTGGTACATTTCTTTGGGCCATAGCCTGACAGCTGTCGTGATTGTATCCATGATGACCCATTTGGCCCCACTTCTAACCGACGAGGGATTCTCGCTCCAGGCCGCAGGGTGGGTGGTGACCGTGTACACAGCTGTTTCCATGGTGTTTCAAGTTATTGGGGGTTACGCGGGTGAGCGTATACCAAAAAACGTCGGCATGTTCGTGTTTTCTTCGATTCAGGCTGGTGCTGTACTAGTTGTTGTAGCCTTCCCATCCAACGTCGAAATGGTCTATCTATTCGCAGTGCTGTTCGGCATTGGCTTTGGCGGCACTAGCCCACTCGCCACTTCCATCCGTGGCGATTATTTTGGCCGGGCCAATTTTGGCAAGATTCTAGGCATTTCATCGGTACCGATGAATATCCTGTTGCTTGGGGCGTCCCCCTTCGCCGGATACATGTACGACCTCCAAGGCGACTACAGACTGGCTTTTGAGATCTTGGCCGCCTTGAATTTCTTGGGGGCGCTGCTTTTGCTCATGGCCAAGAAACCGATACTAAGAACTGTGACCGAGAGAACCCAAGTGGCACAGCAAGACTCTTAGCAGCAATCCCAATAGATGTGTTCGAGAGAGAGTAAATACACCCTACCTACACAGGGTCAACTAATTTTACTGGCTCAGACCATCATTCAGGGAATCTACCCGTGCAGGCGTGCAAACCCGTTCGCCGCGCGGGTGGGTAAGAAGAGAAGTGGGGATAGGTCCATAACTTTTTGCAAATTTCAGCCTTGGGCGCGCCGAATTCAGAACCGTAGTAAACTACCCGGTATGGTTGACTTGAAACCTTGGCTAGGGATACAAGGCCTTACTGTACGAGACTTTGCCCTCGGCCTAGGCGTACCGCTCAAGACGGCGGAAGACTGGGTATATCGAGGCGTAGTACCGTCCACGGACAACCAAGCTAAGCTCGCCAACTACGTACACGCTCATTGTGCGCACTATTGGGTAATTGCCGTGCCAAACGGCCCGATTAGCGAAGGCGTGTGTCAGCGGTGCGGACACGTACGTGAGTTCAAAAACTCCTCTGAATATACGTTGCAGATTACGAAACCTCGGAATGCCGCCGACAAGGTCGGGGAAGGCAAGTCGGCAACGTAGTTCTTGTACTGAACTAACTGAAGGTACTGAAGGCGACAATCAGTTAGAGAATCAGCGATTATGGCCCTTTGTAAGCGAATGGCGAATAAAAAGCATTCTTGCCTGAAAGTTCCCAATCCATACCATGGTCGTGATAAGCCAGCTGGCTAGCTTTGGCGACTACCATGGGCTCTCCTGGGACTACTCCCAGAGGATTGTTGCTGATCATCACTTCGGACCCATCATCCCCGTCAATAGCTTGAACTTCCATTGTGGCGAGGTTACCCACTGTTAGGCTACGACTCTTTCCGTCGGCCTTGTAATCAATAGCTGCAGTGTTGATACCCAGAACCTCACCTATGAAGCCGGCCAACAGGGCGAAGTGGCCTCCAGACTGACCACCGAACATCTGGGTCAAAGCTTCCTGTTGAGCCTAATCAACCTGCTCATCTATGTAGAGCGCGACTTTCCAATTTCCGTCGGTCATGGTCCCGGGAGAATATGCTGCTAGGGCCAAGTTGAGACCATTAAGATCGGCTTGGCCAAAGCTACCAGAGTCGACGGGAGCTGGTGACCGGGGAACGCAGGTCGCCCGCTCTGGAGCTTCAGTACTCGAGCAGCCGATGATCAATGCTACGGCTGCCAAAAATACCATGGCTGAAATTCCCCGTTTCCCGCCGAGGATCTCATATTACGCGATACCATGTGATTGTTTGAATCCCTGGCTCATGATCTGAGACTTCAACTACGGGCTCTAAAGGCCGGATTCGGCATCAGAGGTTACGGCTAAGATTGTGGTTACGCAAATTTATTTCAAGTATATGCCGACAGGTTTGGATGATAGAATCGCGCCAGTTTCAATCGATTGTTGACCCTTCGCTGAAACGGGATAACATCAAGGCACTGATGTTCCGAAGGTAAACCAGTCCTATATACCGGTACGTCCGTTGGACATGGAGTATAGACCCGATGCTTGAAATGAGGACCGTTACCGCCGACGAGTTTGTCGCGTGGACTCGTGCCGAGGCCCGGGCCCATGGCAACCGTTTGGCCGATGATCCAGAGGTACTGAGGCCGCATTTCGATCTCGGCCGGTCCATCGGCGTATTTGACCAAGGGAATATCGTCGGTGGCGCTCACTCTCACCGGCTTGAGATGTCCATACCGGGAGCATCTATCACCATGGCTGGCGTGGCCAACATCGCCGTACAGCCCACGCACACGCGTCAGGGCGTGATGACCAGGATGATGAACCACCAGATCCACGATATCTACGAGCGTGGCGAGCCGTTGGCGGCGTTGTTCGCCTCCGAGAGCATCATCTACGGCAGGTTCGGCTACGGCGTTGGGTCGCTGTATGAGCGATGGACGATCGACCGCCACCACAACGCATACGTCCGCCCATATGAGAGTCATGGTCGAGTGGCCTTCGTTGACCCGTTGGACATCACGAAGGATCTGCCGGAGGTGTTCCGGCGCACCACGACGGACCGCCCGGGCGTATTTCAGAGACCCATTCATCAATGGGAACATGACGCCCATGCGCCCGAGCACTCCCAAGGCGGGCCCGGAGGGTTATTCTACGTTGCCTATGAAGATGGTGGGAGGGTGGACGGTTATGCCACGTACCGCATCACGGGAACTACCCTGGGCGTGAACGAGTTGATGGCGACGACTGAAGAAGCCAATGCCGCGTTGTGGCGGTTTTGCTTCGACGTGGACCGGGTCAGCACCACGGAGGCGCTGAAGCGTCCGGTGGATGACCCATTGCCGTGGATGTTGGCGGACCCCAGGCGGCTGCAGCGGTCCACCCGCGACGGTGTGTGGGTGCGCCTGATAGATGTTGCCGCCTCTCTGAAGCTCCGCCGGTACATGCAGGCCGACCGGCTGGTGCTAGAGGTCAAGGACGGGATGTGTCCCTGGAACGAAGCAAAATTCGGATTGGAAGGGTCAACCGAAGGGGCCGAATGCCGTCCCACTGAATCATCACCGGACCTCGTGCTTGGCGTTTCCGATCTAGCCTCAGCGTACATGGGAGCGGTAAGTTTCAGCACCCTCTCCAGGGCAGGCAAGATAGAGGAGCGGACCCCGGGGGCGTTGTTGCGCGCCGATTGCATGTTTGCGGTCCAGTACCCTCCCTGGACGCCATGCAACTTCTAGGGAATTAGGATCGCGTCAGGCTCGCGTTACGCCAAGTATCTTCAGGCAGAGTGGACAACTGATCAGCACCACGATCTCCCGGGTGTTGGTCTCGACGGCCTGAGCTAGAGGGCGCGAGGCAATCTCTTCACATCAAGGGCATATATTCGTTCTTCGTCTGATATTGCTTGGGCGGTATGGGGGCAGCTTTCGTCCAAAGGGTCTCCGGGTCAGAGCACCGCGCCCTCGCGAATTCACGGGCTGATCGACATCGGAGCCGATGTCAACGCGCCTAAGATGATTTAGGCGTAGATTGAAGCGAAGGCTACCAAAGCGCCGAGGATAACCAAAGTTTCGACCAGGGTTAATACTTCCCGGTTTTCTGACTCTCGGGCTACAACCCTTTTCAGCGTATTCCGGATTTGTTTCAACTCCGGTGACAGGTCGCGGCATCGGGCCGTATCACTCATTCCACTAGATAGATTATCCAAGACCGGCGCGGTCGATTCCGTGATTCGCCGACAAATTCTGGGTGACGCAGGTCTCACTTTGCATGCGCCGGTAAAAGACGGAAGAGTCCGTTCTAAATTCACATCCGTGGGCAGGTTCAACTATCCGGGTCAAGCCATTTACTGCCGGGCCGCTGCGCTATAGAATCTTAACGATGGGTTTACCTACTTCTCAGCATATTCTCAAAAGGTTGGCGTGGCGAGGAACGTTATTGGCCCTCTCCGCCGCTGTTGTTTTGGTGTTTCTTGGTCCGGCGATCGACCACCACTTTGCCGAACGTCAGCACAACCACACCCACCTATACTTGACCGCCTCGGCAGCCGAACACGGCCATCCGGACTTGCACCCCTTTGAGGATTCCCACTCTCACACCAGTCTCGGAACGGAGGATACCGGCTTTGGTGGCGTCTTGTACCAGACCTCTAACGACGGACTCGGAGAATCCGGTTCCGTCTTCCTCACAGCCGTCATCGATGACGATCTCGCCTATCCCCTTTACCGCGGAGATTCACCGTCTCACGCTGTGGCTGCCGGCGAAAGTATGTACCTTGAAGCCTACGCCGCGCCTCCCGACAAACCTCCCAGGGCCTAGCCCACAACCCCATCCCGTTCCGTCTTTTTGCGAGATACACCGGTACGGTCCGAATCGTAGGCCGGCCGGGCTACATCTATATATAGTCCTATGTTTCGCGCCGGGACGGAATGCCGATTTTTTTCGATTGGAGAATAGATCACTTGGCGACAAGAATCTGGGCGCTCCTAGGCATAATATTGCTCATATTCACGGCCACGGCCTCGCCGCTGCAGCCGGACCAGGTGTCTGCGAACGGGGCGACGCGCCTCATAATCAACGATGCCCAAGAGGGGCCCTACCTTTTTCGGGTCGGCATCTTGCCAGGCAGCCCAAAGGTGGGGAACTTGCATCTGAGCGTTCTTATCCAATCTGCCGATGGTGACCAGATCATCAGCGACGGCCAAATGATCATTCAAGCTACCGGCCCCGAACTGGGAATGACCGCCGGGCCGGTGCAGGCGACCAACGCGCCCCTGAACCCACAAGTGTTTGACGCCGACATTACTCTGACCGCTCTCGGGACCTGGACGATAACCCTGGAGACCGTGAGCGAGTTGGGCGAAGCCACCTTGGTGGTGCCTCTGCAAGTAACTGAGGCCGGGGGATTCAATCTGCTGATAGTGCTTGTGATCGCTGTGATAGTCGTGGCCATCGCCGCTCTGGTGTGGTCACAGAAACAGCGTAAACAGCCCAGCCGAAAATAATTTACGGAGAACCCAATGTACACGAAGAAAACGAAATTCACCGCCTTGATACTGGCCATAGGTCTGGTAGCGATGCTCATCACGGCAGCGTGTAACAATAGCGAACCGGAAGCCCTCAACATTGCTGTTGCAATCAAGTCTGGTGCAATGGAACCAAAAACTATCAAAGCCAAACAGGGTGATATGGTCACCCTCAAGATTCTCGCCGACGATTCGGGTGAGTTCCACCTACACACTTATGATATCGAAGCTGACATTCGGGCCGGCCAGGAAACCGACTTCTACTTCGAAGCGACCGCCACCGGCCGATTCAAGATCACCTACCACCCCATGGCAGAAGATGAGCACGAAGATGGCGAGCACGGTGAAGGCGATGCCCATGGTGGAATATTTAAGTCCAAAACCCTCGCAGCTGGAGAATCATTCTTCTTCGAAGTACACAAACATCTGGCGGGTACAACCATCCCGTTCCACAGTCACCTTCGACCCGCATTGAACGGTTCCATCAGCGTTTCGCGGGTAGCCAGCCAAACTGGTTCGGTTGCAATTGAGTACACAGATAAAGGTGCCCAACCCCATGAGGTAAACGTGGGTCCCGGCACAGTCATCACATGGACCAACAATAGCTCCGTCCCACAAACCGTGATCAGCGGCCACCATGCCGACATGGCGATGGGTGAGCACAAGATGGATGATCACGAGGAAGGGGAAGAGATCCAGATCGGCTTGTTGGAGGTCCAGCCAAGATAAGTGTCAGCGTTCGCTTGTTTCGCGGTTGAGAACGGAACTTGGAAGGGTGGCCTAAATGAATAAATGGAAAATTGTGCTCCTCACTGCAGTTGCGATGGTGAGCCTGGTGGCCTGGCCTGCGTACGCTCATGGTTTCGGTGAAAGAACTGAATTGCCAGTACCTCTAGGCTATTTCCTTATCGGCGCAGGGCTTGCGGTGGCCCTGTCCTTCGTATTCATCAGTCTCCTGGTCAAAATCAGCGCAGGAGTGTCATATTGGCGCTTCAACTTGATCGGATCAGGTTGGTCCAAGGCAACATTGACTTCTCCTCTAACACTGCTGCCAGTCAAGCTGCTATCAGTAATCCTGCTTGGCCTGGTGATCGCTACTGGTTTCGGCGGCGATTCGAACTCCTTACTCAATTTCAGCCCCACTTTCGTCTGGATCGTATGGTGGGTGGGGATGGCGATCGCAGTGGCGCTCGTCGGTAACATATGGGCTTTGGTCAATCCGTGGAAGATTTTGTTTGCCTGGGGTGAGGGCCTTTACAGACTGATTCGTCCCGGCCATGAGCTGCCCTTGGGAAGAGAGTATCCCGCCAAATACGGGATCTGGCCTGGCTTAGTGTTATTTGCGCTATACACCTGGATCCAAGACGCCTATCCAAATTCGGATGTTCCCATCCAGATCGCCATTATGGCCGTCATTTATTCGGTGATCACCCTCGGAGGTATGGCCATCTTCGGAAAGCACCAATGGCTCAAGAAAGGTGAAGCATTCAGCGTGATATTTGGCCTTTTGAGCCGGTTCTCGATGACAGAGGTCCGTGTAGTCGACTTGGACGCTTGCCAGGCCTGCTCCACCGAGTGCCGGGACCTGGACGGCGAATGTGTCGACTGCTACGAGTGCTTCGAGCGAGCCAAAACCAGGGAAATCAATCTCCGTCCTTTTGCCATCGGCTTATGCAGGAACGAACCAGTGACCAACGATGTCTTAGCCTTGGTCGTCTTAATGCTAGCCACGGTGACCTTCGATGGATTTAGTGCCACTTCTGCTTGGGCCGAGTTCCAGACATTTGTGGTGAACTCGTTTGGATCAGGCGGGGGCGAAATCTTCAACAGCTTAGTGTTGGCAGACACTCTAGGGGTCCTTTTGGTGCCGGTCGGATTCTTCCTGGTCTACATGTTCTTCTCTAAGCTTATGGCCGGCTCAGTGGACGGCCAGGTCGGCGCATTAGAGATGGCCAGAATATTCGGCTTTTCTCTCATTCCGATAGCCTTGGCTTATAACATCGCCCACTTCATCACATTGTTGTTGATTCAGGGGCAATTGATCGTCCCTTTGTTGTCTGATCCATTTGGGTCAGGTTGGAACTTGTTTGGGACGGTCGATTATTCGTTGAATATCAGTATAATCAACGCCAGGATACTCTGGTTCCTCTCGGTGGCGCTGATCGTCTTGGGCCATGTTTTAGCCGTCTACCTGGCACACCGGGTGGCGATAAGGACGTTTGCAAACCGGACCACGGCACTCAGGAGCCAATACCCCATGTTGGCACTGATGGTAATGTACACGGTGATCAGCCTCTGGATCATCGCCCAGCCGATAGTGCAGTAAGCGCGTTGTGGCGCAAGCCGGCGCTCCTTGACGCTGTCTGCGCCAGTCATTAGAATTGGATTCAGTCTCGTCCTTGGAATTTAAATCATGGTAGGTGCGCCATGCGTAGGTTTCTGGTTCCTTTGGTGTTTGTGTCCTTGTTGACACTCGCCGCGGTTGCGCCCATCAGCGCCAACACTCCGGACGATGCCCCAACCCACTTCGGGCAGGGTTGTAGTTCGGTTTAGCCAAAATTCGTCCATTGGAATCCGCGGCTGGATAGCTGTCGGTTCTTGATAATCATTGGCCCCAGTTCTTCTTTGGAGGACGGGGTCTTTTTTTGGCAGATGCTAATTGGAAGAAGTTCTTAAAATAATCGCAGTATTGGTTGCGACCACCATCGGTTTTACCATCGCCGGTGTGGCCGGATTTGGCGGCGGAATAATAGCTCTCCCGGTCTTGATATGGGTGTTTGGCATACGGGAGGCAATTCCCATACTGGCCTTCTCTCAGGCATTGAGCACCATCTCGAGAGTCGGACTACATCGGCAGGAGTTGCACTGGCCGGTGGCCCGCTGTTTCGTTCTCGGGGCAATCCCTTTCTCCGTTTTGGGCAGTTTGCTTTTCGTCTCCATGGATACCGCCGTATTGGTCCGGATCTTGGGGATGATGATGCTCTTATTCGTGGTCTACACACGGCTTCCGATAGGGCGAAATTTCCGGATGAATACATGGGGGTTTATACCCGTAGGTGCAGGCACGGGTTTTTGCTCAGCCTTCCTGGGAATCCCAGGGCCGTTTTCGGCAGTCTTTTACCTTGCATACGGACTAAGCGCAAGCGCGTATATCGGGACGTCTGCTTTGGGGATGGCGATGATCCAAGCTCCAAAGTTGATCATCTTCGGCACCAGCGACCTGTTGACCCTGCGCGTTTTATTGATGGGCGTAAGTTTGGGGGCCATTGCCGCGGGATCCGCCTATCTGGGCAGAATTATTCTCAGGCGAATTCCGGAGCATGTGTTCCATAAGATCATCACGACAATGCTTTTGATCTCGGGCGTTGTGTTCCTCATTAGGGGATAACACTCCCGTGAATCTCCGCAGAATCATTCTTAGGCGGGTGCCTGAGGAGGTGTTCCCCAGGATCATCACCGCAATGTTGTTGATCTCAGGCGTGGTGCTACTGGTCAGGGGCTGATGATTTTATGTCTTCCGGGCGTAATTCTTTAGTAATTCTCAGTGACGTAAGCTTCCATCGTCGGACCAGCATCTAGTCATACTCATCTATTTTTCTATTCTTTGTCCCGGCCGAGGAACCATGACCCTGACCGGACAGCGCCTAGTAAACGGTCTCGATGCAGTGGCCGATTCAGAACCAGCCACAAAGCGTCGCAGCCGTGACCGCCAGCCCTTCACCCTCGAGCCGATCGTTGCTACTGTGTTTTGGTGGTGGACCGATGACGGCCGCACCGCCTGCATGGAGAACCAGTTCTCCACCATGTCGGCCACTCCCATCCGCTTCCGGTGCCTAGGCACCAACAGCGCCAAGTACCCCAAACGCTTCCGGGTCGACCTGGCCCAGGCGCTGGACCCGCTGCCCGAACTGAACGAGCGGGAGTTGAAGGCCCTTGGCAACGCCATCATGGAATCCCTGAGCCGAAAATTGGGCGTGGAAGTCGCCTCTTTTTCCCCAGATGTCATAGACGCCGTGGTGGACGAAGGCTAACCCAGTACCCCCAGTCATTCCGGCGAAGGACGGAATCCATGCGTCCACTCCTGAGGCTGCTTGGTGGGGCAGGCGGACTCTCCAGAAATAAAACTCGACTGATAACAGAAGGGGCTTCCCACTTTCATTGGGACGCCCCTTTTAATGTTTGGTAACACTGCCGAAGTAACTGCTTTGCCGAGAGTGGTGCTTGCCGGGATTCCCGCTTTCGCAGGAATGGCGGAGGGTCGGTGATGGCCGCAGAAGAAGAGTCGCCTACTTGCCGGCGTTCAACACTCGGCTGAAAACCTGCCCCAGCACCGCCGCTTCTTCCTGAGTCATGTGCCCCAGAAATCCTTCCCAGGCGTCATTGGAGTGGTCTGGGCCTATTTTCTCGATGATTTCTTTGCCATTCTCGGTGATGACAGCGTAATACCCGCGCCGGTCTCCGGGGCAGGGTTTCCGGGCCACCAGTTCCTCTCCGACCATCCGGTCGACCAGCCGTGTGATGCCGCTGCAGGTCAGCAGCACCAATTCCACGAGGTCGCCCATGCGCGGCCGTCCGTCCGGTCCGTCGGCCAGTTGCAGCAGAACGTCCCACCATGCCAAGGGCAGTCCGTGCTGCTCCTGCATCCGGCGCTCCAGCTGTTTGACCACGGTGGAGTGTGCCTCCAAGAAAGACCGCCACATCTGGAAGTGGGTCTGCCGGTCCGCCGGTGAAGCTAAATCTTGTACCATACCTTGATTGTAGGGCCAGTTATTTCGCGAATCGACTATTGACGGCGCAAATTCTTCAGGCCGCAGGACTGATGCCTCGGCATTCTCACTCAGTCTCAAATCGAGTATGATTGACGGTGTTATGGTAACGACTATCAACGACGACATGTTCGCCCCGGAGGTCATCCAAGACCCTTACCGTTACTACGGTCAGATCCGGGACGACGACCCCGTTCACTGGAACGAGCTCTACGAACTCTGGGTGATCACCCGGCACGACGACCTGGTCTGGCTGGCCCGAAACCACGAGCAGTTCTCCAACTCCGTCTGGGTGAACGACCCTCGCCCCGCCTACCCAGCCATCTTGGAGTCGGACAAAGAACTCTACGATTTTATGCGGGACTTCCGGGGCGATCAACTCATCCAATTCGACCGGCCCGAGCACCTGGCCATGCGGAAGGTCGTGCATTCCTACTTCACGCCCAAGTCCATGGAGGAATGGCGGCCGTTGGTTCGGTCGGCCATCAAAGACCTTCTGGACGCTGCGGAGGAGACCGGCGACGTTGACCTGATGCGTAACCTGGCGGTTCCCCTGCCGGTCCTGGTCATCGCCGAGATGATGGGCGTGCCAGAGTCGGAACGCCCGCACATCAGGATGCTGGCCGAGAAACTACTGCACGCCGGGCGGGGCGAGCCGGACCGGATGCGGATAGTGGCCGATGGCTTACAGGGGATGCTGGATTACGTGGACCCCATGGTCGACGAGCGGATCGCCAACCCCAAGGACGATTTCATATCAGTCCTGGCCAGCGGCGAGAAGTCCGGCGTGTTCACCCGCCAACAGGTGCTGGTCAACACCTCACTGCTGCTTGTGGCTGGCCACGAGACCACCATCAACCTGATCTGCAACGGCGCCCTGGCCTTGATGAATAACCGGGACCAATGGGACCTGTTGAAGACCGACACACAGGGTTTGATGGTCCGGGCCACTGAAGAAGCGCTGCGTTACGACCCGCCGGTCAAGTCCATCGCCCGCATCGCCACCGAAGACGTGGACGTCCGGGGCAAGCTGATCAAGAAGGACGACCGTATTCGCTGGTTCGTATCGGCTGCCAATCGCGATCCCAATAAGTTCGAGGACCCGGAATCCATGGACATCACCCGGTGGCCCAACTCCCACGTGGCCTTCGGCGCTGGCGTCCACCATTGCCTGGGAGCGACCATCGCCAGGGTCGAGGGGCAGGAGGTGTTCAGCGCCCTGGCTGAACGGTATCCCAACCTGCAATCGAAGACTCAAACGCCGGAATACCAGGAGAGCTTGACCTTCCGCTCGGTAAAGAGTCTGCCTGTCTCATTGGATTGACCCGGGACTGACCCGGCTACCCGCCTCTCGCTCGAGGAGAAAGAATGCCGGACAACGGCGGTATCGACCGTCTTCGCGAATCTGGACTGGACGCCAATGACGCCCAGCGGATATACCGGCACATGCTGCTGGCGCGGGCCATCTCGGGGAAGAACTGGCTCCTCACCCGGCAAGGCCGCGTGCTGTTCTCCATGCCCTGCGACGGACAGGAAGCCGCTGACGTCGCCAGCGCCTACGCCCTCGACACCCAGACCGACTTCATAGTCCCTTACGCCCGCAGTCTGGGCGCAATGCTGGTGAAGGGTATGACCAGCCAAGAGGTCATGCTGAACATGTTCGGCAAGGCCGCGGATCCCAACAGTGGCGGCCGTCAGATGCCCCAGCACTGGGGCCACAAGAAGCTGGGAATCATCTCCATGGGCAGTTCGGTGGGCACGACCATCCCCAGGGCGTCGGGTGTCGCTTTGGCCTCCAAGCTTAGGGGCGAAAACGATGTAACGATGGTTTATTTCGGCGAGGGTTCGGCCAGCGAGGGCGATTTTCACGAGGGTCTGGCCTTTGCGGGAGTCCATCGGCTGCCAGTGGTGTTCCTATGCAACAACAACGGCTGGGCCACCTCGGTCCCTGTCGAACTTCAAAGCGTTGAGCGTCAGATATCCAAACGGGCCCAGGGTTACGGCTTCCCCGGCGTCACAGTGGACGGCTTGGACCCGCTGGCGGTCTACCAGGCGGTGAGAACCGCGGTGAACCGGGCCCGGTCCGGAGAGGGGCCTACTCTGGTGGAAACCAACACCATCCGCATGATGCCCCACTCCAGTTCCGACGACCATCTGCGTTACCGGACCCAAGAAGACCTCGATGCCGAGCGAGAGCTTGACCCCCTGCCTAGATTCCGGGATCTTCTAATCTCCGCCAGTCTGATGGATAAAGAATCAGACCAGAGCTTGAGAGAAGCGGTAGACCAAGAGGTTGAAGAGGCGATCAGTTACGCCGACGCCGCACCGTCTCCCGACACAGCCACTGCCCTGGATGGGGTCTACGCGCCGTGATGAGTGAGATGCGGTTGATCGAAGCTGTGCGGGACGGCCTCCGCGAAGAACTTGAGGCGGACTCCGGCGTGTTCCTCATCGGTCAGGATATTGGCCTCAATGGCGGCGTGTTCCGGGTCACCGAAGGCCTGATTGAGGAGTTCGGCCCTAGCCGAGTCATCGACTCCCCACTGGCCGAGTCCGGCATTGTGGGCGTGGCGATCGGGGCGGCCATGAACGGCATGCGCCCGGTGGTGGAGATACAGTTCGCCGACTTCATCTTCCCGGCCTTCAACCAAGTGGTGAGCGAAGCGGCGCGCATGTACTACCGCACCAACGGCGAGTACTCCGTGCCCTTGGTCATCCGCGCTCCGTACGGGGGCGGGGTCCGGGGCGGGCTCTACCACTCCCAGAGCGTCGAGGCCTATTTCGCCCACGTGCCGGGGCTAAAGGTGGTTGTGCCATCCAGTCCCTACGAATCCAAGGGCCTCTTGAAGGCGGCCATCCGCGACGATAACCCTGTGCTGTTCTTCGAGCATAAACTTGCCTACAACACAGTCCGGGGCGAGGTGCCGGAGGGAGATTACACGGTGCCCATCGGAGAGGCCGCCGTCAAACGGGAAGGCGAGCAATTGTCCCTGATCTCCTACGGGCTGTCGGTGCACCACTGCCTGGAGGCTGCGGAGACCCTGTCGGTAGAGGGGATAAGCTGCGAGGTAGTGGACCTGCGCACGGTGAGACCCCTGGACACGGACACCCTGCTGGAGTCGGTGAAGAAGACGGGGCGCGCCTGCATCGCCCACGAGGACAATCTGACCGGCGGTGTGGGGGGAGAGGTAGCAGCAATCATCGCCAGGGACGCCTTCGAGTATCTGGACGCTCCGGTGCAGCGGGTGGCGGCGCCAGACGTGCCGTCCTTCCCCTACAATCCAGCCTTGGAAGACGCGCTGTTGCCCGGCCCGGCCGACATCATCCGGGCAGCCCGGGAGCTAGCCGCCTACTAACGTATCTAAAAGAGCGGTCCGGTCAGCCAAGACACGACGCAATTAATCGGGGCCTCAACTGGAACCTAGCTAGTCTGAAATAAGAATTCCAGCTCCCTCTAAATGGTTCTGCGGTTCTCTAGTAGTGAATCGCCCTGGGAATTCCTCCGCCGGCGGCTATGGCGTCTCCGTTGATAGAAATGGACTTGGGGGAGGCTAGGAAGGCGATTACGTAGGCCACTTCTTTGGCGTCGACTATGTGGTGGATGGAGTTGCCCGCAGCCATCTGACGCTCGGCTTCTTCGACGGTGATGTTTTGGGCTCTGGCTCGCTCTTCCAGCAAGGCCGGGATGCGTTCGGTGAAGGTCATTCCCGGATGCACGGTGGTCACGTTGATGCCCTGGGGGCCAAGCTCGTCGGCCAAATTCTTGCTGAGGGCCGAGACTGACACGTTCCGCATGCTGCCGACGGCATACCCGGCCTGGCGGGCGGCCATGCCACTTAGGTTGATGATCCGACCCCAGCCTTGGGCAATCATGTAGGGAGCGACCGCCTGGGCGCAGCGCAGATAGCCCATGACCTTGACGTTCATATCTCCCCAGAAATCTTCTTCGGTGATCTCGGCCAGCTTGGGGGTGTAGGCGCCGCCAACCCTAGCGGCTGAGTTCACCAGGATGTCAATTCTCCCCAGCTTCTCGGCAGCTTCTTTGACCATCGACAGCACTGACTCGGCGTTGCCGGTGTCGGCCACGATGGTGACGAAGTCCTCGCCGGTCTCCTCGGCCAATTCCCGGGCGCATTCCTCGAGGGCATCCGGCCCCCGAGCCACCAGGGCGACTTTCATTCCCTCCAACCCAAACTCCCGGCCCACCGCTTTGCCGATGCCGCGGCTGCCGCCGGTGATGATCGCTGTCTTGCCTTTAAGCTCCAGATCCATGAAGTCGCTCCTAGTAAATTGGCTTTGATCTAAGCGGGTCAGGGGCAGTGTAGGCGTGAAACCGGCGCTAATCAAGGGCTGCCGAAGATCAATCCTGCTCGAGCGCCTGCTTGATGCGCGATAGTTCTTTATTCGAGCGCAATCCGGGGAAGACCCGGTACAGGAAACCGACGATGGGCCGCGAGATGACGGATTTCATCATCTCCATGATCATCATGAGAAGATGGAAAGGTCCAGGCAGTTGTGGGCTCTTCTTGTCAGTCATCACCAGGACCGTGCCGGCGTCTTTCGGGAACAGGCGGAATGAAACGTACTCCGAGCCCACGGACAGGCCGTTATAGAGGTTTTTAGTTTCGAAGTCCAAAGCCTGGTGCGGCTCGCAGCCCACGACGGTGAGCCGCTTGATCCAGGAGACTTGGCTGGAGGTGACGCCGCCTCGAAGGATGGGCGCCTGAAATATCTCCAACCGCTCTCTGTCACAGAACGAGCCCTCGACCACCGGCCCATCAGATATCCGCACCACCGTAAACCCTGTTTGGTCGTCCCAGTCCGCGTGACGTGGTAGGTCAGTAAGGTAGGTGAAGACCGTCTCCGGACTGGCGTTTATGAACGACCAGCGCTGCATCCCCAACACGGAAGTCACTATGGGTTGGAGGACCGAATGGCCCCGGGCACGGCGTTAGGGAGCACCATTGCTCGTGATGGTCACACTCCAATCTCCCAGCGACAGCACGCCCTTCGCATAGATTCCGGCCTGGGGGTTCTCGCCGAGTGATCCACCGCCCACGGTGAAATTGGTTGCCCCCTCATGGTCGCCGGCGGTCTTGACGATCTGATACGGCGGCACGCCCTTTGCATCGAACAGCTCGACCGTAAAATCTGACGTTCCCGTGTGACTAGTGGTCATGGTGTACTCGCCTTCTTCAAGCTGCAGCCAACTACCGCCGCCGTCGCCGCTGCCAGCCAGGATGATCTCAGGCGGTTGCCCCCTGATTGCCCTCTCCTGAAACAGCCGTATTTGCCAGGGGCCAGGGGCCTCAACATCCACCGTGTATTCGCCTGGGGCCAGCCCGCCATCGTTGCCGATGAATACGCTGTGGACCTGTTCGCCGCTGTACGGCCCGGGGATGGATTCCACCGATTCCACCAGGCCCTGGTCTTCGTCAACAAATGTCATGGAGAAGGGGCTGTAACCCTCATAACGAATAAACACTATTATCACCTCCCGGCCCATTTAATACGGGCCCAGCACCTCGGAGCCATTACCTTCCGGCTCTGTTTGTAGCTGCCGCGGGGCCAGCGTGAGGGTGGGTCTGCGGGTGGCGTCGGGCGCGACAATGGAATCCGTTGGGGCCGGGACCGGGGTGTCGGCCGTTCCACCGCAAGCCACCCACACAGTGACCGCAACCATCACGGCAGGAAGGACCGCCACTCTCAGCATTCTGCTTTTATCCATGAAGCTCACTATCCACCCACATCCGTGCGCGGCAAACCTCTTAAGTCTAATCATCCTAAAACGCCGGTGCCTGATATCTTACGACACCGGCGCCAAGGTCAACTACGTGGCCAACCGGTTTCTGGGTAGCTTCCTTCAAGTTTTACCGTGCCAAGATTTGGGCTCGAAATGCAAGAATCCCGTGAGAGAATGCGATTCAGAACCTGTAATTTTCAGCGGCTCTTGTTCCTGTGGCCTTGTGGTAACATTTGGCCTGCGATGAGTCCTCGTAAGAGCGGCCTCACCCAGCCCTTGAATCAAAGGAGACCATAGAGGCATGAAACCACTTGAGGGGATCAGGGTTTTAGACCTGACCCGGGCCCTGGCCGGTCCGTTCTGCACGCTGATGTTGGGAGACTACGGCGCCGATGTCATAAAGATCGAGCTTCCCGGCTCGGGCGACGATACCCGCACCTGGGGTCCGCCGTTCGTTGGTAAAGAGAGCGCCTATTTCCTGTCTATCAACCGCAATAAGCGCAGCTTGACCCTCAACTTCAAAGAGGACAAAGCCAAAGAGATATTTCTAAAGCTCGTCAAGGACGCCGACGTGGTGGTGGAGAATTTCACACCAGGCGTGATGGACCGCTTCGGCCTGGGCTACGACGCCCTGAAAGCCATCAACCCAGGCATCGTCGTCTGTTCCATATCTGGGTTCGGCCAGACAGGACCGTACAAGAACCGGCCCGCCTACGACCAGATCATGCAGGGCATCAGCGGTCTGATGAGCATCACCGGTGAGCCCGACGGCGACCCCCAGAAGGTGGGGATAGCGGTGGCCGATATCGGCGCCGGCATGTGGGCCGCCTTTGCTGTCTTGGCCGCGATCCACAACCGGACGCACGAAGGCGAGGGCCAAGGACAGTACATCGACATCTCGATGATGGACGCACAGGTGGCCTGGCTGACCTATCAGGCGGCCAATTTCTTCGCCAACGGCGAGGCCCCCAAACGCTTAGGCGCGGCCCATCCCAATCTGGTCCCATACCAGGCGTTCATGTGCCAAGACAACAAGTACCTCAACCTGGCGGTTGGCTCGGAGCGCATCTGGGACCGGTTCTGTGAGGGCATGGAGATTCCTGAGATGAAGGACGACCCTGATTACAAGACCAACGTGGAGCGGGCGCAGAACCGGTCAAAAATCGTGCCCTATCTGCAAGAGATATTCATCAAGCAGCCGGTTGCCTTCTGGGTGGAGAAACTGCAAAAGTTCAGCGTGCCCTGCGGACCCATCAACGACCTGGCCGACGTTTTCTCCGACCCGCAGTTGCTCTCCAGAGACATGTTCCGGGAGATTCCCCATCCCACATTGGGCACGGTCAAACAGCTTGGCTTGCCCATCAAGTTCTCCCGCACTCCGGGAGCGCTAGACCGGCACCCGCCGCTTCTGGGCGAACACAACCAAGAAGTGCTCCAGTACTTGGGCTTTTCCTCCGCGGAGATCGAGGAACTGAAAGCTCAGGAAGTCATCTAACCGCAGCTAACACACATATATTTGATCAGCCAGAACAACCCCGTTTGGGGAATTGTGCGAAAACATTCCGCGTGATAGCCTGGCTGGTGTTCCAGGGTCTTAAACCGGACTGCCCCAAAACACGAGGGGCTATCCAAGGCTAGACCCGGGAGGTTTACCGTCGATGGACTTGGGGCTTAAAGACCGAGTTGCCATAGTTGGAGGTTCCAGCAGGGGCATGGGTCGGGCCATCGCCCTGGCTTTCGCCCAGGAAGGGGCCAACGTGGCCATCAGCGCCCGCACCGAAGCCGACCTCCGGCGCACGGAGATCGAGATGGCCCGCGTGGGCTCCCAACAGCACGTGCTTGCCATACCCGCTGACCTGTCCGTCGCCAGAGACATCCGCCGCGTCGTCCGGGACACCTTCAACCGGTTCGGCCAGATCGGCATCCTGGTCACACACATGGGTTACGGCCCGCCAGGACGCCCCTCGGAATTCAACGACGAGACCATCATGACCGCTCTGGAAGAGAATTTTCTGAGTTCGGTCCGGTTCGCCAGGGAAGTCATCCCTTATATGAAGCAACAACGCTGGGGGCGCATCGTCCACCTGCTGCCGTCTTTGGGTCGAAGGTCGGCCAACGGAGCAGCCCTGTCCGCTACCTCGCAATTGGCACTCGTCGGCTACTCCAAGATGCTGGCCAACGAGATGGCCCCCTTCAACATCACCGTCAATAACCTGATGTCGGGACCGGTGGAGACCGACTACCTGACCTCCTCGGTCGAGTCAGAGGCCCAGGAGTCGGGCATGGCGTACAACGACCTGATGCGAGACACTGTTACCACCATCCCCATGGGTCGGCTGGGCAAACCCGAGGAAGTGGGCGACCTGGTTGCATTCTTGGCCTCGGACCGGGCATCGTTCCTAACCGGCACCAGCGTGGTGCTGGACGGGGGCATGGGCCAGACCATCAACTAAGCAAAATCATGGAACAACAAGAAATCTACAGCACAGCCCAAGAATACCTTTCACAAGAGGGCATCCCCGGCTGGCTGGTTTACGACTACCGCCAGGCCAACCCCGTGTTCTGGCTGGTGGTGTCAGCGTCGGGCCATGTGACCCGGCCTTGCTACTTCTATCTGCCCGCCCAGGGTGAGCCGACCTTGCTGGTCCATCACGTTGATGCCGGAAAGTTCGCTGATTCCGGGGTCCAAGTAGAGGTCTACAGCAGCCGCGATTCCATGCTGACGGCGCTCCGGGGCCTTATCTCCGGTGTTAGCAAGGTTGCCATGGAATACTCCCCCGAGAACTCTCTCCCCAGGGTGTCCAGGGTCGACGCGGGCACCATTGAGTTGGTGAGGAGTCTGGGTCCCGAGGTCGTCTCTTCTGCCGACCTGATGCAGTACGCCACGCACCAGTGGACGCCCAAACAACTGGCCGACCACCGCGTCACCGCCGATAAGTTGGGTCTTATCGTGAACCAAGCCTTCGCCTACGCTGGTGAGCGCCTGGTTGGGGGAGTGACTGAATTCCAGGTGGCCGAGTTCATACGGGAGCGGTTCGCCGAGGAAGAGATCGCCTCTCCCGACGGGCCCATCGTGGCGGTCAACGCCAACGCATCGGACCCCCATTACGAGCCTTCAGCCGACCGTCACAGCGCCATCAAACCGGGCGACTGGTTGCTGATCGACCTGTGGGCCAAGGGAACAGCAGACGGCAGCGTCTACGCTGACATCACCTGGGTGGCCTACGTGGGAGATTCTGTGCCTGAGAGGCAGCAAGAAATATTCGACATAGTCATCGGAGCCCGCGACGCCACGCTGCATTATCTACAATACGCCCATCACGAGGGGACTGCGGTCCTGGGCTGGCAGGCTGACCGTGTGGCCCGCAACTTCATCGACAGCCACGGCTACGGCGAGTACTTCACCCACCGCCTGGGCCACAGCATCGGGTTCGAGGTCCACAGCGAAGCGGTAAATCTGGACGGGTTCGAGACCCACGACACCCGCCGCATCATCCCCGGAGTTTGCTTCTCCATCGAGCCGGGCATCTACCTGCCTGAGTTCGGAGTCCGCTCGGAGATCGACGTATTCATGTCGGCCGACGGCCCCTACGCCAGTTCCCCAGTCCAACACGAAGTGGTGCTGATCAAGGGCTAACCCCATCGCCCCAGTTGCCGCCATTCCACGGGCACAACTTGACCGATGCTACTGCTCCCTAGACGTCGACATAGGGAAAACGACCTTGGTGGCCCGTCAACTAGAAGATGGGCAGTATGTGATAGAAGAAGGGGTTTCAGTGTTGGAGGAGCCTGGCAGGCTGAGGTGATCGTCAGAAGACCCGACGCCTTCGACGCTAGAACGGCCTTCCGGTTCATAGCGGCTGATACATCTGCGGGCGGTAGCTCCTTGATACCGCCTGACCCCGACAAGGGGCAATTCAACTTTGGTTTGGAATTGTTCGGAGGCGCCACATTGTACATGGGTGTGGGAGTAGCTGCCGGGGTATGGAGGACCAGGCGCGGGGCTCCTTTGTTGGGCCCGGGCCTGGCTGGATTGGACGCTCGGACCAACCCGTTCCCGCCGGACCAAGCGTCCATAGGCACAGGCCAACAGTTGTACACCCAAAACTGCCAAGTGTGCCACGTCGTCTCCGATCTGGGTGACGGTCCAAGCTCTGTAGGATCAAATCCCCCGCTAGCCGACCTGGCGGTCCACGTTCCGCTGCCTGCTGACCCTGACCTGTTCAACATCATCAGTGACGGCGTATTGGGCTCGGCCATGACCTCTTTCAATGAGGCTCTTACAGAGGATGAGATCTAGCATCTCATCAACTATATCCAGACGCTGGAATAGTTTAGCGAGCCGGTTGTTTTACCACCTGCCCCAAAATCCAAAAGACCCCGTCCTTCCGAAAAATACAGGGCCTTTTCTATGTCCAGATATGCCCGCCGCTTAACCTAAGTCAGCGATCCTTGGACCAACATCGCTCTTGAGCAGTTCCAGGCATTCGTGCTGCCACTGGTGGTTGTCGGGGTCTTGGGTGACGGTCAGCAGGGTGCCGAAGCCGCCCACCTCGCCGTAGATGCTGCGAATCTTATCGGCGCATTCCTGGGGGTCACCAACGACCCAGACGTTGTCCATCAGGTACTCGACGTCGATGGCATCATCGGGCATGTCGGGGTCGTTCTTGGAACCGGCCAGTAGGCTGGCCTGGCGGTTGGGTTGTTGATGAATGTGGTAGTTATTCACCAAGACCTCGTTGGCCCGCTCCTTGGCTTCCTGCGCCGTGGGCGCGACCAACACGTCCCGGGCGATGTGCCATTGGCTGCGGTTAACCGTCCGGCCAGAGCTGGCTGCTCCTTCCGCGTACTCCTCCCAATGCCCAGTCAGGTTGGGCACGGAGAGCGTGGGGCTGCTCATGGGAATCCAGCCGTTGACGCCAGCGTTCCTGATGGAGTCGGAGCGAATGGTCGTCGCGGCGGCGCTAATGGGCGGATGCGGCTGCTGGAAGGGCTTCATGTACAGGCCCCGTTCCTTCACCGAATCCAGCTCCGGGGCTGAGATGTCGAAAAACTTGCCGTGGTATTCGAACTTGCCCTCGTTCTGCCACATCTTCAGCACCACGTCCAGCACCTCTTGAGAGCGCTCGCCCACGCCTTGCCGATCGCTGGCGTCCAGGCCGTATAGCTCCAAGTCGGTGGGGATGGCGCGGGTGCCGATGCCCCAGTAGAACCGACCGCGGCACAGATGGTCCAGCATGGCCAGCCGGTGGGCCAGATCAACGGGGTTGTGGATGGCCAACAGGGTGACGCCGGTGCCGAAGACGATGTTCTTCGTCATAGCCGACGCCTTGGCGATGAGCAGGTCCGGGGCAGGGGCGTTCTCCCAGCGTTCCGTGACGTGCTCGCCAATCCAAGCTTCGGTGTAGCCGAGTTCGTCGGCCTTAACGATCAGATCCAGGTCACGGTCGTATGAATCAGCGTAACTGCGATGGGGCGGATGCAACGGCATCATGAACAGTCCGAATTCCATGGGTGCTCCTTTGGTGGTTGGCGGAGTGCCTGCATCAGCGGCATCCGCACGCGGATTTCGAGGTTGGTTGGTAGGCTGATACTAAGTCAGGCCTGTATCACTGTCAACGGTCTATCATTGTTAAAATCCGGATTACAGCCTGTGACAAACTTCCCGAACAAATCCGATAACAATTATCAGGACTGGTGGGTATGAAACAGGTAGTTAGCGAGACCAGCGGCCCGGTGTTTAGTCTTCCTTGGTTCGTGGCCAAGGACGAGGGCTTCTTCACCGAAGAGGGAATCGAAATGGAGTTCATCGAGTCCCATTCCCTAAAGGTTGACCATCGCACCACGAGTCCGGAAGAGGTCGACCCGATCCTCGGCCACATGCCATTCGAGGGCCGGCAGGTCGCCATCTACCGGGCTTAAGAAGAAGGTCAGGTCCGTCGGGCCTATGAGAGTAAACAGGACGTCAAGGTCATCGGGCTGCGTTCCGCCGTGGCCAGCCAGGCGTTGATGGTCAGGCCAGAGTCTGAGCATTATTGCCCCAGTTCTTTGGCGAATAAGCCAATCGCCGTCCAGTTCCATGCCGGGTCTCATTACACCGTGCTCCGGCTGCTGGAGGGTTACATACCGGCAGGCAAGATCAACCTGCTCCATTACGGAAGCCCCCGCTACCGGTTCGAGGCCATGATGAGCGGCGAGGTGGATGCCGCCATCAACAGGGCTGTCATTAGAGCGGTGGATCTGATCAATTCGGACAAGAAGCGGTTCATACACTATCTGATCGACCAGCCCAAGTTCGCGCCGGTGGCGAAAGTATGGGGTGGTCTCACGGCAGACGACTTCCACTTGCCACGGCTACGCTACGCCCATCCAAGGCCCTACACCAAAGAGCAGTTGGAAGACACCTACAACTGGATGGTCCGCTGGGACTTGCTGAACGCTGCGGTCTGTGCGACCGATTACGTGGACAACCGGGCCGTTGACTCGATAGCGGCCGACGAGACCCTTTTCATTGTCTGATTTGGAGTCTTAAGGAGGCGCTGCCGATTGCGGCAGCGTCTCCTTTGTTTTTCCACCTATCGCTGGGAGATACGGGCGTCTGCCGTGGCAGAAAACCCATTAATCGTAGGCTCGGGTTTTTAACCCGCTTCATTCAGCGCCAGCGGTTGTCCTATGGAAGAGATTACTGTGGAATGGCCGGTTGGCCCACGAACTCCCAGGCGCACATAAGCGTGATTTATGTTAGGCTAGGCTGGCTAAAACCCCGAGCCTACGGGTATTATCCATCTCGTATTTCCCAACCCAACGCCACCCCCTGTTACGCGTCCTTCGACAGGCTCGGGATGAGCGGGCTGGCTATTTTGTTGCAAGCTGGGTCTCTATTAGCTGTTGAGCGGTGTTCCAACCCCCTCGCCAACGTCGATAAAGTACAAGCGGAAGAGAATAAACAGCGGCTGGAGTGGCGCATCTCGGAGAATGAGGATCTGCGGGATTGGCTGGAAGGATTGGAAGAATCTATTCTCAGCGTTGAGGGACGTGTCCTATCGGCGAAGATACTTGGAGAGCGCCCTGCTTCGACGTGGAAGTCATTGATCTTCACCATCACGCCCCTTATTCCTCACGAGTAACGCCCGGCTAGCCCACCAACCGCTTGGCTTCCTGCCAGAGTTCTTCTTTCCGGTCTAAAGGGAGCGCTTCGAAGTCCAGACCCTGCTCGGATGCCAGTTTCTCCATGCTGAGATATCGTTTGCCGAAGCGTTGATTGGCCTGACGCAGTACGTCTTCCGCGTGGGCGCCGGACCAGCGGGTCAGGTTGACCATGGTGAACAGCAGGTCGCCCAGTTCGTGGACTTTCTCTTCTGGGGTGGTGGTCGCTTTTAGCTCGGTCACTTCTTCGACAATCTTATCCAGCACCCCAGAGATGTCGTCCCACTCGAACCCCGCTTTGCCAACTCGGTCCTGCATCAACTGGGCGTAGGCCAGGGCGGGCATGTCGACGGGGATTCCTTCAACGGGGGACTTGCTCTCCCCCTTTTCTTTGCGTTCCTGGGCCTTGATCTGTTCCCAGTTCTGCTCAACTTCGCGGGCATCTTCGGCATGCTCGTCGGCGAATACATGGGGGTGGCGGCGGACCAACTTGCCGTTTATCTGGCGCAGCACGTCCTCAAGCTGGAACTCGCCGGCCTCCCCGGCGATGTCGGCGTGGAAGGCAACCTGTACCATCAGGTCGCCCAGCTCCTCGGATAGGATGGCCGGGTTGCCCTGGTCGATGGCCTCGATGACCTCATAGGACTCTTCCAGCAGGTGGCGTTTCAGTGACTCGTGGGTCTGCTCCCGGTCCCAAGGGCAGCCGCCGGGCGCGCGCAGCCGGGCGACGATGTTCACCAGGGTCTGGAACGTGCCCAGTTCCTCATCAGAAAAAGTGTCTTTGGGAGAAGCCTGGTCTGGGGATGAATCCTGTTGGGGCATCATGGCCGAATTATAGATTGAGGGCCGGTTGCTTCACAAGCTGGCCGGTGCTAACTTAGGTTCGACCGGCGGTTGCAATATCGGCGAGTTTTAGGCTCCGTTCGGTCGATCAAAACGGAGATTGCATGAATCGGATAGGCTGGTTCCCCTGGGCGCTTTTCATCATAGCCGTGCCATTGTTTTTGATCACGGCCAGCGTCACTTGGGCGTTCAACAGCCCCGGCCTGTACAGTGACGGCTTCAAAAAGTACTCCATCTCCCGCATCTCGGGCATCACCGAAACCGACCTGCGCCAGGTGGGCGCAGACATCCGCAGTTACATCAACTCCGGGGACGAGCCGCTGAACGTCCAGACCAAGATTCTCGGCGAGGACCGGGCGCTATTCAACGACCGGGAAGTGGCCCACATGAAAGACGTCAAGGAACTGGTCCGCGGCGTATACGTACTTGCTTTGGCCTCGGCAGTTTATTTGGCGGTCATGACAATCATCGGATTTGCGTTGCACCGCGGCCGGTTCGTGGGCCTCTTCGCTCAACGGCTGGCCTTGGGCGGCGGGCTCACTATGGTCCTGTTGATTGTATTTGGAGCCGTGGCATCAGTGGGCTTTGACAGTGTATTCCTGAAGTTCCACCAGTTGAGCTTCGCCAACGACTTCTGGCAACTGGACCCGCGGACCGATTACCTAGTGCGCATCTTCCCACGGGACTTCTGGTTCGACACTACCTTGTGGGTGGCGGCCCGGGCCATCGCCGGGGCATTGTTGTTTGCAGTAGCCGGCAGCGCCTACCTGGTCCACCGGCGGTGTACCGGTTGGCAACGGGAACTGAACGGACTGGAAAGCGCGCGCGAGACCTGAACTAGGCTAGAATAGGGCACGGGTGGAAACACGCTAGACCTGTCCCGTCGCGGAAACAAAAACAGGGGCAGGTGTTACTTGCCCCTGTTTTTTGCAAAGTCCTGGTTTCGCGGCTTACGGGCCGCAGCCACATCCGCCGCCGCAACAACCGCTGCCGCTCAACGGAGGCAGGGGGCCCATGGAACTGGGAATCTCACTGCCACCCCTAATGACGGACGCAAACACTGAGATTGCGCGCTTGGCTGGCTGCTCACAGTTGGGGCAGTCGGCCCCGGTGGCGCTCATCGATTGGAGCTTTTCAAACTTGTGATCACAAGTGGGGCACATATACTCGTACAGAGGCATAGCAGCGACCTCCCAAATTTCGGTCCGGTACCGGTCTGTGGTAACTGAACTGAATTTAACCGAAGCAAATATGAAGCGTCAAGGGCCACATCATAGTTAGGCAGCAACAACAACAGGCCAGGCGGCCGCGCCGGCGATTACAAACACTGGACTCATGGCGGACCTACCGGGATTTTAGATTTCTCTGGGTTGCCAACTTCTTTGCCAACACTGCCCAGTGGCTGCAATTACTCACCGTGGGTTGGCTGGTCCGCGACCTCACCGACTCTTTTGCAGCCTCGGGGTTGTTGGTGGTTACCATTGGCGGCATGACCACGCTTCCGACTTTGGTAGTCGGGCCTTGGGCCGGGGTTCTGGGAGACCGGGTCGACCGCCGGAAGTTGGTCATGGCAGTCCAGGCATTCATGACCGTCGCTGCTGTGGTGTTCGCCTTTGTGGTGCAGTCGGGGCACGTCGAATGGTGGCATGCCTACATCTACGTGTTCGTGTCGGGCATCTGCTGGTCGACCTCTCTGACCGTGCGCCAAACGCTGGTCGCCAACACGGTGCCCGGAGAGTCTTTGGTCAACGCCTACGCCTCCAACACCCTGACCATCACCGGCACACGAATGATTGGCCCGTTCATCGGCGGAATCCTGATCACAACGATCGGGTTCACCTGGAATTTCGCCATCGAGGCCGGCTTATACGCCGCCACGGTGCTAGCTTTCTGGCCGATGAAGACTCCTTATCTGCAAGCCCGTCCGGAGGACGCTGGCGGCTCCCCCTTGGCAAATTTCTTGGAGGGGCTCCGGTACGTTAGGAAGCAAGAGCGAGTGATCTGGAACCTGTTGGTGGTTGGACTGATTCCAAATGTCCTGCTCCACCCGGTCTGGTTTGTGCTGCCGGTGTTCACTGTTGATGTCCTGCACAGGAGCGCCGACACGGGCGGCATCCTGCTGGCTGTGACCGGGCTTGGCGGCCTGCTTTCTGCCTTGACCATCGCCTCGGTGGGCTTCGGCGCCAACCGGGGGCTGATCTGTTTGGCGGCCATCATGGTGGCATCGGCGTCAGTGGTTCTATTCGCTTATTCCCATTGGCTGGTCCTGGCCATGGTCTTGATCGGGCTGATGTCGTTGGCCCAGGCGACGTTCCGGACCTCGTCCAGCACCTTGATCCAGTCATTGGTGCCCGACCACCTGCGAAGCCGCATCACCAGCTTGCACCTATACAGCCAGGGGTTCGTCTTTATGTCCAGCCTGGCCGTGGGTCTGCTGGTCGACTTAACAACGGTGGTGGTGGCCCTGACCGCGGTTGGCACGGCGGGACTGGTTCTGGGCGCGATATCGTACCTGGTACTACCCAGGGTTAGGCAGGCCCGATAATGTGCGGCTCACCAAATACCGGCGGGAATGGCAGCGGCTTTAGGAGTAACCTAGGTTAGTGATTTCCGCCATCAAGGCCAGCTCCAACTTCAAGTGGTGGGCGTTCGCCACCATCGGCATCGGGACATTTTTGTCGGTCGTCGACCACGGCAGCGTCCTGATAGCGTTGCCCAGCATCGAGCGACACTTCGGCTCCGACCTCCCCACTGTCCAGTGGATCGTGGTTGGCTACGCATTGGCCATCAGCGTCTTGATCCTGCCCATGGGCCGTCTCGGCGACATAATCGGACGGAAGCAGGTGTACGTCTGGGGGATGGTCATCTTTGTGATCGCCGCCGGGCTGGCCGGTGCCTCGCCCAACCTGGGTTCATTGATCGCGGCCAAGGTATTTCAGGGCGTGGGCTCGGCTATGGTGCAGGCATCGGGCATCGCCATGGTGATCTCCGCGTTCCCCGGGACCGAGCGCGGCAAAGCTTTGGGCACCCACCTGAGCGTGGTTGGCGCGGGGGCCATCGCCGGGCCGGCCATCGGCGGACTGCTGGTCAGCGCGTTCGAATGGCGCTCAGTGTTCTTCGCCAACGTGCCTGTGGGAATATTCACAATTATTATCTCCATGCTGATCCTGCTCTCAGACACACCGGAAATTCCCAAGGACGGCGAAGTGAGGCCGAGGTTCGATTGGGGCGGTGCGATGCTCTCCGGCCTAGCCTTGTTAGGGTTCTTATTGGTGGTGGGCAACGGCGACCGGGTGGGCTGGACGTCGGGACTGATCATCTCGGGCGCAGTGGCCACGGTTATCTCGGGCGCGGCCTTCATCTGGTGGGAGTTGCGCTTCCCATACCCCATGCTGGACATGCGGCTATTCAAGCGGAAACTAGTCAGCTTTGGGGTGGCGGCGGGCTGGTTCTCTTTCCTTGGCAGTTCAGCATCCCGGTTCATGATGCCCTTTTACATGCAGCGGGTGCTGGAATACAGCCCCAGGGAAGTCGGTCTACTGCTGATACCGCCCGCTCTGTGCATGGTGCTGCTGGGGCCCATCAGTGGCCGGTTGTCGGACCGGTTCGGGTCGCGGGGACTGACCGTGCTTGGCCTATCGGTTTCGGCGTCCGCTTGGGTGATCATGGCCATCACGCTCACCGAGTCATCTCCCGTCTTGCTGATCGTACTCTTGCTGATGGCCCAAAACACCGGCACGGCCCTGTTCAACTCGCCCAACAACAGCTCGATCCTGAGCGCAGTCGAGCGTTCGCAGTACGGCGTGGTCTCGGCCTTGACGCAACTGGTCCGAAATTCGGCCAACGTGACCAGCATCGCCATCGCCACCACGGTGGTTGTGGCCACCATGGGATCGAAGGGTGTGGAACCAAGCCTGGATGCCGTGTCTCCGGCCGTTGCCGACGCGTTCGTGGCGGGCCTCAAGTGGGCGTTCTGGATGATGGGAGGACTTCTGATGGTGGGAATCACCCTGTCCGCGCTGCGGGGTAGAGGCCCAAAACCGGAGCAGGCTGTCCGGACAGAATCCATATCGGCGGGGTCGGCATCTGATTGATTCGAGGAGCATTCAAGATGTTCCCAGCCAGCTTGACACCCCTAACCTAGGGTGGCACACTTACTTTTCATTCGTGATGGCTGGCGTAACCCTTGGTGAGGCCCGCCTATCTATCCAGTATTAGAGCAGCAACGGAGGAATTCTTATGGCAGGCGTCAATATCGAGATTCGCGAGAACGCTGGTTTACGCGTAATCGGCCCCATCACCATCACCGACAAAGACGGCAAGAATTATGAGATCCCAGAGGGCGAGTGGGTAACTTTCTGCCGCTGTGGCAAATCTGAGAACAAGCCCTTCTGCGACTCAGCCCATCGCGACGTCTCGTTCGAGGCTGAGTCGGTCGCCAAATAACCGTCATCAGACTTTGATTCTGGCAATCCATATTTAACGGAGAAAATCAAATGGCAGATAACAATATCGAGGTTCGAGAGAACGGCCCCCTGCGGTTCACCGGCCCCATCACCATCACCGACAAAGACGGCAAGAATTACACCGTTCCAGACGGTGAGGCAGTGGCTTTCTGCCGCTGCGGCCTGTCCGCAAATAAGCCGTTCTGCGACGGCGCACACCGCGACGGCGGTTTCGAGGCTGAGTCCTCGGCCCATTAGGTTCCGGCAGAAAAACTAGGCAACAAAAAGGGCCCCGAGTAGTCGGGACCCTTTTTCTTTTCCACCATTTTTCGTTTTCTTTAGAGGGTGGGGTTAGTTAGCGCGGTAGACCCGCCGAATGCCTTGAACCGCTTTTAGGCGGTCCTCGGCCAGTCGGTCCGCCGCCTTGGCCGTGGTAATCTCCTCGCTCTTGGAGATGGCGATGACCCGTTCCATTATCTCGTAGATGCGCTCGGTCTTTTCCCTGGCCCGGTCCAAGTTGTACACCCGGCCGATCTCGGCTTCGGCGTTGATGATGCCACCGCTGTTCAAAATGTAATCAGGACCGTAGACGATGCCCAGGCGGTGCAAGGTCTCGCCGTCACCGTCGGTCAGCAGTTGGTTATTGGCGCCCCCGGCAACCACCTTGCACTTCAACTGAGGGATGGTGTCAGGGTTGATCACTCCGCCCAGGGCGCAGGGGGTAAAGACGTCGCAGTCCACGCCGTAGATGTCTTCAGGTTTGACCACGGTCAGACCCATATCCCGGGCCCGGTCCAGCGCCTCATCAAAGACGTCTGTCACCACCAATCTGGCGTCCTCTTTCATCAGGTGGTGAGCGATATGGGTCGCAACCTTGCCGAACCCCTGCATCGCCACGGTCTTGCCGGTCAGCGACTCCTGGCCCCAGGCCTCTTTGGCGCAGGTTTTCATGCCCATATATACGCCCAAGCCGGTCATTATCGAGGTGTCGCCGCTGCCGCCGGAAGTGGTGGGCAGTCCGACCACATAGTCCGTCTCTTGCTTGACGTATTCCATATCCCGGCCGGTGCTGCCAACGTCGGTGGTGGTCAGATACCTGCCGCCCAAGGTGTCGACGAACCGTCCGTAGGCCCGGACCAGCGCTTCGGTTTTCTCGGTGTGGGAGTCGGCGATGATCACTCCCTTGCCGCCGCCCAGGGGCAGGTCGGCCGCCGCTGCTTTATAGGTCATGGCGCGGGATAACCGGAGGGCGTCCATGATTGCTTCTTGCTCCGACTCATAGGGCCAGATGCGGGTGCCACCGCAGGCCGGTCCCAAGGTTGTGTCATGGATGGCAATGATGGCTTTCAAACCTGATCCGGCATCGGAGACGACCACCAACTGCTCGTGGCCCTCGGCCCCCATCTGCTCTAGTAACTCCAATTTCTGCCCCCTTTCTCGTTGCTGCTACCGGCGCTTCCCAAGCGAACCTCCAGGAAATCCCCAGGCGATTCGAAAAAAGGTCGTTTATCTAATAATTGGAATGCAGTGCAGTCGTTGACGGGTTTCCACTATGCATTCCCTACAGTCATACCCTGCTCTTTAATTATATCTCACAAGACCCCAAATTCCCCGCCGTTGCCTCTGTTTGGGAAGGCCGAAGATTGGGGGTATAATCCCGCCATTACTATCAGAAGGAGTAGCGACATGGCACAACAGACGATGCATGCGCAGATGGGTGGTGAGACGGGTGGACCGGAAGAACTAATCCAAGCGGGCGCAGTAACCTTTGGCCTGGAGTACCGTACCCTCAATGAAGGCGCCGAGGAAGGCGTCTGTATCCACGTCTACAGCGACCAACTTGATGGACAGGACAAGGAGCTACTGCGCTTCGATTGCTTCCGGGTGGCGCCTCACTACCACTACCGGAACGCCACCATGAAGAAGAACGAACGCCTGATGTTGGACTTCACCGCAGAGGGCGATTCCCTAATCTGGACCCTGGACAAAATCAAGAACCGGCTGCCGATCATGTTGATCCGCTGCGAGGCGGAGGACATCGCCAGGTCGATCGACCAACGCGACATCGACGCAGCTCTACCCAAGATCGTGGCCTGGGCCGAAACCAAAACCCACAACCGCGCCTAGTCGCCGGTACAACCGGTTTTTGTACGGACGAGTATGGTTACCAAAGGGGCCCGTGGCTTACGCGGGCCTTTTTGTTTGGTTGGGGCAGGTGTCGTCGTCCACTCTCGAATGCTACAATCCAAGGCACGAAATTTGCCCGAGCCCCCGGGAGGAAACACATGGCCCAGCAGTATCCCGCGCCGCCTGCGATGACTCTTGATGACAGCAAGACCTACTCAGCCACTATCAAGACCAACCACGGCGACATCGACGTTGAACTTTTCTCGGCAGACGTGCCGGTTACGGTGAACAATTTCGTCTTTCTAGCCCGGGACGGCTTTTACAAGGGCGGCCAGTTCCACCGGGTGATCCAGAACTTCATGATCCAGGGCGGCTGCCCCACCGGAGACGGCACCGGCGGCCCCGGCTACCGCTTCCAAGACGAGCCGGTGTCCCGCAGCTATGTGAAGGGCATCCTGGCCATGGCCAACGCCGGACCCAACACCAACGGCAGCCAGTTCTTCATCGTCCACGGGGCCGACGTGGGCCTGCCCCCCAACTACACGATCTTCGGGAACCTGACCGGCGGCGAAGATGTGCTGGACGCCATCGCCAACTCTCCCGTGACCACCGGCAGAAGCGGAGAGCCCTCCACACCGACTACACCTCTGGAAATAACCGACATAGAGATTCAGGAGTCGTAAAAAGCTGGGAAGGTCGGTACGAGGCTAAGGTCCGTACCAAAAAAGGAACTAACTAATCGGCGCTTTGGTCCACCGGGGTGGGCTGGGGCGTCGATTTCTGTTCCGGCCGTTTGGCCAGGATGAAACATGCGGCCCCGGCCATGTTGGTCAAGACCATCACGAGGAACGCGTCGGTGTAGGTACCTTGGACATCGCGCATCCAACCGACCAACGGCGCGGCAATCAGCAACAACACGTTCATGGGCACGGTGGAGAGGCCCAATATCTTCCCGAACGACGCAGAGCCGAAGTAGTCGCCTCGAATGGCCACGGTCAAGGGATTGCGTCCGCCGAAGCCCGCTCCGAACAAAACCGCAAAGGCGTAGAAAGAAGTCAGCGAATCAGCAAGCACCAGAACGACCACGCCCAATGCTTGTAGGGTGGTGAAGAATGCCAAAGCGATCCTGATGGGAATCCGGCCGCCGACATAACCCCCAACCAGCTGGAACCCCATGGCCACAGCGGTGTAAACGGAGACCACGAAGGCCGCATCTTGCAACTCGTGGCCCTTATCCACCATCAAGAGCCCCAGATGGGCCATGATGGCCAAGATCACCATCGAAGTGAAACCATGGCCGAAGGCAATCAACCAGAACGCCGGGGTCCTGAGCGCTTCGCCAGTAGTGAAGTCTACCTCTTGGGGAGTGGACGGAGGCACCTGCGTGGCCACAGCCGCGGTTTCGACAACGGTGTCAGGCTTGTCGTTGTCGGGCAGAAGCCCGTAGTCTTCAGGGTAGTTCCGGATCAGCTTGGATATGGGGAAGGCGGCCGCAACCATGAATAGGCCTAGGATGGTGGCCGTCATGCGCCAACCGATGCGATCGAAGTCGGGGTTGATGGACCAGGCGATCACCGGAACCAGTACCAGCGCGCCCGCCCGGCTGCCCATGTTGGACCAGCCCAAAGCCATGGCCCTGCGACGATGGAACCACCGGTTGAGCATGGTCATCAGGGGGATCCAACTGCCCAGTCCCTGGCCCACCGCCATCAAGACATAGGCCAGATAGAACATCCACAGGTTCTGAACTTGGCCGAAAAAAATGAAGCCGCCGCCCAAGATGGTAAGCCCAATGAACACCATACGGCGGGTGCCAACTTTATCTGTGAGATAACCTTCGATGGGGCCCATCAACCCACCTTCCACTCGTGTAAAGGTGAGAGCGAGGCCCAACTGCGTCCGGTTCCAGCCGAATTGGCGCTCCAAGGCCACAGCCCAAACGCTCATGGCATGGAACAGCGGAACGGTGGATATAACCATTACGAACCCGCTGATCCCTACCAGCCACCAGCCATAAAAGATGCTGCCGAACAGGCCAGGTTTGCGAGTTCCAGGGGAAGGTCGTGAAGAAATTGCCTGAGTCTCCCAAGGGGCCGCTCGAATACGGCCACGCTCGTGAGAGCATATCACAATTCTGCATAATAGCTACATATGATTATTATCTAACATGTGTAATGCGGTCTGCCTGACCGGGCCGGTGTGTATGCTTCCAATTCCTCAAAAACAGGATGGTATTCAACCAAATAATCGTTGAGTAACGTGGCCGATCAAGGTACATTCCAATTAAGCGGTAGCGTGGCGCAGATATACGAAGAACAAAATGCCTGCAATGTTCCGCCCCCTTGCCGAGCTCACTCTGAACCACGTGAATATCCAAGAAGGAGACTGTGTTCTTGATATGGCTTGCGGTACAGGCATCGTTGCCAGCCTCGTAGCCGAAAAAGTTGGCCCGTTTGGCTCAGTAACCGGAGCTGACCTGAACGCCGGAATGATCGAGGCCGCCCGGCTGTATACGCCGGCCAACACGGCCAATATTGAGTGGCATCAGAACGACGTGACTAGTCTACCGTTCGAGGACGCCAGTTTTGATATGGCTTTCTACCAACAGGGCTTGCAGTTCTTTTCCGATAAGCCTGCGGCATTGTCAGAACAGCGGCGTGTTTTAGCGCCAGGCGGGACATTGATTTTGACCGTTTGGAGCGCGATAAGCCCCCTGTTTGCCGCCGTCGCCGATTCCATTGGCCGGTTCATAGGCCCCAAAGCCTCAACCAGCGTGCTATCACCATTTGCATTTCGCGATGGCGAAGTCATCAAAGCGTTGTTGATGGAAGCGGGATTTCCGAAGGTCGAGATTGAGAGATTGTTGGTTGAACGTCGAATCGGCCTGGCGACCGAGTCAATTCCTAAGGAGATTGCCGGCTCCCCTGTCAGAGAACTTGTTGCAAAGTTGGATGAGCCGACAGAAAAAGCATTGTATTCCGAGATTGAAGAGGCTCTTAGAGATTTTGTCGAGGACGAAGCCCATTTGGTTCGGGCTATAAGGCAGTAATCTCTAGGGCCACTCCAGGGTTGGAGTTTAGCCGGACTCGCGGTCCAACTCTACCCAGACGTGGTACACCCGGTTCTTGGCCAGGCCGGTGGTCTCCGACACCCGGGCCACGGCGTCTTTGGCCCTGACCCCATCCTGCCGCAGCTCGGACAGCATCCGGCGCAGGTCTTCGTCGACGCCGGCCTGGTCCTCGTCTGCCTCGATGGCCTCAACCGGTCTGCCCCGAAGCACTATCACCACTTCGCCCCTGGGCGAGTCGAAATGCTCCAACGCCTGGGCAGCCGTGCCTCGGAACACCTCCTCGTGCAGCTTGGTCAACTCGCGGCACACCGCCAACGGCCTCTCGCCGAACGCGGTGTCCAGGTCGGTCAACGTTGCACGCAGCCGGTGGGGCGCCTCGAATAGCACCAACGGGACCGACGAAAACGAGGCCTCACGCAGTCCGACCAGCCGGTCTCTCTTTCGCCGGGGCAGAAATCCCAAGAATAAAAACGAGTCGCCGGCAAACCCGGACAGCGCCAAGGCCGCGGTGACCGCTGAGGGGCCGGGCACGACCTCGACCTTGAACCCGGCCTGGGCGGCGGCAACCACCAACTCGCTTCCCGGGTCGCTGATCCCCGGCATCCCCGCGTCGGTGACCAATGCCACGTCGCCCTCGGCCAACTCGGCCAATATAACAGCCAGTTTGTCCCGCCAGTTGTGCTGGTGAAAGCTGGTGGTCCGGGGGCGGATACCCAGATGGCTCAACAACCGTCGGGTAACTCGGGTGTCCTCAGCCGCCACCAAAGAGACTTCGGACAATATCCGGGCCGCTCTGGGGGTCAGGTCTTCCAGGTTCCCGATAGGAGTCCCTACTATATATAAGGTTGGCACCAGTTTATTCTCGCTTGAATTTCTCTCTATTCTTCGCGCGCTTTCCGCTCAAATTAAAATAATACCTCCGGGGCTATCCATTATATGGCAGCAGCACTTGCCGGATGAGAACGCGCAAAGTAAGCTCTCTAGGGCAATCTGGAGCTGTCCCAGACACGTTAATCCAAGAAACCAACAACCCCAGGAGGGACCATGGCAAAGCTGACTGGAGCCCATCTCTTCATCCGGTGTCTCAAGATGGAGGGCATCGAGAAGGTGTTCACCATCGTTGGCGACACAATCTTGCCCTTGGTGGACGCCGCGGAAGACGAGGGCATTCAGTTCATCGACACCCGGCATGAAGGAGCGGCCCTGCACATGGCCGACGGCTACGCCCGGATCACGGGCTGCCCGGCGGTGGGCATCTTCACAGGAGGCCCCGGCTTCTCCAACGCCATCTCCGCCCTGCCGGCGATCTACACATCGGAAAGCCCGGTAGTCTTCATCGCAGGGGCGGCCGCCCTTCCCGAACACGGGCAGTCCGCTTTTCAGGAGATCGACCAGATCGGCATGACCACACCCGTGACCAAGGGGTCTTGGATGATCCACGACAAGACCCGTATCCCTGAGATGGTGGCGACCGCTTTCCGAACGGCCACCACCGGACGACCCGGCCCGGTGCACCTGACATTGCCCATCGATCTACAAGAGGTGGAGATATCCGAGGACGAGCTACCTCAGTACATGCCCCAGGAGTACCGCCCAACAGGCCGGGCCCAGGGAGACCCCACCCTGATCGACCGTGCGGCTTCTTTGTTGAAAGGCGCCAAGAAGCCGGTGATCATCGCCGGCAACCCGGCCCGCTACTCCGTGGACCCGGCCCAACTGCAAGAGCTAGCTGAGTCCACCGGCATCCCCGTCTTCACCGTAGAACAAGCCCGGGGCCTGCTGGACGACGAGCATCCCCTGTGCTTCGGATATGCCGACGGCGCGTTGAACCCGACGGCCCGGCGCTTCCGGGAGGCCGATGTCATATTGCTGTTAGGGAAGCGTCTGGACCACCGTTACCGCTACGGCGGAGCATTCTCCGACTCGGCCAAGATCATCCAGGCGGACCCCTCCGCTGCGGAGATCGGCCGCAACCGGGGCGTGGCCGTGGGTATAGAAGGAGACTTAGGCGCGGTGGTGGAGCAGATCACCGCGGCGTGCAAGGCGGCCGGCGCCAAGGAGAACATCGCACCTTGGGTCGAGCAGCTAAATAAGGATGCGGCGGCTTGGGACGCGGAACTGAGGGGCCATGCCGACGGCCAGGACCCCATGCATCCCCTGGACGTGTACACCAACTTAGAGCAGCACCTGGACGACGACACGGTCCTGGTGATGGACGGCGGCGACTACGTGCAGTGGGGCCGGTCGTTCCTAAAGGCCCGCAAGCCTGGCCGGTTCCAGCGTTTGGGGCCGCTCAGCCACCTGGGCGCGGCGGTGCCCTACGCCATGGCCGCCAAACTGGCCTACCCCGACAGCAAGGTACTGGCGTTCTCCGGAGACGGGGCCTTTGGGTTCTACTCTATGGAATACGACACAGCCATCCGGCACAACATCAACATAACCACCGTGTTGGGCAACGACCATACCTGGGGTATCGACAAGACATTCCAGGTGGCCTATTACAACCGGGCCGTCGGGACCGACCTGCGGCCGATACGCTACGACAAGGTGGTAGAGGCCATCGGCGCCTATACCGAACACGTGGATACACCGGCGGAGGTCGGTCCCGCCGTTGAAAGGGCCCTGGCATCGGGCCGTCCCGCGTTGGTCGATGTGGCAATTCGGTCCGGCGCCAGTCCCTTGGCTGACGCGATGATCGCACGCCGGACGGGTGGATAAGGAAGGATTTAACGATATTCGTCGCTTTCAAATACACCAGAGAAGGGACATCGTAAAAAATGTTACGACGCTCGCAATTATCAAATAACCCTTTGGAGTCTATTGGATATTCGAATACTTTATTGCCCAGGAAATAGGGTTGACAAATAAATAGGCCGCCGCTAATGTTGGGGTTAAGGCTAATACCCGAGCCCAGCGATACACTTTTTTGGGAGGGACAGGCATGTTAAAGATCGGCCATGAGGTCGTTAGGCCTGGAATGTACGTAGGTGATGCCGAAGTCACAATTCCGGTTCCCGAGGAACTGGAAACCGTACCAGGCATTCCGCTGAATCACCGCGAAGTCGATTGGTACGCTCGCGAGTATCCTCTGGAAACCATGAACATCAATGAGAGGGCTTCTCGTGACTGGGCCAATACCATCCGTGATACCCACGTAGAGATGCGTGAGATTCGCAAAGAGCATGATAACCTTAACCGTCCGTTGATCATGGCCGCCCGCTTGACCGGCGACCAAGAGCCGACGGCTACGGCGTCCGGTGAAGACGTGAGCGAGGCCATCAAGGCCAAAGCTCGTGAGCTCGGTTACATTGAAGTGGGCATCACCGCCTACGACCACCGGTATACCTACCAATCGAAGAAGGACTGGGTTCTTTTCCCCCATGCCATCTGCTTGGCGTACGAGCAGGACTTCGAGCCCACGCAGACGATTCCCAGCGTTGACGCCGAGATCGTCCATTCCAGCACCTACCGCACCGAAGGCGCCGCAGGTCTGGAGATTGCAAAGTTCGTCCAGAGCCTGGGCTACCGCGCCCAGGTCCACAGCCCGAACGACAACACCGGCCCCTACATCCCCATGTTTGTAGCCGCTGGTCTTGGTTCCTTGGGCGCTTGCGGATACCTGCTGACCCCTCACGTGGGTTCACGCTGCCGCATCATGATCATCACCACCGACGCTAACGTAACCCATGACGAGCCCGTCGACTATGGCATTCATGCCTTCTGTCAGGTCTGTCAGGTTTGCGTGAACCGCTGCCCCGGCCGCGCCCTGATGCGCGACAAGGTGTGGTGGAGAGGCATCGAGAAGCACAAGCTCTACTTCAAGCGCTGCCGCCCGGTTATGGCCCGCTACTTGGGCTGCGGTATCTGCATGAAGGTTTGCCCCATTCAGAAGTACGGTATGGCTACCGTCATGACGCACTATGCTGAAACGGGTCAGGTACTCGGCAAGGGTACCCACGACCTAGAGGGCTATGAGATCGAGGGTAAGGGCTACTTCGGCCCCGGCGAACTGCCGGTGTTCGAGCGTGAGTTCTTCAACTCCATGCCCAACGGCGACACCGAGAACTGGGCATTCGAGACTCTCAAGAAACAGGCTGTCGAGTCCGGTGGCGCAGTCACTGACGAGATGCTAGCCGAATTCAAGTCAACTCTTGAGCTCGGTCTGGGTCAGAGCCGGGACAACATCGAAATGATGGAGATGGAAGACTACATTTAGTAGTTAACCAAACCCACCTAAACGTAGGTAGCAAAGAGGCCGTCCCGATTAATCGG